>DYEA01000008.1 GCA_020725885.1 Slackia sp. | reverse complement strand
CGGGGCTCAGATGAGCTTCGACGGCTCAGCCGATTGAAACCGACCTCGTTGATCTGCTTTTCAGCACGAACAATGTCTTGGAGAGGCTCAGATGAGCTTCGACGGCTCAGCCGATTGAAACCCAGCGCTCTCACCTGGCTGCGCTCTCTGTCATGGCTCAGATGAGCTTCGACTGCTCAGCCGGTCGCGCTCCCGCCACCACATGACACTCGAGCTGCCCCGGTTCCTCGTCCCAAGCTCCTTCGTTCCGGTCGCAATCGCTCGCCCTCCTATCACTTGGTGAAACCAAGACAGCGACAGCGCTGCCGGCTCTCGCGCGACCGCATCGCAGAGACGCCGCTGGCGCGGAGAGGAGGGCCCATGGAAAGCCAAAACCCCATCACCAAAGCCCTGCAGACCGTCAAACAGACACTCATCTGGCGCATCTACCTGCCGATCCGGACGCTGCTCGCAGAACTCCGGCTGGCAAGTCGAGACGTCCCCAAGTGGATGCTCCAGACCATAGCCCAGGACTTCGAAGACAAGCCACAGTGCCGCATCAAGCAGGTCGAGGTGATCGACGACGGATGGTTGCGAGCCAAAGCGGGCGGCCTGCCGGCCCTGCTGCACGTGGTGTTCTCGCTCTCGTCGAGGGACATCGTGCAAACCCGAGAAGCAGCCGAAGCGAGCAAACGATACGGAGACGCAGACTTCTTCTGCAGATTCGTGGTCACGCCGCGAAAGACCGCTCGCATGACGCCCGGCATGGTGTTCAGCAGGAACGGACTTGCGGAGATGGTCAGGCGACGCCCCGAGCTGCGGGACCCAGAGATGGAATTCGCCCTCTCCCGCGAAGTCGAGTACGTCTTGGTCCGTGCGGGGCGGTGGTGACGATGGACACGGTACGCATCACACAGACGCCGTTCGAGACTCTCACGTTCATCGCGCTCGCGGTCGTGTACACGCCGATCCGCGTGCTCCTGGCCGAGCTGGGGCTCGCGCCGCGTGAAGTCCCGGAGTGGCTGATGAGGCGCGTCCTGCTCGATTTCGACGAGGGCATCGCGAAGCTCCTCCAGATCGAGGTCCGCGCCACCGAGCCCGGATGGGCGTTCTTGGTCATCCAAGGCGACCCCATCGCGATACGGATACAGTTCTCGCTGTTCGAGGACCCGCGGCTCGACTTCAGGGACTACATGTACGCCAAGACACGCTTCGAGCCGGCACCGCAGTCGGTCCAGAAGATCCTCGTGAAGCCCGGTTTACGGCTCGGGGGTGGCATCGACGACACGGTCATCACCCTGCCTAACGAGAAAGACCTGACGCCGGAGGAGCAGCAAGCCGTCGAGGAGTTCTTGGTGGAGGCCGCTCAAGGGGGCGAGGGCGGTGCCTAGGCCGGGGATCGAAGATGCGGTGAGGGCGGTCGGCGTGGCGGCGGGCGTGCCGCCCTCGCTGCTCGACGCGCTCGTCGTCGCGTCCGGGGCGACGCACGACGACGCGGAGGTCAGGAACGCTGCGGCGATGGCCGTCCTCGACGCGATCGACGACCGCACGCTGGACGCCGTGCTCGAAGCCGCCCGGGCCGCCTGCAGCGCGCTCGGCACGCTCCGGCCGACGTTCTCCGCGGCCGACCACATCCGGCTCCTCCCCCCGCGCGTCCGCGAGAAGGCCCGCGCGCTGGAGAAGCCGGACGCCGTCGTGGCGGTGTACGGACACGACGAGATCGACGAGTGCTTCCAGGACGTCATGCGCCTCGAAGGCCCTGCGGGGCCGTACGCGCGGTTCTTCTGCATGACCCAGTGCGACTTGCTTGAGCCGCAGGACCGCATCTGGCTCTTCATCTACGTCACGCGACGCTCGGCCCGTCTCTGCAGCATGGACATCATCACCGAGAAGCGCCGGGAGCAGGATTACGCAGAACTGATCCGATACGCATCCGAGCTCGGTTTCTACGCGTACGCCACAGAGTACGCGCCAGACGTCCCCGTGTCCTTGCTCCGCCGGATCTGCTTCCAAGCGCCCGAGCTGGCGCCCAGGAAGGCAGCTCCGGTGCGCCTGCGGAAGCGCCGGCATGATTCCGGGGGGTTGCACACCGTGCGCGTCGGGCCCCTTCGCCTGCGGTTCGGCCAGGAGCAGCCGAGCGGCCCGAAGGTGCTGTCGGAGGCAGATCGCCGGAGGCGAGAACGGATCCACCGGGAGGAGCTGGAGCGCAACCGCGAGGAGCTCCGGGCGGCGATGGTCGAGCGCTGGGAGTACGAGGCACGGCTGGACGAGGCGCGCCGCGCCGAGCTCGAGACGGACTCTGAACCCTTCTGCGTCTCGATTGCAGACCTCATCTGAACCGCGCCGCTACCGCATACGCTGCTCGCGCCGATACACTGACTGCAAGACGGCTGCGCCGACGGAGAGGCCGTGACGCTCCAACCCGACATCTGCCGCGACATCGAACACGAGCTGAACGCGCTGCCCGCCTCGCTGCGCGGACCGGTGCTGCTTCGGCTCGGGGAGTCGCTGGCGGCGGAAGACCGCTACGCTGAGGCGGCCGAGGTGCTGGAGCTCGCCGCGGCTGCGCTCGCCGGGCACGACGACGAGGCGGCCGCAGTGGCGCTGGTGGACGTAGCTGGCCTGCTCGCGCGCTCTGGACAGCCCGCCGAGGCGCTGGAGCGGCTGCGGCGGCTTGCCCCCCTTCCCCCGGCTTGCCTGCCACGGGGGCTGTTCACGCTCGGGTGCATCTACGCGACCTTGGAGGAAGACGACGAGGCTCGGGCGGCGTTCGAACAGGCTGCCGCCGAGTACGACCGGCTCCGGGACAAGACGGTCGAGGGCAGCGCGTGGCTCGTTGCACGCCTGGACTGCCTCGTGAACGCCGCAGCCTGCACGGCCGACCCTGACGACGAGGCGCTGAGGCGGGCTGCGTCTTTCGCTGATGAGCTCGAGCGCATCGGCGAGCACGGCCGAGCAGCGCATGCGCGAGCGGTCGAGCTGTCTCTCCGCATGGCGGCGGCAGACAGGCTGCCTGCGCCTGAGCGGCGCGAGGCCTGCCGCGAGGTGGTCGCGGCCGCTGACTCGTTGCGCAGACAGTTTCGGGGGTCCGTGCGGCGAGTGCCTGCCGCGCTCGAGCTCGACGTCGACCTCGTCTACGCCCGGGCGCTCGCCGAATGCGGCGAGGGGCGGGCCGCTCGCGAAGCGCTCGCTGACGTCGCGGCGCGGCTCGAACGCCGCGGGGATGCGTGGCGGGCGGCCAAAGCGTACACCGAGCTCGCCGTCCTCGAACACGCAGCGCTCGCTCACCGACGCGATCTAGGGCAGGCGGAACGCCACTACCGCGCGGCGCTCGACGCTCTGGAGTCTGCGCTGTACGGCAGCGGCGTCGACGAGATCCGCATCGAGGCCAGGCGCGAGCGTGTGCCGGACCCCGCCTCCGGACTGTGCCGCCTCTGGATCCAGCAGCGCGGGCGGCGCGACGCCCGCGTCGGCGGCGCCTGGCTGCTCACGGAGCGCGCCGTGCTCGAAGATGTTCTGGAGGTCGCGGAGCGCGGCCGCTCGGCGCTGCTGCGCGCTGAGCTCGGAGAGGCGCCGTCCGGCGGCGGGAGCGTGCCTCCTGCCAGCGCGGGCGCGATCGCGGCATCGCTTCGGCCAGACGAAGCGCTCATCGCCTATGCGCTCACCCACGACGACCGCGCACAGGGATTGATCGCTCTGGCCGTGGACGCATCAGGCGTCAGGTGGGCGACGTACCGGCCCGGAGCCGGCACGGCCGCGCTCTCGCTCGCTTCCGGCCTTCGGGCGGAGATACAAGCAGCCGAGCGCGCCGAGTACCCCGACGGCTCCCCGTGGATCTCGCGCGACGCTTCCTGGGACGTCCCGCTCGCCGAGCTCGGAAGGCTGCTCCTCGCCGATGTCGTCGCGCTGGAACCCGGCTGGCTTGCCGGCGAGAAGCGCCGGCTCGTGCTGGTGCCGACTGGCCCGCTGCACGAGCTCCCGCTCGCAGCGCTGACAGTGCCGGACGAGCGGGGCGGCCGGCTCGTGGAGCGCGTGGCGGTGGTGTGCGACCCGCAGGTGTCCGCGCGCGCACGGATCGCGGAGCGGCTCCGCGGCGGCTCGCGCGACGCGCTGCTGCTGCTCGACGGCGACAGGAGCGGGCTTGACCATGCGCCCGCGGTGCTCCAGGCCGCGCAGACGCTCGCTGCCCGGCTCGGCGGCGAGACGCGGCGGCTCGACGGAGCGCCCCAGCCCTCGCTCGAGTGCGCCCTCCTGCTGCTGTACGGCCACGGCACGTTCGACCATCGCGACCCCCACGCGAGCGGCATCCGGTACGCCGACGGCTCCGGCGCAGTGCGCCGGCTGGCCGCCGCGGACCTCGCCCGCTCGGGCATGCGCGCAGACGTCGCGATCGCAGCGGCGTGCGAGTCCGGCCGTGCCCGGGCGAGCCGCGGCGACGCGCTGTTCGGCTACCGCCGCGCCTTGCTCGGCGTGTCGCGCTGCGCTGTCAGCACGCTGTGGAGCGTGTACGAGCCCGCGACCGCGGGCATCGTCCGCGCCCTGCTCAACGGTATGGCCGAGGGCTCACCGGCGCCCGATGCTCTACGAGCGGCGCAGCTCGCCGCGATGAGCGGTCAGCTGGAAGCGATCGGGTACGACCCCGCCCATCCGTTCTACTGGGCGGGGCTCGTCTGTGCCGGAGAGCCGATAGCGCTCGTTCCGGAAACGCGCGGCTGAGCGCCTAAGAGCAGGTGAGAACCGGACGATGGAGGCTCATGGAGGCACCCCGTGGCGCACGCCGTTGTCAACGTCGTAGTGGAACCCGTACCCTATTGGCGGCTTCAATCCTGGAGCCGTCCGGCCGTCCTGCGACGTCGACACGAAAGGGCCGCTGTGTCGCCACGCTTCGAGTCGATGCGCCCCGAACGCCTGCAGCAGAAGCTGCTGCTGGGAGAGCCCGCCGCGTGGGATTGGCTGACGAACAAGGTCATCAAGCCGGCGGCAGGCAAGTACGCCAAGCGGGTCCTGGGACCGCATGGAGAATACCAGGTCCAAGAACTCGTTGCCGCTGCTCTGGTACGCGTCTTCGAGGCGCTGCGAACCTGGAAGAGCGGCAACCTCGTCGGATACCTGCATACGGCAGCTGAGAGAGCCTTCCAGCAATTCCACACTGAACAGCATGCCGGCACCGTGGGCAGAAGCGATTCAAGCGGCGGACCCATCGCACGCAGAGGCGCTTCGCGCATGGATGATCCTCGAGCCACTGACATGCTCGACTTCTCGGCGGCCCTCCCTGGCGGGTTCGTTTCTGAGGCAGAGTTCGGAGCATTCGAGGCGGCATTCGACATCGCGGAATGGGAGCTCGACAGCGCCACGTTCCTCGGCGTCCTGCGCGAAGCAGAGCCTGTGGGCGACGCAGACGCCGAGAAGCGCGTGAACGCCGTGTGTGCGCGCATCCTGCTCGGCTCGCTCGCAAGCAAGAGCCCTGACAGGCTCGCTGGTCTGGTCGATGCAGCGGAGCGCGCAAACCTCGTATCCCACGAGGACGCTGAGGCGGTCCGCGCATATCTCGCGCTTGCGCCTGAGGAGCGGGCCGCGCTGCTCGGCGCCTCCAAGTCCTCCGGCGTCAGCAAGCGCTGGAGCGACCCGGTGAAACGCGTCGTGGCTGTCATATGGTTCGCCACCGGCGAGACCAGGGAGGGCGTCGAGACGCTTGCCGATCACGCCGGCCGCGTCGCTGCGCTCGACGCGATCCGGCTCGGCATGGTCCGTCCCAGCGGCGAGCTGGCCAAAAAGCTCGTCGCCACGCTCGACGAACCCCGCGGCTCGGACGAGCTGCTCCGGGAATGGGTCGACCGGACCCGCCGCAAAGGCGATCGCGTGCTGACCGCCATCCGCAGCTGGATGCTGCTGCTCGACCTGGCTGCGACCGCGCGCACGCTCATGCGTTTCAAACCGTCGCAGACCGACCTCGCGCTCGCTGGTTGCCTCGCGCCGTTCAAAGATCCGTGCGCTCCTCAAGACGGCGTGTGCCCGCGGTGCGGCGCGCAGAGCGTACGCCGTCTCCACGAAGGGGAGTGGTGCCTGGCAGAGATGGCATTGCGCGAGCGCGATGGCCGCCCCGAGCATCCGCTCTGGGGCAGGTGGAGCCGGCCGGGCGCCAGGGAAGATGCGCGACACGCGATCTCGCGCCTGCTGGGCACCCTCGGTCGGCTTCAGGACGCAGGCATTGAGCGCATCGCCCGCGCCATCGCTCGTGAGCGCGTGATGCTCGGCGAAGAGGACCTCGACGTGTTGCTGGACGCGGTCGCGCGGACCGCTTGCGACGCTGATAGAAGGTGTTCCTGATGGACTGCGCGCAATTCGACAAGGCATTCGGTCGATATGTGAAGACCGGCGAGCGTCCTGAAGGCTTCCTGGCCCACGCGAACCAATGCAAGCGATGCGGCGCCAAGTTTGCCGAAGGGGCCGCGCGTCGGCTGCAAGCCAAGGCGGATGCCGCCTTCGACGCGGCCATCGCCGCCGCGGTCGAGCGTGCGCGCCAGCGGTTCGTCCGGGACCCGCGCGACCAGGTCGCCGTCCTCGCGGACGCCGTCCGCGACTGGGCCGAGTCGTTGCGGCGGGCCGGCGTCGAGCGCGTCGCGTCCGCGATCCGCTTGCTCGACCTCGGGTTCAGCCCGCGCTTCGCGGTGGCCATGGGCGACGACGGCACGCTCCAAGCGGTGCGGCCGCTCGAGCACACGATCGACCTCTCGCCGTTCGGCAGTACCGGGTGGGAGCCGGAGGCCGTCCTCCGCATCGCCCCCGAGCGCATCGAGCTGCTCCTCAAGCCCGACCCTGCCGTGCCGGACTCCGAGCGCCTGCTGCCCCGCGTCGCGCTCGAGCGTCAGGACGGGTACGCGTCAGTGCCCGACGTGACGCAGTCCGACCGGGCGACGCCGCGCGGGTGGCACGTGTTCGTCGTGTGGGAAGCCGAGCCCGGCGAGCGCAGCGACGAGGTGTTCGTGTCGCCGATGCGCGCGCAGCTGTGGTTCAGCAAGCCCGCGAGCGACGAGGCCACGCACGACGAGCCCGATGCGAGCAGGCCCGCGGCCGAGACGCCTTAGCGCCTCCCCGCGCCCTCGAGCAGCAGCCCGGTGACGACCGAGGCCACCTCGGGCGGCACGTGCCGGGCGACGAGCGCGTACACGTCGCCTTGCCGCTCCGGGAGCTCGTGCCAGAACCGCGCTCCCGCATGGCGCAGCGCCGCGGCAAGCCGCTCGAGGTCGCGCGCCTGCACGCGCTCCTGAGCGAGCACGTCGAGCGCCGCATCGATCGAATCCGCGAGCTGCAGCCGCACCGCAGCGCGCGCCGCGGGCGACTCGTCGAGGGCAAGCAGCCGGCCGCCGTGCACCGACGGCCGCAGCCGCCACACGCGCATGCCCGCGAGCAGTCCCGCGACATCCGCGGCGATCCACGCCGGCCGGAACCACGCAGGCTCCCCCGCCACGGCGACGGCCACCGCGAACATCGGCGCGGACGCAGGGATCGCGAGCGCCGCGAGCACGCTCGCGCCCAGCAGAAGCCCGCCCGTGCTCGACCGCAGGAACGACTCCTGCGGCGCCACGAACGCGTACCCGACGAGGTACGCGCACGCGCCGGCGACGAGCGCAGCAGCCGCGAGGATCCCTGTCAGGGGATGCTCACCCCCACCATATGGCCGTCCGGCGCAAGGCGAGCGGGCGCGACAGCCGCCGCGCCCGCTCCTCGTCCAGAGACATCCAAGACCACGTCACTCAGACCGGTTCGACAGCCGCACCGCGATCACCGCATCCAGCACGATCGCAACGAGCAGCGTCGGCACCGACAGCACCAAGACGCCAGCGAAGGCGGCCAGGTCCTCCCATCCGCTCGCCTGGCGAATCAGCCCGAAGAACACGGCCCAGCCGACGTATGCAAGCACCACCAGCGCCTTCAATACGAGCGACGCGATCGCTGCTCCCCGCATCCGCTTGCGCTTCAAAGCAACCGCGTCAGCAAGGACGCCGACGAGCGCGAGCAGCGCGACCGCCCAGAACGCGTAGACCCAGGCCATCCGCTACTCCTTGAGCTCGCAGATGCGCTGCATCCGGGCGGCCAGCAAGAACAGCACGCCAGCGATGAGCATCGGACCGGCCAACACGGCCATCATGATGAACCACACGCCGGCCTCCCAGCCGGCGACGAGGCCCCACACCACGACGCCGGCCGAGCCAGCGAGCAGCAGCACGCCGGCGAGGTTCTCGTAGAACCATCCGATGGCGAGCGCGAGCACGGTGATGACGAGCGGGATCGCCGCGTTCCCTGCGGCCTCGAACACGTTCTTATCGCGGTATCCGAGGTCCATCCCGAGCACTCCGGCCACCCAGAACAGGCCGCCCGCTGCCACGAACAAGCGCGCGAACAAGCGCTCGAAGTTCATCTCCTCGGTCTTGCACACCTTGGCAAGGAGTTCCATCGAAAGCCCCCTTCCTCATCGGCACGTGCCACGCTTTTCCAAGTTGATACCCCTCGGGCGCGCGCTGCGCGCGATGTCGGCGCCTGCCGGTAGACTTGTGGCGGCGAACGGAGGTCGAGCGGAGATGTTGAGCGACGCGCCGCTGTCGAAGAGCCGTTACCTGCGCTGGCTGCAGTGCCCGCTGCGGCTGTACCTCGACGTGCACCATCGGGAGCTCGCGACGCCGCCTGCCGCAAGCGCGCAGGCGCGGTTCGGCGTGGGGCATCGGGTCGGCGAGCTCGCACGGTCGCGGTACCCCGGCGGCGTGCTCGTCGAGGAGGGGCCGCAGGAGCACGATGGGGCCGTCGCGCGCACCCGCGCGCTGCTGGAGAGCGGGACGCGCGACATCTTCGAGGCCGCGTTCACGCACGACCGCGTCAAGGTGCGCGTGGACGTCCTGCACCGGCTTCCCGACGGCGGCTTCGAGCTCGTCGAGGTGAAGTCCACGGGCAGGTTCGACGAAGCGAAGCACCTGCCTGACGTCGGGATCCAGACCTACGTGCTGCTCGGCGCGGGCGTGCCGCTTCGCCGTGTGACGCTCATGCACCTCGACAGGTCCTACGTGTGGCCGGGCGGTCCGTACGACCCGCACCGGATCCTCGCCACGACCGACGTCACGGATCTGGCGCTCGAGTACGCGCGCACCGTCGGCCCGCACGTCGCGCAGATGCTCGCCGTGCTCGAGCAGGCCGAGCCGCCCGCCGTCACGCCGAGCGACGCGCTGTGCCTGAAGCCGTACGAGTGCGAGTTCTATGCGTACTGCACCCGCGGGATCGAGCCGCCGGACTACTCAGACGCCGAGCCCGTCGTCGATCCGGGAGCGCAACGCCGGTTGGAAGAGCTCGCCTTCCCGCTCCTGTTCGTGGACTTCGAGACGGTGAACCCGGCGCTGCCGGTCTTCCCGGGGACCAGCCCGTTCCAGAACGTCAAGGTTCAGTGGTCGCTCCACCGCCTCGACGCGGACGGCACGCTTACGCACCGCGAGTGGCTGGCAGACACCGCCGAGCACGACCCGCACCCCGAGTTCCTCGCGACGCTGCTCGACGCGCTCGGCACCGAAGGCACGCTCGTGCACTACTCCCCGTACGAGCTCACGCATCTTGCAGACCTGGCCGTGCGGCTGCCCGAGATGCGCACCCGCCTGCTCCAGACCGTCCCGGGCATCTACGACCGGGTGGCGCGCAAGCTCGCGGATGCTGGCGAGGCGGCACCGCCGCGACCCAAGGGCTCCCAGGGTCTTTCGACCTTCGACCTCGGCCGTGAGGCCGTCGCCAGCGGCGTGTCGCACCCGGCGCTCGCCAGCACCTGGAGCATCAAGGCGGCGCTGCCGGTCCTGGCGCCGCACCTGCCGCCGTACTCCTCGCTCGCAGTCCCCGACGGCGAAGCGGCCATGTGGGCCACGCTCGAGATGCTCGACCCCGCCACGACGGACGCCCGCCGGACCGAGCTGCGCGAGGCGCTGCTGCGCTACTGCGAGCACGACACGCTCGCGATGGTGGAGATCTACCGCGCGCTCACCGGCGGGCAAGCGGGGGTACACTGACCGAAACGGCGGCGAGAGGAGCGCGCGTGCAGGCGGTGGCGACCTACACCACGGCAGACGGACAGACGAAGCAAATCATGTGGGACTCCGACCGTTTCACGGTCGACGGGTACGAGGTACAGCTCGCTGACGTGCTCGCGTGGGACGCTGCGGGGCTGCTCGCGTGGGTGAGCCCCGAGACGCAAGCGTGGGCGCGGTCGCTGGCGTCGTGGAAGTCCGGCACAACCGGGGACCCCGCCGCTGCAGCCGCGGCGGAAGCGGCGCAGCCCACGCCGACCGGCACTGCTGAACCAGCCGCCACGCCGTCTGCGAGCGGCCGCGACGCGCTTCTCGCGGACATCCGCGCCGCACTCGCTGAACGCACCGGTTACGAGGTCCTCTCTGGGCAGAAGTCCGATCTGGAGATCCGCAGCGCGGTAGCGGCCGCCAACTGGGGCACCGGCAAGAAGAAGGTTGACTTCGAGGCCGTGCTCACGGTGTCAGACGCAGACCGCACCGTCTACTACTGGGAGATCCTCAAAGAGCGCGGAAGCGGGCTTTCGTTCGGCGCCGTCGAGACCGAGTCGTACACCATATCGGGCTGGAAACGCTCCGGCACGAAGAGCGAGACAGTGGCCGGCCCAGGCGGCGTTGCGCTCGACTACGCCTGGGACTACGGCCAGACACGCGACTTGATCGAGCAAGCGTGCGCGCGCCACGGGTACGCGCTGAAGGTCGTGCTGCGCAAGTCGAAGGCCGAACGCTAGGCGGATAGCAGTCTGGCAAGCGTCTGCGGAAACACGCGGGGCCGGCACATGCCGGCCCCGCGCTTCGTCGACCTAGCGAACGCTTACAGGGTGCTCCAGTCGTTCGTGATCTTCCACAGGTCGCGGAACTCATTGTACGCAGCGGGGCTGACCGCCGCAGGCCCGCCGATGACGTAGCATCCGCTCCAGCCGGACACGCCGATCCAGCCGGCGTTCGCGAAGTAGGTGTACACCTCTTGGCTGAGCGCTGCGCTCTTCGTGAGCAGCAGCGGGCCGCCAGTCCACCAGGAGAGAGGCGCCGCCACCATCGCGTCCGCGAAGTTCTCGCCGCTCGCGAGGTTCACGAGAGCCGGATCCATGCCCCACTCGTCCACGCCGTGTTGCGCGACGGCCGCAGCCGTCTCGTAGCGGTTGTCGCCAGCGAGACGCTCGACGATGTAGCCCTCGTTCAAGAGGTACGTCTTCACGCCTTCGCCCACGACACCCGTGCCGCCGACGATGTAGACGTTGGTGACCCCGTGGTCCTCCATCCAGTCGAGCGTGGCTGCAGGCACCTCGCCAGGCTTCGTCATGAGCACCGGCGCTCCCGCCCACGCGGCGACGGGCGATGCAGCCAGAGCGTCCGCCCAGGCGTACCCGTTCACCAGGTAGACGTAGCCGGACGTGCCGACCTCATCGTCCATCTCGGTCGCGATGGCTGCCGCCGTCTCGAACCGGTCGTCGCCTTCGAGCCGCTCGACTTCCGTGACGGTCCTGAGGTCTTCGATCTGCTTCACGACGGCGTCGCTCACCGCGCCCGGCCCGCCGAGAACGTAGACTTTGACGTGGTCTTCGTTCCAGAACAGCGACTCCGTCACGCGCAGGATCTCTGCCTTCGTCTCAGGCGAGAGCGACGCTGGATTCGTGAGCAGCAAGACGCCGTCCATCGAGGCCGCGAGCGCATCCGCCGGCGAGCGCATCCGCCGGGTTGAGGCCGCTTGCCACCACGACGCAGCCAGGCCCAGAGCCGATTCCGTACCACGGGTTCTGGGTGTTGTCCCACATCACCTTTGAGAGGTTGGCCGCAGTCGCGTAGCGGTTCGCGCCCCACACTCGGCGCGCGTCGCCGACTGTGATGTGGAGCTTGTAGGCGTATGGGTAGTACTCGTAGTCGTACGGCTCCGCGGCGAGGTAGTACGTGCCGGGAGCGGGGCACTCGTAGTAGATGTTCGACGAGTACGTGTCCGACCATACCTCGTGGTCATCGCTCGCGTCTACCTGAGTGCCGTTGGCGTCATACAGCCTCAAGTACGAGTCGTAGTATCCGCTGACGTACTCGGTCTCGACCCAGATCGGCGTGCCCGTGGTGTCGACCGTGATAGCCACCCAGTCGCCGCCGTCCTCGATCTCGTCGCCGTACCCGTGGATCGTGCGGTTCGACGTCCACGTGTTGCCGTACACGGCCGGATTGAACACCTTGGCCGTAGCCGTGGTGTCATCCGGCTCGAACGCGTCCTCGGAATAGGACGCCACCGCCGGCCGAAGCCCTGTGGCCGGCGCGTGCTTGGACTTGGCCGCCGCGAGCCCGGTGCTCGGCACCGCGAGAGCCAGCACCAGCACCAGAGCCGCGACGACGGCAGTCGGTTTCCGCCATGAGCCTGCCATACGCATCACCCTCCCACCCTGATGCCACGGCGAAAGGGCGCTTCTCGGCGTGCTAGAGAAGAGGCGCTCCCACCCTGGCGATCTGCAGATACTGCGAATGTGCCCGGGCTGGCGCCGTTTCAAGCGTCCGCGGCCGGTTTTCTTGACACGGCCGGTCACACGAAGCGCTTCTCGACGTATGGCGAGGTGAACAGCGCGAGCGTAGCGGCGTAGGTCGGGCGGAACCGCAGGCGGTCTCCGATCGCCGGCGGCTGGGGCATCGCTTCGACGTCGAGCACGAGGTGGTCGCTCGAAGCGCCGAGGATCTCCACGCCTTCGTCGAGCGGCATAAGCCCTTCCGGCACGACGTCTTGCCTGCCGACCGCGCAGATGGCCCGCAGCCGCTCGCCGCGATCCGCGAACGACGGAATCCGTCCGAATGCGTCTTGCGCGACGCGCCCGACAGGGACGCTCGGCTTGCGGGCGACCTCGACGACGGGCGCTTCCAATGTGACCGCGTCCGTCCGAAGGCCGAGGATCGGCGTGCGCGTCACCGTGCTCACGCCGAGGATGATGCTCTCGCCGATGCGGAGGTTGTCGACGCGGTCAGGCAGCTCGCCCAACAGGAGCGCATCGAGCGACGACGACATGCCGCCGCTGACGAGCAGCCTGCGGCCGACGATCGCCTCCGCCGCCTCCGTCAGCTGGACGAGGCGCCCGAGGTTCTCGGCGTCCGGGACGACACCGCCGAAGCACGTCAGGCTCGCTCCGACGCCGACGAGGTCCACGCTGCGCAAACGCGCAGCGAGACGAACGAAATCGAGCAGCCGCTCTTCGGGCATCCCCTCTCGCAGGTCTCCGAGCTCCACCATCGCCACGACTCGGTGGCGGACGCCAGCGCGGCAGGCCGCCTCCTCCAACGCGGTCAGCGTCGCGGCCTCCGACTGCAGCGAGACCTCAGCGAGGCGCACGACGTCATCGGCAGCCTCGGGCGGCATCGGCCGCAGGAGCCAGAACGGCGCCTCGATTCGGGCTTCGCGCATCCGTGCGATGTTCGCAAGCCGGGAGTCGCCGATCGCGGTGCAGCCCCCTGCAAGCATCGCGCGCGCGACCTCGGGCGAGCCGCAGGTGACTTTCGTGACGCCGACGACCTCCCGCCCGCCAAGCGCAGCGACCACGCGCTGTGCGTTGCCCCCGATCGCCTCGAGGTCGATTATCGCCCTCGGATCGCCACGCATCGCGCCTCCCATCGTCACCGGACTCGGAATCAGTGTACGCCGCTCGCCCTTGGCTACGCTCCGTTCGTCGCCTCGGTGGCATATTCCGCGTCGGAAGCCGCCCTTTCGGCGCATAATCAGTATGCGCCTTCGTGCACGACAAGGGGGGTGGTGCACTGGATGGCGGGCGCTCGGTCGTTCATCGCATCCGCGCGGCGCCTTCTGCAACGCGACGTCGCGATTCCGGCGTTGCTGCCGCGCCAATCCTCGCGCCTCGCGGCGCTCATCGAGGCCCTCGACTCTGCAGCAGCATCGGTATCGGCCGCCCCAGACGTCAGAAGCGCGCTTGCCGCCGTCGCCGAAGAGGCGCGCCGCTTCACCGGAAGCGAGAAGGTCGTCTTGTGCTTGCACCCTGCAGATTATCCGGACGACCCCATCCGCGAGAGCGACGTGGTGGTCCGGGGGTCCAGAAGCCAACACCCTGAAGAGTGGTGGCTCCACGAGATGCCGTCGCTCGCCGCCGAGACGATCGAGCGCAAGGCCCCGATCGCAAGAACGCTCGACGGTGCTCGCGCGTGGCTGCTCGCCGTCCCGGTGCGTTCGCACGACGAGCCCCTCGGCGTCCTCGTGGCCACCAACAGCCTCGGACACCAGCTCACCGGCGAGCACACCGCGTTCTTGAGCGTGCTCGCCACGTTCGCGGCGGCCTCGATCGCCAACGCCAGGCTCGCCGAGCAGAGCCGGTACGCGCTGCTCGCCTCCGAGCGGGAGCGCATCGCCCGGGAGATGCACGACGGCATCGCGCAGTCGCTGTTCTCGATCTCGCTCGGCATCGACTTGTGTCGCCGCACGCTCGCCCGAAACCCCGAGCTGGTGGCCCACCGGCTCGAGGAGATCCAAGAACAGCTGCACGAGAGCATGGCGGAGGTGCGACGCTACATCTACGATCTCCGGCCCGCTCGTTTGCGCGACCTCGGCCTCACCGAGGCCCTGCGTTACTGGGTCCGCGAGACGGTCGGGGACATCGGCCCGGAGATCGACATACGGGAATCGGGCGATGCGACCCGCCTGCCCGGCGACGTCGAAGCATGCCTCTACCACATCGCGCGAGAGGCGCTGTCCAACGCGCTGCGCCACGCCGACGCCGCTCGCATCTCGGTCGTCCTAGAGTGCTCGGACGACGCCGCGTGTCTGACCGTGGCCGACAACGGCAACGGCTTCTCGCCGCTAGAAGCGGAGACCCGTGAGGCGCCCGGCACCACACACGGCTTACGGACCATGCGCGAGCGCGCGGAAGCGCTCGGCGGCTCGGTCCGGATCGACGCTGCGCCGCACGGCGGATGCACGGTGCGGGCGTTCGTCCCGCTGGCGAAGAGGAGCGAGGCATGACGGGCGTCCGCGTGCTCATCGTCGACGACCACGAGCTCGTCCGGCTCGCGCTCAAGACGGTCATCGAGGAAGAGCCGGACTTGCGCGTCGTGGGAGAAGCCTGCACAGGCGAAGACGCTTTGCGCGCGCTCGAGAACGTCGGTGCTGACGTCGTCCTGCTGGACCTCCACATGCCGGGGATGTCGGGCGTCAAGGCGTGCGAGGAGATATGCGCGCGCTGGCCTGACGTCCGCGTGGTGGTGCTCACCAGCTACGACGAGGACGAGGAGATCTTCGGCGTGCTGAGCGCCGGCGCTGCCGGCTACCTCATGAAGGACTCGAGCCCCGACTCGGTGCTCCACGCCATCCGCAGCGCCGTGCAGGGCGCGACCGTGCTGGACTCCGCCATCGCCAAGCGGGTGATCGCCGCGCCCCACGCTACGGAGCCGGACGACCCGGGGCTGTCTGCCCGCGAGCACGAGGTGCTCGACCTCATGGCGCGCGGGATGACCAACCACCAGATCGCACACGCGCTGTGGGTGTCCGAAGCGACCGTGAAGACGCACGTCAGCCGCATCCTGCACAAGCTCGGCGCGCCAGACCGGGCGCAGGCGGTGCTCGAGGCGGTCCGGCGAGGGCTCGTCAGCATCGACGGATAGCCGTTCGGCGGAGAGAGAATCATCCGGCCATCACCCTGACGGGGGACAGCGCACGCACGCCGGCGCGGGAATGCTAGCAGTGCGTGTGCGGAGCGGTGTCGGACCAGGGGGTGTCAGAACGATGATGCACGCACTGTACTATCGGGTCCTCGCTGCGTTGAAGCGCGAGGAGGGCGCGACCGCCGTCGAGTACGGCATCATGGTCGCAGGGATCGCCGTGGCGATCATCCTTGTGGTGTTCGCGCTCGGCGACCAGCTCAACGCACTCTTCCAGACGGTCGTCGACGCGCTGCCGGGGAGGTAGGGACGATTCGGCAGGCGGGACCTGGCCGAGGCCTCGCCCCGCCTGCCGCAATCCCGGCCCGCTCCTGAAGACCCGACGTCCCGGAGGTGCCTTCCATGCGCTTCGGCCTCATGCCCGGACGCGACACGGGCGCCTCGGCGGTGGAGTTCGCGCTCGTGTCGGTTGCGCTGGTCACGCTCCTGGTGGGTGTGATCCAATTCGGCTACCTCTTCTACCAGTGGGTCGAGCTCACGCACGCAGCGCGTGAAGGCGCGCGCTGGGCGGCGCTCGAGCACCCGGCGGGATCGGTGGGCGCCCCGGGGACGGTGCGGTACGTCGTCGCCCGCGCTGCGCCCGGCATGGAGCTCACCGACGCGGACATCGACGTGAGCCCCGCGAATCCCAGCATCGGCGACGTCGGCAACCCGGCCACCGTGACTGTCCGGCACGCAGTCCCGCTCTTCGCTCCGCTCATGGAGACGCTGTTCGGCTCGACCGGCACGTTCTCGCTCAGCAGCACCGCAGTGATGAGGATCGAGTGATAGAGATGTCTTCCGTGCCCTGGCTCCGCAAGCTCGCGCACGACGACGACGGGGTCTCAGCGACCGTCGTTGCGATCACGCTCAGCCTTCTCGTGATCATGGCCGCCTTCGCGGTGGACATCGGCTACGCCTATTCCGTCCGGCGGCAGCTGCAGAGCGCCGCCGACGCCGCCGCGCTCGCGGGATGCCGCGAGCTGATCGCGGGCGCGAGCGACGCGCGCGTGCTCTCGGTGGCAGAAGAGTATGCGCAGCGCAACGCCAGGCCTCCGGCGGACGGCCTGGCGATGCGCATGGAGCCGCCTGACACCGAGGTCGGCGCCGACTACGTGCAAGTGACGGTCGAGAAGCAGGCGCCGGCATTCTTCTCGCGGATCATGGGACGCGAGGACATCCCGGTCGCTGCCACGGCGCGCGCTGAGGTCGCGTATCTGACGGGTCTGCGCGGCGTGGTGCCGTGGTCGGTGCCGGTGATACACGCGAGCCGCATCGCGGTGCGGGTCGCAGGCGGTCCCGAGGTGGCGCTCACCGACATGGGCGGCGGCGTTTGGCGGGGCGCCGTCCCGGTTCCCACGACGCCCTCGACCAGCGGCTATCAAGTCGACGTCATCGCGTACAACGACCAGACCGCGTACCCGGACGGCACGAGCGAGTACCCCAACGGGGTGCCGGAGCCCGTCGAGGGCGCGGCTCGCGTGCTCGTGCTGCCTGCAGACTCGCCGATCCTCGACGTCTCGCTCGACCGATACGTCGCCACTTCCGGCAGCGGCAGCGTGAGACTGACGGTGCGCACGGTGGGCAGCGGCAAAGGTTACGAGCCGAGCGTGCGGTTCGACGGTAAGAGCAACTGGAAATTCACAGAGACCTCACCAGGGGTCTGGCAGACTATCCTGACCGTCCCGAGCATCGACAAGATCAAGACGGTCTTCCTCGTCGATGACCTCAAGGTCGACAAGACCACGCTCAACAGTGTCGCGGCGCTGCTCGTACGTCGGCCCACCTACCCGATTGCGGACGTCATCCTCGACGACTACATCAGCCCAGGCTCAGCCGTGCAGGTGACCGTTAGGCTCAACGACTACCAGTACGGCGTGCAGTACCCCCTCAAGGTCGTCGGAGGCGGAGCTGAGGTCGGCAACTTCTGCGCGATCGACCTCGCAACCATCAAGCACCCGCCGAACTGGCGCAATCCGCAGGACCCGAGCGAGTACCCCATCAAGTCCTCCACCACGAACTACTACCTTTATCTCGCTGAGCCTTTCCCGTATGTGATCCACATCGGCGACACGATCTGGACCGAGACGGGCAACCTGTCCGGCCCGAAGACCGAAGATGCGCTCAAAGCGCGCTTCGCAGGCGACACGCTCACCTTCGCGCAGTGGGAGGCGCTCGGGCGTCCGCCGACGCGGCGGGTGGTCTACGTGCCTGTCATGGAGAAGATGCAGTACGTGACAGGTCAGACGCCGCTTCGGGTGGTGAGCTTTGCCGCGTTTTTCATCGAGCCCGGCTCGGACTTGAGCGGAGAGGCGATCATCGGCCGCTTCATCGAGTACGCGTCGCCGTCTGACGCGATCTCGGACACGCCGCCAGACGGACTGTACATCGAGACCGTGCGGCTCGTGACGCCGCAGTAGCATGCCCGCACGTGGTGGAGGGAGGGACCGATGAGGCACCGGGGGCTGATCGTAGGAGCGGCGGTCGTGCTGGGGGTGATCGCCGCAGTCCTCGCGGCGCAGTACCTCAAGTCCGCGTCCGCTCGGCTCGCACGCGAAGCCGAGCCGGTCGAGGTGCTCGTCGCCGTGAAGGCCGCGTCGCGCGGCGCGACCGCCGAGGAGCTGGCGCGCTCGAAGGTGCTGGAGACGCGGGCCATTCCGAGACGTTACGTCGCCGAGGACGCGGTCTCCTCGCTCGCGGCCATCGAAGGACAGGTGCTCGCCGTGGACGTCAGCGCCGGCGAGCAGATCACCCGCTCGAAGTTCGCATATGCCACCCAAGCGGGCATCGCGTACAGCATCCCGGAGGGGCTCGTCGCCGTCTCCATCCCCGCCGACGACGTGACGTGCGTCAGCGGCTCGCTCAAGCCAGGCGACACGGTGATGGTGGTGGCGACGTTCGACCCTGGCCCGGACGGCAAGCAGCCGGAGACGCGGGTCTTGCTCCCGAAGGCCAAGGTGCTCGCGGTGAACGGCCGTCTGGTGCCGGAACAGATCGAAGAGCAGCAGACCGGCCGCGGCTTGGCGGGTTCGTCGTCGCGGAGCGGCTCCGGAACCGTGCCGACGGTCACGTTGGCGCTCGCGCCGGCAGACGTCGTCAAGCTGGTGTTCGCCGAGGAGCAGGGCTCTGTGTGGTTGTCGCTCCTGCCGCCAACGACGACCGACATCCCCGCTGTCAGCGGCCGCACGCTGAAGAGCATCTTCGAGTAGGAGGCGCCATGCCGCGCGTGCTCTTGGTAGACGGCGATGCGAGGTTCCGGTCGCAGGCCCGCGCCACGCTCGGCTCGATCGAAGGCATCGACGTCGATGAGACGGCGACGCTCGACGACGCAGACGCGAGCGTCGTGGCGGCGGCACCCGACGTCGTCGTGCTCGGGCCTTCGCTCGACTACGGCTCATGCCTCGCATTCGCTGAGCGCATCCCGGGCCGCGGCTGTCTCGCGCGGGTCGTCGTCGTGCAAAACGCGGTGACGCTGGACGCCGTCCGCGAAGCCATGCGACGCGGCGTCCACGACGTGGTTCCCCTCGACGGCTCGTGGGCTGAAGTCGCAGCAGCCGTGCGCGAGGCGGCGAGCGCGGGCAGACGCGCCGAGGAGCAGGCGGCAGCCGTGCCGCCCCGAGCGGCGGTCTTCACCGTCTTCAGCACGAAAGGCGGCGTCGGCAAGTCCGTCATCGCGTGCAACCTCGGCGTCTCGCTCGCGTCGATAGGGCTGTCGACGATCCTCGTCGACCTGGACCTCATGTTCGGCGACGCGGCCATCATGCTCGACCTCAAGCCGGAGCGGACGGTCTACGACGCCGTGCAGAGCTTCGACCGGCTCGATGGCGAGCTCTTGCGCGCGTACCTGACCAAGCACTCTTCGGGACTCGAGGTGCTGCTCGCTCCCGTGCGGCCGGAAGACGCCGAGGTCGTCACGGCGAGCCGCGTCGGCACGCTGCTCGACATGCTGGCACGCATCTGCGAGGTCATCGTGATCGACACCGCGGCTTCGTTCGACGACGTGGTGCTTTCGGCGATCGACCGGAGCGACGAAGTGCTAGCCGTCGCGACGCTGGACGTCGCGAGCATCAAAAACACCCGCGTCTCGCTGCAGAAGCTCGCCCAGCTGGGATATGGCGGCGGACTGGCTTCGCTCGTGCTCAACCGCGCCGACAGCAAGGTGTGGCTGGACGTCGGCGAGGTCGAGAAGAGCCTGCCGGCGCCGATCGTCGCGCGCATCCCGAGCGACCGGCTCGTGCCGCGCTCAGTGAACCGCGGAGCGCCTGTCGTGCTGGACGCTCCGCGCTCCGCAGTCGCTCGCGCGCTCACCGACCTGGCGAAGCACGTTGCAGACCGCGTACGGACGAGGAGCTGAGATGTCGCTCAGAGAACGCTTGGAGAACGCTGCCAACGGCCGAGTCGTGGTCGCTCCGGAGCCTGCACGCCGCAGCGAGCAGACCGACCGCGATGCGATCGTCCGCGACCTGCACTTCTTGCTCGTCGAGGAGCTCGGACCGGAGATCGTCGCCGGCACGACCGACGAAAGCTCGCTTAGGCGCACCCTCGAGCACAAGCTCATCGAGCTTCTCGCGGAGCAAGACGTCCCGCTGTCGGCCGCCGAGCGCGCCACCGTCATGGCCGACGTCGTCCACAACGTGCTCGGCTACGGGCCGCTGCAGCCGCTGCTCGAAGACCCGGAGATCACCGAGATCATGGTGAACGACCCGAACACGGTGTGGGTCGAGCGCTACGGCAAGCTCTATCGCACTGACGTCCGGTTCTTGAGCGAGGAGCACTTGCTGCAGGTCATCGACAAGATCGTGTCGGCCGTGGGGCGCAGGATCGACGAGTCCTCGCCGATGGTCGACGCACGCCTGCCGGACGGCTCGCGCGTCAACGCGGTCATCCATCCGCTCGCCATCGGCGGGCCGATGCTCACGATCCGGAAGTTCTCGAAAGAGCCGTACACCGTCGAGGACCTCATCGGTTTCGGCACGCTCGACCGGCGGCTGGCGCAGTTCCTTCAGGCGTGCGTCCGCGGCAAGCTCAACGTGCTCATCTCCGGCGGCACCGGCACCGGCAAGACGACGCTGCTGAACGTGGTCTCGGCCTACGTGCCTGGCGACGAGCGGATCATCACGATCGAGGACGCAGCCGAGCTGCGCTTGCGGCAGGAGCACGTGCTTAGGCTCGAGTCGCGGCCGCCGAACATCGAGGGGAAAGGCGAGGTCACCATCCGCGACTTGGTGCGCAACGCGCTGCGCATGCGCCCCGACCGCATCATCGTCGGCGAGGTGCGCGGCGCCGAGGCGCTCGACATGCTGCAGGCGATGAACACCGGCCACGAGGGCTCGCTCTCGACCATCCATGCCAACAGCCCCCGCGACTCGCTCGCCCGCCTCGAGACGATGGTGCTGATGAGCGGCTTCGACCTCCCCGTGCGCGCGATCCGCGAGCAGATGGCCTCCGCGCTCGACCTCATCGTCCATCTGCAGCGGCTGCGCGACGGCTCGCGGCGCGTGGTGCAGGTGACCGAGGTCGAGGGCATGGAGGGCGACACGATCGTGCTCCAGGACATCTTCTACTACGACTTCTCGATGGGCGTGGACGAGAACGGACGGTTCCTCGGCGTGCTGAAGAGCACCGGGCTTCGCCCGAAGTTCATGACGAAGCTCGAGGACCTGGGCATCCACGTCCCCGCCGAGGTCTTCGCGTACGAACCCCCCGCGAGGAGGTGACGGCGTGGCCGGACGGCGGACGGCTCGGTGGCTGGCGGCGGCATTGGCGGCGGTCGCCCTGGTGCTTCCCGCTCCGGGAGCCGGGGCTCAGCCGGGCCCTGAAGGCGCGCTCGCCATCACGGGCGCAGACACTGGCCCCTACCCGGACGTCGCGCTCGAAGTGGCCCTCCCCGCAGAAGCTGCAGGCCGCGACGACGTCCGCTTCACGGTGACCGAGAACGGCGAGGCGGTCGACGTCGTGTCCGCGGGCACGGAGCCCGCATCGGAGCAACCGGTCCGCGCCGTCTTGGTGCTCGACACGAGCGGCAGCATGGCGGGGCGCGCGCTGCAAGACGCCAAGGCCGCGGCCCGGGCGTTCATCGAAGGGATGGGGCCTGACGACACGGTCGCGCTCGTGACGTTCTCCGACTCCGCCCGGACGGTCTCGGAGTTCACGACGGACCGGGCTGCGCTTGCCGCCCTCGTCGACGGCCTGCGCGCCGCCGGCGAGACCGCGCTCTACGACGCGCTCGGGCACGCGGCCCGGCTCGCGCGCGACGCTGACGGCGGCCGACCCGTGATCGTCTTGCTCTCGGACGGCGGGGACACCGTGAGCGCGAGCTCCCTCGACGCTGCGGTCCGCGCCCTCACGAACGCCGGAGCACCCGTGTACGCAGTCGTGCTTCAGACCAAGGAATGGGACCCGAAGGCGCTGCGGGCCGTGACTCGCGCGACGAGCGGCCGGCTGCTTCAGACGAACGACTCGGCGGAGCTGCTCGAGATCTACCGGGGCCTCGCGACCGAGATCGCGAACGTGTGGACGGTCGTCTTCCAGAGCCGCGAACCGCGGACGAAGGACCTCGACGTGCAGGTGCGGGCTTCGGCCGGGCCGTGGACAGCCGCCGGCTCGATCGTGGTGCCCAACCCGCTGTACTCAGGCGCTCCCCCGGCCGACCCTGGCATACGCCCCGGCAAGCCGGCGCCGCTGCTCCTCGCGGCCGCGGCGCTCGCGGTGTTCGGCTCGGTCGCGTTCGGTGCGACCGCCCTGGCGAGCCTGCTCACGCCGTCACGCACCCGCCTCGACCGCCTGGCGTTCTACGACCAGGCGGCGGAAGAGGTGCGGCGGAGCTCGCCTGACAGCGCCGGCTTCCAGTCACGTCTCGTCGACGCCATCGGAGAGGTCGCCGGCCGTCGCGGCTTCACGCGCATGTTCGCCGAGCGCCTGCAACAAGCGGGCCTCGCCATCCGGCCGGCCGAGTTCATCGCGTTGCACGTGCTCGGCGTCGTCGTGGCGGGCGCCCTGGCGGCGCTCGCGACCGGCGCTCTGGTCGTCGGGGTCGCCGTGGCGGTGCTGGCGGCGTTCGTGCCGCTCGCATGGCTGGACTCCGCGATCCACAAGCGGCGTGAGGCGTTCGAAGAGCAGCTGCCCGACGTGCTCGACCTGATCGCGGGCTCGCTCAGAGCCGGATGGGGGCTGCAGCAGGCGATCGGTCTCGTGGTGGAACAGTCCGCTCCTCCAGCCTCTCTGGAGTTCGCACGGGCCCAGGCGGAGGCCCGGCTCGGCATCCCCGTCGAGCAGGCCCTCGAGAAGATGGCCGAGCGGCTCGGCAGCGAGGACTTCCGCTGGACGGTGGCCGCCATAGCAGTCCAGCGCGACGTCGGCGGCAACCTCGCCGAGGTGCTCGACATCGTGGCTCGCACGATGCGCGAGCGCGCACAGACCCGCCGCCAGGTGCGGGCGCTCACGGCAGAGGGGCGGCTTTCCGCGATCGTGCTCATCGCGCTCCCGTTCGTGGAGCTCGTCGCGCTCCTCGTCATCAACCCGGGCTACATGTCGCTTCTGTTCACGACGCCGACTGGGTGGGCGATGTCGGCGATCGCAGTCGTGCTCATGGTCGTCGGCATCGTGTGGCTGAACCGCGTCATGACGGTGGAGGTGTGAGGTGTCAGAGATCCTCGCCCCGGCCTTGGCAGGCGGCGCCGTGGCACTGGCCGCCTATGCGTTCCTGGACGTGTTCTTCGGCGAGCAGCGCCGCATCCGCCGTCGCCTCCAGCAGCTCGGCGAGTACGAGGCTCGCGCCGCGGCCGAGGTCGAACCGCAGCTGCTGCCGTTCACCGAGCGGGTCGTCAAGCCGCTCGGACGCGCGTTGGCGCATGGCGTTGGAGCGCTCGCTCCGGCGCCCTACTTCCGCCGGCTCCGCGCCCGGCTCGACGCCGCGGGGATGCCCGGCGTGGAGCCAGAGGCGGTCCTGGGGCTCAAGCTGCTGCCCGCGGCCGCGATTTGCGTCCTTCTGCTGATCGCGACTGCTCTCGGCAGCACGCCGTCGCGGGGCGCGCTGCTCGCCGCCGCAGCCGCGGCCGCGCTCGGATTCCTCGCACCCGACCTCGTGATACGCCAGCGCCAAGCAGCGCGGCAGAAGGCGATCCAGCTCGCGCTGCCCGACCTGCTCGACATGCTCACGATCAGCGTCGAAGCGGGACTGGGCTTCGACGCGGCGCTCGCGAAGCTGGTGCAGAACTCGTCTGGGCCGCTGGCCGAGGAGTTCGCCCGCATGCTCGGGGAGATCCAAGCGGGGCTGCCGCGGGCGGACGCGTTCAAGCGCTTGAGCGAGCGCTGTTCGGTGCCCGAGGTCGCCACCTTCGCGAGCTCGATCGTGCAGGCCGACGTGTTCGGCGTGAGCATCGCCGGCGTGCTGCGCACGCAGGCCACCGAGCTTCGCACGAAACGGCGTCAGCGCGCCGAAGAGCAGGCGCAGAAGGCGCCGGTGAAGATGGTGTTCCCGCTGGTGCTCTGCATCCTGCCGGTCACGATGATCATCATCCTCGGGCCGGCGATCATCTCCATCGCGCGGGCATTCGGCATCGGGGGGTAGGGGTCCCGGCCCGCGGCGACGCCTGCGGGCCGGAAGACTCCCGCTAGGCGGCTACAGCCGCAGTCCCGTGCTCGCCAACATGAGCTCCACGACCGCACCGGACTCGAACGCCGCGAGCAGCGCGCCGCTGCACGCGAGCAGGTAGCTGCGGTCGAGCGCGACCTCCGCGTCCGCAGGAGGCAGCAGCCGCTCGTCGTTCGGCCGCGCGAGCGCTGCGCGCAGCGCCTCTTCGCCGCCCGGCAACCGCACCAGGCCGCCGCCGGTGCCGATGACCAGGCGGCACGCCGTGAGGTCCCGGCCGCGCACGACGGTCTGCCGGCCGCGCGGCGTGTACAGGTGCGCGAAGCGCCCGGCGTGGCGCGCCAAAGCGGTCGCCGTCGCGACTCGCGCGAGCACCGCTGCTGCCGCGACCTGCGACGGCGTCTTTGGCAGCGCGGGAGGCAGCGGATCGGGGCGCTCGGCCTTGGGCAGCAGCATCGCGGTGGTCTCAGCGCTCCGGAAGGTGCCGAGGTCGCCCTCGACCGTGCGCTTCGCGCGCGGCTCAGGCTCGGTCGAAAGGCTTGCCAGCTCGGGGCTCCCGCCCGTGACGGAGTGCACGTCGGTCGTGGCGCCGCCCACGTCGACGACGACGAGGTCGCCGGCCCGCTCTGCGAGCGCCTCGGCGGCCAGCAGCACGGCGCCTGGCGTCGGGAGTATCCTCCCCTGCACGAACTCCGCGATGCGCTCCATGCCTGGCGCATGCGTGATGTGCGCTTCGAAGGCGTCGTGGATGATGCGCCGCGCGGGCTCTACCGCGAGCTCGTCGACGGCCGGGTAGACGTTGGGGGTGACGTAGACGCGGAAGCCGGCGGCCTGAAGGACGGCGCGTGCCTCGTCCGCGACCGCGGAGTTGCCGCCATAGATCACCGCGGGGCGCTGCGAGAGCCCCGTGAGGGCGCGCGCGTTCGCGAGCACGGTCTCGGTGTCTCCCCCCTCGACGCCGCCTGCGAGGAACACGATGGCGGGCCGTGCGGCCTCGATGCGCTCCAGGTCGCGCTCCGTGAGCAGGCCGGCCGTCACGAGCTTGACCACCGCCCCTGCGCCGAGCGCGGCCTCGTGCGCCGCCCGCGCGGTCATCCGCTCCGTCAGCCCGTGCACGGTCATCCGCAGGCCGCCGGCGGCCGAAGAGGTGGCGAGCGTGATCCGCGGGTCGAGCGGGCCGGTCTGCTCCTCGAGCGCCGCGCGCGCCGCGGCAAGCCCGACGCCGACGTCGCCGGCCTCGACGGTCGTAGCGGCGACGCCCTGCCCTACGAGCCGCGGACGCGTGGCCGGCCAGCCTGACAGACCGTCGAAAGCCGAGACCACGGTGGTGGTCGAGCCGATCTCAGCGACGAGGGCGTCTACCTGGCGCGCTCCCACGGCATCCGCTCCCTCCGGACGAAGCCTGCTTGTGGCAGCGTATCACGCTGAGCGCACAGCTTCCCCGCCAAGCACGGCCGCGGCCGAGCCGAGCACCGGCGCGGCCTTCAAGACCGTCTCCCGCCACTCGCCGGCTGGGTCGCTTTCGATGGTGACGCCGCACCCGGCGCCCCACGCCGCGGAGCCGTCCGGGCGGACCTCCAGCGTCCGGATGAGCACCGACGAGTCGATCTCGCCGCGGCGCGCCACGACGAGCGACCCGCAGTACGCGCCGCGCGGCGTCGCCTCGAGGCCGGCGATGATCCGCATCGCGGCCCGCTTAGGGGCGCCTGTCACCGAGCCGCACGGGAAGAGCGACTCCAGGACGGACGCGAGCGGTGTGCGGTGCGCGACGAGCCCGCGCACCGCAGACACCATCTGCCAGCAGTATGGCGTCGGAACGACCGACGTGCTCGGCCGAACCGCCACCGAGCCAGGCACCGCGACCCGGCCGACGTCGTTGCGCTCCAGGTCGACGATCATCGCATGCTCGGCGCGTTCCTTCGTGTCCCGCGAGAGAGCGCGCGCGAGCGCCGCGTCCTGCGCTCGCGTCCGCCCCCGGGGCCGCGTGCCCTTGATCGGCCAGACCTCGAGGGCGAGCGCGTCTCCGACGTCGCGCAGGCGCACGAACCGCTCGGGCGAGACCGAGGCGAGCACGAGTCCCCCCGGCGTCGCCACGAGGGCCGACATCGCGCCCGCCCCGCGCGCGTGAAGCGTCGAGAACCCGGCGGGCACGTCGCAGGCGAGCCGGCCCGTGAGCCGCGCCGTGAGGTTCGCGACGTACACGTCGCCTGCCCGGATGCGCTCTTGCAGCCGCTCGACCGCCGCGCGGAACGCGGCACCGTCGAGGTCGAACGCCGCTTCGTCCAGAAGCGGGTCGCCGCCGGAAAGCGCGGGCCCCAGCACGTCGGGCGTCACCGGCTCCAGCCGCTCGACGACGAACGCGCTCGGTGCTCCGTCGTACGGCAGCACGGCGACCGTGGCCTCGTCGCCGCCTCCCCAGAAGACCGCCTCGAGCACGCGCGCCACGCTCGCAAACGTCGACGCGCCCTCGACTGCGCGTGCGCGCAAGCCGAGCAGCCACGTCCCGCCGAACCAGCCGTCCTCGCACGACGGCGCCAGCAGGACGCCGCCGTCGGCAAGAAGATCGCGCAGCACCAGCAAGCCCTCCCGTCAGGGTCGAGCCGCTGGGTGCCTGCCGGCTGACATGCGGCGCCCGCATGATACCGCACCCGCGCGGCGCCCGCGCGGCGCTCAAGCGAGCGTCCTTGACGCTGCGCTCGACGCGCTCGCCGCTCGCGCTGAGGAGCTGCGGTCCCGCCTCGCGGAGTTCGTCACCGAGGAGCGCAACCCGCACAACGTGCTCGACGTCGAGCACGTCACGGTGCACCACCCTGCGCCGGTGCTCGCCTCCGGCGCCGTGCTGATCGACACGCCTGGCATCGGCTCGACGTACAAGCACAACACCGAGGCCACGCTGAACTTCCTGCCGCACTGCGACGCCGCGATCTTCGTGGTCTCGGCCGACCCGCCGATCACCGAAGCCGAGGTCGAGTTCCTCCGCCAGGTCGTCGATCGCATGCCGCGCCTGTTCTTCGTGTTGAACAAGGTCGACTGCCTCGACGAACGCGAGCGCGAGGAGGCGGTCGGCTTCGTGCGCGGCTTGCTCGAGCGGAGGCTGCGGGAGGTCGCAGCGGCGCTCCGCGGGAGCCGCTAGCCCGCCTGCTCGCGCTTCTCAAGCGCGCGGACGATGAAGCTCGCGACCTCGTGCCCGTGCGTGCCGCGGCCGAACCCGGCGTCCAGCCCGCACTCGCGCGCCATGGCATCGGTGACCTGCGTGCCGCCCGCGATGAGCAGCAGCCGGTCGCGCACGCCTTTCTCGACCGCCAGGTCGGCCAACTTGCGCATGTTCTCGCGGTGGACGTCCGCGTGCGTGATGATCGTCGAGATGAGCACGGCCTGCGCCGCGTGCTCGATCGCCGCGTCGAGCACCTTGTCGACCGGCACGCTCGTGCCGAGGTAGGTCACCGCGAAGCCCCACTTCTCGAGCCCGCCGTGCTTGATGTCGATGATCTCGCGCATCCCCACGGAGTGCTCGTCCTCGCCGACGGTCGCGGCGACCGCGCGCACGCCGCGCTCGCGCACGAACGCCCGGATCTCCTCGTCCGAGAGGACCTCCGGCGGCTCCGGGACGACGAGCGTCGCGGGGTCCACGGCGACGTCCAGCCGCCCTTTGAGCTCGATGAGCGTGCCTTCCGCCGGGTGCATCACCCTGCTGTGCACGACCTCGCAGTCGTCGAGGTTCATCGCACGCCCGATCTCGAGCGCCGCGGCCTTCGCGACCGGCTCGGCCGCCGGCAGGAACATCGTGACGACGACGATGCCGTCGCCCGTCCACTCCACCTCGGGCTTGATGAGGCCGCGCTCGCGCAGCTCGCGCGTCGCGGCCAAGCGCCTCTCGGCGTTGTCCTCGGGGTCGAGCTCGTCGGCGTACGGCACCTTGGTGTCGTCGCACAGCGTGCAGCCGCCGATGACGGCGCACGGCGCCGCCTCGCCGCGCACCGCCGCCTCGCCTCCGGCGAACCCAGCGAGCAGCTCAAGGTGGTTCTCGCCGAAGTGCGCGCACACCGGCGCGAGGTAGTCGTCGGCGCGCTTCACGATGCTGCCCGCCGCCACCCCGCCGTCGCTTCTGCGCGCGATGCCGTCGTCGTTGGTCTCCGGATACTCGCCCGAGTCCACGAAGTACGCCTGTTCGACCGCCGCGAAGTACCCGCCGTCGCGCAGCATCGCCTCCAGGAACAGCACCGCGCGCTCCTTGAGCTCGCGCACGCGCGCCGCGAGCTCGGGCGCCTCGCGGTCGACGCGCACCATCTCGCGGAGCCCGTCCATGCCGACGAGCGCCTGCTTCGCGGTGTCGACGGCGGCGACGTTGTTGTAGTGCCACGGCACGTTGCGGCCTTCGTCCGGCGTGATGGTCGACTGGACGTCGGCCGAGGTCAGCCGCGAGATCACCATGTTCAGCACGTGCGAGACCGTGGCCTCGCGCGCGTCGGACTCCATGTAGCGCGTGTTCTGCTGCGCGCGCATCTTGAAGCCGGAGAACAGGTCGCGCAGCGCGATCGCGTACGGCAGGTCCATGCGGACGCACGGCGCGGGCGGCGCGTCCGGCGGCACGGTCGACAGCGCGATGAGATCGCGCGGCATCCCGACCGCCTCTGAGTACGCGCAGTTGATGGCGTGCTGCACGAGCAGCTCCGGCATGACCTTCCACGCGCGCACCGCCGTGGCGTTCGCGTTGTGGGCGCCGTCGATCTGGAGCATGCCCGCGTGCGCCATCACCCGCTTGGCCTCGGCGGCGTCGACGAAGGACCGGTGCATGTTGATGTTGCGGTAGAGCACGTTGTACTGCGGGTCCTGGTGCGCGCCGTTGACGCCCTCCTCGGCGAACATGACGGCGATCTCAGGCCCCGCGACACCGCTCACGTACGAGTGGAAATCGATCGGCCGGCCGACTTCGTCCTCGATCAAGTCGAGCGCGCGGCGCGTGAAGCGCACCTGCTTGCGGGTGACGGCGGTGCCGCCGACGCCTTCCGGCGTGCCTTCGATGAGGCCGTCCATGTGGGACTGGCCGGCCGTGCGGATGACCATGATGTGGTTGGCGCCGTGCCACGCCGCCATGCGCATCCGGCGCACGTCGTCCTCGGGGCGGCCTGAGGCGATCTCGGTGGTGATCACGCAGTCGGGCTGCGGGTCGATGCCTTCGAAGTGCCGCGCCGCAGGCAGCGGCACGGAGCGCTCGAGCGGCTCGGACGTCTCGTGATACTCGAACTCGAAGAGGCGCTGGCGCGGCGCTCGGCGGCGCCACGTCCAGCCGCGGCGACGCGGCCGGTAGCGCTCGAGCCCGTCGAGCAGCGCCTCGACGTCGAGCTTCTCGTCCGGGCGAAGCGGCGGGTCGGCAAGCGGGCGGCCGAAGCGCTCGTCATCGCGCGAGGCGCTCATCGCGCACCGCCCCACTTCGCCTCGGCGACCTCCCAGCCCTCGCCGCGGGCGAGGCGGGCCGCGGCCTTGGGCGCCTCGACCCCCCACGCCTGCATGCACACCAGCAGCACGTGCCCCGCGCCGTGCGCGAGCAGCCCGCGCGCCTCGCACTCCGCCACGACCCCCTTCGCGGTGATCGAGTCGACGCCCATGCGCATGAGCACGCTGCGCTCGATGGAAGGAGAGGTGTGCGTGCGAGCCAGCTCGACGAGCGGCGCGACGGCTTCGCGAGCGAGATCCCAGAACCGCGCTTCGAGCTCCTCGTCAGAGAGCCCGGCGAGGTGGGCGCGCACCTCGCGGTAGGTGTCGGGACGGACCATCCAGGCCTCCCTCCATGCAGCCAGGCCGGTTGCGGCTTCGTGCGCTATGCACTTGCCGCTTCCCCTGATGCAATCATACCGCAGGAGGGCGGTCGCCAGTCGCTGGCGCGCATGCGCGGCGGCTCGGGCGGAGCGGTCGGCGAGCTCAGCGCCGCTCGCGCTTCGCCGCTTCCACCACCGCGTCGAGGTCGATGCCGCCCGAGCACGCGAGCGCGCCGTCCACCAGCACGAACGGCGGCTCGGCTCCCCGCACCATCGCGTCGAGCGCCGCGTGCCGCTCCTCGCCTTCGAGCTCGAAGAGCGAGCACTCCGCCGCCTGGGCCGATATGCCGCTCGACTCCAACTTCGCCTGCACGACGCGGGCACGCCACGCCCCAGGCATGTCTCATGTCGAGCCTTCCGGCACCTCCGGGATGACCGCCGGACCGGGGTCGCACACAAGCGCGCCGCCTCAACCGCACTCTGGCGTCGTCACGATCGTCACGCGCAGCGCGCCGATCGGCCTGGGCTCGGGGATCCCCGCCGCGCGCCGGATCGCCGTCGCGATGACCTCAGGCGTGAGCGCCTCGACCTCCTCGCCAGCCACTTCGTACGAGCGGCAGCACACAGGTTCGCCCACGAGCTCGCCGCACGACGGGCAGTCGCTGTCCGACGGCAGGACTGCGCCGTCGAGCCACTCCTCTGCCGGGCGTCCCGCCACGAGCACCGTGTTCGACTCCGTGATGCGTTCCGGCGGCAGCTGCGTCTCGATCAAGCGCACCCGCACGCCGTACCCAGCGAGCTCGCCTTCGACCGCCCGCACCGCAGCAAGCGCCGCGTCCCACGCGTCCCCACACCGCTCGCAGGTCTGGCCGCCCATGACCAGCCGCTTGACCTCGACCGCGACTTCGCGCTCTGGCGAACAGCAGCCCATCGCTCTTCCTACCCGACCGACGCAGACAGGATCTTGACGACGTCGTCCACGCTCGGCACGCGGCCGGCGAGCTTCACCTGCTCGTCGACCACGAGCGCCGGCGTCGTCATCACGCCGTACGACATGATGTCCGCGAAGTCGCGCACGTGCTCGATCGTCGCGTCGAACCCGAGACGCTCGACCGCCTCCCGCGCGACTGCCTCCAGCCGGTCGCAGTTCTTGCACCCCGAACCCAGGACCTTGATGACCACGCCGCCTCCTTCCTCACCGGCCAAGCGCCGGTATCGCCCAGTTGAACAGGTAGCCGGTCACGGTGATCGTGACGAACCCGACGGCCGCGTAGACCGCGAGCAGCTTCGGCTTCATCACCTTGCGCAGGATCACGAACTCGGGCAACGACAGCGCCGTGACCGCCATCATGAACGCGAGCACGGTCCCCATCGCCATGCCCTTGTCGGTAAGCACGCTCACCAGCGGCACGATGCCGGCGGCGCTGCTGTACAGCGGGATGCCGACGAGCACGGCCGCCGGCACGGCGAACGGGTTGCGCGGGCCGGCGACGCCGGCGAGCGCGTCGGCCGGCACGTACCCGTGCATGAAGGCCCCGACCGCGATGCCGCCCACGACGTACGGCCACACCTTCCCGACGATGTCGCGGACGGAGGCGCGCGCGTACGCGGTCCGCTCGGACCACGTCATCGTCGGCACCTCGGCCTCTCCCATGCGGATGGACCGCACGTACTCTTCGATCTCGTCCTCGAGCCCGAGCCGCCCCATGACGATGCCGCCGACGATCGCCACGGCAAGCCCGGAGGCCATGTACAGCCCCGCGATCTTCCAGCCGAACATCCCGAGCAGCAGCACGAGCGCGACCTCGTTCACCATCGGGCTTGAGATCAGGAACGAGAACGTCACGCCGAGCGGCACGCCGGACTCGACGAACCCGATGAACAGCGGCACCGCCGAGCACGAGCAGAACGGCGTGACGACGCCGAGCAGCGCCGCGAGCACGTTCCCGACGTACTCCTTCGAGTGCGAGAGGTACTTCCGCGTGCGCTCCGGCGGGAAGAACGAGCGTACGATCGCCACGGCGAAGACCACGACCGCGAGCAGGATCAAGATCTTCGGGACGTCGTAGAGGAAGAACGCGAGCGCCGACCCGAGCTTGCTGCCTCGAGCCAGGCCGATCACGTCGTACGTCATCCACTCAGCGAGCCGCTCAAGCGGCGCAAACACGTCCACGCGAGGTCCTTTCAGAGCTGGCCGCAGGGGTCGGCGATGGCGTCTGCGACTTCCCGGAGCCGCCGCCTGTCCAGCGTGTAGTACACCCAGGTTCCGTCTTTGCGCGCGTGCACGAGACCCGCGTCGCGGAGCACCGCCATGTGGTGCGAGATCGTCGAGGCCGCCAGGCCGAGCCGCTCAGACAGCCTGCACGCGCACACCTCGCCTGCTGCGCAGCACGTCTCGTCGGCCTCGGCGTCGGCGGAAGCGAGCAGCCGCACGATCTCGCGGCGCTGCGCAGAGGCCAGCGCCTTGAGCGCGGCGTCCAACTCGGCATCGGTGAGCCGCTCCGCCACAGCCATGCCATACCCCTTTACTTCGATGACCATCGAAGTATATGCTGGCCGCAACACGTCTCGCAAGGGAGGGCGCATGGGCGTCTCGAAACGGCTCTCGTTCCTCGACCGCTATCTCACGCTGTGGATCTTCCTGGCCATGGCGGCCGGCGTCGCGCTCGGCGCGCTCGTCCCCGCCATGCCGGACCTGATCGACCGCCTCTCGATCGGCACGACCAACGTGCCGATCGCCATCGGCCTCATCCTCATGATGTATCCGCCGCTCGCGAAGGTGCGGTACGAGGAGCTGCCCGACGTGTTCCGCAACCGCAGGGTCATGGCGCTCTCGCTCACGCTGAACTGGATTGTCGGGCCACTCATCATGTTCGTGCTCGCGGCGACGCTCCTGCGCGACAAGCCCGAGTACATGGTGGGGCTCATCCTCATCGGGCTGGCTCGCTGCATCGCGATGGTGCTCGTCTGGAACGACCTTGCGCGCGGCGACTGCGAGTACGGCGCCGGTCTCGTCGCGCTGAACGCGATATTCCAAGTGGTCTTCTACGCGCCGATGGCCTGGCTGTTCATCACGGTGCTGCCGCCGCTCGTCGGACTGTCGGGCATGGCGGTGCACATCTCGCCGTGGGAGATCGCACAAAGCGTGCTCGTCTACCTCGGCATCCCGTTCGCGGCGGGCGCGGCGACGCGCTTCTTCCTCGTCCGCGCCAAAGGCGAGCACTGGTACGAGACGCGCTTCGTCCCCCGCATCTCGCCCATCACGCTCGTGGCGCTGCTGTTCACGATCGTGATGATGTTCTCGCTCAAAGGCGACCTTATCGTCGAGATCCCGTTCGACGTCGTGCGCATCGCGGTGCCGCTCGTGGCCTACTTCGTCCTCATGTTCTTCTCGGCGTTCTGGGCGAGCCACCGGCTCGGCGCTGACTACCCGAAGGCGACCTCGGTGTCCTTCACCGCCGCCGGGAACAACTTCGAGCTCGCGATCGCGGTGGCGGTGGCCACGTTCGGGCTGGATTCGGGGCAGGCGTTCGCGGCCGTCGTCGGGCCGCTCGTCGAGGTTCCCGTGCTCATCCTGCTCGTGAACGCGGCGCTCGCGCTCGGCAAGCGCTGGTGGCCGGGCGCCAACCCCGCAGAAGCCGAGCTGCTCGGCGAGGCGGAGGCAGCGTGCGCCGTGCAGGAGTGATGGCGGGCTAGGCGCGGCGCAGCGCGTCGGCGAGCGTCTCGGGCAGCCCCGCTTCGGCCATCGCGCGGGCGACGGCCTCGACGTCGTAGGCGACCCGGTGCACGACGACGCCGAGCCATGCCTGCGTGGAGCCGAGCGGCCCGGCCGCCGGGTCGTCCGGAGCGGCGTCCCGCACCTCGTCCTCGCTCCCAAGCACGACCTCGACCCAGCACGCACGCGGGTCGCCGTCCTTCGGCTTGCCCACCGAGCCGGACGAGACGTAGTGGATGCGGCCTTCGACCGCAGAGACCGTGCTCGCCCCGCGCAAGCGCGCCCGCTCCGCGACGCTCGCGTCGAACGAGCGGTGGTACGGGATGTGGATGTGCCCGTGCGCCACGGCCTGCGCGCCCGCCTCGACCGCCAGCCGGGCGAGCTGCGCGTCGGTGCGGTCGAGGAGCAGGTACTCGTTGATGCGGCGCGGGCTTCCGTGGGTGAGGAGCAGGGCCGCGCCCTCGTGCTCGAGCCACAGGTGTTGCGGGAGCGCGAGCAGCCAAGCCGCGTCTTCCTCCCCCAGCGCCCGCTCGGTGAACTCGTACGACGCCTCTCCATCGCGCTTGGCCTGCTCGGTGGCGTAGTAGCAGCCGCACTGGCCGCGGCGCGCCGCGACGCCGTCGTCGTAGTTGCCGACGACCGCCGGCACGCCGAGCCCGCGCACGCGAGCCACGACGCCGCCCGGGTCGGGCCCGTAGCCGACCAGGTCGCCCAGGCAGTACCGCTCGGAACCCTCGCCGAAACCCGCCGCCGCCATGTCGTCGAGCACAGCGTCAAGCGCCGGCGGGTTGCCGTGGATGTCCGAGAAAAGCGCGATCCGTCGCATGCGCCGATTGTCCCAGCGCAGGTCACGCGGCACAACACGCGGGTGTTGCACGGATGTGAAACCGTCCGCCGGGGCCGGCCCAGACCGGCTTCCGCACGCGGCGCGCTGCTTTCACTCCGACAGCCGGAACTTCGCGTAGCGCAGTATGGCGCCGGCGACGTTCACGCCGGTGGCTCGCTCGAAGCCCTCGAAACCAGGCGCGGAGTTGACCTCTATCACCTTGAAGCCGGTTGCGTCCTCCACGATGTCCACCCCGGCGACGTCGAGCCGCATCGCCTCGGCCGCCTGCAGCGCGAGCCACTCCAGCTCCTCGGTGAGCGGATGCTCCTCCACGCTCGCCCCTTGGTGCACGTTCGCCCTGAACCGTCCCAGCTTCGCGACGCGCTTCATGGCACCGAGCACGCGGCCGCCCACCACGATGACCCGGATGTCAGCGCCGGGCTGCTGCCTGCCGACGTACTCCTGGATCAGAAGCGTCTCGTTCAGGGCCCACACCGTCTCGAGCGTCGCCTGTATCTCGTCGAGGTCCTTGCCCAGCATGACGCCTTTGCCGTGCGTGCCGGACATGAGCTTGAGCACCACGGGCGGCCCGCCGACCAGGCGCACCATCTTGGCGACGTCTGAGGGCTGGCGCGCGAGCACCGTCTTCGGGAACGGCACGCCCGCCGCAGCGAGGATCTGGTGCGCGAGCAGCTTGTCGCGCGCGGCCATCACGGCGTCCGACGTGTTGATGGCGACGACGCCGGGCATCGACTCGATCTGCCGCATCACCGCCCGCGCGAACAGCGTGGTGTCGCTGCCGGTCCGCGGCACGAACGCGGCAGGCGCGGCGAAGGGCCTCGACCGGTAGTAAACGCGCGGCTTCTCCGCGTCGACGAGCAGGTCGAACCCCTCCGGGCTCAGCCACTTCGTGGCGAGGCCGAGACCGCGCGCCTCTTCCTCGAACCGCCCCCGGGAATGGCAGCGGGTCTCATTCGACAAGAACGTGATGAGCGGAGCCGTCACGGCACATCCCTTTCTAGGCCGCGCAGACGATAGCAGGCAGCCTCGCGTCCGTCGAGAGGGGAGCCTGATCGTCCACCGAGCGTTCGCCGCAAGACCAGGCCGCCGCTATACGCGCCAGACGTCCTCGTGCGGCAGCACGCACTGCGCTCCCGCACATTCACCGCCGGCGCACTCCAGCTCGAGCGTGCTGTGCTCGATGCCGTGCCGATCGCGGAGCTCCGCCTTGATGCGAGCGAGCGAGGCGGAGAGTGCTTCGAGGTCGGTGCAGTCCGTGACGAGGTGGGCAGACAGCGCGCGCTCCGTGGAGGACAGCGACCAGACGTGCAGGTCGTGCACCTCGACCACGTGCTCGCCAGAAAGCAGCGTCCGCTGCACCTCGCCGAGCACCACACCTGTGGGGACCGCGTCGAGCAGCACGTCCGTGGACGCCCTGACGATGGCGAACGATTCGCGGATCATCCACAGCGCGAGCGCGATCGAAACGAGCGCGTCGACGGCGGCCCAGCCCGTGAGCAGCATGACGACGCCGCCTACGAGCACGCCGAACGAGGTCACGGCGTCAGCGACCAGGTGCAGGAACGCGCTGCGGACGTTCAGGTCGCGGCCGCCGCGCAGCAGCACCGCTGCGGCCGTGTTCGCGACCAGCCCGACGCCGGCGAGCACGGCCACGATGCCGCCTTCGACGGGCGCAGGCCTGAGCAGCCGTCCCGCGGCCTCGAAGAGCACCCAGACCGACACAGCCAGCAGCCCGGCGGCGTTCACGAAGGCGGCGAGCACCTCGGCGCGCTTGAACGCGTAGGTGCGCCTCTCTGAAGCCGGAAGCCGCCCGGCGCGGTTCGCGACGTACGCGAGCACCAGCCCGAGCACGTCGCTCGCGTTGTGGGCCGCGTCCGACAGCAAGGACAGGCTGCCGGCAAGGATCCCGCCGACGGCCTGCGCGGCGGTGATCGCGACGTTGACGACGACGCTCGCGAGCAGCCGCGCGCTCAGGCTCTCGGGCGCCGGGTGGGCATGGGTGTGTCCGTGGCTTCCGTGCGCGTGACCGCGCCCGTGGCCGTGCGCCTCGTGCGCGTGGCCGCCATCGTGCACGTGCGCATGCACCCGATCCGTGCCGCGTGCCATCGCGCGCCCTATCCCCGCAGCTCCGCGACGATCCGCTCGACCGCTTCCGGCGTCGTGTGCGCGTCCTCCGCCAGGAACGCGACGTCTTCCGCCGTCGGCTCGTAGCCCGCAGGCGCGTGCTCGAGCGCGTTGCGGACGTAGGAGCGCCGGAGCCGGTCGAGGTCGACGTCGCGCGCGCGGATCTGCTCGGGCCGCTCGGGGATGACGATGCTCTTGCCCGGCACATTGTCGGCAGGGTCGCCCGCGCGCACCTCGATGCCGTTCTCCCGCGCGAACGCAAGCTGCGACCAGTGGTGCTTGCCGGCGCCGGTGTACTCGGTCTCCTGCACCACCACCGTCGCGTCGCGCGGCAGGTCGCGCGCGATCGCAAGCGCCGCCGCGAGCGCGGTGTTGCCGCTCGGGCCGCGTTCCAGCCCTTCGAGCTTCGCAAGCGCCTCGGTCGCGTAGAAGACCTCGCCTTGGCTCACCGTCACGTAGCGGTCCATGTACCTGAGCGCGCGAGCCGCGTTGCGCGGGACGTCGGCGCGGTCCGGCCAGGTCGCGAACGGGACGCCGAAGCCGGTGTGGCCGGTGGTGAAGCTCTTGCGGTTGAAGTCGGTGTCGCTCGCCATGTGCAGTCCCGTGAGGTCGACCGACGCGCTGATGACCTGCGTCTCGTGCGCACCGGCCTTCCGCAGCCCGCGCGCCGTGCCGGTGGTGTTGCCGCCGCCCGCGTGCGTGACGACCACGTGCGTCGGCGGCGCGCCCGTCAGTCCGCGCATCTGCTCGGCGATCTCGTACCCGAGCGTCTCGATGCCCGCCACGCCGAACGGCGAGTACAGCGAGGCGGCGAAGTACCCTGTCTCTTCCAGCAGCTCGAGCATCACCACGAAGAGCTCCGGCCCCACAGTCAGCTGCACGACCTCCGCGCCGAACGCCTCGCACAGCCGCGACTTCTCGATGATCTCGGGCTGGCCGACGTGCCGGGAGTCGAACGCCTCTTGCACGATGATGCACTTCAACCCGGCCCGCGCGGCCTGGCTTGCCACCGCGGCCCCGTAGTTGCCGGAGGTGGCGGCGATCACGCCCTCGTAGCCGCGCTCGCGCGCGACGTGGATGCTCACGCTCGCGCGCCGGTCTTTGAACGAGCCGGCCAGGTTCGCGGCCTCGTCTTTCACGAAGATGCGCGCGCCGTAACCCGGCTCGGCGTACGAGCGCACGAGGTCGGTGAGGTTGCGAAGCTCGATGAGCGGCGTGCCGCCGACGCCCGCCGCGCGTTGGATGGCGCGCACGTCGTCGAGCGAAAGCCCGTGCGAGGCCATCAGTCCCTCGTAGTCGAACGCGATCGGTGTGCGCTCGAAGGCCGCGTAGTCGAAGCCGAGCGCGCGCCGCATGATCTCACCGCGGCGCGCCAGCACCTCCTGCGAGCGGCCGCCCACCTCAGCGGCCCTCCCGCTCGCGGTACGCCGCGACGCGCACGCGAAGGTTGCGGCCGACCGACGCGAGCTCGGCGGGCGGACGCCCGAAGGTGTGGGTGTAGCCTGGCAGCACGTCGGTGAGCGTGCCGCGCACGAGCCGGCCGGTCATCGTCTCGACCTCGACCTCCTCGCCGATGCGCGCCGACTGGCAGGCGAACCCTTTCACCCACATCTTCAGCGGCTGCCGCGCCGTGTCCTCGGGAAGCCCGGCGGCGCGGTCGGCGGGCTCGAGCACGACCCGCTCGGCCTCGACCCAATCGCCCGGCACGCACCCATCTCGCTCGGCCATCGCGTCCACCTCGCTACGCCGACGGCGCCCAGAACCGCGGCACCGGCATGTCGGTCACCGTGAGCAGCCCCGGCGGCGCGTCGACGATGAGCGGGATGTAGTTGCCCGTGCTCGCGTAGGTGCCCTTGCCGCCTGGCACCTCGGGCTCGTTGCGCACGTGCAGCTCGGGGTCGCCGTAGACGTGGATGTAGTCGCCGGTGCTCACGCCCTCCGCCTCCGGACGGATCTGCTGCGGGTGGACGAGCTCGATGCGCAGCACGTCGCCTTCGTATCCGCGCCCGACGTGCCGGCATCCCGCCACTTCGCCCGGCGCCACGCGCACGTGCGGCGTCGCACGCTCGACGGACGAGACGATCGGCTCGCGCGTCTCCTCGACGCGGTCGATGCGCCAGCCCAGCGCGTCGGCGATCATCCCGATGGACTCCGGGAAGCCGATGTGCCCGACGATGCGGCCCTCGGCAACCCCGCGCTCGAACTCCTCGACGGTGGTGCCGACGCCCTGGCTCGCCATCACCGTCGGCCCGAACGGCGAGAGGTCGTTCACGCGCTCGGCGACGATCCGATCCACGCGCAGGCACACCGAGGTGAGCGTGACGATGAGCGCGTCGAGCACGAAGCCGGGGTTGATGCCGCACCCGAGCACCGAGACGCCGTGCGCTTCGGCGAGTTCGTCGATGCGCTGCGCCCAGTCCGCGTCGCTCGCCCACGGGTATGCAAGCTTCTCGGCGATGCAGAGCACGTTGCAGCCGGCCTCGATGGCCGGCACGACTTGCCCTTCGATCTCGGCGAGGTTGCTCTGCGTGCACACACACACGACGTCGGGCCGCTGGGCGAGCACGGCGCTCGCGTCCGTCGTCATGCGGACGTCGCACTCGCGCCCGATGAGCTCCCCGACGGTCTTGCCGTCTTTCGCCGGGTTTGTGACGATCGCCCCGACGAGCTCGACGTCCTTCGGGCGGTCGAGCAGGTAGCCGAGCAGACCCTGCCCCATCATGCCGGTGCCCCACACGGCGACTCTGATCATGCCGACCCCTCTCCGCGTACCGGCGCCGTCCTCGCGTATGCAGTACCCGTATGCTGCTATGCTATCACACGCAGCACGGCGCGCGCAGCGTGGATGCCGCTCGCGCTCGACTGCAGCAAGCCGCGGGTGACGCCCGCCCCGTCGCCGATCGCGTACAGGCCGGCGACCTGGGTCTGGAGGTCGGGGCCGAGCTCGAGGCGCGACGAGTAGAACTTCACCTCGACGCCGTACAACAGCGTCCCGTCGCCGGCCACGCCCGGAGCGAGCCTGTCCATCGCATCCAGGAACTCGAGGATGTCGGCGAGGTGGCGGTAGGGCAGCACGAACGACAGGTCGCCCGGCGTCGCCGAGGGCATCGTCGGCTCGACGACCGACTGCGCGATGCGCTTGGCCGTCGAGCGGCGGCCGGCGCGCAGATCGCCGAGGCGCTGGACGAGGATGCCCCCGCCGAGCAGGTTCGCGAGCCGCGCGATCGACTGGCCGTACGCGATGGGGTCGTGGAACGGGTGGGTGAACGTCTGGCTCACCAGCACCGCGAAGTTCGTGTACGCGGTGCGCTCCTCGGCGTACGAGTGGCCGTTGACGGTGACGATGTCGCCGTACGACTCGGTCGTCACTTCGCCGTAGGGGTTCATGCAGAAGGTGCGCACCTGGTCGCCGAACCGCTTCGAATAGTAGATGAGCTTCGCCTCATAGAGCGGCTCCGTGAGCGGCTCGAGCACCGGCGCCGGGACTTCGACGCGCACGCCGATGTCGACGGCGTTGCTCGCAAGCCCGAGGCCGAGCGACTTTGCTTGCTCCGCCAGCCAGTCCGCGCCGTCGCGCCCCGGAGCGAGGATCACGGCGTCGGCGCGGAGCACGCTCCCGTCGGCGAGCTCGACTCCGGTGACGTGGCCGGCGTCCACCAGCACGCGCGCCGCTTCTGTTCCGAGCCGCACCTCGACGCCGAGCTCGACGAGCCGGTCGTGCATCGCCTGCAGGACGGCCGGCGAGCGGTCCGTGCCGATGTGGCGGACGCGCATGGGCACGAGCCGCATCTCGGCAAGCGTGGCGGCCCGCACGAGGCGCTCGGCCGTCGCGTCGTCCGGACCGTGCACTTCGGTCGTCGCGCCGAACTCGACCCACGTGCGGTCGGCATCCTCGAGCAGCCGCTGCAGGGTCTCCCGTCCGACGTAGTCGCCAAGCCAGCCACCGACTTCGGACGATAGCGTGAGCTTCCCGTCGGAGAATGCCCCGGCGCCGCCCCAGCCGGTCATGATCGAGCAGGTCTCGCACCCCACGCAGTGCGTCTCGCGCGCAGGGCACTGGCGCTTCTCGATCGGCTTGCCCCGCTCGACGACCGTGATCCGTCCCGCGCGGCCGGACCGCGCGAGCTCGAGCGCGGCGAAGATGCCGGCCGGTCCTGCGCCGACGATGACGACGTCGTACCGTTCGTTCGCTCCCATGCGGCCGCCTCCGCTGGATCCGATCGGCCTACCCTTGCTCTCGGGCAAGCGGCACGAACTTCGTGTAGCGATCGAGGTAGGTCACCCTGCAGATGCCCGTAGGCCCGTTGCGATGCTTCGCGACGATGATCTCCGCTTCGCCTTTCGGTGGCATGTCGTCGCGAGCGAACTCGTCTGACTCGTCGGAGCCGCGCGCGTAGGTGTCGCGGTGGATGAACATCACGACGTCGGCGTCCTGCTCGATGGCGCCCGACTCGCGCAGGTCCGAAAGCACGGGCCGCCCTCTCCGCTGCTCGACCGCGCGGGAGAGCTGCGAGAGCGCGATCACCGGCACGTTCAGCTCCTTGGCGAGGATCTTCAGTCCTCGGGAGATGTCAGCCACGTCTTGCTGGCGGTTCTCAGAGCGGCGGTTCTGGGGCTGCATCAGCTGCAGGTAGTCCACGACGATCAGCCCGTCTTCCTTGTTGCGGAACAGGCGGCGCGCCTTCGCGCGGATCTCCACGATCGAAGCCGCGGGCGTGTCGTCGACCCACAGCTGCATCTCGCCGAGCCGCCCTGCGGCGTCGACGAGCGCAGGCCAGTCCGAATCGTTGAGGTAGCCGGTGCGCAGCCGGTGCGAGTCCACGCGCGCTTCTGCGCACAGCAGTCGCTGCACCAGCTGCTCCGACGACATCTCGAGGCTGAAGATGGCCACGGGGTGGCCCTTGCGCGCCGCTTCCACTGCCATGTTGAGCGCGAGCGCCGTCTTGCCGACCGATGGCCTCGCCGCCAGGATGATCAGGTCGCCCTTGTGCAGCCCAGCCAGTATCTTGTCGAGCTCGGGGAAGCCGGTCGGCACCCCGGTCACGTGCTCCTTGCGCTCGGCTAAGACCTCGATCTGCTCGAATCCGGCCTTGAGCAGGTCACGCAGCGGGCGGAAGTTGCTCGAGACGCGCTTCTTCGTCACGTCGAACAAGCGCTTCTCGGCCGCTTCGATGGCCTCGTCGACGTCGTCGACGTGCTCGTACCCGAGCGTGGTGATGTCGGTCCCGGCACGGATGAGCTCGCGCAGGATCGAAGTGCGCTTCACGATCTCCGCGTAGTCGGGCGCGCTCGAGGGCCGGCCTGGGCTGCTGCCGAGCTCGGCCAAGTACGGCTTGCCGCCGACCTCGTCGAGCTTGCCGGTCGCAGCAAGCCGGTCCGCGACCGTCACCTGGTCGACCGCCTCGTTGCGGTTGTACAGCTCCTGTATCGCGGTGAATATCGTGCCGTGCCTCGGCAGCGCGAAGTCCGAGGCCGTCACGACGCTCAGGCCGATCTCGACCGCCTCAGCAGACAGGAGCATGGCGCCGAGCAGCGACCGCTCGGCCTCCTCGTTGTGCGGGAGCACACGGTCTGCGGCCGCACCGGCACGCTTCTTCTGCGAACCCTCGGGGTCTCGCGCCATCCGACCACGCTCCGGTCGTCTACTCGGCAGCCGGCTCCTCCTGCGCCGCCTCGGCCTCTGCGACGGCCTCCTCGCCCGCGTCCTCCGGCTCCTCCACCGAAGCGGCGGCCTCGGCCAACGCCGCGGCACCCTCGCCCGCACGCACCACGCGGACGGTGATGTCTGCGACGACGTCGGCGTACAGGTGCGCCGTCACGGGATAGTCGCCGAGCGTCTTGATGTGCGTGTGGATGTCAAGCTTGCGGCGGTCCAGGTCGACGCCAAGCTGCGCGTTCATCGCTTCGGCGACCATGCCGGCCGTGACCGAGCCGAACAGCTTGCCCTCATCGCCGGCCTTGGCCTCCACGACGACGGTCTTGCCGGCGATCGCGGCGGCGGCGCGCTCGGCCTCGGCGCGACGCTCCGCCTCGCGCTTCGCGATGTTGTGCTTGCGGGCCTCGAGCTGCTTGAGGTTGCCCGGCGTCGCTTCCACCGCCATCTTGCGCGGCAGCAGGTAGTTCACGGCGAACCCGCGAGCGACCTCGATGACATCGCCCTCGGAGCCCCGCCCCTTGACGTCAGTCAGCAGTATGACCTTCATATCGACTCCTACTCCGTCCCCAAGGCCCATCCGGGCCGTGCGGTACTTCCACTGTAGTGCGGCCCGGCCGCGAACGCCACATGCGCCTCGCGGCCGCACTGCGCTGTCATTCCGGCGGCACTGGCGCCTCGGTTCGTCCATCGCGCGGCAGCTTCCGCAGGTTGAGCCAGATGTCGACGAGCCCCGTGAGGCTCACCAGCGGCAAGACCGCCTCGGTGATCGCAAGCGCGGCGTACCCGAAGGCCCTGCCGGCTCTCGACATCTTCGACCGCTCGTACAGGCCCGCGAACACCGCGATGCCTTGCGCGAAGAGCACCCATCGCATCGTGAGCAGCACGTTCTCGCCGACCACGCCCAGCATGCCGCCGCGCCAGCCACCCGAGAACTTGTCCGCGGCAAGCAGGACGAGCGCTCCGATGAGGGCCCACACGACGCGCGGGTCCAGGTCGAACTCCGCGAGCGGCGGCACCGTCCGCACTTCCGCGCCGCTGCGCCGGAGCGTCGCCACGACCGCGCCGACTGACGCCACCGCCGTGACGCCGGCCAAGAACGCGAGCACCGACGGAAGGACGCGCACCACGCTCGTGGCCAGCTCCTGCAGCTGCTTGCGCGCCTCCGCGTCGCCGGCTTCCGCGCCGGCGATGCCCTGGTTCGCGGCCTGCAGCACGCTCTCGCGGAACATCGATGCCACGTCGGTGCCCTGCGCAGCGGCCGCGCCCGCCACCGCGCCTGCCCATACGGCGGCCACCGCCACCGTCAAGACGAGCACGACCGTCTCGAACCGTACCCGCTTGAGCATCGCCGCTGCGGCAGGGCCGGCCAAGAGCAGCCACGGCGTCACGTACAGCGGGCCGACCCGGTCGGCCGCGACCGTCGAGCCGCCCGCGAGCACGGCGAGGGCGATCGCCGCGATGGGTCCGCGCCGAACGTATATCCACGCGAGCGCTGCGGCAGCCAGCGGCAGCCCCGCTGGCGGGAAGGCCAAAGTGACGCACGCCCCCGCGATAGCCGCCAGCGCTGCAGCGATGACCCGGCCGGCGTGGCCGTCGCCGCTGTCAGCGACGCTTGCCATCGACCCTTCCGCTCACGACCGGGATCGTGTACGGCACGAGCGCCATCTCGCGGGCACGCTTGATCGCCGTCGAGAGCTGGTGCTGGTGCTGCGCGCAGTTCCCGGACACGCGCCGCGGCTTGATCTTCCCGCGGTCGGTCATGAACTTGCGCAGGGTGTTGACGTCCTTGTAGTCGATGTACTCGACCTTGTCCTTGCAGAACTGGCAGTACTTGCGCTTCGGTTTCCGAGCGTAATCGCTCACTGTGCAGCCTCCTTTCGAACAGCCGCGAGCGGCTGCTGCTGTGCCACGCCGGGGCGGGAGGGGTCCGCGCCTCGGCCGGTTTCGTATCGCCTAGAAGGGGATCTCGTCGCCGTCGTTGATTTCATCGACCGGCACGGGAGGCCGCGCCGAGACTGCCGGGACGTCCTCGCCTCGTGCGGAGAAGAACTCGATCTCGTCGGCGACGACCTCAAGCCTGCTTCGCTTCTCGCCTTCAGGCGTCTCCCACTGGCTCCAGCGCAGACGACCCTCGATGGCGACCTTCATGCCCTTCTTGAGAAGCCGCGCAAGCGCATCGGCCCGGGCCCCGAAGACCGTGACGTCGATGAAGTTCGGCACGTCTTCCCATTCGCCGGTGCTTGGGTTCTTCCGGCGGTCGTTCACGGCCACACCGAGCTTCAGCACGCTCATGCCGTTGGCTGTGGCGCGCGACTCCGGGTCCCGCGTGAGATTGCCTGTGATGACGACTTTGTTGATGCTCATGGTTCCACCTCGTTCGTGCGGCCATCGGCCGCCTCTGGCCCGCTTCGCCCCGTCAGTCGAGGTCGTCGCGACGGATGATCTTGAAGCGGACGACCGGATCCGTGATCTTCAGGACGCGGTCGAGCTCGGCGACGGCAGCTGCGTCGGCGTGGAACATGAGCACGTGGTAGTCAGCTTCCGCGAGCCCGGCGATCTCGTAGGCCAGCTTCCGCTTGCCCCATGCGTCTTCGGAATCGACGACGCCGCCAGATGCGGTGATGACTCCCCGGACCTTGCTCAGGAGCGCCTCGCGACCGTCCTCGTCGAGCGAGGGGTTGATGATGAGCATGACTTCGTACGCCTTCATTCGTTCACCTCCTCTGGGCTAGACGGCCCCGGGACTCGAAGGCGTCAGCCCGGGGCAGGAAATGAAGCCCTCGCAGTGTATCAGAGTCCCGCCGCGTCCTCAAACATGTACCCCCGGGGTCTGACACGCTGCGCATCTCCTCCGTCCCCTCATGCGCGCGCGGGTGCAGTCCTCCGCCACGCGAAGACCGCACCGCAGGCCGCCGCCACGCCCGCCATGCCAGCCGCTCCTGAAACCGGCAGATCCCCGACCCGCGGCGCACAGAGGGCGACCCTCGGCGCTCGCTGATCGACCGCGGGCGAGCCTCCCGACGCTGCGCGGATCGACCTTCGGGCAGCCGTCGCACGCCAATACGCCGCGCGGACCCCGTAGGCGTCCGCGCCCGGCGACGAGCAGGAACCTGTGCAAAGCTCTCTCGCACCGTGCGCGCTTGGAGCGGCCTGTCGATCTGCAATCCCTCCAGCGGCCTGCGCGCACGGACCGGCGCTCGCGGCGGGAGTGCTCGAGCCGTGCACCGTCTCCGGATGCTGCCCGAGGGAAGCCGGCGGCTCTGGCTCGAGCCCCACACTGGCCTGCTCGGGCTCGCCGCCGTGGACAGGCCCGTTGGGCTCCAACAACTGTTCTGGGTCGACGTACCGCCCCTCGCGCCGCACGCTCAAGTGCAGGTGCGGCTCGTTCGAAGAGCCGTCCCCGGCGGCCGCCAGCACCCCGACGGTCGCCCCTCGGTCCACAACATCCCCGCGCGTCACCGCGACCGCGGCCAGCGGCGAGACCGTCACGGCCAGTCCGTCCTCGGGCTGGATGGTCACTGCGCCCGTCCTGCCCCCGCCGTCCGCCGGTATCAGCCCGGCGAACACGACGGTGCCTCCGCACGGCGCCCGGACTGGCTCTCCCGGTGTCCCCGCCAAGTCAAGCCCCCAGTGCGTGCACTGATGCTCGGACCCATAGCGCTCCCCGAATCGCACGAGCGCGATGCCAGAAACGGGCCGCGCCAGCGAATCGAGCGCTTGAGTGAATCCCGCGGTCGACCACGCGACCAGCGTCGCTGCGATGAAGAAAGCCGCCCTTCTCATCTCATGCCTCCGTCAGCCGGTCGCCGCGGAGACGGGGAGGCGGCGTTGCGAACACCTGTTCGCATGATAGCGGCGCGCACGGCACTCGGCAAGGCGGACGCGACGGGCGGCTGCTCTGGGCGACGAGCGGCGAACGAGAACGGCCGCCCGAAGGCGGCCGGCTGATGCGCTGGAGCGGGCGACGGGTCTCGAACCCGCGGCCTAGAGCTTGGGAAGCTCTCGCTCTACCAACTGAGCTACGCCCGCGTCTGGCATCCGCGTATTGTACGGCACCCCAGCGCGACCCGCAACGGAACGACGCACGCTGCGGGTCAGCTCCTCGCACCCGCCATCAGAGCAGCCGAGCCAGGATCACCACGTCGACCGGCTCGCCGTCCCGCACGACCGCCGCCCGGCACACGCCCTCGCGCTCGTACCCGAGCCGTTCGTACAGCGCGATCGCGCGGGGGTTGCTCGCCCACGCCCGGGCCTCGATGCGTGCGACGCCGTGCTCGCGGGCCCACGCCTCGAGCGCGCGGATGAGCGCCGTTCCGACTCCGCGGCCCCGCCATCCGCGCCGCACGCTCACGCCGAAGACGCCCGCGTGCCGGTCTTCGGGCAACCGGCCCCCGACGAAGTCCAGCAGCCCGACGATCGAACCGCCCTCCTCGGCCACGAGCAGGACCGCGTTGTCCGGCTCGAGCCTGGTGCGCACGAACGCCTCTTCTTCCTCGAGCGTCGGAGCGGGCCGCGCGAAGATGCCCGGCAGGCCTTCCGAGAACAGCTCGGCCGCGTACTCGGCGAGCCTCGGCACGTCGTCGAGCGTCGCTTCGCGGATCCTCACGGGGCGCCTCCAGCCGGCTAAGGTGCTCGAACCTTCACGCACCACTGTACAAGACCGTGCAAGCGTGGTATTTAGATGTTTGGCTAAATATCTAATCCGGTCAGGCGGCGATGGCTGGCGACGTCTTCAAAGCGCTCTCGGACCCGACGCGGCGCGAGATCCTGCGGCTATTGCGCGACGGCGATCTCACGGCAGGCGCCATCGCGGAGCGTTTCAGCATCTCGAAGCCCTCGATCTCGCACCACCTCGCGACGCTCAAGAGCGCTGGCCTCGTCACGGCCGAGCGCCGCGGGCAAGAGATCGTCTACTCGCTGGACGCGACCCTGTTCCAGGAGCTCATCGCGTTCGCCCTTGAGATCGCCGGAGACCGGACGCCGCGAAAGGATGCTGGATGAACCCGAAGGACATGCCCAAGCTGCCGCTCCTGCTGATCGTAGCGATGCTCGTCGCCGGCGCAATCGCGTACCCGCGACTGCCCGCGCGCATCCCGATGCATTGGAACGCGGCCGGTGAGATCGACGCTTGGGCGGACAAGTCGTTCGGCTCGGTGTTCTTCGCCCCGCTCATGGCGCTGGGCCTGTACGCGCTGTTCATGGTGATGCCGTACTTCGACCCGCGCCGCCGCAACATCCTGCGTTCGAAGCAGGTCTACTTCCTTGTGCTCGAGCTGGTGACGGGGCTGATGGCCGCAGTCTTCGTCGGGACGCTCGTCGCGGCGTTCGAGCCGTCGTTCCCGATGGATCGCTTGCTTCTCGTCGGCACCGGCCTGATGTTCGTAGTGCTCGGCAACCACCTCGGTCGCGTGAAACCGAACTGGACGATGGGCGTCCGCTACTCGTGGACGCTTTCCGACGAAGTCGTGTGGGTGAAGACCAACCGCCTGGGCGGCAGGCTGTTCGCCGCAGGCGGCGCGCTCACCATCGCCGCAGCGTTCCTGCCGGCGCCCGCAAACGTCATCGTCATGCTCGGCTGGACGCTCGCGATCCTGCCCGTCACGTACGTCTACTCGATGCTGCTGTACAAGCGGCGCCACCCCGAGGAGATGGGCCCGCCTGAGGCAGGCAACGGTCAGGCCGCGGACGACGGGGCCGACGAAGGCGAGGCCACCGAACCCTGAGACGCCTCCGGCAGGAACGGCGCGTACATCATGCGCGCGTCGTTGACCGCCACGAGCTCGGCCTCGACGCGGCCGTCGGGGTGCACGGTCTCGCGCCAGAGTTCGTTGCGCCGCACGTACACGCCGGGCCCCTCGTGCGTGATGCGGTGGTTCCGCTCCTCGATGCGGTAGCGCTGGAGCACGGGCTCCGGCGACGTCCACACGCCCACGAGGTGCGTGCCGGTCACCGCGAGCGTGAGCTGATACGGAGCCGCCGTGCGGTTCTCGATCTGCAGGTCGAGCAGCGGCCACGCGACGGTCGCGCCGCTGCCGAACGGCTGTGTGCGACCGGCATCTGGGAACACGTCGTAGCTGTGTCGCCAGCGTTCGACCACCGTGAGTGGTGTGTGCAGCGTCATCCAGTACAGCAGATTCGAGAGTTGGCAAAGCCCGCCGCCGACACCCGATGAGAGCCGACCTTGCTTGAGCACGAGCCCTTCGACGAACCCGCGACGGTGCGTCGGCTTGCCGACCTCGCGCCAGAACGAGAGCCGCTGGCCGGGCGCCACGACCACGCCGTCCAGTCGCGCAACGGCCAGCCGCAGGTTGACCGCCTTGTTGCGCTGCAAGCGCTCGTCCACGCCTGCCAGCCGGCGGATCAGCGGCGTCGCGTGCTCCGCGATCACGTGCTCGAACGGAGCCGCCCCGTGAGCCACCTCGAAGTCGTAGCGCCGGTCCCGCCACTGCAGCTCGCGGCGCACGCGCCTCACGGCGGCTCCTGCCGTCGCGCTCAGCACGCTCCGCGAGATCGCCGCGACCCCTCCCGGCTTCGGTTGCCGCATCGCTCCCCCTCTCCCCGCAACCGTCGGTGAGGCCAGGATAGCCGGCAGCGGCGACGCGCAAGCGACGGGGCGGTCACGGAACGGAAACGGCGCTCACAGCATGGCGATCCCGAGCGCGACGAGCACCTGCCCGGCGTAGTAGACGGGCAGCCCCACGGCTTTCGCCGCCCACCCGCGGCCGAAGAATCGCTCGGCCGCGACAGCGAGATCGGATGCCACGACGAGGATCGCGCCGAGACCCAGCTGCCATGCCCCGGTCGCCCACGCAGCACCGACGCCTGCGGCGGCGAGCGCTCCCGCGACCGCGGCATACGCGGTCACCGCATCGAGGACCCGGCCGCCGAGGCGAGCAGCCAGCCAGCGCCGCACGGCCCAGGCTGCGACCGCTCCCGCCAACGCCGCTCCTAGCGCCCACGGCCCCCCAGCGCGGAGCAAGAAGCCCGCCGTCGATAGGAGGTGCGCGAGCGCGAAGCCCCCAAACCCAGCGAGCAGCGCACCGCGTCCTGGGGCCGCAAGCACCACGTCCGACAGCGCCGCCACCGCGAGCCCGGCGAGCACGAGAGCAGCGGGGACGGCGCGCGACGCGAGAGCCGACCAGGCCGCCAGCCAGACGAACCCGCCGCTTGCGACCGCCTTCGCGACGCCGTACGCGGCACGGCGATCCGCGGCGGCAGCGGCCAGCGCGCCTGCCGTCCCGGCGGCGACCGCGATGACAGGCGCTTCCACCCCCGTCACGACCGGAGCGCGCCCGCGCTCTTCCGCTCGGCGACGAACAGCGCGCCCGCAAGGACCGACAGGCCGACCGCCCACGCGAGCTTCGCCGGCTTCGGCTCGTCCACCACCCGGCGGCCAGGACGCACGACATCCAGCGACTCCGCGTGGATGTCGGTATCTCCGCCGTGCTCAGCGCACGCATCATGGAACACGCCAGTGACGCGGACGACGTCGCCCCCGTGCTTGTAGTCGCCGAACACCTGTATCTTGGCCGCGAGGTCCGCGCTCACCCACACCGGCATGCCGCTGTTCTGCCCGCCGAGCGAGGCGCCCTCTTCGATGTTCTTCTCGTAGTACGCGTCGTCGTTGAGGTGGATCCACGCGTGGTCGCCGCGCACCATGGCCTCGCCGATCGCCTCGCCCGTGAAGGTCACAGTCATGCCGTCGTACTCCTTCATGTGCTCGACGAGGACGCCGCTGCCGATCTCGTTCGGGTTGGGGACGGCGCTGCCCGTGCCGGTCTCGGCGCACCCGGCCAGCGCTGCCGCCACGACGAGCGTAGCGAGAGCTGCGAGCAGCTTTCTGTGCGCCACGCTTACCGCCCCCTCACGATCGAAACGCCGTAGCCGACGAGCGCGAACACGGACATGAACTCGAGACGCCCGAGCCACATCGCGAGGATGTAGACGACCTTCAGGGCCGCCGGCATGCTCGGCACCGAGATGCCGCACGAGAGCCCGGTGTTCGACGCCGCCGACACGCCCTCGAACGCCGCTTCCACCACCGGGTAGCCGCTCACCACCCCAGCCACGGTGACCACCAAGTACATCACGACGTACGCCAGAGTGATGGTCATGGCGCTGCGGACGATCGGGTCTTCGAGCGCCACGTCGCGGATGTGGTGATAGGTGGTCCGCACGAGCGCCGACTCGGGCGCGAGCATCTTGCGGACGTCGTGGAAGAAGGCGCGCGCGATGACGCCGACGCGGATGCCCTTGATGCCGCCCGCAGTCGAGCATGCGGAGGCGCCGATCGCCATAGCGATGGTGGTCGCCAGCATCCCCACAGGTCCCCATTGCGTCACGAACGCGCGCGAGAAGATCGTCGCGAAGCCGGTCGTCGTGTGTCCTGACGCCAATTGGTAGAAGACCTTGCGCGTGAGGATCACAGCATCCGAGTACACACCCTCGCGGGCCAAGACGAATGTCGCGAGCAGCACGAGCGCCGTCAGGGTGATCGCGAACGAGACGGTCTCGATGTTCTTGCGGATCTCGGAGCGCTTGCCCGTCCACACGGCCCAGTGCAGCGCGAAGTTGAACGAGCCAGCCACCATCACGATGGCGCACAGCACCTCATAGACGATCGAATGGTAGTACATGGTGTTGTACGACTGCGGAGCGAAGCCGCCCGTGGACCACGCTCCCATGTACACCCACAGCCCGTGCAGCACGGCCCGCACCGGCTCCTGTCCGAGCGCCAGGCCTGCGATGCTCAGCGCCACCCATCCGACCGCCAGCCACGCCAGCGAGACCAGCCAGATCGCCCGCGCCGTGTTGATCACGTTCGGCAGCAGCCGCTCGTCTTTGCCCTCGCCGACGTAGACCTTGTACGCGCCGGCAGTCCCGCGGAACAGGAACGCGAGCGCGATGACCACGATGCCCTGCCCGCCCGCATAGGTGAGCACGTGGCGCCACATGTTCAGCCCGTGGCTCACGTGGTCGAGGTCTTGCAGCAGGTACAACCCGGTCGTCGTGTACCCGCTCATCACGTCGAACATCGCGTCGAGATACGAGCCTTCGTGCCCCGACAGGTAGTGCGGCAGCGCCCCGAGCGCGGTCGCGACCAGCCACGAGCCGGACGCGACGACGAGCCCGTGGCTCCACTCCAGGTCCTTGTCCGTCCGGCACGCGATCTGGGTGGCCAGGCCGAACACGAAGCACGCGGCCATCCCGATGACGAAGTCGATGGCGGTGTCCCACTCGGCGAACACGAGCGACGTGACGAGCGGGATCGCCATCAGCAAGCCCACACCGATGATGACCTTGCCGGTGTACTTGCCGATGACCAGGTGATCCTCGAAGCGGGGTCTGAGCATCACGGCCAGATCACCCGCGCGACGAGCGCGATCGCGAACGCGACGGCGATGAGCGCGGCCACGTACGCCGTCTCCGTCGCCATCCCAGCCAGGTAGCCTGGCCATCGCTTCGGGTCCGTCAGGCCACGCGGGATCTCGACGCTGCGCTTCGCAGCCACGTCCTTACGCTCCCGTCAGCGCCTTCTTGAGGATGGCCTCGTGCTCGACGCGCGTGAACGCGATGACGACGTCGCCAGGCTGGAGCGTGGTGTCGCCGTGGACCGTGATGACCTCCTCGCCGCGGATGAGCGCGACGAGGATGCAGTCCACGGGAAGCTTGAGCTCGGCCACCGCCTTGTCGCACACCACGCAGCGGTCGGTCGGCAGCTCGATCTCGACGACCGCCATGTTGCCCTTGCGCAGCGCGGCGAGGGTGCGGATGTCGCCGATCGTGGCCTCTTCCTCGATCATCCGCGAGATGATCGTGGTCGACGAGATGCCTTCGATGCCGAGCGCGTTGAAGATCCGCTCGTTCTTCGGGTTGTTGACTCGCGAGACCGTCCGCGGCACGCCGAAAGCGGTCTTGGCGAGCTGGCACGACACCAGGTTGTCGTCGTCGTCGCCCGTCGCCGCGACGAACACGTCGGCGCGCCCGACCCCGGCGTCCTCCTGGTAGACCGAGTCGCAGCCGTCGCCGAGGATGATCAGCGGGTCGCCCGGCAGCTCGCTGGCGAGCTTCTCGGCGATCTCCCGCCGCTTCTCGATCAACGCGACCGCGTGCCCGCGCTCGAGCAGCGTCCGCGCGAGGTACGACGCGACCTTGCCGCCGCCGTTGATCACCACGTACACGTCAGTCCTCCATGTACGGCTCGACGCGCTGGAACTGGTCTGCGCGGACCGCGCCGACCACGACGTCTCCGGCTTTCAGGACGGTGTCTCCGTTGGGCACGATGCTGTCAGCGCCGCGCAAGAGCGCCGCGATCCGGAAGCCGCGGTCGATCTCGACGTCGCGGACACGCTTGCCGTCCATCTTGCCGCTCGCCTTGAACTCCACCAGCTCGATGTCGCCGACGGCGTTAAGGTGATGCCCGTGCCCGGCCTTGATCTTCTCGACGAGCGACTCGGCGACGAGCGTGGTCCCGCACACGTAGTCCAGCCCGAGCTGCTGATAGGTGCGTTCACGGACGGGGTTGTACAGGCGGGCGACCACGTGGCGGACGCCGAAGAGCTTGCGCGCCACTTCGGCCGCCATGAGGTTGGTGTTGTCGAGGTTGGTCACTGCGGCGAAGACGTCAGCCTCGCGTATGCCGGCCTCCTCGAGCACCTCTTCGTCGAAGCCGAGGCCTTTGAGGGTGATGCCGTTGAACGTGGTGCCGAGCCGCTTGAACGCGGTCTCGTCCCGGTCTATGACCGTGACGTTGTGGCCCTCCACGGACAGCATCGTGGCCAGCTGCGAGCCCACGCGCCCGCACCCCACGACGATGATGTTCACCTCGCGCTACCTCCTGGCCGCGCCCGCCTCGAACATTCCCGCAGACTAGACCCGTGCACACAGCGCGTCAATAGCCCTCGGGCCGGAATGCAAAGGCGGGCGCGACCTTCCGGTCGGCGCCAGCCTTCAGCGAGCGTTCGCGCTACTTGCCGATCTTGAAGATCTTCGTCCCGCACACCGGGCACACGCCCTGCGTCGCCGGACGGCCGTTCTTCATGATGATCTCCTGCGCGTCCTTGATCTCACGCTTGGACTTGCACTTGACGCAGTACCCTTCCTTCGCAGCCACTCGACCGCTCACCTCCTCGTCCCATAGACACCCGATGCGATCCCCCACGCCGCTCGGGACCTCCTCGAACGGACATCCCAGCCCAAGTGTACATGTTCTTTGCGCTTTGTGAACATCAATCGCCGACCGGCCGCTGCGCTGCGTCCGGCAGGCGGTCGTCGAAGAGGGTCCTCACGAACCTGGCTGCCCACAGCACGACCGCGCCGCCCGCCGCCAGCAGCGCCACGAAACAGGCGCCTGCGAGGATCCAGAACCGCTCCGGGAACAGCCGTATCAAGAGCGCGTCAGCAGGGAAGAGCCAACCCCCTTTCGGGAACAGCAGCTCGTGGAACGCGACGAACGCTGCCCCGAAGTCGGCCGCCCCGGCGAGCGCGGCTGCGGCTGCGGTCGCCAAGAGCGTCCTGCCGGCCCATCTCAACCCGCGCGCGAGCTCCAGCTGCGTCCCGTGCGCCACCGCGTGGGCCGCCAGGCTCCAGAGCCCTACCAGGGCGGCGACGCCGACCCACCGGGCCACCGTGACCACGCCCCGCACGTCGGCCAGGTGCGAGGCAGCCGCCTCGTCGAAGCCTGGTCTCCCGGCGACGGTCGCAGGCAAGACGTCCGTGCGGCCGGCGACGAACCGCCGCGCGGCCTCCGCCGCTTCGTACGCAGAACGCCGGCCGAGGTCGGAGAGCGCCGGCGCTCCGGCGATCTCGATACCGGCCCGCGTGAACCACGGCATCAACAGGATCGCGAGCGCGATGCCAGCCGCCGCCGCAGCCGCGGCGACGCACACGAGAAGCGACCGCAGCGCGCCGCTCACGCCCCGCCCCGATCGTGCACGTCGCCGGGCGCTACGACCGCGTTGCCGCCTCGGCTGAGCGCGACCGCGAGCCGCTCGTCTGCTGCGTCGATGAGCGCCTGTGCCGTGGAACCGTCGCGAGGGAGCACGACCACGGCGACCGACACCGTCGCCGTGACGCCGTGGGTCACGCTGCGCTCCATCTGCGCCCGGAACGCCTCCGCGATCGCGATCGCGCGCGCTTCCACGCGCGTCCGCTCCCCGCCATCGTCGGCCGTGACCGACGGCACCACCACCGCGAACTCCTCGCCGCCGATGCGGCAGGCCGTCTCCGCCGCGAGCGGAGCGCCCGTGCGCGTCTGTTCGATCGCATCCCGCAACACCGCGCCCGCCCGGGCAAGGACCTCGTCGCCGATGTCGATGCCGAAACGCTCGTTCAGTCCAGCGAGGCCGTCCACGTCCGCGACGATGAGGGCGAGCTCGCGGGAGCCGCGCCGGGCGCGCTCGACTTCCGCGTCGAGGACGCGGTGGAAGTACTGGCGGTTGTACAGCCCCGTGAGCTCGTCCGTGAAGGAGCACTCACGGAGCTCCTGCTCGCGCTCGCGGATCCGCTGCATCATCAGCATCCCGACGGTCGCGGCCCCGCACAGCATCGTTATCTCCCACAGGTAGCGCACGAGCACGTACGTGCCGTGCCGCCACAGCTGGTTCTCGACGAACGGCATGTCCACGTGCGGCAGCCAGCCCGCCCATTCCGCGAGCAGCACGCCGCCGTAGAGCGTCGCGGCGACCGCGACGACGAACCACACGTCGCCGCGCCGCGGCAAGATGAACGCCGCCTCGAGGACGAACAGCAGGTACATCGTCGTGAACCACGAGTACACCCCGCCGCTGTAGTACACGAGGACCGTCACCACGATCGCGTCGAACGCGAGCTGCGCGTGGTTCAGGAACGCGATGTTGCCGAGCCTGCGGTACGTGGCTTGATAGAACGCGTTGTACGCAAGCACGAACATCAGGGCGACCGCGGGCACCGCCATGTTCTGCAGGAACTGGCCCGCTTCCACCGCCTGCGCGTACACGAATGCCGCGACCACGGAGAAGATCGAGAGCGCCGCCACGATCGCCCACCGGACGCGAATGACCGTCCCCACCCGTTCCGTGTTCGCACGGATCGCTTCGATGTCGTACTGGGTGGGCTGCTCGCGCCACGAGACCATCGTCGCACGAGCCAGGTGCTTCATCGTCCGGCTGACGCCCACCCGTGTCCTCCGATCAGCATCGATCCTCGCGCCCGCTCGCCCTACAGCTCACGGACCACTTCGGTGACGAGGTCGACGGCCGCAGCGACGGCGTCCTCGCTCACGATGTCGGCTGTGTCCTCCCTCGTGTGCCGTTTGGCGACGCGCCCGTTGATGTCGAACGACATCACCGTGAGCGCCCGGAAGCGTCGGGCCAGCGCGACCGTGGCGTCGGTCAGCCCGGCGCGCTCGCTGCGCGCGCGTACGGCGAGCCCCCGGTCGCGGACCACGCGCTTGAAGATCGCCGCGAGACGGCGGTCCCCACGATACGCGCGTCCGTCTCCCTCGTGCTCGAGCCACGCGAGCGAGCCGGCCCCGACGCTGTCGACGTTGATGAACAAGGCGTCTCGCAACTCAGGTCCGTAGGCGTCGAGCAGCGCGCGCATCCCCCAGCCCCCCGGCTCCTTCGCGCCGGTCGCCACGAACCAGACCTCCTTCTCTGCGAGCGCGCGATCGACGCCGCTGGTGACCTTGCGCCGGATGCGCGCGGCCTCCTCCGCGGCGAACGGGTCGCCTCCCGCGGTGCCGCCGCGGAAGCCGAGACCATCGTCCTCGTACTCGTCCTCGAGGTCGAGCCGGTCCCAGCTCTTGATCCTCCTGCCCTCCTTGCGGGGGTCGAACTCGCCGGAGAGCCCAAGCCAGTCCGTGACGCGGTGCGCCCGGCCGCCCTCCTCGCGCTTGCGGCCGAACAGGCCGCGGCGGCGTCCTGCCTCCGCCGGACCGGCCCCAGCGTCGTGAGCCGCGTCCTCTGCCCCGCTCTCCGGCTCCTCCCACGCATCCCCGAGGTCGAGCATCGCCTGACCGGTCGTCGGCTCCACGAAGGCCCTGCCCTCGTCCCACTCCACGTCCCCGAATCCGCCGAAACGCTCGGGCTCGGGCGCGACGGGCGTGTACTCGAGGAGCGCATCGTCGATCACGACGCCGGCTTCTTCCGCCGCTTCGGGCGTCCGTCGCATCGGCGCCGTATCCACAGACATCGTGCTCGTCTCGGGCTCAGGCACGATCCGGTCCATGACGCCGATGAGCGCGGCGACGCCGGAGGCGTTGTCGTTCGCGCCGTCCACAGGAGCCGCGACGAGCGCGTGGAGCCGTATCGCGAGCGGCACGAGCAGGACCGCTGCCGCCGCAAGCGCGGCGTACCAGGGCACGGGCGTGCCAGCGCCGACCCGCAGGGCGCCCAGCAGCGCGAACACCGGGACGAGCGCGGTGGCCGACAGCGTGGCGGCCCGGAGCAGCCCGGCACGACGCACGAGGCCAGGAGTCGCGTCCAGCGTCGCAAAGCCGCTGTCGTAGTGCGCGACGAGCACGACCTTCCGCAGACGCTCGCCACGCCGCGCCTTCGGGACGTGACGCGCGATCACGTTCTGGCTCGGCCCTTTCGGCAAAAAGCGGACCAGCCCTCTCCGCAGGTCGAAGTCGAGCCACACGGCGATGGCGACGGCCACGCCCAGGACGACAGACACCCAAGGCACCCAACGAGCCAGCACGGCCGCAGCGATGGCGAGCGCGTGCTCTACCGCGAACGCGAGGGTGTCTGAGCGCGGAGCGTCGAACTCCTGCCGCTCGACCTCGAGCCCCCGCTCACGCATCACGCGCTCGATGTAGTCTGCCGCTCGCGCCTCGGCGTCCGTCGTCGCGGGACGCGGACCGATGACCTCCGCCAACTCCCGCACGTGCTCAGCAAGCTGCGACATCGGGCCTCCCTGACGCCGCCTCACCCGCGCCGGCCGACGGCCGGCGCAGCCGCCCTGCCTGGCGGTCGCCTGCCAGTATACCGCGTGCTCGAAGCGCGGTTCGGTGCGTCAGTGGCAGACCGAGCACTCGCGCAACCGCCTCCGCGAGTGCTGCGCCTGTGTTACCGGGTCGTCGCTGTGGCAGACGCATCCCGGGACGGGCACCACCAGCCGCGCCGGCAGCGGCGGCTGCTCGCCGCGCTCCACCATGGCGTCGTACGCTGCGCGCATCTCAGGCGTCCGCAGCCACATGCCCCCGAAGGCGTACAGGACGACGCCGAGGGCGACCAGTGCGAGCACGACGCCGCCCAGCACGCGAGGCCAGCGCCGGCGACGGCGTTCCGGGGCCGGCCTGACGTCGGCCGAGAGGTCCCCTGCCGGAACGCCCTCGGTCGAGACGTCGTCGCGCCCGCTCACGCCGCCCCCAGGATCTCGCGCAGGTCGGCCTCGGCGCTCTCGCCGATCGGCCGGATGCCGAACGCGTCGACGAGGGTCTGCAGCACGCCGGGCGTGATGAACGCCGGAAGCGACGGCCCGAGCCGGATGTCCTTGATGCCGAGGTGCAGGAGCGTGAGCAGGATCGCCACCGCCTTCTGCTCGTACCACGACAGCACGAGCGAGAGCGGGAGCTCGTTCACGCCCACCCCGAACGTGTCCGCGAGCGCGAGCGCGATGCGTATGGCCGAGTACGCGTCGTTGCACTGGCCGACGTCGAGCAGCCGCGGGATGCCGCCGATCTCGCCCAGGTCGCGGTCGAAGAAACGGAACTTGCCGCACGCGAGCGTGAGGATGACCGTGTCGCGCGGCGCTCGCTCGACGAACTCGGTGTAGTAGCTCCGACCGGGCTTCGCGCCGTCGCAGCCGCCGACCAGGAAGAAGTGCCGGATGGCGCCGCTTCTCACGGCCTCCACGACCTGCGGCGCTACCGAGAGCACCGCCTCGTGCGCGAACCCGACCATCACGCTTCCGGCGTCGACCTCGTCGGTGAAGCCGGGAAGCGCGAGCGCCCGCTCGATCACGGGCCCGAAGTCGCCGTTTGCGACGTGGACGGTGCCGGGGTAGGCCACGCGCCCGGTGGTGAAGATGTTCGCCGCGTAGGTCGGCCGCGGCGCCTGGATGCAGTTCGTGGTCATCAGGATCGCGCCGGGGAACTCGTCGAACTCCTTGCGCTGGTTCTGCCACGCCGTGCCGTAGTGGCCGTAGAAGTGCGGGTGGCGCTTGAGCTCGGGATAGCCGTGCGCTGGCAGCATCTCGCCGTGGGTGTAGACGTCGATGCCGAGCCCTTCGGTCTGCTCGAGGAGGTCCTTGAGGTCCTTGAGGTCGTGACCGGAGATGAGGATCGCCTTGCCGGGCCGGTGTCCGAGCGGCACGCGCGTCGGCACGGGGTCGCCGTACGCCCCGGTGTTCGCCGCGTCCAAGAGCTCCATCGTCCGGAGGTTCACCGCGCCGGTCTCGAGCGCGAGCGCCACCCAGTCGTCACGCGAAAGCGAGCGGTCGGAGATCGCGTCGAGCAGCCGGTGCATGAAGCGGTAGACGGCCTCGTCTTCCTGCCCGAGGATCCGCGCGTGGTCCGCGTAGGCCGCGATGCCCTTCAGGCCGTAGACGGCGGTCTGTTGGAGCGCGCGCACGTCCTCGTCGCGCTCCGCGTCCGGGAAGTGCCCGGCTTCCTCGCCCTGCGCGACGAGCGCGTCGAGCGTCTCGGCGGGGGTGAAAACCACGCCGGGCTTCGTCTCGTCCACCGTGCCGCCTGCGGCCTCGACCTTCGCGCGCAGCGCGCGCTTCACCTCGTCCCCCTCGCGGATCACCGCGGCGAGGTGCTCGGGGTCGAAGTCGACGTTGGTGACGGTCGTGAAGAGCGCTTCTGTCGTGAAGACCTGCGCGTCGTGGTCTGAGACGCCCGCCTCGTACCCGGCCATCGCGATCGACGAGATCCCTTTGAGCTGGAAGATCAGCAGGTCCTGGAGCGCTGCCGCCTCCGGCGACTTGCCGCACACGCCGACGCGCGTGCACCCCGTCCCGCCCGCCGTCTGCTCGCACTGGTTGCAGAACATGGCCATCGCCCCTTCCTCTAGCCGTGGATCAACGCGGGCAAGCACCTCGTGCATACCCACTCGCTGCGTCCTTGCTGCCGCACCGGCAGAAGCGGGGCGGCGTCTTCGTCCCTGCCGCAGCGGAAGCAGGTCTGCGGGATGTACTCGGCCTGCTTGGCCGCCACGATCGGTTCGGCCGCCTCGTGGTCGAACGGGACCGTCTCGCGCACCTCGATCGAGAGCGCCCCGGTGGGGCACACGCCCAGACAGAACCCCGCGCCGTCGCAGAGCTCTTCGCGCACGACGCGCGCCTTGCCGTCCACGATCTCGATGGCGCCTTCGGCGCACGGGCTCACGCACAGCCCGCAGCCGGTGCAGCGCTCCTCGTCGATCCGCACGATCTGCCGTCTGACGGTGTTCATCTCGCGTCCTTCCTCTCGTCCGCCGCGCGGCGCTGCGCCGCACGGTGCTTGCGCGCCTCCAGCGCGTGCCGGATCGCGTCGAGCGCGTGGCCGCGCAGCACGGAGCGCGGCCCGCTGTACCGCATCATCTGCCGCTGCCACTCGCGCTCGTCCGGCTTGTAGCAGTGCGTGTCGCAGTGCGCGCAGAACGGCTTCGGGGCCTTGGGGCACAGCGCGCGCCGTTTCTCGCCGTACGCGAGGTGCGCCTCGCACTCCTCGCACGCCACCGGCACCCGTCTCCCGTACACGCCGAGCGCCGCGGCCGGCGTCTGCACGGCATGGCGCGCCCTGTCGCGGTGATGCCCCGCGCAGTAGATGTGCACGAAGTCCCCGAGCGTCTTGACGTCGCGCGCGACCGCCGGGTCCTGAAGCCGCGCCGTCACCTTGTCGCTTGCCTGCACTGCGTCCGTCATAGCCGCCTCCTTCGCGCTGAAGCCACCTGAACGCTATCCAGCGCGCTCGCGCCGTTCCTTGACTCATGTCAAAATCGGCCAGGTCTTCCGAAACGAAGGAGCGCCGTGCCCGAAATCCGTCGAGACGTGCTCGCCGCGATGCGAGCGTGCCGCCTATGGCGCACTGCCTCGGACGAGGCCGTGGGGCGTCTGACCGCGGCCGCCCGCGTCCTCGACGCGCCCCGCGGCGCCATGCTCGCCACCGAGGGCGACCCCGCCACGCGTTTCGGAGTGGTCGTCGCGGGCAAGGCACGCGTCTGCCACGTTCAAGCGGACGGGCGCGTGATCGTGCTGGAGTCGGTGGGCTCGGGAGGCGCCTTCGCGGCCGTCGCCGCGCTCGCCGGAGGCCGCTATCCTGCCACCGTAGAGGCGGCGACGCCCGTCACGGTCGCGTGGGTGGAGCCCGAGCGGGTCTTCGAGGTGCTGGAGGCGGAGCCGCAGGTGCTGCGCGCGCTCGTCGCCGACCTTGCGACGCGGGTCATGGACCTCACCGCGGTGGTGCAGACGCTGGCGCTGGATGTCCCGCAGCGGCTCGCGCGCTACCTGTTCCAGCGATCGCTCGCTGCCGGCGAGGCCGTGCCCGAAGGACTCCGCGTGCCGCTCGGCATGAGCAAGACCGAGCTCGCAGCCTCGCTCGGCACGGTGCCCGAGACGCTCTCGCGCGCGTTCGCGCGGCTGCGCGACGACGGCGTGCTCACGGTACGCGGCAACGAGGTCGTCGTGCACGACGTGGGCGCGCTGGCGCGCCTCGGCTCGAGCTACGACGAGTGACGGCCTGCTACGCCTCCGCCGTCGGCTCTTGAGCGAGCCGCTCGCGGACTGCCCGCGCGCCCTTCTCGAGCGTCCCGGCCATGAGGAAGCCCGCCAGCAGGATCGCGCTCGCGACCATCTCGGCTGGATACAGCCCCATGGTGCGCCCCGCGCGCGCCATCGAGCCGGCGCCGGCGATCACCAGCGTTCCGATGATGATGAGCACGTTCGCCCAGACGCGGTAGCGGTACTCGCGCTTCGGGAGGAATCGCACGATCGACAGGGTCGACCCGCCCAGCAGGAGCAGCGTGCCGGTGATGTTGAACGGCAGCGACATCACGCGCGGGAACGACCCGCCGGGCCCGAGCGCGGTGCCGCCGACGGTGATGCCGGGCACCAGCTTGTCCGCGAGCAGCTCCGTCGTGAAGGTCCCGTAGAAGAACACCGCGAGGCACACGAGGAGGAACGCCAGGTACGCGTGCCCCCAGATGCGCCGCCGCGTGATGAGGTACAGCGTGCCGAGCCCAAGAAAGCCGACGAGCGAGGCCGCGAGCACGATGTAGATGCGGTACACGGTCGGATCCCATGCGCCCGTGCGCTCCGACCACGCTTCCATGAGCGCAGCGACCGCATAGAACAGGAACCCGACCGCCCACGCCAGCTGGTGCGGCTTGCGACGCTCCAGCCACTGCCGCACGAGCAGCGCGACGTAGACGAAGCCGATGGCTCCGGTCGCCGCCGGCCAGCCCCAACCCGACCAGAACGCATCAGTCATCGCGGCCTCCTTCTCGTGGGCCTAGCGCTTCACCCGCCTTGCAGCGAGCGGATCTTCGCATCCGCGGAGCGCGCCCGCTCGCGCGCCTCGAAGTACGCGGTGACGTCCGCTTCGACAGCACGCTTGTACGCCTCGGCGAGCACCGACGCCGGCGTGCCGGGCAGCCGCTTCGCCTGCTCGGCGACTTGCTTCTCCCTGGCGTTGTAGGCGCCCAGCATCGCGTTGGCGTCTGCGACCTTGCCCGACAGCCACGTGGCGTCGATCTTCCTCGACTCGGCCAAAAGCGCTCGCTTCGCGTCGATGTACGAGATGAACGGGCCCATGTCCGCCTCCGGGAAGCCCGCCGTGACGGTCTCGAGGTTCGACCGAGCCCTCGCGAGCAGCGCATCGGCGTCTGTGGTCAGCTTCGTCGATCGCTGCACGCCGTCTTTCGTGTGCTTGTTGAACGACGCGACCGCCTCGTCGGCCATCTTCTCGGCCTGCCCGACGAGCGTCCAGGCCTCGACCGCCGGCACGAGCGCCTGCGCTACGGCGACGTCGGCCTCCAGCACCGGCCGCGCGCGTTCTAGCATCTCAAGCCGAGCGGCGATCGCCTCGTCGAGCGCGTCGGCGAGCGGACGGTCGCGCTCCGCCAGCCGCTGCCTCGCACGTGCCACCACGGACTTCGCTTCGTTCAGCGTTTCGATGGACGGCTCCAGCTTCTCGAGAGCAGCCAGCGCTGCGTCCGCGGCAGCCGTCGTGACCTCGCTGCGCACGGCCTGGTCGACGGCGAGCACCGTCGGCTCCGCCTGCGACAACAGCCCCGAGGCGTCCGCCAGCATGCCGCGAGCGCCCGTCGCCTGCGAGAGCACGCGCGCGACGAACAGCGCTCCGGCGCCCAGGGCCACGACTGCCAGAGCGAGCAAGAGCGTTCGCCGCCCCCTCGGCCTCACACCATCGGCGCGAGCCATACGCTCTCCTCGCTCCCGTCGTGGGCAGGCAGCCGCAGCCCGATGCGTGACCGGCCCGCCTCCGCCGCCTCCAGCCAGACGTCGCCGCCATGCGCCTCGGCCGTCATTCGGGCGAGGTGGAATCCGATTCCTGCCTCCGTGACCGCATACGGCGACGGCTCGCTGGTCAGCGCTTCGGAAACGCCCTGCGCCGCGTCTATGAGCACCTCGACCGATCCGTGCTCACGGCGCACGCTCACCCTGACGCCCTCGGCAGCGGAGCACGACATCGCCACGCACCGCATCAGCCCTTCCAAGGACCGCTCGGCGCACGTGCGGTCCATCAGCACGCGCGCCTCTGCGCGCGCATCGACCGAGAACACCTCACGTCCGTGGTTGGCGTTGAGCCTCCGGGCGACCTCGGCGACCAAACCGCCGAGCTCGATGGACTCAGCGATCAGCCCGCTGCTCCGCTCGAGGCCGGACAGCAGAGCGAGGTCCATCAGCACGCGCTCCACCTCGCGCGCTCGCTCGCTCAACGCGCGCGCCACCCGCGTCCGCTGGAGGGCGTCTTCCGCGATCGACGGGCGCGCCAGCAGTTCGGCGTAGCCCTTGATGGCGGTCAAGGGGCTGGCCAGCTCCCGCTCGACCAGCGCCGCCAGATACGCCTGCCGCAACGAGCCGATGCGCGCGAGCAGGGGATCCGGCTCCCGGCACACGAACAGCACAGCGCAGGCATCCTCGTCTTCGCCCGCCACGGCGACCCCGGCCCCCTCGACCCGCTCGACGACGCCGTCGCGGCGCTCGAGATCGAAGGTGACGGAGAACGGTGCGCCCGACGCTGCCTTGGTCCGCAGCTCCGCGACATAACGGACGCTGGACTCGTCCGAGACCGGCAGCCGTGCGCCTCGCACGTCGCGCTCGCTCCACCCGAACCGCTCGGCAGCCCCTCTGCTCCACCTGAGCACCCGGCCGTCTAGGTCGACGACGAAGCTGACCGCTCCGCCTTCGAGCACCCCGGAGACGAGCCGTTGCACGGTGCGCTCGCTCGCGTGCGCGCGACGCGCGAGCGCCTCCGTAGCGCGGGCGGCCTCCACACACGCAGCCGTCGCCTCTCCGAGGGCGGTCAGGCACGCCAGGCCCCGCTCGTCGATCGCGGCGTCCGCCGCAGCGACGGCGATCCCTACGGGGCCGTTCGCGCCTGTCAGCGGCACGGCGGCGCAGGCGACGGCGCCGGCGGCCTCGGGAGCCGCAGGAGCGCACGCGGCCGGGTCCACGATGCGTGAAACGCCCTCGTACATCGCTTCGAACAGAGCCGGCGCGACGTCCGGGTCCGCAGTCCTGGACACCGCCGCCAGCCCGGGAAACGATGCCTTCAGGCGCAGCCTGCCGTCCTTGCTCAACAGGTAGCCGAGCACCGCCCGGCAGCCGACGGCTTCCGCCATGCGGCGGAGACCGTCGCGCAGCGCTCCTGAAACGCCCGGTGTTCCCGTAGATGCCCGCCGATGCACGGTCGCCATCGCGCTCCCTCGTCCGCGTCCTTTGTATCCCGTTCTTCTGCTCGCCGCAAGCGATGCGGCGGAGGCGCCGAACGTGCGCCGCTGCTACAATGGGTGCGGGCCCGCCTGCTGCCGTCCCTCCCCCTCACCGGCAGGACGGGCCGGCCCACCGAACAGGGCGCACCCCCGAAGCGCCCTGTTCCTCTTTCTTCCTGGAGTTTCGTCGTACAATCGTCGGGACGAAGGGAGGAGCATGGCGTCCGCGCACGAACGGCTGGTCAATCTCGCGCTGTTCCTCGCTTCGCGCTCCCGTCCCGTCTCGATCGAGGAGTGCAGGGCTGCCGGGCTCGGCTATCCCGAGGACGCGGACGACGCCGCCTTCCAGCGGATGTTCGAGCGCGACAAGGACGCGTTGCGCGCGTCCGGATTGGCGATCGTCGTCCACGAAGACGGGACTTACTCGCTCGACGCAGAGCGCAGCTACGCGGGAGAGGTGGACCTTGACGACGCCGAGTGCGCCACGGTGCGCGCCGTCGCCGCCGCGTTGCTGAACGACCCGTCGTTCCCGTTCCGCGACGACCTTGCGGTGGCGGTCGCGAAGATGGACCTCGGCCCGTTCCCTGGAGAGCCGGCGGTGTCGTCTTTGGCCGTCACAGAGCCCGAGCGCCAATCCGCCCAGGCCCGGGTGGCTGCCGAAGCCGTCGCGCTCCGCAAGCGCGTGCGCTTCGGCTACACGAATGCGCGGGGAGAGAGCAGGCTCCACGAGGTGGAGCCTTACGGCGTGGCGTACCGGCGCGGCCGGTGGTACCTCGTCGGGCGGGACGTGGACATCGACGAGGTGCGCGTGTACGCGCTCGTGCGCGCGACCGGCCTGACGCCGAACGGCTCCAGCCCCAAGACCCCCGACTTCGAGCCGCCGGCGGACTTCTCCATCGAGGACCACCTCGTGCTGCCGTTCCAGATCGGCGAGGGGCGTTTCGAGGCAGCAGCGCTCTTCGAGCCCGGCGCCGCGTGGCGCGCGAAGGCCGCTACCGAGGGCAAGGGGCGCCTCGACCAGAAGCCCGACGGGAGCGTGCTCTGGACGGTCGAAGCGGCTTCGGCGCGCGCCTTCGCGGCATGGTGCATCGAGAACGGGCCCGGCGTCAGGCCGCTCGCGCCCGAGGAGGCGGTGCGCGCCTACCGGGACGGCCTTCGGGAGGTGGCTGCTCGCCATGGCTAGGTCCGCCGCGCGGCGCGCACGTCTGCTGCTGTCCCTGCTCCCACAGCTCCGCCGCGGGAGGACGGTGCGGATCGCCGACCTCTCGGCTGCTCTGGGGGTGCCGTCTGCCGAAGTGGCCAGCCTGCTTCACGACCTGGTCTTCTGCGGCGTCCCGCCGTTCAGCCCTGATGCCTTGATCGACCTCGACATCCAGGCGGACACGGTGACGGTCGTCTCCGAGCCGCCGGCCCTCAGCCGGCCCATCCGTCTCACCAGAGCGGAGCTCGGCGCGCTGCTCGCCGCGCTCGAGACGGCCGGGGTGCAGGCCAGCGACCCCCTGGTGCGCAAGCTCGCCGACGCCGCGGCCGGCGCCGGATCCGTCGAGCTTCTGACGCACACGCTGCGGGCGCGGCCCGACGTCGGCTGCGCCGAGGTCTACGCGACGCTCGCCGACGCCATCGAGACGGCTCGCAAGGTCCGACTGACGTACCAGCCCGTGGGCACCGACGCCTCCACCGACCGCGTCGTGCACCCGCATGCGCTCGTGAACCGCGCGGGCGTGTGGTACCTGACCGGGCACTGCGAGCTCGCTGGCGCAGACCGCACCTTCCGCTTGGACCGCATACGGTACGCCGAACCGCTCGACGACTCCTTCAGCCCTCCCACGGAGCCCACGACGGGCGTCGTCCCCGACCTCGACCGCCTGCCGGTCGCGACGCTCCGGGTCCCTCCGGGGTACTCGATCGAGAACCGCGACTGGCCAGGGGCGGTCTGCGAGCCGCAGCCGGACGGGTCGCTGCTCGTGTCGGTCCCGTACGCCTCGACGCGCTGGATCGCACGGGAGGTGTGCTCCGCGCTCGGAGCGGTCGAGGCGCTCGGCCCCGCCGAGGTCCGCGACGCGGTGCGGTCGTACGCCGAGCGCTTGCTCGCCGAGCCGACGGTCTAGCCGCCCCGGCCGAACCGCGCGGAGATCGTCTCCCGGATGTCCTCGACAGGCACGCGCTCCACGTCGCTCACGGGCAGCGCCGCCAAGAAGCGGGACGCGTACGGCTTGTCGCTCGCAAGCCGGCTGTCCGCGAGCACCAGGCAGCCGGTGTCCGTCGACGACCTGATCAGGCGGCCCGCGGCCTGCTTCAGCTCGATGATCGCTTCCGGCAGGTAGTAGCGGTTCCACCAGGCGGGATCCCGCTCCTTGCGAGCGTCGAGCAGCGGGTCCGACGGCTGCCCGAACGGCAGGCGCACGATCACGACGCACCTGAGCGTGTCGCCTTTCGCGTCGAAGCCCTCCCAGAACGACTTCGTCGCGAAGAGCGACAGCTGCTCGTCTGCGATGAACTCCTCCGCGACGCGCTTGACGGACACGCCGCGCGACTGGACGAGCAGCCGCAGGCCGTGCGGGCGCAGGGCCGGGGCCAGCCGGCCGTACAGATCGCGCATGTCTTTCGTGTTGGTGAACAGCGTGAGCACCGAGCCGCCCATCGCGACGTGCACGTCGAACAGGAGCCGCTCGAGGTCATCCAGGTAGCCAGGAGCGTCAGGCGGCGCGACGCCGAGCGGCACGTACACGGTCATCTGACGGTCGAAGTCGTACGAGGAGGGCAGCCGGAGCGTCTTGTGGGAGTCCTCGGGCAGCCGGTCCAGCCCGACGGCGCGCTCGAAGTGCGAGAAGTCTTCCCCAGCCGCGATCGTCGCCGACGTGTACACGACGGAGCGCACCTCGGGGTAGAAGCGCTCCACGAGCGCCGCACCCACGTCGTACAGGACCGAGCCCGCCGTCACGTCCACCGTCTCGCCCCACGCTTCTGAGCGCACGACGTGCACGTACGCTTCGTCGTCGCCGGAAAGCATCAGCTCGACCGCCTCGTACGCATCCGCCAGAGCGCTCAGCTGCCCGATGAGGTCGGCCCTGAGCTCCACGAGGTCGTCCGTCTCCTCTTCGAGCGCCGTGACCAGCGTCGCGCCCGCGCGCTGGATGCGCTCGAGGCGCTTGAGGAGCTTGGCGCCGATGGCGGCCGCGCGGCCCCACGGCCCGCCCTCCCGGAGCTCCGCAGTCACGCGCGTCGCCGCGTGGCCGTACTCGCCTGGCGGAGCGATCTCACCCAATTCCGAGAAGAAGGACTCTGCGACCGTGGCCGTCTCTCGCGCGAGCACGCGCAGCTCCTCGATGGCCGCTGCGGCGTGGCCGTCCGCCGGCAACCGGGCCCGCAGCGACTCGAGGACGCCGCCGTGGCGTTGCGCCGAGAGCGCCGCCAGCGCCGAACGCACCGCCGTGCGCGACGCGGCGAGCGAAAGCTGCTCGCGCGCTTCCGCCTCGGCGCCGTGCGCCTCGTCGACCACCCAGTGACGCACTGGGGGCAGGAGCTGCCGCCCCGTCGCCACGTCCCTGAAGAGCAGGGAGTGGTTCGTCACCACGATGTGCGCCTCGTGCGCGCGCTTGCGTTGCCCGTGCAGGTAGCAGACAGCGAAGAACGGGCACCGCTTCTTCGTGCAGTCGGCTGCAGAGGCCGTGACGGCCCGGCGGAACCCGGGCGGCCAGTGCACGTTGACGGTCGCGAGGTCGCCCCACGACGTCGAGGCGACCCAGGGGACGAGCGCAGCGAGCACAGCTCGCGCTTCCTCGTCGAGCTCCTCGGGAGCGTCGAGCAGCCGCCGGAGCTTCCTGAGGCACAGATAGTGCTCGTAGCCCTTCAGGCCGACGTACCGCAGGCCCGGCATCTGCGCAGCGAGCGAAGGCAGCTCCCGGTAGAGCAGCTGGTCCATCAGCGCGTTCGTCTTCGTGGCAACGCCGACGGCGACGCCGTTCGCCAGCGCAAACCGGGCCGCCGGCACCAGATACGCGACCGACTTGCCGACTCCGGTCCCAGCCTCGATTGCGAGGTGCCGCCCCTCGCTGAGGGCTCCCGCGACCGCCCGCGCCATGGCGACCTGCTCCGCGCGGACCTCGTAGTCGGCGTACATCTTCCCGACCGTGCCCTGGCCGTCGAACTCCGCCGCGACCTCGTCGTCCTCCAAGCCCTGCAGCTCGACGACGCGAGCGTCGCGGAGCGCTCGCGGGCGCTCGCGCTTCAGCCGCTCGTTGCGGAGCCGCTTGAGGTCGAGCTCGTCGTGCGGCCGCGCCGCCGCGACGTGCGCGACGACGCGAGCCAACGGCCAGCGCGGCCCGCCCGCCGCCCTGAGCACCCCTGCGAGCACGCCGGGTGGCATGTCGTCGAGTGCGACCAGCAGCACGCGCCACAAGCGCGCCAGCGTCTCAGCGTCGGATGCGGCCCGGTGCGCGGGGTCGACGACGAGCCCGAAGGCCCGCGCGAGGTCGGTGAGGCGATGGCTGCGCATCCTCGGCAGGGCGATGCGCGCGAGCTCCAGGCTGTCGAGCCATGCCGCTGCGCCTTCAGGATGGCTCCACCCTGCGACCTCGAGGAAGGCCCGGTCGAACGACGCGTTGTGCGCCACGACGGCACGGCCGCCGACGGCGCGCGCCAGCCCGGCGATCGCCTCCGCGAGCGGCGGCGCGTCCCGCAGCATCTCATCGTCGATGCCTGTGAGCTCGACGATCTCGAACGGCACGGGCCGCTTCGGCTTGACGAGCGTCGCGTACCGCGAGACGACCTCGGGCCCCCGGGTCACGACCACCGCGACCTCGATGACGTCGTCCCGAGCCGGATCGAACCCCGTGGTCTCAAGGTCGAGGAAGGCGACCTCGTCCTCGAAGCCGAAGAGCGCCGTCTGCGCGCGTTCCGCGAGCTCCGCGTAGGCGGCTACGACGTCCGGGTCGGTGCCGGGCTGGATGGATCGTTGAAGCGCGTCGCTCCCCATGACGGAAGGGTACCACGCGCCTCTGACGCGAGCGGGGGCGGCGTCGTCCGCCGCCCCCGCGCTCCGCGCCTTGCGGTCAGCGTCAGTTCATCCCGGGGAGCGTCCTGGACTTCAGCAGCCAGCCGTCCCCGTCCTTCACGAACGTCCAGAGGTACTGGAAGCTCCCGCCCGCCATCGTCGCGGTGGCGAGCACCTGGGTCTCCCCGTCCTTCTCGCTCACGTCGTCGATCGTGTACTTGGTGATGCCGTATCCTTTGACCTGCTCGGCGTACGCCGCCTCGTCCTGCGCGGCCTTCTTGTCGGCCGGAAGCAGGGCGTACGCGGTCGCGTAGTCGCCCTTCAGCACCGCGTCGAAGTACGCCTTGACGTGGTCCTCCGGCGTCTTGCCCGCAGCCACCTTGGTGGCCGTCTTGGGATCGAACGGCACGTCTGTGCTCGTGCTCCCCGGCATCCCGCTCGTGCTGCCCGTCGTGGTCCCGCCGGTGTTCCCGGCGCCGCCGGCCTGCGTCGCCGGCGTGGACGGGGCGGCCGGCTTCCTCAGCACGACAAGCCCGACGATCGCGGCCAGGAGCACGACCACGACCGCCACGAGCGCGATGACGACGTTCTTCTGGCCGCCTGAGGCAGCCACTCCCTGCTCTTCCATGCGAGTCCCTTCTTCCGCTTGCCTGAACAGCGCAAAAGCGCCGCACGAGCATACGCTGCCGCGAGCACGGCGGCAACCTGCCGGCCGCGTTCGCGAGCGCTCGGTATACAATCAGCACATGCCGCGCCAACGCAGCCTGTTCGACATCATCGGGCCCGTGATGATCGGGCCCTCGTCGAGCCATACCGCCGGCGCGGCCCGCCTCGGCGCGCTCGCCCGCGCCATCGCAGGCGGCACGCCGCGGCAAGCGCGCATAACCCTCCACGGCTCCTTCGCCTCCACCGGCCGCGGCCACGGCACAGACCGCGCCATCGCCGCGGGGTTGCTCGGGTTCGCGCCCGACGACGAGCGCTTGCCCGACGCGCTCAGCATCGCCCGCGAGAGCGGGGTCCAGATCGAGTTCGTCACGGGCGACCTCGGCGACGCGCACCCCAATACCGCCCGCCTGGAGCTCGTCGACGCAGCCGGCCGCTCGCACCTCGTCCAGGGCTCCTCGCTCGGCGGCGGCGACGTCGTCGTGACCCTTCTCGACGACTTCCCGGTGGAGCTCTCAGGCGAGCTACCGGCGCTCGTGGTGGTTCACCACGACCAGCCCGGCGTCGTCGCCGCGGTCACGGCCCGCCTGGCAGCCGACGTCATCAACATCGCCTCGATGCAGGTCTCGCGCGAACGCCGCGGCGCGCGTGCGCTCATGCTCATCGAAACCGACGAGCCGGTCCCGGACGAGGTGCTGGCGGGCATCGCCGCCGTGGACGGCGTGCTCGAAGTCCGATCGGTCCCGGCGGTCTGAGGGGGCGCGACACCGTGTCGTACGCATCGTTCGAGAGCCTTCTGGCAGCCGCTGCCGAGCACGGCTCCCTGGCTGACGCGGCCGTCGCGCTCGAGTGCGAGGAGACCGGCACGACGCCGGAGCAGGTGCTGACCCGCCTGTCCGAAACGCTCGCCGTGATGGAGGCTGCGGTCGAGCGCGGGCTTTCCGAGGACCTGCGCTCGCGCTCCGGACTGGTCGGAGGAGACGGCCGGCGGCTCGCCGGCGCGGCTCCCCGCCTCGCCGGCGAGGCGTTCGTGGCCGCCCTCGCCCGCGGGCTTGCGGGCGCGGAGGTCAACGCCTGCATGGGCCGCGTGGTCGCGGCTCCCACCGGCGGCGCCTCCGGCGTGCTCCCCGCGGTGCTGCTGACCGCAGCCGAGCGGCTCGGCGCTTCCCGCGACGCCGTGGTGCGTGCGCTCGCTGCCGCCGGAGCGGTCGGCGGCGTGATCGCGGCCCGCGCGACGCTCTCAGGCGCCGCGGGCGGATGCCAGGCCGAGACCGGGGCCGCTGCCGCGATGGCCGCGGCTGCCGTCGTGGAGCTCGCGGGCGGCACGCCTGCGCAAGCCGGCCACGCCGCCGCCTTCGCGCTGCAAGGGCTCCTCGGGCTCGTGTGCGACCCGGTCGGAGGGCTCGTCGAGGTGCCCTGCGTGGCTCGCAACGCGACCGCCGTCGCTGTCGCGCTCGCCGCCGTGGAGATGGCGCTCGCTGGCCTCGAGTTCCCGATCCCGCTCGACGAGGTCGTCAGCGCGATGGGGCAGGTCGGGCGCAGCCTGCCGCCGTCGCTGAGAGAGACCGCGCTCGGCGGCCTTGCCGCCACCCCGACGGCCCGGGCGCTTGCGTCGAAGCTCGACAACGGCTATCGTCGCGCTCGTGACGAAGGGGAGTAGCGCCCTCGCCCATGTGAGGGAGGCAGGCCGACAATCCCGGGCAGACGCCCCGGTCCTGCCGACGCGACACGCGACGCAAGACCTTCGGCGAAGCCGCCGGAGGTCTTTCGTTTTGAGCGAGGAGGCACGATGAGCGCACCTGCTCCACAGCCGTGGCACGTGATGCCGGTCGCGGAGGTCGCAGCCGCGCTGGGCACGGACCCCGACCGGGGACTGAGCGAGGAAGAGGCCGCCCGGCGGCTCGCCGAGCACGGCCCGAACCTCCTCGCGCCTCCGCCCCAGGTGCCGCTGTGGCGCAAGTTCCTCGCGCAGTTCAACGACTTCATGATCTGGGTGCTCATGGCGGCCGTGGCGATCTCGGTCCTCGAGGGCCATTCGCTCGAAGCCGTGGCGATCACCGCGATCCTGCTCCTGAACGGCGTCCTCGGCTTCGTCCAGGAGCACCGCGCCGAGAAGGCGCTCGAGGCGCTCAAGCAGATGGCCGCGCCCACGGCGACCGTGGTGCGCGACGGAGTCGAGCGCGAGATCCAGGCCGCAGACATCGTGCCTGGCGACGTCGTCCTGCTGGAGGCCGGGGACAAGGTCCCCGCCGACGGCCGCCTCGTCGAGGACGCCGCGCTGAAGATCGACGAATCGTCGCTCACGGGCGAGAGCCGGCCGGCCCCGAAGCACGCCGACGCGCACTGCGACGAGCACTGCGCGCTCGGGGACCGGTCGACGTTCGTGTACGCCGGTACGACCGTCGCGGTGGGCCGCGGACGCTTCGTCGCCACCGAGACCGGCCAGCGCACGCAGATGGGGCGGATCGCCGACCTCCTCGCTGCGCAGGAAGACGAGGCGACGCCGCTGCAGCGCGAGCTCAAAGGCGTGGGGAAGCGCATCGCCGTGCTGGTGCTCGCGATCGCTACGATCGTCTTCGCCGTCGGCGCGTGGCAGGCGTACCACGCGTCCGGGGAGACGTCGCTTCTCGACGCGCTCACGCACGAGGCGTTCCGGGCGCGCCTCACTGTCGCGCTGCTCGTAGCGATCTCGCTCGCGGTGGCCGCCATCCCGGAAGGGCTTCCGGCGATCGTCACCGTCGCGCTGTCGCTCGGCGTCCGCAAGATGGCCGAGCACAACGCCATCGTCCGCAAGCTGCACGCAGTCGAGACGCTCGGCTCGACCACGTTCATCTGCTCGGACAAGACCGGCACGATCACCAAGAACGAGATGGCCGTCAGGCGTCTCGTCGTCGGGCTAGACGGCGTCGACGTCCTCCCGGACTGGACCCTGCAGCCCGACGACGCCACTCCGCACGACGCGGACCTCGACCTGCTGCTCGAGATCGCCGCGTCGTGCAACGACGCGCACTTCACGGCTGACGGCGCGCTCGTGGGCGACCCCACCGAGACCGCGCTCGTCGCTGCCGCGGACGCGCTCGCGAAAGGCCGGCGGCGGCCGCGCCGAATCGGGGAGATCCCCTTCGACTCCGAGCGCAAGCGCATGACGACGGTGCACCTCGTCGACGGCCGTCACGTCGCGTACGTCAAAGGCGGCGCCGACGTCGTGCTCGGGCTGTGCTCGCACGCGCTTGTGCGCGGCGAGCGCGTGGCGCTCGAAGACGCTCTGCGCGAACGCCTCCTCGCCATGAACGCCGCGCTCGCGGCAGACGGCTACCGCACCCTCGCGATCGCGTACCGGGAGCTCGGCGAGGACGCCGCGGCCGACGACGCGGCGGCCGTCGAGCGCGACCTCACGTACGTCGGCATCGTCGGCCTGGTCGACCCGCCACGGCCCGAAGCCGCTGAGGCGATCGCCACCTGCCGCCGCGCCGGCATCCAGGTCGCCATGGTGACGGGCGACCACGCGCTCACCGCGCGCGCCATCGCGGAGCAGGTCGGGCTGGACGCGGACAGCGGCGTGCTCACCGGCGTCGAGCTCGAGCGCATGAGCGACGACGAGCTCTACGAGGCCGTCGCGCGCACGCGCGTGTTCGCGCGCGTCGACCCGTCGCATAAGCTGCGCATCGTCGAGGCGCTCAAACGCCGCGGCCACGTAGTGGCGATGACCGGCGACGGCGTGAACGACGCGCCCGCGCTCAAGCGCGCGGACATCGGCGTGGCGATGGGCCGCGTGGGCACGGACGTGTCGCGCGAAGCCGCCGACATGGTGCTCGCCGACGACAACTTCGCGACCATCGTCGAAGCCGTGCGCATGGGACGCGCCGTGTACGACAACCTCAAGAAGTTCATCCTGTTCCTGCTGTCGTGCAACATGTCCGAGGTCCTGATCATCTTCGTGACGACGTTCTTCGCCGAGCGGCCAGCGCTGCTTCCGCTGCAGATCCTGTGGATCAACCTCATCACCGACGGCTTCCCCGCGCTCGCGCTCGGCGTCGACCCGCCGTCGCCGCGGGTCATGGACCGCCCGCCGCGCGACGCGAGCGAGTCCGTGCTGGCGCCGAAGCGGCAGGCCCAGATCGTGTGGCACGGCGCGCTCATCACCGTGGCCGGGCTCATCATGTACGCGTGGGCCGAGTGGGTCATGCCAGGCCACTCGCACGAGCGCGCCCAGACGATGCTGTTCTCGGCGATGGCGCTCGCGCAACTTTTGCACGCGTTCTCGTTCCGGTCCGAGACCCGGAGCATCTTCAGCGCGTACTCGCTCCAGAACCGCTGGCTCGACGCCGCGTTCGCCGGTTCGCTGGTGCTCCAGCTGGCTGTCGTGTACCTGCCGCCGCTGCAAGTGGTGTTCAAGACTCAGCCGCTGTCGCTCACTGACTGGGCGGCGGTGGCCGCAGCCGCGCTCGTGCCCACGGCGCTCATCGACGTGGGCAAACGGCTGTCGGCCCGGTCGCGGCGCGCCACGACCGCAGCCGCGGCGGCGTGACTTTGCCAAACGGCGCATTTCGACCGATAATCGGTTCGACAACCGGCCGTCGGGAGGCGCCGACGTGGGTGCGCGGATCCGGATGCCCTTGCTGCCCGATACGCTCCGAGCCCGGCTCTCGGGCACCGTCGTGCTCGCAAGCCTGCTTCTGTTCGGCGTGGTGTTCGGCGCTACGCGTATCGCGGCTGCCTCGTTCACGAAGTCTACGGTCGCGCACGACGCCCGCCGCACGCTCGTGACCGCGCGCGCCATCCTTGACGCGCAAGCCGAGACGCTGGACTCCTACGCCGTCGCGTACGCCGAGTGGGACGAGTTCTACGAGCGCACCGCGCGTCCGGATCCGGCGTTCATCGCTGAAGAGTTCGACCCGTGGCTGCGCGAACGCTCCGACGCGGACGCGATCTTGTGGCTCGACGACCGTGGCTCAACGGTGTTCTCGTTCGGAGAGCATGCGGATCTCGACGCCCTGCGTGCCGCAACGTCGTCGGCCACCAGCGCGATGGCCGGCGTGATACGGCTCCCGTCCGGCCTCGCCATCGCGACCGTGCATCCCATCGTCGGGGCACCGTCCAGCAAGCCGGTCGGCTGGCTTGCGGTCGCACGGGTCGTCGACCTCGGATCGCTCGGCGACGCGCTCGGCGTCTCCGCGCGCTACGAGCCGGTGAGCGAGCGCTTCTCCGGCGAAGGCGCTCTGGGCGAGGTGCCGGGGTTCGAGTCCGCAGCATCGTGGCTGCGAGGCGACGCGTTCGAGGCCCGTGGGACGCTCACCGCCATCGACGGCCAGCCCGCCGGAGCGCTCGTCCTGACCGAGCCGCTGCGCGGCGACCCGGTCCTCGCGAGCTGGTCGTTCCCGCTCCTGATGGGCCTCGTCTCCCTGATCACCGGGCTCGGCTTCGGCGCCGCGCTCTCGCGCACCATCGTCGCTCCGCTGCACAAGACGCTCGTCGTGCTACGCGAGGATGGCCTGCGGGCGGTCCACGGCGCCCCGCCGCAGGAGCGCACGCCCGTCGATCCGATGCTCCCCGCCGAGTTCCGCGAGCTGTCAAAGACGGTCCACGAGCTCGTCGACCTGCTGGCCCGCCGGGAAGGCGAGCTCGCGTCGGCGACCGAGCAGGCGCTTGCCGCCGAGCAGGCGCTTCGCACCGTCCTCGACGAGTCTGCCGAGGCCAAGATGCTGGTCCAGCGCGGGGTGGTCGAAGTCGCGAACCCGGCGTTCGCCGCCTGCGTCGGCCAGCCCCTCGGGCTGATCGTGCACAGGCCGCTCGACGAGCTGCTCGCGGTGATGGACATCGCGTCGCCCGAGGGCGAGCCCTTGACTCCGGCCGAGCTCGTCGAGCGGGCGCTCGAGAACGAGGTGGTGGTGCGCTGCAACGCCCCCGGCCACGGCGAGCGCTGGATGGAGGTGCGGGCTGACGCTACCGCCGCCCCAGACGCGTTCGTGCTCTCTGCGCGCGACGTGACCGAGCAGTACCGCCTCGAGCAGCTGCGGTCCGAGATCATCTCGTTGGTGTCGCACGACCTCCGGGCTCCGCTCACGGTCTTGTCGGGGTACATCGACATGCTCGGCCGCGACCTGTCCGACGAGCAGCGCTCCCGCATCAACAGCGCGATGCGCGAGGCTGTCGACCGCATGCAGGGGCTCGTAGAGGACCTGCTCGACTCGGCACGGGCCCAGCAGGCGCTCGCGCCCAGCACAGTCGTCCCGGTAGACCTCGCCGCGCTCGCCACGCAGGCGGCGAACGCCCTGCGTGTGGCGTTCGGGCGCGAGGTCGCCGTCGTCGTCAAGTCACACGCCGAGGCGGCAGGCGATCCGAAGCGGCTGCGGCAGGCGCTCGACAACCTGGTCGTCAACGCCGTCAAGCACACGCCCCCTGACGCCGAGATCCGCATCGTGGTCGAACGCGCACGCTCGCGGGTGCGCCTCGCAGTCGAAGACACCGGGCCCGGGGTGCCGCCGTCCGAACGCGAAGCCGTCTTCGAGCGGTTCACTCAGCTCGACGGGGCCGCGAGCGACGGCGCTGGTCTCGGCCTGTACATCGTCCGCACGATCGCAGAGACGCACGACGGCCGCGCCTATGTGGAAGACGCGCCCGGGGGCGGGGCCCGCTTCGTCATCGAGCTGCCGGCGACCGCCAAGGTCCGCCCGGCGAAGCGCTCTTACGACCCCGATCGGCCTTCGAGCGCATAGCCGACGAGCAACGCGCACAGGTCGGGAAACTCGATGCCTGCCGCCCGAGCGGCGTCCGGCAGGAGGCTTGTGCGCGTCATGCCAGGGATCGTGTTCACTTCGAGGACCCAGGCGGCGCCGCTCGGCTCGACGACGATGTCCGTCCGCGACACGCCGCGGCATCCCAGCGCTCTGTGAGCGGCGACCGCGAGCTCTGCGCAACGCTCCCGCGCCGTCTCCGAGATGCGGGCCGGGATGATGTGGCGGCTCATCCCCGGCACGTACTTCGACTCGTAGTCGTAGAACTCGTGCTCGGGGACGATCTCCAGCGTCGGCAGCGCGAACGGCTGCGCCGTTCCCAGCACGCCCACGGTGACCTCCGCCCCTTCGACGAACCGCTCCACCAGAGCGACGTCGTCGTGCTCCAAGGCGGCCGCGATCGCGGCCTCCAGCTCGCCTGGCTCGTGGACGATCGACACCCCGATCGCCGAGCCTTCCGAGGCGGGCTTGACCACGCAGCGCGTCCCCACGGCCGCCACGAGCGCTTCTTCGCTCCATCCCTCGCCGCGCCGCACGACAGTGTACTCGGGCGTCGGCACCCCGCACGCTGCGAACATGCGCTTCGACGCGACCTTGTCCATCGCCAGCGCGCTCGCCAGCACGCCCGAGCCGACGTACGGCAGGCCGAGCAGCTCGAGCAGTCCTTGCATCGTCCCGTCCTCGCCGTACCGGCCGTGCAGGCACACGAACACCACGTCCGGCCGGCGCGAGCGGAGCTCGTCGATGAACGACGAATCAGCAGGGTCGATCGAGAACGCGTCCGCCCCGCGCTCAGAAAGCGCCGCGATGACCTGCTCGCCAGTGTTGAGCGAGACCGCCCGCTCGGCCGACCGCCCGCCCATGAGGACGGCGATCGCGAGCCCTTCGATCACCGGGACTTCCACTAGCCCTCCTCGGTCCGCCACGCTCACGCGCCGCGGCAGCACATGTCGGTCGCCAGCAACGTCACGAGCCACAGCGCCGTGCCCACGAACGCCGCGGCGCCGCCCTTGACCAGCGCATCGGCGAACAGCCCGGCGCGGGCATCCGCCGGACGACCCGCTCTCGTCACGACCCACGCTGCGATCGAGGTCGCTGGTCCGAGCACCGCCAGCACGAGCGCGGCCGCTGCAACGCGCCCGTAATCGGCCGACCACAGCAGCGTCCCTGCTGCGGCCTCGTCCTTGAGCAGCGCGAAGGACGCCGCCGCGAGCACCACCCAGGCAAGCAGGTAGATCCCGAACGGCAGCCAGCTCACGCCGCGCGGACCTGCGGGCGATGCGACCTCATCTTCGAACACGTCCGCCTCCTGTCTTGGACGCCAGTCTAGAGGAGGGCGGCTTCGCCGCACAACCGGCACGGATGTGCGGATCCCGTGCAGGCAGGGGGCAGATGCTTGCCACCCGGACGCTCGTGTAGTGTAGTGAGGCGAAGACTCGAAAGCGCGGAGGCCACGATGAGCGACGAATTCCAGACCCCCGACGCCACAGCGCCGGCCGAGCCCGCTGGACCCGGCGGCGCAGCCGTCCCGCACGGGCCCGAGGACGTCGAGCGCGGAGCACCCGCGACGACCCAGCCCGCGAGCGACGTCCCGGAGACCCTGCCCCCAGCGCCGCCGCCTCTCGAGCGCGAGCAGCGGGTGCCGTGGGGCCGTCTCGTGGCCCTCGTGATGACCGTCGGCATTGTGTCCGGAGCCGCAGGCGGATACGGGGGCTGGCTCCTCGCGCGCAGCTCAGGCGTCGCTCCGGCGGCCGGGACGGTCCGCGTCGTCACCGGCGCCACGGAGGAGGTGGTCGCGGCTGCAGCGGCTGCCGCGGTGCCGAGCGTCGTCAACATCGACGTGACCTCCGAAGCCACTGCGAGCGCCGAGAGCGGCCTTCCCACCGACCACCCCAGCATCCCGGTGACCGGGAACGGATCTGGCGTGGCGCTGAGGCGGGTAGAAGGCGGCGGCACCTACATCGTCACGAACCAGCACGTCGTGGACGGCGCTGATACCATCGTCGTCACGGACTCGACCGGCGAGCGGCACAAAGCCGTCCTCGTCGGCGAGGACGAGGAGACCGACATCGCAGTCGTCAAGATCGAGGCCGATATCCCGCTGATCGCCGTCGGTGATTCGGACAAGCTCGTGGTCGGGCAGCTCGTCGTCGCCATCGGATCGCCGTTCGGGCTTCAGCACTCCGTGAGCGCCGGCGTCGTCTCCGCCATCCACCGGTCGCTGCCGGACTTCGCCGATAACGCGAAGCGCTACCCCCTCGTCGACGTGATCCAGACCGACGCGGCCATCAACCCGGGCAACTCCGGAGGCGCGCTCGTCGACCGGACCGGGGCGCTCGTCGGCATCCCTGCGGCCATCTTCACGGACACGGGCGCCGACGACGGTGTCGGGTTCGCGATCCCCGTCAAGACCGCCGTGCGCGTCGCCACCGAGATCATCGAGACGGGCTCGGCGCGACACCCCTTCCTCGGCATCGAAGGCGTGACGGTCGACGCCGCGCTGGCCGAGGAGAAGGACCTGCCCGTCGAAGAAGGCGCGTACGTCGTGAACGTCACGAAGGGAACGCAGGCCGAGAAGGCCGGCATCAAGCCCGGGGACGTCATCGTGCAGCTCGACGACACGCCGATCCGCTCGATGGACGACCTGCTGCTCGCGGTGCGGCGTCGAGCCGTCGGCGACACCGTCACGGTCAGGCTCTGGCGCGACGGCAAGCAGATCGCGATCACGATGAAGGTCGGCGTGAAGCCGAAGGACCTGTGATGCGGCTGGGGCCCGGAGAGGTGCCGGGCCCCAGCATCAGACCGCGCCTTCTCGTGGGCGTCACGCCTTCTTCTTCGCGATAACCGCTGCCGCTGCGACGCCGATGACGAGCACGGCGGCGGCGGCCACCCAGGTCAGCGACCCGCCGCCGCCTTCAGCCGGAGCCTGTGGAGCCTCCGCTTTCGCCTTCTCCTCCGCCGACGTGTAGACGACCCGCTCCGCCGCGGCCATCTCGGTCGTCGGGATGTCGACGCCCGCCTTCTTCGCCATCTCCTCGGGCGCGGAGCGGTAGTAGAGCGCTGCGCGCACCGTCACGGCTGCGTCCGGCATCGTGAAAGCCACCTCGTCGATGCTCGACCCCTTCGGCGGGATCCGGTCATCGCTGTGGAACGCGACTGCGTCCCAGAGCTCGACCGGGTGGTTGCCTTTGGCGTCTTTGAGGACGGTCCCGAAGTCGTGGCGCTGTGTTGCGACCGTCTTACCGGATGCGTCGACGGCCTCGACCTCAAGCCACATCTGGCGGACCTCCGTGAGGCCGGTCGGCAGGTAGTGACCTGCGCCGACGTTGGTTACGGTCACGACCGCCTTGGCAGACGAGCCTGGCTTGACGACCTCGGGCACGTCGATCGAGATCTCTGCAGCCGCCTTCAGCCGCTCTTCGGCACGTTCGGCATCCCCGAGCCCGACGTTGCCGCCCGCGAAGGTCATCGTGTAGATGTGCGGACGCTCCGGCCCGCCAGCCGCCGCCTTGCCGGCGTTCGGCTTGGTCACACCCGGGCCCGGGGTCATGTGGCAGTCCTGACACACGATTCCCTGCTCCGCGTACGGACCGTTCTTCCACTCGGTGTACGTCATCTCGAGGTGCATGCCGTTCCCGGGGTGGTCGACGTTGTGACAGTTGCCGCAGAACTCGGCGCTCTCGTGGAACGCCGAGTAGGCTGTGGCGTGCGCAGGCGACACGGCGTCTTTCAGCTGCGCGTGCTTCACGCCGTCCGGCTGGACCTTGATCGACGTGTTCCCGAGCTCCCCGTCAGTGCCGACGACTTGATGGCACAAGTCGCAGCCGACGCCTTGTTTGCCTTGCATCGACACCTTGCTGGTGTCCGTCCCGACGACCTCTCCCGCCATGACCGCGATCGGACTATGGCACCCGTTGCAGAACGGTCCGAGGACGCCGTCCGTGGCTTTGATGGCCTCTTCGAGCTTGTACTGGTACAGCGGGTCGGTGAGCGCCTTGGCGTGCATGGACGCCTGCCACTGCTCGTAGAGCGCCGCGTGACAGCCGCACCCCTCCGCTGGCTCGAACTTCGCGCTCGGCACCGACGGAAGCGCCCACGCCGCAGCCCCGGCCGCGAACGCGGCGGCGGTCATCATCACCAACATCAGGACCCGTGCTTGCCTCATCGCACCGCCTCCCCTCTCCCGGAAGCCTGGCCGCTCCCTCGGGTACCATCTTCGTTGGTGTATTCCCGAACTCGAAGGAGGCTGCGATGGTGACCCTCGTCCGCTGCAAGGGATGCGGCTACGTCCACGTCGGCCCCGCCCCTGAGCGGTGCCCCGTCTGCGGCGCGCCCCAGTCGTTCTTCTCGCCGTACGACGGCCCGAAGGACCTCGCCGGCACCCAGACGCTGGAGAACCTGAAGGCCGCGTTCGCCGGGGAGGCCCAGGCCAACCGCCGCTACACCCTGTTCGCCCGCATCGCCCGCCTCGAGGGGAACGAGGCCGCGGCCGCCGCTTTCGAGCACGCCGCCGAGGAGGAGACCGCCCATGCGCTGGGGCACCTCGCCTACATGCGCTCCTTCGGCAGCACGATCGAGAACCTGGAAGCCGCGGCTCAGGGCGAGGACCACGAGACCGTCGAGATGTACCCCTCGTTCGCCGAGATCGCCGAGCGGGAAGGCTTCCCTGAGATCGCGCAGTACTTCCGCGCCCTCGGCGGCTTCGAGCGGCAGCACCGCGACCGCTACCGCTCCGTGCTCGAAGGGACTGGCGGCAGCCGGTGACTGACATCACCCAGTTCGACCGCACCGGCCTCGAGCGGCTGTTCGCAGAGCTCGGCGAGCCTCGCTACCGGGCCCGTCAGGTGTTGCGGTGGCTCTGGATCCGCCATGCCTCCTCGTTCGAGGAGATGACCGACCTGCCGGCGACGCTCCGGGAGACGCTCGCTCACCGCTTCGAGATCGCGCGGCCTGAGCTGATCGCCCGCGAAGTCTCCCGCGACGGCACCAGGAAGTACCTGTGGCGGTTCGCGGACGGCGCGACTGCCGAATCGGTCGGCATCCCCACAGCGAACCGGCTCACGGTCTGCTTCTCGACGCAAGCAGGCTGCGCGATGGGGTGCGCGTTCTGCGCGACCGGCGCTTCGGGCCTGACTCGCGGCCTGCACGCGGGCGAGATGGCGTGGCAGGTCGCCGGCGTGGCGCTCGACATGGGGGCCCGCGTGTCGAATGCCGTCGCGATGGGACAAGGAGAGCCGTTCGCGAACTACGATGCGACGCTCGCGGCGCTCCGCATCCTGAACGACCCCGACGCCTTCGGAATCGGAGCGCGCCACATCACCGTCTCCACATGCGGGCTCGTGCCGGGAATCGACCGGTTCGCAGGCGAGCCCGAGCAGTTCACGCTCGCCGTGTCCTTGCATTCCGCCGCGCAGTCCACCCGCGACCGTCTCATGCCGGGCGTGCGAGGCTACCCGCTCCCTGCGCTTCGAGAAGCCCTCGTCCGGTACTGGGAGCGGACGAACCGCCGTCCCACGCTCGAAGTCGCGCTCATGTCCGGCGTGAACGACACTGACGAGGAGATCGCGGCGCTAGTGGGCTTCTGCGAGGGGCTGCCCGTCCACGTGAACCTCATCCCGATGAACCCCGTCGACGGCTCTCCATTCACCCGCTCCGCCGACGAGCGGATCCGCGCTGCCGTGCGGGCGCTCGCAGCAGCCGGCGTGGAGACATCGGTGCGCGCCGAGCGCGGCAGCGACATCAGCGCCGCGTGCGGACAGCTCCGCCAGCGCGCCGAGGGGCCCTGACGGGGCAGAGCCCCTCGAGGGCCGGGCACCCGAAGCAGGACGCGTGGTCGTACTGGCCGCGAGGCGCGAAGTCCGCGGCGGCTATCCGATCCAGGATCTCCCGCAGCTCACGCTCCAACTCGTCGCGTCGGCCCGGCTCGAACGTCCACGCGCCGCTCGCAGCGCCGGCGTTCACGTCGTAGACGACCGTCTCGACTTCGCGCGCGCCTCCAGCCAGCGCGGCGAGCGCGTAGCAGCGCATCTGGCGCTCGAACCGGGACGCGGTTCCGGCTCGCGTCGAGGCACCGTCGCTCGCACCCGGCGCGTGAGACTTGAAGTCGACGACGAAGCAGCGACCGCCGGTCTCGGCGAACACGTCCATGCGACCCACGAGGAGCGCTCCTCCCACGGCGACGCCGAACGGTCTCTCGGTCCCGACCCGTTCGTGCTGCCGGATCCGGTCGAGCAGGCCGCTGCTGCGGAACGCGTCCACCGCTTCGTCCAGCCGCTTCGCGTCCGCGTCCGTGAGGCCGTGACGACGCGCAAGGGCTTCTCGCCGCTCAACCGCCCACGTGCCCACGACGGCGTGCTGCATCGCGGCGTGCACCGCAGTCCCGAACGCGGTCGCGCCCGCGTCCTCGCGCAGATCGCGCAGCCCGAGGACGTGACGCGCGTAGTACCGGTAGGAGCATCGTTCGAAGTCCTCGAGCGCCGACGGCGAGATCCGGCGGACGGGAGCTCGCGGCGTCTCGCGGGGCGCCGGTTCGAAGCGCTCCAGCGCGCCGCCCTCGGGCCGCTCCGGCGCGTGCCGGCTCGGCGGCGCTGGCTCGGCTGCGTCACCGTCCGCGTCGAGGAAGCGGCGGAGGACGGGCACCCGCACGCCCGCCACCTCGGTTGCTTCCTGCCCCGAAGCGGAATCGAGATCCACGCCGAGAGCGTCGAACAGCGCCCGGCTCGCCGCGCTCATGGCCTCGTGCTTCTTCCCGATGGAGCCCGACAGCACCAAGGCGCGCTCGGCTCTCGTCATCGCCACGTACAGGAGCCGCTTCGCTTCCTCCTCCTCTTGGCGCTTCGCTTCGTCTGCCAGTCGCACGTATGCGGCCGACTTGGTTGAACTGTCGGAGGCGTCGCCAAGCGGACCCTTCAGAGCGATGCGAGGCACGTCGCCGTCGCAATCGACGAGGGTCTCCTCATCTCGCCTGCGGTCGTCCTCGGTCAGCCCGACGATGAAGACCACGGGGAACTCCAGCCCTTTCGCCGCGTGGATGGACATGATTCGCACGGCGTCGGCGCTCTCTCGCGAAGCGACCTGCACGGCTCCGGAGACCTTCAGGACATCCACCTCTCTGAGGAACCCGTGCAGCCCCCTGCCTGTGACCTCGTCGCTCTCGTCGACGAGCCTGGCCAACAGCCTCAGGTTCTCCAGCGCCTGCGCCCCGGAAGCCCCCTCCGCCTCGAGCACGGCCTCGTAACCGCTCGCTCGCAGCGCCGCAAGCAGCGCCCGCCCTGGATGCCGCGCCCCGAGGTAGCGTCGCCCGGCGAGCACGGCGTCTCGCACCGCGACCGCCCGCTCGCGCTCTGGCGCCTGGAGCACTTCCTCCGCTTGCTCGAGCCCGTGCCACAGGCTTCGACTCGCCCCGGCTTCCCTCAGGCGCACGACGGCGTCGGGGCCTACGTCTCCGATCGGCCCAAGAAGGACGTGCGCGAGCGCCTCGTCGTCGAGGACGTTGTCGATCGCGCGCAAGAGCATGAGACCGTCTTGCGCTTCGGGGGTGTCGAACAGGTTCCCCGCGCTGCACGAAGCCTCGATCCCGCGCGCTCGCAAGGCGTTCTCGAACACGACGGCGCGGTCCGCCACGACTCGGGAGAGGATGGCCACGTCGCCAGGAGAGATCTCTGGGTTGCTGCACAGTCGCTCGATCTCGGCCGCGACGGCCTCGGCTTCCGCGCGGCGGGCCTCTGCTGCACCCACGCCCTCGGTGACGGTGAACAAGGCTCTGACTCGCGACTCGCCTTCGGGCCACGGCCCGTCCTCGGTGCCAGACGCCGCCCGCAAGACCTGATGGTCGTCGCCGAACAGGCCCGGATGCCGGAACGCCGCGTTCACGACTGCCAGCACGTCGGGGTGGGAGCGCCAGTTCTCCGTCAGCGCCTTCACGACGGCATGCTCCGCGAACCGCTCGAAGACCCGCACGTCCGCGTAGCGGAAGCGGTAGATCGACTGCCGCTTGTCGCCCACCGCCACCAATGACCCGCCGGCGAGCGCCTCGGCGATGGTCGCCTGGAGCGGGTTGGTGTCCTGGTACTCGTCCACCATGACCTCGGCGAACCGGCCAGCGATCGTGCGCGCCGAGCACGGCTCCTTGAGCAGCCCGGCGACGTGCGTCTGCAGGTCGTCGAAGTCCAGCGCCCCGGCCTCGCGTTTCGCGCGCGCGAACTCCTGAGCGAAACGCGCCACCAGCTTCGCCAGCCCGCGTTCGTGCGGCGCGCACGCAGCCTGCGCGAGCAGCGACCGGGCGGCTTCTCGTAGGGCCTTCGCCTCAGAGGCGATGTTCCTGAACTCTGCGGAGCCCCTCGCATAGACGCTCAGCGACTCGGTCTCGGACAGGGCCGCCAAGGCTGCCTGCGCGTCATAGGCGACCGTCCCCGCGGCGCGCTCGAGGATGTCGGCAAGACGCAGGACGTTCTCGACCCCGTCGCGCTGGTTGTCCGTGTTCGCGAGGTCCAGCATGTCTCGAGCCGCCTGACGGAGACCGGCTGCGATCCGCTCGAGGTCTGCCGGGTCCACCGGCGGCTGGCCTTCGACCGCGGTCGGGTCGAGACCGGCCGACACCGCCTTCCCATGCACGGCGCGCACGCGCTTCGCTACGCGGGCCACGTCCTCGGCCTCGAGCACCGCGAGCACGTCCTCGTCCCGCACGTCGATCAGAGCGTTCGTCGCAGCCTCGAACGCCTCTTCCGCAAGCACGAGCGCCTCGTGCTCGGTGAGGATCCTGCTTCCGGGGTCGACTCCGGCCTGAAGGCCGTGCTCGCGCAGAATGCGGTGGCACAGCCCGTGGATCGTGGAGACCCATGCGTCGGGCACCCGCCGGGCGTCGTCTAGCCGCCCGCCCCGGACAAGTCCGTCCCTGATCCGCCGCTTGAGTTCGCCGGCCGCCTTCTCGGTGAACGTCACAGCGGCCACTTCGTCCAGGTCGAGGCCTTCGGCGACGCTCTGCAAGAACCGGGCGGTGAGGACGCGGGTCTTCCCCGCCCCGGCGCCTGCTGAGACCAGGACGCGCGGCCCGCGCGCTTCGACCGCTTCGCGCTGTTCGCCGGACAGGTCTTCGATCACGCCTCGGCCCTCCCGCACCACGGCCTCGCGGGGCACGACCTGCATGTGTCTTTGTCCAGGGGCTCGCACGGGATTAGGCCGGACCGGATCCCGGCCACCGCGGCGTCCGCCCGCTCCACGGCCTCGGCGATGACCGACTCGATGCCGGCCGCGTCGAGAGCATCCGACCGCGTGAGCCACGGCGACGAGACCACGCCCTCCAGATACGCCCCCCTGTCCTTGCCATTCCACGACATGGCGCGGTAGATCATGCCTGCTACCGGGAGGCCCAGCATCCGGCTCGCGGCAGCGGCGTACAAGGGCGCCTGGAGCACGCCGCTTCGCTCGAACCGCTGCCACGACAGCTTTGGGGCCGTGCTCGACTTGTAGTCGCTGACGATCAGGCCCTGCTCGCCGACGTCGATACGGTCGACCCTCCCGCTCAGGCGCCACCCGCCGAAGTCGGACCACGGCTCGTGAGCGGCGAGCACGGCCTCGTGAGCCGCCGGCTCGAAGCCCGGGAAGGACTCGGCGTCGTGGACTATCACCGCTCGCGAGCCCCTCACCGCTCGCTCGATCTGAGCGCGTTCGTCCAGCGACTCGGCCACGGCCCCGTCCGCGACCACTGATTCCGCCACCTCTGCATGGACTTGGAGCGCCCGCGGCAAGTCGGCCGCACGTACCCTCTTTGCTCCCAGTTCCTGCCATTTCTGGTAGAACCGTTGCAGGATCGCGTGCGCGATGCGACCCTTGTGCCGCACGTCGATCTCCACATCCAGCCCTTCGGCCTTGACGACGTGCCGGTAAAACCACAGCCGGGGGCACTGGAGGTACGACTCGAGCTCGCTCGCCGCGAACACCTCTCGTTGCGAGAGCGCCTCGCGCAGGTCAGAGCCAAGGTCCGCGCCGTCCCATACGCGACGCGCCAGACGCGGCGTCCCTGCGTCGTCTTCCCCGGCCTGCGTGCTCGCGCCCGCCCTTGAGCCGTGCAGACCGCCGCCCTCGCCTGCCTGCAGCCCCGAGGGCTCCCGATATGCGTCGATGAGCTCGTCGACGAACAGGGAGCGCTCCCGCTCGCGGCCTGCGTCGTCGCGGTCCTGCCAAACGAGCACCAGACGCTTTCGCGCCGCGGTGACGGTCTGGTAGAACAGCAGGCGCTCGGCCTCGAGGTCCGTGCGCGGTTTGGCGTCGATGCCCGCGGCCTCAAGCGCGTCGACCAGCGATCGTGGCAAGCCCAACCCGCTCGCAGCACGCGGGAGCTCGTCCGACTGCAGCCCGATCACGACGAGCCCGTCGAAGCGTCGCGACCTGATCCGTTCGGGGCTGCTCACCACGACCCCGGATCCGTGATCCTCCACGGTCACGCTCGTCCGATCGAGCACCCGGACCAACGCCTCCAGGTCGAGGCGGCCGCTGCTCTCTATCACGGCTTCCGCCGCCTCGAGCATCTTCTGCCTGCAGCGGGCGTCCAGCCGTCCCTCCTGGCCGAGCACGGGCGCGCTCCCGTACCGGTAGGCCAGCATCTCGTCTGCGACTCGCCGCAGCACGGCCAGCGCATCCTGCCCCTGCGCGTCTCGACGCACCGCCGCCACGGAGCTGAGGACGCGCCCTGCGTCGCCTGGCGCCCGCAGCGCGAGCCGCCACAACTCGTCGCCGTGCGACGGCCGATGCCGGCGCACGAGTCGCAAGAATTCGTCCGTTTCCTCGGGAGACGCGCCCGCGTACCCGCTTTGCAGGAAAGCGACCAGGTCTTCCCGCCGGCCGCGGGTAGCAAGACGGGCCAAGGCCATCGCCGACCGCCCGAATCCCGAGTCCCTGAACCGCCACGTGCCTTCGTACCGCCACGGGACGCCACGGGCCTCGAGGGTCTGCGCCAGGGCGACCATCCGCTGACCGATCCGGCGAGCGACAAGCGCGATGCGGTCGGCTTCGATACCAGAATCTACCATTTCCTGGATGGCCTGCGCTGCCGCTTCGGCCTCGGCCGACGTCCCTTCTGCACCGATGAGCGCCACCGCGCCCTCGGCGACCGCTGCCGGCTTCCCTGCGGCGAGCCCCGCCTGCAGCATCACGAGCTCGCGAGCGGTGTCGACCGGTGCGGCTTCGACGTGGACGGTGGTTTCCGCGAGCGCAGCCAGACGCCGGGCCGGCTCGTCAACCGCGCTGGTGACCGAAGACCCCGGCACGTGCGTCAAGGCGACGATCACGTCCGTCTTCCGCGAGGCCATCTCTAGAAAGGCCGACTGCGGGGGCGTGAAGGTCTCGAACCGGTTGACGCAGATGACGTCCGGGAGGCCTTGCCTCGGCACGGCGGCCGCTGCGAGGCCATGCGCCGCGGCCGGCTCGATGAGACCCCACTCACGGAGCAGCCGCTCGTACGCTTCCACCGCCGCCACGATCGCAGCGGCCGCCGGCTGTGTCGGCCGCTGCAGCGACTTCCCCGGCTGCCGTTCCGCCGCTCGCTGGACGAGCGACGGCAACGCTCTGCGGAGCGCCGTCGCTGGCACGTGGCCTTCCCAGGCGCCCCGCACGCTCTCCAAAGCGCTGTCGACGTAGATCAGGCGCTCCGCCTCTCCCACGATACGGCGGCCGTCGCCCCACTGCTCCCACAGCTGGCTCAGGAAGGCGTCGAGCGTCTCGACCGCGATACGCGCCGGGAAGTCGGCCCCGAACTCCGAAGCGGCCCGGTCGCGCTCGGGCAACGAAGGGACGAGGACCGCCACGCTCGCTCCCGCTGCAGCAGCCTCGCGTGCGCGCCGGTACACCTCTCCTGTCTTGCCGGCGTTCCGATCGCCGGTCACGAGCGTGAGCCCCATCCCGCCTCCTCCGCGACGTGTCAGAGGATACCGCGGGGCTCTGACATCATGGAGTCATCACGGTGCGGGAGTACTGCCGCACGCCGTCACGAAGACGGGCTACCCTCTTCCAGGCCGCCTCTTCCTCACGCCCGAGCGCGTGGTCGACCCGGGCTCCGATCAGCGCCGCGGCTCGCTCGGCACGTTCCGCCACCGCACGCGCCACCTCTGCTGCTCGCAGGGCCTCGTTCGCCAGGCGGCGCCGCGTCCTGGCACCGCTGTCGGGAGCAACCATCAACCCGATGACGATGCCTGCGGCGAGGCCCGTGAAGATTCCAATGGTAAGATATGTCAGCCTCCGGTTGCTCATCGCGCGCCTGACTCCCCTTCCCGGTCGCCGAACAGGATGCGCGTGATCCGCTCAAGGTCCTGCTCGTCGTGGAATTCGATCTCTATCTTGCACTTCCCGGAGGCCTGCTTCACGCGGACCGGCGAGCCGAGCATGCGCCTGAGCCGGCGTGCCACGAGCTTGAAAGCCCTAGGCATCGGCGGGCGCGGCTCGCGCGGCGACTGGCCTGCCGCCACAAGGCGGGCGAGGTTCTCGGTCTCGCGCACCGACAGCCCCGATTGGACGACCTTCTGCGCGAGGCTGATGCGCCCCTCCTCTCCGGGGACGGACAGGATCGCTCGCGCGTGGCCTGCGCTCAGTCGTCCGTCGTAGACCATCTCCTGGACTTCCTCCGGCAAGTCCAGGAGCCTCAGTGCGTTGGTGACCGCGGAGCGCGACTTCGAGACCTTGTCAGCGAGCTCGGCCTGCGTCATCTGGAACTCCGTCAGCAGCTGGCGGTAGCCCCGCGCCTCTTCGATCGGGTTGAGGTCCTCGCGTTGCAGATTCTCTATGAGCGCCAGCGCGAGGGCTTCTGTCTCCGAGCATGCCATGATCCGCACCGGCACCTTCTCGAGCCCTGCGACGCGAGCTGCGCGCCAGCGCCTCTCCCCGGCGATGATCTGGTATCCTTCTGCATGCGGTCTCACGACGATCGGCTGCAGGATCCCGACCTTCCGCAACGAGTCGGCGAGCTCCTCGATTTGCTGCTCGTCGATCGCAGTACGCGGCTGGTTCGGGTTCGGAGAGATGAGGTCGATGGCGATCTCTTGCGGCTCAGACCCGGTGAACTCCTGGCCAGCCCCTGGGATGAGCGCCGACAATCCCTTTCCGAGACCTCGCTTAGACACGGTCCAACACCTCCGATGCCAGGGTCCGGTATGCTTCCGCTCCGCGTCCACCCGAATCGAACACCGTCACGGGCTGGCCGAAGCTCGGGGCCTCGGATACGCGCACGCTCCGCGGGATCACCGTCTTGAACACCTTCTCGTCGAAGAAGTCCCTGACTTCGTCGAGCACGGCTTGTGAAAGCTTCGTCCGGGCATCGAACATCGTCATCACGACGCCGAAGACCTCGAGGTCGGGATTCAGGTGCGTCTTCACGAGCTTGAAGCTCTCCAGGAGCTTGCTCAGGCCTTCCAAGGCGTAGTACTCGCACTGGACGGGGATGATGACGCCGTCAGCCGCCGTCAGGGCGTTCACTGTGAGGAGCCCGAGCGACGGCGGGCAGTCGATCAGGATGAAGTCGAACTCGTCTCTCACGGGGGCGAGCACGGACCGGAGCTTCGTCTCCCTGCTGAACGCCGAGACGAGCTCGATCTCCGCCCCGGCGAGCTGGATCGTGGCTGGGACGACGTATACGTTGGGCACTCCGACGGGCTCGATGAGCACCTCCAGCGGAGTTCCTGACAAGAGTGCGTTGTACACGCATTCTTGGCGCTGGTTCTTGTCCAAACCGAAGCCGGACGTCGCGTTCCCTTGCGGATCAAGGTCGACGAGCAGCACTCGCTTACCCATCTCGCCAAGCGCAGCGGCAAGGTTCACCGCGGTGGTGCTCTTGCCGACCCCGCCCTTCTGGTTCACGATTGCGAGCACCCGGCCCGCAGATGCTTCTCGTCCCCCAGAGCCCGAAGTCACACCAGCGTCCATGAACGGTCCTCCTCGCACGCCCTGCGCGCAGTATATGCCAGGTATCCCCGCCAGGAAAGTGCAGCCCCCCGCTGCGTCGCCAGACTCAGGGGAGGGGCTTGCGGGAGGCCATTCCCGGACGCCGCGGTAGCTCGACTTTCGGCTCCGAAACCTTCTCGTAGACGAAGGCCACCCGCTCTTCGGTGCTTTCCAGCCTGTACCGGACTTCACCGACCCGGCGCATTCCGCAGACTTCCGCCGCCTCGTCGCCACGCGCTGTCTCTCGCGGATCTGGCTGCCCCTTGTAGGCGATCAGGCGCCCGGCTCGTGCCAACAACGGAGCGGCCAGCTCCACGACCGTCGCTAGAGAGCCGACGGCCCTGGAAACGGCGAGCGCGTACACCGATGGACGCACGGCCGCGAACTCCTCGGCCCGCTGCCCGATAGGCTCGACCCAAGACAGTCCGAGGTCGGCGCATACGTCCTTCAAGAAAGCGGCCTTCTTGCCAGTGCCGTCCAGAAGCGTGAACGCCCGGCCGGTCACCAGCGCGAGAGGAAGGCCCGGGTACCCGGCCCCTGTGCCGATGTCGATCCCGGAACCCTCTGGGGTCTCCTGCACGGCCGGCAGGACCGCCAGCGAATCGGCGATGTGAAGCACCACGAACCGCCTCGGGTCTGTGATCGACGTAAGGTTGAACCGTCGGTTGGCTTCGAGGACCGCAGCCGCGTGAGCACACAGGAGCCGCGCGCACTCATGGTCTACCTCGATGCCCGACGCTTGCAGCGTTTCCAAGACGTTCCGAGCAGTGAGCCAGCGGCTGTCCACGTCGTCATGTTTCACGTGAAACCCTCCGAGGACCCGACCGTCACGTTTCACGTGAAACGTCCGCGGGCACCCTCCAGCATGCTTGGACTACCGTGGAGAGATGACCACCTGGCGAGCGGGCTCTTCGCCCTCGGACGCCGTAGAGACCCTGCGGTCGTCCCGCAGACACACGTGCACTACCCGGCGCTCGAATGCAGACATCGGGCGCAGCGCGACAGGCCTGCCAGTCCGCACTGCCCGCTCAGCGGCCCGCTTCGCGATCTCCTCGAGCTTCATGCGCTGGCGATACCGGTAGCCTGACACATCGACGACGAGAGGGTGGCGGGCGACCTGGCTCCTGCCGAGTATAGCCCCGACGATGACCTGCAGCGCGTCGAGCGTCTTGCCGTGTCGGCCGATCAGGACGCCCAGCTCCTCGTCACCGACCACATCGAGGATGATCTCTCCCTCGTCGCCCTCGTATTCATCGATATCGGCAGACATGCCCAGCTTCCCAAGGATCCCTGTGAGGATGTCGGATGCGGCATCTGCAAGGGCGTCGAGCTCGTCGTCGCTTGGGCTGGACTCGGAATTCCCAGGCCCTGCGCCTTCAGTCATCGTCTCGCCGGTTCTTGGCGGGGCCGCGCCGTTCCGAAGCCACACACGAACCTTGGCCGGCCTGGCCGACCCGAACGCGCGTCGACCGCCCTCGTCGAGGACCTCGTACTCGACCGCGTCCTGCTGAACGCCGAGCTTCTCCAGCGCCGCATCGATCGCCTCGGCGACCGACGGGCCCTCCTCGATGATTTCGTTCTCCATCACTTCTTGTCCTCTTTCGTCGAATACGCGCGCGTGACGATGTACTGCTGGGCAACCTGCAGGATGCTCGACGTCACCCAGTACACCAACACGCCAGCGGGTACGCTCCAGCCGAAGAACAGCATCATCACGGCCATGTACAACCCGATCGTGCGCTGCTGCCGGTCTGTGGATTGCATCGCCTGAGGCACGTAGAGGCTCAGCGCAAAGAGAACGACCAGGAGCAGGTAGGGGAACGCCCCGACCGCTCCCACCTCGGCGAACATCGCTTTCGGGGTCTTCGTCAGATCGGGCAGGATGATCCAGAAGCGCTTCGCGGCTTCCGCTTGTGCGGGGCTGAGAGAGGCGATGTACTTCAGGAACGGACCCGGCTTGTCAGGAGTACCACCCAGAGTCTGGTACAGCGCGATCAGCACGGGCATCTGGAGCAGCGTCGGCAGGCATCCACCGAAGGGGTTGACCTTGTGCTCCTGGTAGAACTTCAGGGTCTCCTCCTGAAGCTTCTCTTTGTTGTTCTTGTACTTCTCCTGCAGCTCCTTGAGCTTCGGCTGGATCCTCTGCATCTCGTGCATCGACTTGGCTTGCTTGACCGTCAACGGCAACATCACCAAGCGCACCGCGACGGTCAGCAGCATGATGGCCACGCCGTAGTCGTGCACCCAGCCGTAGAAGTAGTTCAGCGTCGCGAATAGCGCCGTCTTCAGTGTTTCCACTGCTCACTCCTCTTCGAGCTGCGGCACCAGGAGGCAGTCCCGCGCGGTCTTGTCTCGCCACTTCCCCATACGTCGCGCTTCCAACTCATGGCACCGGATCGTATCCGCCTGGGTTGAACGGGTGGCAACGCAAGACCCGCTTGGTCGCCAACGCCGCGCCTTTCACCAGACCATGACGTTCAAGGGCCTCGATCGCATAGCTGGAGCAAGTGGGGTAGAACCTGCACGAGGGCGGGAGAAGCGGGGACACGATCTTCTGGTACGCACGTATCAAGACTACTGCGCCCCGGGCCAGCGGCGAAGTCATTCCATCACACCCGCCTGCTTCAGCGCTCGGCGAAGAGCCTCGTCTACCTGCTCGAGCCGGGCCTCCGTCAACGGCCTCTTTGCGATGACGGCCACATGGCAGCCCGGCCAGGGCCCGTCCGCTCGCTTCACTGCTTCGCGCAACATGCGTTTCGCTCTGTTCCGCCGTACCGCGCTGCCGACGCTCCGGCCGGCTACCACCATCACGCGCCCGGGCGAGTCGCCGTCGTCCGTTCTTCTCGCGATAACTGTCAGAATATGGGTTCTTCCTGCAACGCCCGATTCGAACAGGCGTTCGATTTCGCGCTTGCTGGTCAGCGTGCCGCGCATGGCTGCTCAGACCAGCGCCAAGCCATCACGCAGCGCTCGGCGCGAGGACTTTCCGCCCCTTGCGTCGGCGAGCGGCAAGGACGGCGCGGCCACCACGGGTCGCCATCCGCGCCCGGAATCCGTGCGTCTTCGCACGCTTGCGGTTGTTGGGCTGATATGTACGCTTCACGGTGATCCTCCTCGGAGCCGAGCACACAGCTGGCACGTAAGCCGAATGATACTACCCGCTCGGTCGCTCCCTGGTCAAGGCACGCGCCCCGCCATCTCCGCCGCAGGTGCTTCCAGAATGCAAGCCTTCCTCCACTGCGCGCTCACGGAAGCAGGAAACAAATTCTTCGAAATCTGTGGATAGTGTGGAAAACGCAGGATTCCATCGTGTGGAACCTGTGGACAACGCTCACGGGGCGATTGTTGGGCTTTCCGGGCCTCTGTTAGAATCGCCGCTGTCGCTGCGCCGGCGGGTGCCGGTGTGCGATGTTGAAAACCTGCAGGTCAGAGGCCCGAGAACCGGCTGCGGTGCTCCAACCGCTGGGATCGCCAGCCCGCCGCCCGCGCCGTCCGGAACGGTCTGGGGGCACGCGTCGCCGCCTATCCACAACGGCGGCATCGGCCACCGGTCGACACCCCCTCGCGCACGTCGGCTTTCCACCGCCACAGGGTTCGGGCGGGGCGCTTTCCGGGTCTGGCCAGGGTGCTTCCGCGGACTTGTCCACAGATGTGGAAACGTCTGTGGAAACTCCCGGAAACCGGCAGGTCGGCCGGGGGCTGGGCTTGGGAAAGCCGATGCGCCAGGCTCTCCGTCAGCGTTTGAGGGGGCCGGGCGCGCCGGGCCGCCCTGTGGGCAGGCCTGTGGATAGCCTTGTGGATTCCGTGAGGGTGTGGAACGAGAGGGGCGGTATGAGAGGATTCTACGGACGTGCTTCTGGGGCCGCCGCCCTCGCTCAGCCTCCGGCGGGACGGACCGTCGCTCCCGCGGAAGATCGGCGGCCGGGAAGCCGCTTCCCGCTGCGCGCCCGCATCGCCGTGTACGACGCCCCCGCGGCTCCACCTCGCGTAGAGGAGGTCGTCGCGGACGATCCGCGCGCGTTCATCGACGCGCTCGCTTCCACGACGTACGAGCTCGCGCGCCAGGCAGGCGGCGGCATCCCGTTCATCGTCGTGCGCGAGGTCGCCGAGAACCTGATCCACGCCGAGTTCCGCGAGGCGGTCGTGACCATCGCCGATGACGGCAACACCATCCGCTTCTCAGACCAAGGCCCTGGCATCTGCGACAAAGAGCGAGCCATGATGCCGGGATTCTCCACCGCGACGGCAGCCATGAAGTCGGTCATCCGCGGCGTCGGCTCCGGGCTCCCCATCGCCAGGGAGTGTCTCGCCTTCTCGGGCGGGTCGGTCACGCTCGATGACAACCTCGGCCGAGGCACCGTGGTGACGCTTTCGCTGCGGCCGCCCTTCGGTCGTGACGCGCAGGTATCGGATCCGGACTTCGTCTCGCCATCGAGGCTTACCACGCGCCAAAAACAGATCCTCTCCTTGGCGCTCGAGCTTGGTTCGGTGGGTCCGTCCGTGGTCGCTCGCGAGCTCGGCGTCGGCTTGTCGACGGCGCACCGCGACCTGGAGGCGCTCGAACGCGCGTCGCTCATCGTCTCTGACGCCTCAGGCAAGCGGAGGCTGACCGAGCGCGGCGAGTCGGCGTTGGCTCGGTTCCTGGGCGGGAGCGTGGAGCCGTGAGTCCGGTTGACGCGGCGACGGTGTGGTCCGAGGCTCTGGACGTCGTGCGCTCCGAGCTCAACACACCGACGTTCAAGACGTGGTTCGAACACACCACGCTGCTCGGAGTGGTCGATGGGGTCTTCGTGGTCGGGGTCCCGAACGAGTTCGCGCGGGACTGGCTGGAGTCTCGGTACTCCGGTCTTCTCTCCGCTGCGCTCAGCCAGGTCTCTGGACTCGACGCCAGCGTCGTCTTCGAGGTCTCGGACTCGGCCGTGGTGCGCGCCGACACGCCTCCTGCTGAACCGGCGCAGCCCCAGCAGGAGGCCCCGCGAAGACGAAGCCCGGAGGCCTCCGAAGCTGAGCTCAACCCGAAGTACACCTTCGAGTCATTCGTGGTCGGATCCTCGAACGAGTTCGCGTACCACGCTGCGCTCGCCGTGGCGGAGACTCCCGGCGGAGCATACAACCCGCTGTACATCTACGGCGGCGTCGGGTTGGGGAAGACCCACTTGCTGCAGGCGATCGGCCACTACGTGTCTGCGAGCTTCCCCCACAAGCGAGTCAAGTACGTCTCGAGCGAGCAGTTCACGAACGACTTCATCAACTCCATCGGCGACAGGGACAAGCGCCGCATCGACGGTTTCCGGCGGCAGTACCGCACGAACGACGTCTTGCTGGTGGACGACATCCAGTTCATAGCCGGCAAAGAGCAGACGCAAGAAGAGTTCTTCCACACCTTCAACGCTCTCCAGCAGGCCGGAAAGCAGATCGTCTTGTCCTCAGACAAACCCCCGAAAGACATCGGCAACATCGAGGACCGTCTCCGCAGCCGGTTCGAAATGGGGCTCATCACAGACATACAGCCCCCTGAGCTCGAGACGCGCATCGCCATCTTGCGGCGCAAAGTCGAAGCGGAACGGCTTCTGGTCCCTGACGAAGTCCTGTCGTTCGTGGCCGAGCGGATATCGAGCAACATCCGGGAGCTCGAAGGGGCTCTGATACGCGTCGTCGCGTTCAGCTCCCTCACGCGGGCGCCTATCGACCTCGCGCTCGCCGCGAGCGTGCTCAAAGACATCTTCCCCGAGCGGACGGCTCGCCCGATCTCGATAGCGACGATCCAGCAAGAGGTCTGCAAGTTCTACGGCATCTCTCGCAACGACCTTGTCGGCAGCAAGCGCTCGCAGAGCTACGTGTATCCTCGACAGATAGCGATGTACCTCGCTCGTGAGCTCACCGACTTCTCGCTGCCGCGGATCGGCCAGGAGTTCGGAGGCCGCGACCACACGACGGTCATCCATGCGACGGCGAAGATCCGGAAGCTCATGAACGAGCAGCGCGAGGTCTACAACCAGGTCCAGACTTTGACCAACCAGATCAAGCAACGGAGTTGATGACTGTGTTCGCAGCCCGTGCAAACCTTGTGGAAAACCCGGCGGCACTGTGCATGGATGTCGTTCCTGGCACGAGCTGTGGGTATCCAGCATGGTTTTCCACAACCGCAATCCTCATAGACACACCTGCCGCCAACTCGAAGAACCGCTCTTTTCCACACTATCCACAGGACTGACTGTTACGATGGCTTTGTCGTTTTGAAGAGAGGAATAGCAATGAAGGCATCCCTTGCGCGAGCGGAACTCGTCACAGCTCTCTCGATCATCAACAAAGGCCTCTCGTCACGGACGACGCTGTCGATCCTCTCAGGCGTCTTGTTGAGAGCAGAAGGCGAACGTCTCGTGCTGAACTCGACGGACCTCGACGTGTCGGTCCAGACGAGCGTTCCAGCACGCGTCGAACGCACGGGAAGCGCGGTGTTTCCCGGCAGGCTGTTCGGAGACATCGTCCGCAGCCTCGATGAGGGAGCCGTGAACATCGATGTGGACGGCAGCACTGCGAACCTGACCTGTGGGACGAGCGCTTTCACGCTGAAGACGCTGCCGGCAGAGGAATTCCCGCGCTTCCCTGAGATGGACCCCGAGAACGAGGTGACGCTCGAAAGCGCGACGTTCACTGATATGGTCCAGAAGGTGACGCGTGCGGTGAGCCGTGACGAGACGAGGCCTGTGTTGACGGGCGCACTCGTCGAGATGAAGAACGGCACGCTGACGATGGTTGCGACTGACTCGTACCGCCTGTGCCTCGTGGAGACCGAGCCTGGGGTGGGGCAGCAGGACTTCGAAGCGGTGATCCCCGGGCGTGCGCTCGACGACGTAGCAAGGTTGCTCGGAGAGGAAGAGAGCGTCGTCGTGAGCTCGGCGCAAAATCAGATCTCGTTCCGGTTCGGACACTCTGTGTTCGTCACACGCAGGATAGAAGGCGTGTTCCCGAACTTCCGTCAGCTCCTCCCAACGGAATGGGAGACGCAGGTCACCGCGAACAAGGACGAGCTCCTCGCAGCAGTCAAACGCGTGTCTTTGATGGCCCAGCACAGCGCTCCGTTGAGGGTCGCGGTCGTGCCTGAGGAGCGGACGCTCACGCTCTCAGCACAGACGCACGACGTCGGCGAAGCGACAGAAGCCATCGAGGCAGATGCGCAAGGACAAGCGGTCGAGATGGCGTTCAATCACGCATACCTCGCCGATGGCATCGCGGGGGCTGACTCCGAGAAGATAACGATCGACATCATCAGCCCGATGAAACCGGGCGTCATCAGGTCGACGGAAGGCATGAAGTATACGTACCTGCTCATGCCAGTCCGCCTCGGGTGAGCGAGCACGTGCCGGTCACGAGCGTCACACTCGAACGGTTCAGGAACCACCAGCACCTCGAGATCGGGTCTCTCGACCAGACGACCGTGCTCGTCGGGCCGAACGGCTCGGGGAAGACCAACGTCCTCGAAGCGATCGACCTCGTGATAAGCGGGCGGTCCTTCCGGCAGGCTCGGATCGAAGACGTCGTCCAGTGGGGGAGCGACGACGCAGTCGTCCGTCTGGCTCTCGCACGGCAGGACGCTGCGTTCGTCGTGGAGGAACGGCTGAGCGCGGAGGGCGGGAGGCGCCTGTACGTCAACGGGGTCGAGAAGCGACGCCGCAGCGACGTCGTCGGGAAAGAGCACACCGTCGTCTTCCGGCCGGACGACCTCGAGCTGGTCAAAGGGCCCTCGGACGTGCGCCGGGACGCGCTCGACGCGCTTGGCGCCCGCCTGTCCGAAGCGTACGGGCACACGAGGCGCGAGTACACGCGCGTCGTCCGACACCGAAACGCGCTTCTGCGGGAGTGGCGCGCCACACAGGCCGACCTGGAGGTCTGGACGGAGCAGGCGATCGCTCTCGGCGCCCGGCTGCTCGTGCACCGCAGGCGGCTCTTGGCGCGCTTGGCGGCCCACGCAGCCCGGGAACACGACTCCTTGAGCGACGGCGCGCGCCTGTCCATGGAATATCACGATCGTTGCGGCCTTGGGGCGACAGACCCGGCGGTCGAAGTGTCGGGCGATGACGCAAAGGCGGCGTTGCGCGCCGCGTTCGCCGCGAGGCGGGACGAAGAGCGGCAGCGTGCGACGACGGTGGTCGGGCCGCACCGCGACGACGTCGTGCTGCTGTTGGATGGCAGGGAGGCCCGGCGGTTCGCGTCGCAGGGACAGCGACGGAGCATAGCCCTCGCGTGGAGGATCGCGGAGATGCGCACGATCGAGGACGTGTCGGGCTCATCGCCGATACTGCTGCTGGACGACGTGATGTCCGAACTGGACGAGCGGCGGCGTGCGGCGCTGCAGGATTGCATCGCGAGCGCATCACAGGCGGTGCTCACGACGACGGACGAAGGACACGTCCCCGGCGCGGGCCGGCGGGCGCTGGTGATCGCCCTTGGAGGACCCCGTGAGTGAGGGCGCGCGGCGCAACAAGGCCGAGAGGGTCGGGGACCTGGTCGAGTCGCTGCTGAAGAGGTCTGACACCAGGGCGGGCCTGCGAGCGGCTCGCGTGTGCGCAGCCTGGAAGGACGTGGCTGGACCCGTCGCGGCAGCGCACTCCAAGGCGGTTCGGGTCACGGACGGCGAGCTCGTGGTCGCGGTCGACTCGCCCGCCTGGGCTTCCGAGATGTCGCTCATGCGGAGCCATTACCTCCAGGCGCTGCAGGAGCGAATGGGAAAGGAAGCGGTAACGTCGATCCGGTTCACTGTCTCGAAACACGCGGTGGGGCGGCGCGGCGTCGAGGACGTGCCGCAGGCTGCGAGGGAACCCGAGCGGGAGCCCATCACCGACGCCGAGGCCGACGCGATCAGGGCGGACGTGGCTTCCCGGGTGTCCGACGACGCTCTGGTGGAAGCGATCGCCAGGGCGAGGATCGCGACCCGGGGGAAGCCCACGAAGAGGCGGGGACACACCGGCTCTGAGCAGCGATGATGCAGACAGCCGGCCATCCCGCTGCACTACCTGTTGTGCTAGAATGCAAGCACACCTTCAAGATGTGGTGGTTCTGCGCGTTCCGATAGAAGGGACCTTCGTGGCAGCAGGGAACGGCTCGTATTCCGGCAAGGACATCCAGGTCCTCGAGGGCCTCGAAGCGGTCCGCAAGCGGCCTGGCATGTACATCGGGTCGACGGGTCCGAAAGGGCTCCACCACCTCGTCTACGAAGTGGTGGACAACTCCGTCGACGAGGCGCTCGCCGGGTTCTGCACGGCGATCGAGGTGGTCATCCATGCCGACGGCTCAGTGACCGTCGTCGACAACGGCCGCGGCATCCCGGTCGACAACGTCCCGAAGTACCGCAAGCCGGCCGTCGAGGTGGTGCTGACGGTGCTCCACGCGGGCGGCAAGTTCGGCGGCGAGGGGTACAAGGTCTCAGGCGGCCTGCACGGCGTCGGCGTGTCGGTGGTCAACGCGCTGTCGAAGCGGCTCGAGGTCGAGGTCAAGCGCGACGGCAAGATCTGGCGGCAGTCGTTCGAGCGTGGAAAGCCGACGGGTCCGCTTCAGGTGGTGGGGAAGAGCAAGGCCACGGGCACTACCATCACCTTCTGGCCGGATCCAGAGGTCTTCGAGACGACCGAGTTCTCGTGGGACACGCTTGCGACTAGGCTGCGTGAGACGGCGTTCCTCAACAAGAACCTGAAGATCGTCCTCGTGGACGAGCGGGAGCTCGAGCCACGGCGAGAGGAGTTCCGGTACGCCGGCGGCATCGTGGACTTCGTCCGGTACCTGAACGAGAAGCGGGAGCCGCTGCACGCCAAGCCGATCTTCTTCGAGACCGAAGGCCCTGAAGGTGCGCTCGAGGTCGCCATGCAGTGGACGACGGGGTACACCGAGACGGTCCTCGCGTTCGCGAACAACATCAACACGCACGAGGGCGGCACGCACCTCGAGGGCTTCAAGAACGCGCTGACGCGCACCATCAACGACTACGCGCGCAAGGCCGGGCTGCTCAAAGAGAAGGACGAGAACCTCGCCGGCGAGGACATCCGGGAAGGCCTCACGGCCGTGATCTCGGTGAAGTTGCGGGAGCCTCAGTTCGAGGGCCAGACGAAGACGAAGCTCGGCAACACGGAGATGCGGTCGTTCGTCCAGACCGCCGTGACGCAGGCGCTCGCAGATTACCTCGAGGAGCACCCGAAGCCGGCGAGACTGATCGTCACGAAAGCCATGCAGGCGGCGAAGGCGCGCGCAGCCGCGCGCAAAGCGCGCGAATTGACGCGGCGCAAGGGGCTGCTGGAGTCGACGACGCTGCCCGGCAAGCTCGCCGACTGCTCGATCCGCGAAGCGGAGCTCACAGAGATCTTCCTGGTGGAGGGCGACTCGGCCGGCGGCTCGGCGAAGCAGGCGCGCGACCGCTCGTTCCAGGCCATCCTGCCGCTGCGCGGCAAGATCCTGAACGTGGAGAAGGCCAACATCAACCGCGCGCTGTCGTCGGAGGAGATCCAGGCGCTCATCACGGCGCTCGGCACCGGCGTCGCAGACGACTTCGACATCGAGCAGGCGCGGTACCACAAGGCGATCATCATGACGGACGCCGACGTGGACGGCAGCCACATCCGCTGCCTGATCCTCACGTTCTTCTACCGGTACATGCGCGAGATGATCGAGCGCGGCTACGTCTACATCGCCCAGCCGCCGCTGTACAAGGTCTCGACGGGCAAGAAGCACGAGTACGCCTACAACGACAAGCAGCTGCAGGAGATCTTGGCGCGGCTGCCCGAGGGCACGAAGTACACCATCCAGCGTTACAAGGGTCTGGGCGAGATGAACCCCGAGCAGCTGTGGGAGACGACCATGGATCCCGAGCGGCGGACGCTGCTGCGAGTCACGCTCGACGACGCGCTTGCGGCCGAGGAGGCGTTCACGGATCTGATGGGCGAGCAAGTCGAGCCGCGCAAGGAGTTCATACAGCGGCACGCCAAGAACGTCAGGTTCCTGGATGTGTGAGGCCGGCGTCCGAAGGCAGGGGCCGCGACATGGGAGACGTCCCGCGCAGAGAGCCACGGAAGTTCGAGCCGCCGCCCTGGGAGCGCGACGCCTTCGAAGAGCTCAGGCGCCGCAAGGAACAGGAGCAAGCGGAGCGCGAGCTCGAGGAGGCCCTGCGGAGGGCGAAGGCCGCGGAAGTGCAGGGCGAAGCGCAGCAGCCCGGCGCTTCCGAGCAGGCTGCGCCGGCGCCGTCGAAGGCGGCCGAGGAGGTCGGCCAGTCCGAAGCCGGAAAGCCGGCGCTGGACGAACGGCAAGTCGAGCGGATGCTCATCCAGCTTGCGTTAGAAGAGCCGAAGGCGACGCAGCACGTAGGGACGTTCGCGAACGCGGTCGCGGCCGGCATGGCCGCAGCGGGGCTCGGGTTCGTGGTCTGGTCAGCGGTGCTGTTCGCCCGCACGCGGGCGACCGGCGGCGACGCGGTCGCGGCGGCATCGCCTCTGGTGACCACGATCGCGTCGCTGTTGATGATGCTGTGGGGCTTCATGATGATCGGGGGCGGCGTGCTCCTGTGGAGGAAGCACAACGTCCGCTAAGAGACGGTGAGGAGCGGAAGCGTGTCTGACGATATGCGAGGCACCGGGACGATCGTGCCCGTCGACATCGAGGACGAGCTTAGGACCTCGTTCCTTGAGTACTCCATGAGCGTCATCGTGGCCCGGGCGCTGCCCGACGTGCGCGACGGGCTCAAGCCGGTGCACCGGCGCATCCTGTACGCGATGAGCGAGTCGGGGCTGACGCCGAACCGGCCGTACAAGAAGTCGGCGTGGACGGTCGGCGAGGTCATCGGCAAGTACCATCCGCACGGCGACCAGGCCGTGTACGACACGCTCGTCCGCATGGCCCAGGACTTCGCCATGCGCGTCCCGCTCATCGACGGCCACGGCAACTTCGGGTCCGTGGACGGCGACAGCGCGGCGGCGATGCGGTACACCGAGGCCCGGCTCCATCGGGCGGCGATGGAGCTCCTGCGCGACATCGAGAAAGAGACCGTCGACTTCGGCCCCAACTACGACGAGTCGCTGCAAGAGCCGCTCGTGCTGCCGAGCCGGTTCCCGCACCTGCTCGTCAACGGCAGCGCGGGCATCGCGGTCGGCATGGCGACGAACATCCCGCCGCACAACCTGGGCGAGGTCATCGACGCAACGACGCTGCTGATCGACAACCCCGACGCGACGGTCGACGACCTGCTCGCGGTCATGCCCGGCCCGGACTTCCCCACGGGCGGCGTCATCATGGGCCGCGACGGCATCAGGCAGGCGTACGAGACCGGCCGCGGCAGCATCAAGGTGCGCGGCAAGGCGCACATCGAGCAGACCTCGACCGGCCGGATGCGGATCATCATCACCGAGATCCCGTACGGCGTGCAGAAGAGCAAGCTCGTCACGAAGATCGCCGACCTGGTGCGCGAGAAGAAGCTCCCGGAGATCTCGGACCTGCGCGACGAGTCCGACCGGAAAGGCATGCGAGTGGTCGTGGAGCTCAAGCAGTCTGCGACGCCGCAGGTCGTGCTCAACAAGCTCTACAAGCACACCCCGCTCGAGACGGGCATGGGCATCATCCAGCTCGCCCTCGTCGACGGCGTTCCTCGCACGCTCTCCCTCAAGGAGATGCTCCACTACTACATCGAGCATCAGAAAGAGGTCATCACCCGGCGGACCCGGTACGACCTCCGCAAGGCCGAAGAGCGCGCCCACATCCTCGAGGGCTACATCATCGCGCTCGACAACATCGACGAGGTCATCGCCATCATCAAGTCGAGCGAGGACGACGCCGAGGCGAAGCAGCGCCTCATCGAACGGTTCGGGCTGTCGGAGGCGCAGACGGAGGCCATCCTCGAGATGCGGCTCCGCCGCCTCACCGGCCTTGAGCGCCACAAGATCGAGGAAGAGCTCGCGGACCTGCGCGAGAAGATCGCCTGGTACAAGCAGGTCCTCGGAGACGTCAGGCTCGTGCTCCAGATCATCAAAGAGGAGATGGCCGAGATCAAGGCCAAGCACGCCGATGCGCGCCGCACGGAGATCACGGGCGTCGTCGAGGACCTCGACGTCGAGGACCTGATCGCCGAAGAGGACATGGTCGTCACCATCACCAAGCGCGGCTACGTCAAGCGCCTGCCGGTGGCGACGTACCGCCAGCAGCGGCGCGGCGGCAAGGGCGTCAGCGGCGTGAACCTCAAAGACGGCGACTTCGTGGAGCACCTCTTCATCAGCTCCACGCACGACCACGTCCTGTTCTTCTCGAACAAGGGCAAGGTCTACCGGATGAAGGTCCACGAGCTTCCGCTCGGCTCGCGGCACGCGCGTGGGACCGCGGTCGTGAACCTGCTGCCGTTCGAGCAAGACGAGCGCATCGCGGCCGTCATCACCACGCGCGAGTTCCGGCCGGACGAGTACCTGCTCTTCGCCACGGCGAGCGGGCTGGTGAAGAAGACCGCGATGCAGGCGTACAGCCGCGTGCTCTCGACGGGCATCATCGCGATCAACCTGCGCGAGGGAGACGAGCTCATCTCGGTGCGCCGCGTCCAGAAGGGTCAGCACGTGGTGATGGTGTCGGCCGAAGGCAAGGCCATCGTCTTCGACGAGTCGGACGTGCGGCCGATGGGCCGAGACACCACGGGCGTGCGCGGCATGGCGGTGAAAGAAGGCGACCGCGTCCTCGGCATGGAGATCGCCGCCGAAGGCAGCGACCTGTTCGTCGTGACGGAGCGCGGGTACGGCAAGCGCACGCCGCTCGAAGACTATCCGGTGCAGAAGCGCGGCGGCATGGGCGTGAAGACCATCCAGGTCACGCCGAAGAAGGGCCGGCTCGCCGGGATGAAGGTCGTCGGGCCGGACCACGAGCTCATGCTCATCACCGAAGAAGGCGTCGTCATCCGGGTGAAGGTGGCCGACATCAGCCGCCTGGGCCGCGCCACGCAAGGCGTCAAGGTCATGAACGTCGCTGAAAGCGATCGCGTCTCGGCCATCACCCGCGTGCGTGCGCAGGCCAAGCGCAAGCAGGCGCCCGAGGGGCAGCCGTCGCTGCTCGAGGACGCCGGCTCAGCCGAGGCTCCGTCAGACGACCGCGAGGCCGAGGCCGAGGAGCTCGTGGGCGAGCAGTTCGATGACGAGGAGTGACGCAGCGCGGCCGGCGCCGCGGCTCGAAGCGGTCCTGTTCGATTTCGACGGCACGCTCGCGGACAGCATCCCGCACATCCGCGCCTCGTTCCGGCACGCCTCGCGGGCGGTGCTCGGCCGCGAGCTTCCCGACGAGGTGCTGCTGCGCAACGTCGGGATGCCGCTCGCGGCGCAGATGCGCATCCTCGTCGAGGACGAGGCGCTGGCCGAGCGTCTGTTGCAGGAGTACCGCGCGTACAACCACGCGACGCACGACGAGATGGTGCGCGCGTTCCCGGGCGCGCACGACGTGCTGATGGCCGTCAAGGAAGCGGGAGCACGGCTCGGGCTCGTGACCTCGAAGAGCAGAGCCATCGCCGAGCGGGGCATCGCGTTGCTCGAGATGAGCGACGCCTTCGACGTCGTCGTGACGGCGGACGACGTCGCCGCCCACAAGCCCGACCCGACGCCGTTGCTGCACGCTTTGGGCGCGATCGGCGTGCCGCCGGAGCACGCGGCGTACGTGGGCGACAGCCCGGCCGACGTCGCGTCGGCGAAGGCCGCAGGGGCGCTCGCGGTCGCGGCGACGTGGGGCGTCGCATCCCGGGAGCGCCTGATCGAGGCCGGACCGGACGTCGTCGTCGAGTCCCTCGCGGACGTCCCCGCTGCGCTCGGCCTGGCGACGGCGCGCGGCTCGACGGCGCGCGGCGGGTAGTAACTGGCAGAGCGGAGTCGCGACGACGGAGGCGAAGATGTCGAAGAAGCGCGTGATCGCTGCGGCTGTGGCCGTGGCTGTGGTAGGCGCAGGCGTCGCGTGGGCGGTGTTTGGGCGCGACGCGGGGGCCACCGAGGTGGTGGTCGAGAAGGCCTCGCGAGGACCGCTCGAAGTGACCGTGAGCGCCGCCGGATCGGTCGGACCAGGAAGCAAGGCCGACGTGTTCCCGCCGGCCGCCGGCACCCTTGCATCGATCGAGGTGACGGAGGGCCAAGACGTCAAAGCAGGAGACGTCATCGCAGTCATGGACGTTCGGCCGCTCGAGCTGCAGGTCGCGCAGGCCCAGGCGGCGTACGACGCGGCGCTTGCCCAGGCTGACGCCATCGGCCAGCAGACCCCGTCATCGGCTGATGAGCGGGCCGCGTCCGCAGCCGTCAGCGCGGCGTGGTCGGCGTATCAGGCGGCGGCGAAGCAGTACGAACTGCTGAGCTCGGGCGGCGTGTCCGACCCCGCCGCGATCCAGCAGGCGCAGGCCGCGCTTGCCCTCGCGGAGGCGGCGTATGCCGCGGCGGAGGCCGCGTACGACGCGTTCAAGACGGGCGTCTACGATCCAGCGCCTGAGCCGAAAGACCCGGCCATCGTCGAAGCGCTGGCTGCGCTGGAAGACGCGAAAGAGCAGGCTGCCGACGCCGTCGCGGCAGCCGAGGCGAACCTCACGGCCGTGTCGTCCGCCGGCGCCAGCCCGGTGGCGCTCGCAAGCGCCAAGGCGGCGCGAGACCAGGCCTGGGCGGCGTATCAGGCCGCATTGGCGCAGCAGCAGAAGCTCGCACGCGCGGACACGCGAAAGGCCAGAGCGTCCGCGTCCTCGGGCGTCGAGGCGGCTCGGCAGGCGCTCGAGTACGCCGTCGACGTGCTCGAGCGGGCCACGCTCCGCGCGCCGATAGACGGGCGGGTCGTGTTCAACAGCGCCACCGGGGGATTGTCCGCGAGCGCATTCGGCGGCGCCGGGGCCGCGACGGCCGCCGGGAAGCCCGTCGTCGGTGGAGCAGTGTCGCCGGCCTCCGCGCCGTTCACCGTGGTCGCGTTCGACGACCTCGCGTTCGAGGCGCAAGTGGACGAGGCCGACGTCGCGAACGTCAAGCCCGGCATGAAGGCGACGGTCTCGCTCGACTCGCTGCCGGGGCGGTCGTTCTCGACGACCGTCGAGCGGATTGGCGCCGCGTCGGTGGTGACCCCGACCGGCGGCACGGCGTTCCCCGTCGTGCTGCGTCTGGTGGGCGCGAAGGGCACGGTGCTCCTCGGCATGAACGGCACCGCCGAGATCGTCGTCGAATCCCTCGCGGACGTGCTGAGCGTCCCGGTCGAAGCAGTGCTCGACGACGCGGGCGCGTCGTACGTGTACGTCGTGCGGAATGGGCGAGCCGTGCGGGTCGACGTGGAGACGGGCCGCTTGACCGAGACCCGCGCCGAGATCGTGCGAGGGCTGAAGGCAGGCGACGAGGTCATCGTCACGGGGCTGTCGTCGCTCAAAGACGGCGCGCCCGTCAAGGTGAAGTGAGCGCAGTGCCAGAGCCCGGCCTCACCAGGGACGTCGTCCTCGAGACGGTCGACGTCTGCAAGTCCTACCAGCTCGAGGGCGTCGTCGTGAACGCGCTGTGCGGCGTCGACTTGCGCATCTACCGCGGCGAGATGGTGTCGATCATGGGACCGTCGGGGTCAGGGAAGTCGACGCTCATGCACATCGTGGGGCTCCTCGACACGCCCACGAGCGGGCGCGTGCTGCTCGACGGCGAAGACGTCTCCCAGATGACGCAGAACCAGCTGGCCGCGCTGCGCAACAAGCACATCGGGTTCGTCTTCCAGGCGTTCAACCTCTTGCCGCGGACGACCGCGCAGGCCAACGTCGAGCTCCCGCTGGTGTACGGCGGCGTCGCCGGCGCGGAGCGGGCACGTCGCGCCATCGAGGCGCTGGAGCGCGTCGGACTGGGCAACCGCACCGGGCACTTCCCGAGCCAGCTCTCGGGCGGCCAGCAGCAGCGCGTGGCGATCGCGCGCGCGCTCGTGAACCGGCCGAGCATCGTGCTCGCCGACGAGCCGACCGGAAACCTCGACTCCAAGTCAGGCGTCGAGGTGATGGCGATCCTCCAAGACCTCAACGCGCAGGGCATCACCGTCGTGCTCGTCACGCACGACGACCGGATCGCCCGGCACGCCGAGCGCATCGTGCACATCCTCGACGGCCGCATCCGAAGCGAGGAGATCGTCGCGGAGCGCGTGCTCGCCGCCGAGGAGCTGCGGACGATGCCGCCGCAGGAGGTGGCAGGGTGAACTTCGCCGAGGCGTTCCGGATCGCGATGCGGGCGCTCGCGGCCAACAAGGCGCGAAGCGGGCTTACGATGCTCGGCGTCATCATCGGGGTGGCGGCCGTCATCTTGCTCGTCGCGATCGGGACCGGCGTCCAAGGCGAGATCACAGGGCAGATCGAAGGGCTCGGCTCCAACCTGCTCTTCATCGTGCCAGGGCAGTACAGCGGTGGCATGGGGGGCGATCAGGCGCCGCCGGCGCGCCGGCTCACGCTCGAGGACGCGGACCTGATCGCCCGCAAGGTCGAGGGCATCTCTGCCGTCGTCCCAGTGCTCCAAGGCGGCGCGACCATCAAGGCCGGGAACCGCTCGATGCGCGTCGTCGTGGCCGCCGGCAACGAGCAGGGGAGCGAGGTGTTCGCCTCGACGCTCGCCGGCGGCAGGCACTACCGGCGGAGCGAGGTGCAGGTGGCGGCCCGAGTCGTTGCGCTGGGGTCGCGGGTCGCCGAGACGCTGTTCCAAGGCAAGGACCCGGTCGGGCAGCGGGTGAGCATAAACGGCCAGCGGTTCACGGTCATCGGGCACTACGAGTCGCTCGGAGGCGGCCTGTCTGGCGACCAGGACAGCCAGGTGTACGTCCCTGTCACCACGGCGCAGCGCCTGTTCGGGGTGAGCTTCATCAACACGATCGTCGTGAAGGCGGCGAGCGCAGAAGAGGTCGAGCGAGTGAAGGGCGAGATCCGCCGCGTGCTCACGCCGCGCTACGGCGAGGAGTTCACCGTCTTCACGCAAGAGCAGACCCTCGGGCTCTTGTCGGACCTGCTCGGGACGCTCACGTACATGCTCGCGGGCATCGCCGGCATCTCGCTCCTGGTCGGCGGCATCGGCATCATGAACATCATGCTCGTGAGCGTGACCGAGCGGACGCGCGAGATCGGCATCCGCAAGGCCGTCGGCGCGCGCACGTACGACATCCTGTCGCAGTTCGTCATCGAGGCGGTGGCGCTGTCGGTGCTCGGCGGAACGGTCGGCATCGCGCTCGGGTGGAGCGGCGCGGCGGCGATGGCCCGGTTCACGCCGGTGCCGACAGAAGTCACGCCGTGGGCGGTCGCGCTCGCGTTCTTCTTCTCGGCCGGCGTCGGCGTGTTCTTCGGCGTCTATCCCGCGTGGAAGGCGAGCCGGCTCGACCCGATCGTCGCGCTCCGCTACGAGTAGCGCCTACGAGGTGAAATCACTCGGGTCGACGTGGTCGAGGAACTCCCGGAAGCGCCGGAGCTCCTCCTCGACGTCCTCCTCGGTCTCGATGCGGACGGCCGCCTCGTCGAATACCTCGTCAGCGACGTAGATCGGACACCCGCATCGCACCGCGAGCGCGATGCTGTCGGACGGCCGGGCGTCCAGCACGACCTCGCGAGCGTCGGCGTCAAGGACGATCTCCGCGTAGTACGTGCCCTCTTCCAGGCGGGTGACCGCGACGCGCAGCACCGTCGCCCCGAGCGCGTCGATGGCGCTCTTGAGCAGATCGTGCGTGAGCGGGCGAGGGAACTCCTCGCCTTCGAGCGCGAGCAGGATCGCGGTGGCCTCCGGGTGCCCGATCCAGATCGGCAGCATCCGCCCGTCGTACCCGAGCAGCTCGTCCTCGAGCGGCTTGAGGAGCACGATCGGCTGTCCCGTCGCGGCGTCGGCGTTCAGGCTCGCTATGCGTACCTCGATCATGGTTGCGCAACACCTCACCGTTACGGTACCACGATTGCAGGCGCTCTAAGCGGAGACGAGAGAGGGACTGCTATGGACGACGTGGTCATCCGGACCGCTCGGCGGGAGGAGCTCGTCGACGTCACCCAGCACGTCGAGGCGGCCGCGGTGAGAGCCGGCGTGCGCGAGGGCGTCGCATTCGTCTGGGTCCCTCACACGACGGCCGCCGTGACGGTGAACGAGGGCGCAGACCCCTCGGTGGGGCGCGATCTGCTGGCTGCGCTTCGGCGGCTCGTGGCGGCGAGCGGGCCGTGGGAGCACCGCGAGGGCAACAGCGACGCGCACGTCAAAGCGACGCTGGTGGGCCCAAGCGTGGCGATCCCCGTGCACGACGGCAGGCTCGCGCTCGGGACGTGGCAAGCGGTGTTCTTCTGCGAGTTCGACGGCCCTCGGCAGCGCAGGCTGTGCATCACGGTGACGCCGGCGGCCGGCTGAACGAACGGGAGCGTGCTGGACGCCTGCCGCGGCGGCTCGGCCCATCTTGACGCTCTCGGGGGGCTGGGCTATGGTATCGGGGCTGCCCAGGGGCCCGTAGCTCAGTCGGTTAGAGCGCACGGCTGATAACCGTGAGGTCAGTGGTTCGAATCCACTCGGGCCCACCATCCAGCTTCACTGCTCGATGGGCAGCGTCCGCCACTCCACCGGCCCGGTGCGTTTCAGCCACACGAGTTTCGTGAGATCGACCAGCACGTAGGCGGCTCCGGTAGGGACGCCGCCGGCCCGGTGCTCGACGCGCACGACCCTCCATCCGACCGGCCGGCTCAGCCCGCCGCCGCCGCTGAAGGTGTGGCGGACCCGCACTTCTCCGTCAGACGCCAAGGGGTACGACTCGGTGGCGCCTTCCCACAGCAGGAGCGTCGCACCGCTGACGACCAGCTCCTGAGCGCCTTGCGGCTCTCCGGGAACCGCCACCACGCCTTCGAGCTCGACGGTGGTGTCGTCGATCAGCCGGACGTTGGTGGGCGAGAACCAGTCTTGCGGGACGAACACGGCATCCACCGCCGGAAGCCCCATGCCGGTACGGCCGGCGAGCGCACGGACGCCGAACAGCAGGCCGACGACGATCGCGGCGCCGACGGCGATCGAGAGCACCAGGTCGAACAGCCTCCGTGGAGTCACAGAACCTCCTCGTCAGTATCGGAGGAGCGCGACAGCAGCCTCTCGCTGCGGCATGTGCTCGTGCTCGACGGCGTGCACGGCGCCTCCGGCTCTCAGCGTAAAGGCAGCCGCGAGGTCGAGCAAGTCCTCGTCTCCGGGGAGCCGCACCGGATGCGTTTCGGTGCCGCGCCCGTCGCGCCACACGCCCCACAGCTCAGCATCGACGGCGACGAAGAGCGTCTCGACGCGCCGGTCGGCCGCGGCCGAGACGAGAGCGGCAGGATCGGTCACGACGCGCGGCGACGACCACATCTCGACCGCTCGCTGCAGCGCGGCGGCTCGCTCGCGTTCGAGCGCCGGCCGTGCGATGTCCCACGCCCTGGCGTGCAGCTCCTGGTCGGACATGCCGTCCGGGCTGCCGGTCACGGCTTCGGCTGCGAGCGACGGCAGCGAGCTCACGGCGCGGTAGAGCGGGACGAGGTAGTCTACGGCGGCCAGGACGACCGGCGTCCCGGCATCGAGCTGCTCCGAAAGGACCCGATCGATCCCCCGGAAGTACCGCGCGATCTCCTCTTTCGGGTCCGGCTCGCCCGACCCGTGGAAGACCGCCGGCCTGCGTCCGCCTGGGGCTTGGGCCGTACGCGTGTGGAACTGCAGCGAGCGCTTCTCGAAGTCGTCCCACTTCAGAGCGTCAGCGAGGCCCTCCGGCATCTCCTCGACGGCGAGCTCGCGGAGTCCCGCAGGGGAGCCGACCAAGACCCGCGGCCGCTTGAGCGAGAGCGACAGCACGTAGAAGCGCTCGTCCGCGCGCGGCGCCGTCAGCAGCGGCCGGATGCGGAAGCGGTCGCCCACAAACACGGACTCCTCGAAGGCCACCGGCAGCCTGAACGTCCGCGTGCCGCCGTCCACGAACACGGCTAGGCCGTCTCGGGCCTCCAGCCAGAACGGACGGTCCTCGACGAGGGCCGACGCTTGCTTGAGGAGAGCGTCCGCCTCGCCGGCGCGCATCCCGCGCTGGACGAGCTGTTCGCGCGCCTCCTTCAAGAGGTTCTTCAGGCGCGTCCCGTTCTCGGCTACGGCCTCGGGGGCGAACCGTTTGGTCGGAAGGTAGATCGACACGTGCGTCCCGCCCTGCGACGAGGCGAGCTCACGGAGGGTCTCGGAAGACAAGACGTCCATGCCCGCTCCTTTCGATCAGCGTGCGAGAGGCTACCGGCTCAGCGCGAGAACGCGCCCGTCAGGACCGCTCTCGCGAGCACGTGGCCGGCGACGGCTCGCTCGATGTCGGCCGCCGTCGGAGCGTCTGGGATCTCGAGGCGACCCACATCCAGGGCGTACACGGCCACCTCGTAGGGATGCTCGCCGCTGCCAGGCGGCGGCATCGGCCCGCCGTAGCCGCGTTCGCCGAAGGTGTTCACGAGCTCTCGGGCAGGCGGGTCGAGCGAACCGGAAGCGCCAGCCGGCAGGCCGGTGACGGACGGGGGCAGGTCGACCACCGCCCAGTGCACCCAGTTCTGCGCGATGGGGTGGCGGTCCACGACGAACACCGCGAACGAGGCCGTCCCGGCTGGCGCTTGAGACCAAGCCAGAGGCAGCGAGACGTTCCCTCCGCCAGGGACGCCCGCCATGCAGTGCTCGACCGGGATGCGGCCGCCGTCCTGGAACGCGCTGGATGTGAGAAGCATCGGCCCGACACCTCCTTGAGGCTCCGTCGAGTCCGGGGTCTGCTCAGGCCGCTCGGGCTGCTGGGCGGCGGGGGGCGCTGAACAGGCGGCGAGCGCTCCGCCGAGCGCGAGCGCCACGCACAGCAGCCACAGAGCGCTGACCGACGAACGGACACGTTCTGCAAGCAGCCGTCCTGTGACGTGCTCGCCCATACGCATTTCATACCCTCACAAGGCCCGACGTCTCACCGGCGATCGAGGGCGACTTGCATGACGTCGATGCGGCCGCTCAAGAACCCGGCCTCGCAATACGAGAGGTAGAAGCGCCACAGGCGCTCGAAGCGCTCGTCGAAGCCCAGCCGGCGGACCTGCTGGACGGCTGCGTCGAAGCGGTCGCGCCAGGCAGCGAGCGTCATGGCGTAGTCTCGGCCGAAGAAGAACGGCTGTTCGGCGTGGAGCCCGGCCTGCGACGCGTCCCGGATGAAGCGCGACGGGCTCGGCAGCATGCCGCCCGGGAAGATCCGGCGCTGGATGAAGTCCGGCTTGGCACGGTAGCGCTCGAACAGGCGGTCCGCGATGGTGATGACCTGCAGCGCCGCCCGGCCGCCGTCCGCGAGCCGGTCGTGCACGCACTCGAAGAACCGGCGCCAGTACCGCTCGCCGACCGCTTCGAACATCTCGATCGAGGCGACGCCGTCGAACGTCCCCCGGACGTCGCGGTAGTCCTCGAGCCTGACGTCGACCATGCCATCCAGACCCTCTTCACGCACGCGCCTGGCCGCCCACTGGTGCTGCGCGTCGGATATCGTTATCGCCGTGACGTGGACGCCGCGGGTCTTCGCGGCGTGGATCGCGAACCCGCCCCACCCGCAGCCGATCTCGAGCAGGCGCTGTCCTGGACGCAGGTCGAGCAGGTCGAGCAGCCGGTCCCACTTCGCTCGCTGGGCCTGGGAGAGGTCGGTCTGCGAGCCATCGAACAGGGCGCACGAGTACGTCATGTCAGGGTCGAGCCACGCCGCGTAGAACTCGTTGCCGAGGTCGTAGTGCGCCAGGATGTTCTTCTTCGCGCCGGCGCGGGTGTTCGCCCTGAGGGCGTGCAGGAGCCGGTGCCACCACACGGCCGGGGCAGATCCGGCGATGCGGGACTCGTGCGTGTCGAGGTTCGCCGTCGCGAAGCGCAGCACCGACAGGAGGTCGGGGGTATCCCACTGGCCTTCCACGTAGGCGTCTGCGAGACCGATCGACCCTCCCAGCAGCGCTCGGAAGACCGCCCGGCCGTCGTGGACGCGGATCTCGGCCGCGGGGCCGTCGAGCGGTCCGGCGTAGGCCCTCACGCGGCCGTCCGGCCAATGGACGGTGACGCTCCCGGAACGGACGCGCCGGAGCACGAGGTCGAGAGCCGTCTCGGCCGGACGCGAAACGGGTGCGGCAAGGTCGGGCATCCGGGTCTCACTGCGCGACAAAGCTCGTCTCCTCCTTCGGCGGACCGGGGTCGTGGTGGAAGCGGATGCGCTTCGCGAACAGGCGCAGCGCCTGCGCGTGGATGAGCAGCCAGATCCTAAGCGGCAGCGGACCATACCGCCGGGCGAGCTCGCGGAGCGTCTCGTCGGAAAGCGGCCGAGCGCGCCCGGCGAAGCCCGCGATCAAGAGCGGCTCGCCCTCGACGTCTTCGTGGATGCTCACGGACACCGCGTCGCCGGGCTCCGTGAAGCGGAATCGGTAGCGAGCGTCCATGCCGATGAACGGCGAGACGTGGAAGACCTTGGCAGCGAACAGGTCCTCCGAGAACCGGATCGGCGCGCCGCCGCGGTGCATGAGGTAGTTGTGACGGCCGCCGAAGGTGTTGTGGACCTCTGCCATGATCGCGCGCAGGCTCCCGTCGGCGTGGAAGCAGTACCAGAACGCCACCGGGTAGAAGCGGAACCAGAGCCCCCGCGGGAACGCGAGCACGCGGACTGGGCCTCCGGCGAGGTCGACGCCAGCCCCCGCGAGCAGGCGCTCGATCCACGGCTTGAGCGGCGAGCCGTCGCGTGGCCCGTGGTCGGCGTCGTAGAACGAGACCATGCCGAGCCGGTCGCGCTTGAACAGCCTCGCGTGCTCGGGCAACGCGTCGAGCTCGTCGAGGTCGAGGTAGAGCATGTACGCACGGTACCGGAAGCGGTTCCGGCGCGGGCGCAGCCGGTCGTGCGCGACGTGGCCTTCGTACACGCGGCTGATCATCGCGCGGCTTCCTCCGGATCGAGGATGAGGCCCCACGGCGGGTCGACCCCGAACGCCTTCGCGACGCGGAGGCCGGAGATCAGGCCGTCTTCGTGGAATCCGTAGCGGGTCCAGGCGCCCGCGAACCACGTGCGCCGTCTGCCCTGGATCCGTTCGAGGGCGCGCTGCGCTTCCACGGAACCGGGCCCGAACTGGGGGTGGGCGAGCGAGAACCGTCCGAAGACCGCGTCGCCGGGCACAGGGCGCAGCGGATTGAGCGTCACGAGGACCTCGTCTTCGACGGGCAGCCGCTGCAAGACGCGGAGCCGGTAGGTCACGCTGACGCGAGGCTCGGCGGCTCCAGCCGAGGCGTGGTTCCATGCGGCCCACGCTGCGCGGCGAGGCGGCAGGAAGGCCGTGTCGGAGTGGAGCACGACGTCGTTCGGCTCGTACGGGATCGCGCTCAGGACCGCCCGCTCCTCCTCGTCGGCGTCGTGCAGCACGGCGAGCGCCTGATCGGCGTGGCACGCGAGGACGACGGCGTCGTACCGGAGGCGCTCTCCAGAGCGAAGAGCGACCTCGACCCCTTCGGGGCCCCGCACGATCGATGCCGCGCCGTCTCCGATACGCACCGCACCGCTCACCTCGCGCGCCATCCGCTCCACGTACCGGCGGGCCCCGCCGGGGACGCTTTTCCACTGCGGCTTGCCGGCGATGCGGATCAATCCGTGGTTGTCGAAGAACCGGATCATCGAAGCGGCCGGGAACCGGAGCACCCGCTCGCTCGGCATGGACCAGATCGAGCCCGCCATCGGGACGAGGTACCACTCGCGGAACCCGGGCCCGTACCCGTCGCGCTCCAGGAGCTCGCCCAGCGTCATGGACGCGAGCGCGGGGTCCCGAAGAAGCCGCTCCCCTGAGCGCGAGAACCGCACGATGTCCGCGAGCATGCGCCAGTAAGCGGGCCGCACGAATGTCTTCGGGTCGGCGAACACGCCCCGGAGGTCGCCGCGCCAGGTGACGCCGGCCGCGGCGTCGTGCACCGAGAACGACATGTCGGCGTCTTGCTCGGGGATGCCGAAGTGCTCGAACAGCCGGACGAGGTTGGGATAGGTGCGGTGGTTGAAGACCATGAACCCAACGTCGCACGGGACCCGTCGATTCCCGATCAGGACGTCGACCGTCCGCGTGTGGCCGCCGAGCGACTGCTCCTGCTCGACCAGGTCGACCTCGTGCCGCTGAGAGAGCAGCCAGGCCGCCGCCATGCCCGAGATGCCGGAGCCCACGACGCAGATCTTCACGCACCCTCCTCGCCATTGCCGTGTCGCAGGGGAATATGCCCAACGGAACGGCGCTCCGAAAGGGCTCGTCGGAAGGAGCCGCATGGGACTCATGCTCATCACAGGCGTGTCGTCGGGCATCGGCAACGCGCTCGCGCGCCTCGCTGCAGAGACGGGTTGGACGGCGGTCGGCACGGTGCGCGGGGACGTTGCGCCTGAGGCGTACGGCCTGCCGCCGACGGTGCGGCTGGAGCAGTACGACGCATCCTCGCCGGGCGCGTCGCGTTCGCTCGCCGAGCGGGTGCTCGAGACCCACGGGTGCCCGGACGTGCTCGTCAACAACGCCGGCGCCGTGATCTACGGGCCTGTCGAGGAGACGCCGCAGGAGCGCGTGCGCGCCCTGTTCCAGGTGAACGTCTTCTCGCCGGTCGAGCTCACGCAGGCGCTGCTGCCAGCGATGCGCGAGCGGGGCTCCGGCACCATCGCGAACGTCACGTCGCTCGGCGGCAGGATGGTGTTCCCGTTCTTCACTACCTACAACGCCACGAAGCATGCGCTCGAGGGGTTCTCAGAAGGGCTGTGGCACGAGCTCAAGCCGTTCGGCATCCGCGTCAAGGCGATCGAGCCCGGGTACGTCGAGACCCCCATCTACAGAGCGATGGACGAGCAAGCGCGTCCGACGGGGCCGTACGCCCCGTACCTGGAGGCCATGAACGCGTTCAGCGACGGCGTGGAGAAGCGCACGACGCCCGAGGCCGCGGCCGTCGGACCATGCGCGCGATCCTGGACGAGAGCGACCGCCTCCGGTATCCGGTGGCCGCGTACGCGCGCCCGCTCCTCGCAGCGAGGGCGCTGCTCGGCCCGCAGCGCGTGATGCGCTTCATGCACCGGCGGTGGATGGGCCCGGGGAGGTAGGGGGTTGCGCCAAACCGCGCCGGGTGCCAAGCTCCGCTCACGCACACGGAAAGGATCCTCGGACATGAGCCTGCCCCGGACGCGCTTCATCGCCGCAGTCCTGGCCGCCTTGGTAGCGGCAACCTGGTCCGCGCCCGTTCGCGCCGCCGTGCCGGACGGACGCGGAGCGGACGGGGTCGAGGCCATCGTGTCGTTCGATGCGGCGCGCGCCTCCGAGGCGCTCGCTGCGGTGGAGGCGAGCGGCGGACGCGTGAAGCGGATGCTGCGCAGCGGCACCGAGGCCCTCGTGGTGTTCCCGAAAGGCCAGAGCGTCGAGTCTGTGCGGGTGCGTGTGAAGCGGTCTTCATCGGCTGTGCGCGCGATAGCGCCGAACGGCCGGCTGCGGCCCGCATCGATACCGAACGACCCCTTCTTTTCCAAGCAGTGGGCGCTTCCCGCTGCGGACGTCCTCGGGGTGTGGGACATCACTCGGGGCTCACCGACGGTGCGCGTCGCCGTGATCGACAGCGGCGTGTACCTGTCGCACCCGGACCTGCGCGCGAACCTCGACCTCGCGAACGACTGGGACTTCGCGAATGGCGACGCGACGGCCGAGGAGGAGTATCCGCACGGCACGCACGTGGCAGGCATCGTCGCCGCGGTGGCGGACAACGCCGTTGGGGTCGCCGGTGCGGCACCCGGCGTGAAGGTGCTGCCGCTGAAAGTGATCGACAGGAACGGGATCGCGACCACCGCCGACTTCGTCGACGCGGTCCGGTACGCCACGGACAAAGGGGCCTGCATCATCAACGCGAGCCTCGGGGAGGCGCTCGACCCGGCCGTGCCGTCTGACGCCGCGGAGATCGCGCTGCTGCAAGAGGCCGTGGACTATGCGAGAGCGAAGGGCGTTCTCGTGGTTGCCGCTTCCGGCAACGGCAGCGGACCGCCTGTGTGGTACCCAGCAGCGTGCGACGGCGCGATCGCCGTGTCGGCGACGACCAGGGCCGGCGACGTCGCACCGTACTCCAGCACGGGACCGCAGGTCGACCTCGCCGCGCCCGGCGGGTGGTTCGGGTCTCCTGTGGTGCTCGAGAACGGCATCATCTCGACGCTGAAAGGCAGCGTGTACGGCTATAGGCAAGGGACCTCGATGGCCGCGCCGCACGTTGCAGGGATCGCCGCGCTGCTCATGTCGGCGTGCCCGAGCGCGACCGCGGACACGGTGCGGGCAGCGCTTGAAGCGAGCGCACGCGACATCGGCGCCCCTGGTTTCGACCAGCAGACCGGCCACGGCTTGGCGCAGGCGAACGCGGCGCTCGCGCGGCTCTCCCGCGTCACGCGGATCGCAGGCGCCGACCGGTACGCGACGGCAGCCGCTGCCTCCAGAGCGGCGTTCGCCACCGGCACGTGCGACACGGTCGTGATAGCGAGCGGGGAGGACTTCCCGGACGCGCTCGCTGCGGCGCCCCTCGCGGGCACGCGCGGAGCGCCGGTGCTGCTGGTCAGACGCACGAGCGTGCCGGCCTCCACGGCAGCCGAGATCGCGCGGCTGGGCGCGACACGCGCGGTGGTCGTGGGCGGGCCGGGCGCCGTCTCCACGACGACGGCCGGTGCGCTCGCCGGGCTCGGCCTGGACGTGGAGCGCATCGGCGGGCGCGACCGGTACGAGACCGCTGCGCTCGTCGCTGCGTGGGTAGCGGCATCAAGCCCCGGTACGCGGACCGTGCTCGTGACGCGAGGAGACCTTTTCCCAGACGCGACGGCGGCGGGCGCCCCGGCCGCCTCGTCCGGCAGCCCGGTCGTGCTCGTGAAGCCCTCGGAGCTGCCAGACGCTGCGCGGACCGCCATCGCCGGATTTGCTCCGTGCCGAGTCGTCGTGGTCGGTGGAGAAGCGGCGGTGTCGCCAGATGTCGAGGCCGCCATCGCATCGATCCCCGGCGTCGAGGCCGTCGAGCGATGGAGCGGCTCCGACCGTTACGCAACGGCTGCTGCGGTGGCGGCCGCTGCGGTGGCGAGCGGCATGTGCGACGACGGCCTCGTCGCGGTGGCGAGCGGGTCGGACTTCCCTGATGCGCTCGCCGGCGGGGCGGCTGCGGGCGCGCTTCGCGGCGCGCTGCTGCTCTCTCGGCCCGACGTCTTGCCGGACGTCACGAGGAGCCACATCGTGCGGCGGCTCGCGCCTGGCGGGGCGGCGTGGACGCTCGGCGGCCCGGGGGCGCTCAGCTACGCCGTGCAGGCCGCCGTCATCCGTGCGATGCCGTGACGGTCGCTATCCGCCGAGCATGACGACGCGCACGAGGTGCGCGCGGCCGTCGTCGACGAGCGGGACCAGGCCGTCGGCCACTGCTTCACCGTCGCACTCCACGCGCTCGACGCCGCGGTTCACACCGCGTGGGTTCTCGAACGCGATCTCGTAGGTGCTCGAACCGAACCGGTAGCGGATCGACCACGCCGGCCACGACTTCGGCACGCACGGCTCGAACGCGAGGTAGCGCTTCCCGTCGCGGGCCACGAGGTGCAGGCCGCAGATGTCCCGCACCGCCACGCGGTAGTACCAGGCCGCCGAGCCGGTGTACCAAGTCCAGCCGCCGCGCCCGACGTGCGGTTCGGCGGAGTACACGTCGGCGGCCAGCGCGTACGGCTCCACCTTGTACCGCTCCACCGAGGCGGCGTCCGCGGCATGGGACAGCGGGTTGATCAGGTCGAGGATAGCCACCGCCTCGTCGCCGTCCCCCATCGCCGCGTACGCGAGCGCGACCCACACGGCGGCGTGCGTGTACTGCCCGCCGTTCTCGCGCACGCCAGGCACGTACCCCTTGATGTAGCCGGGATCGTGCGCCATGCGGTCGAACGGCGGCGCAAGCAGCGCCACGAGCCCGTCGTCCCAGCGGATCAGGCGCTCCTCGACGCTTTCGAGCGCACGCTGGACGCGCGCAGGGTCGCCCGAGCCCGAGACGGCCGCCCACGCCTGGGCGATGGCGTCGATCTTGCACTCCTCCGAGGAGCGGCTGCCGAGGGGCGTCCCGTCGTCGAAGTACGCGCGGCGGTACCACGCGCCGTCCCACGCCTCGCGCTCGACCGCCGCGATGAGCGCCTCGGCCCGGGCGCGCCAGCGCTCCGCGTGCTCGGCGTCGCCTCGCCGCTCTGCGACCTCCGCGAACGAGCGGAGCACGACGTCGAGGAACCACGCCATCCACACGCTCTCGCCGGTCCCGCCGATGCCCACCCGGTTCATGCCGTCGTTCCAGTCGCCGCCCCCCATGAGCGGCAGGCCGTGCGGGCCGACGGCCGCGCTCGCCTCGATCGCGCTGACGCAGTGCTCGTAGACGGTTGCGACCTGCACTGACGGCTGCGGCTCGAAGTAGAGGTCCTCGCGGCCCTCGGGGACCGGCGGGCCTTCCACGAACGGCGTCTCGACGTCGAGCACGCTCTCGTCGCCGGTCGCGTTCACGTACTCCGCCACGACCAGCGGCAGCCACAGGCGGTCGTCCACGAACCGCGTCCGCACGCCCCGGCCGCTCATCGGCTGCCACCAGTGCAAGACGTCGCCCTCTGGGAACTGGCGACGCGACGCCTCGACGATGTGCTCGCGCACGAGGTCGGGCCGGACGTAAAGCAGAGCGAGGCAATCCTGGAGCTGGTCGCGGAAGCCGAACGCGCCGCTTGACTGGTAGAGCGCGGTGCGTCCCCAGAAGCGGCACGCGAGCGCCTGGTACAGCACAGGGCCGTTCACGAGCCTGTCCAGGAGCTCGTCCGGCGTGCGGATCTCGAGCGTGCCGAGCAGCCCGCGCCACATCGCACGAGCGGCCTCGAGCTCGCGCTCGACGGCGCCAGGCGCGCGCAGTTCGTGGATGAGCGCGTGCGCGGCCTCGACGGTCTCTGTCTGTCCGAGGAAGAACGACACCTCCGCGTGTGCGCCGGGGGCGAGCGTGAGCGAGCGGTGCAGCGCGCCGCAGTTGTCCAGGAAGCGGCCGGTGGTGCCGGCGAGCCGCTCGTACCGCATGGCGGCGGGCGAGGCAGGGTGCCCGTTGCGGCCGAGGAACTCGGTACGGTCGGCGGTGAACGACGTGATCTCCTGATCGGCGGCCAGGAACGCGGGGCGCCCCGGGAAGTCGAGGTTGAACCAGTTGTGCGCCATCAGCGCGCTCGCGTGCTCGTCCCACCAGGTCACGACGCGCTGCTGCGCTTTGCTCCGGGAGTCGCCGAGGCTCCATTCGACGACGTGGAACAACGAGATCCGGCGCTCCCGGTCCGAGACGTTCTCGATCCGGACGCGGGCGACGCGGGCCGGCTTGTCGGCGGAGACGAAGTACGTCACGCGCTGCTTGAGCCCGTGGCTCGCGTGCTCGAAGACGGTGCAGCCCGGTGCGTGGCGGACGACGTAGGGCGCGTCGGCACGGGCCGGAGCCGGGGTCGGGCTCCAAAACTCGCCGGTGTCGTCGTCGCGCAGGTAGAAGACCTCGCCGGTGCCGTCGCTGACGGGATCGTTGTTCCAGGTCGTCAGGCGGTTCTCGTGGCTGTTCAGCGCCCAGGTGCAACCGATGCCTGCCTCGGACACGTACGACCCGAACTCCGGGTTCGCGAGCACGTTGATCCACGGAGCCGGCGTCGTCGCGCCGGGCTCGAGCACCACGACGTACTCGCCGGTGGCAGGGTCGAAGCCGCCGTAGCCGTTGTCGAACAGCAAAGCAGGGCGCTCGAACGGGGGGAGCGGGTCGGCGATGGGCTGGGACGTCGGCGCCAGAGTGTTCGGAGGGGCGGGCCGCTCCGCGCGTTGGTCGAGCTGCAAGACGATGGGGCCCGCCTCCGCCTTGAGGACGGCGCGCGCGACGCTCCGGAGCGCCTCGACGATCTCAGGGGCGATCTGATCGGCGGCGCGCAGGTGGACGCCTGCAGGCCGGTCGAGCATCTGCAGCGCATGGCCGGTCCGCACCAGAGCACGCAGCCGCCCGTCGAGGGCCGATGCGTACGCGCTCGGCTTCGTGTTGAGGATCACCAGGTCGCACTCGAAGCCGCGGCTGCGCCAGTACTGGTGCGCGAGGAGCGCCTGCCGTACCAGCGGGGTGTCTTCGAGCCGCTCGATCTCCACGAGGAGGATCGGGTAGTCGCCGGAGATGCCGATGGACCACAGCGCCGACATCGGCAGCCGGTTCTCCGACTCGGTGTACGCCTTGAGCCGCGAGTACGGGTCAGTGAGCAGCAGCCGCGAGGCCAACCGCTGGTAGACCACCGCCTCTTGCGGGGTGATCCCGAGGTCCCTGAGCTCGATCTGGCTCGTCGACCACGCCAGGTCGAGCGCCCGCTGCGCGCTGCGGATGTCGCGGTACTTCTCGGCGTACGCGACCGCCTGCTCGCGGCTGTCCGCCGCTCCGAGCGAGATGGCGAGCCGGGCCGACTGCCCAGGCTCCAGGGCCAGCGTCTGGCGGATCGCGCAGATCGGATCGAGCACCGGGCCGGTCGTGCCCGTGAGACGGCCGTCTCCAGCGATCGCCCGGGCATTCGCCGGCGTGCCGAGCCGTCCGAGGAACGCGGCCCGGTCGGTCTCGTACGACCAGGTGCACCGCGTGCCGAGGTCGCACGCGATCGCGTGCACGGCCCAGACGCGCGGCTCCTCGGCGGAGCGAGGCCGGCGAGAGAACAGCAGCGCGCCGAGCTCGTCGAGCGCCTCGGTCTCGACGAAGAGGTTGCTGAACGCCCGATGGGCCTGGTCGGCGCCTCGCGGAGCGAGGGTGATCTCGGCGTACGAGGTCACCTCGAGGTACGCAGGCTCGCGGCGCCGGTTCGTGACCGTGAGCCGCCGCACTTCGACGTCGTCTTCCGGCGAGACCACGATCTCGGTGTGCGTCTCGATGCCGTCGTCGAGGCGCCGGAACTCGGCCTTGTCCGGCGAGAACACCACGTGGTAGTCGTCCGGCTCGGTGCACGTCGGCTGATAGGCCGCGGACCAGGCCTTCTTGCTCTCGACGTCTTTGAGGTAGACGAAGAAGCCCCAGCAGTCGCGGGTGAGGTCCTCGCGGTAGCGGGTCACCGTGCGGTCGCGCCAGCGCGAGTAGCCGCCTCCCGCGTTGGTGACCATGACGGAGTACGAGCCGTTCGACAGGAAGTGCGTCGCCGGGACGGGCGTGTGCGGCGTCGGGTACGACCGGGTGACGGGCGGCGGCACCTCGCGCACAGAACGGACGAACTCCACTTCCTCGACGTGCGGCTTCGCGAGCTGCACGCGGCGCGGCGTGCGCTCCTGCAGCAGCAGCTCGGCGGTCTGGACGACGGGGTCGCGGTGGAACCGCTCCTGCATGGCTCCGTCTTCGAGCACGTTGCCGAGCGCGACGAGCCCCATGCCCTGGTGGTGGGCCATGTACGCGCGCACGATCGCGCGCTCGCGCCCTGCTGGGACGCGGCCAGGGGTGTAGTCGATCGCCTCGTAGTATCCGTAACGGCCTCGCGCTCCCTGGTCGGCGAGCGCGACCAGGTTCTGGGACGCCGCCACCGGGTCCACGAGCAGTGCGAGCAGCGTCGCGTACGGCGCTACGACCACGTCGTCGGACAGGCCGCGCTTCAGCCCCAGGCCGGGCACGCCGAACGCCTGGTACTGGTAGGTGAGGTTCGCGTCGCGCGCGGCGAACGCGGACTCCGAGACGCCCCACGGCACGCCGCGCTGCCGTCCGTACTGGATCTGCCTGCGGACCACCGACCGATACGTGATGTCCAGCAGGGTTCCCGGGTAGCTCCGCATGACCAGGAGCGGCATGAGGTACTCGAACATGCTCGCGCTCCAGCTCACGAGCGCTTTGCCGACGCCGGTCTCCGTGATCGGCCTGCCGAGGCGGAACCAGTGCTCCTGGGGCACGTCGCCCTTCGCGATGGCGACGAAGCTCGCGAGGCGGCACTCGCTCGCCAGCATGTCGTAGAACGACGGGTCGAGCCGTCCTTCCGCGGTGTTGTAGCCGATCGAGAACACCTTGCGGCTCTCGTCGAACAGCATCCGGAAGTCCATGCTCTGCCACATCTGCTGCGCGATCTCGGCGCACAGCCGCAGCTCGGCGAGCACGCGGGCGCAGCGAGGCCGCGCGGAGCGCAGGTCTGCAAGCACGCGCCCGGCCCACTCGCCGGCTTCGTCGTCTGACACGAGCTCCTCGAGCCTGCGCTCGACGACGTCCAGCCCCTCCGCGAGCCCGACGAGGCTCGGCACGTGCTCGAACAGCGGCTCGAGCAGCGCGTCGCGCCGCGCGGCGGGCGGGGCGGACGCGAGCGAGCGCGCCCACGGGGCCATCGTGTCGATCTCGTCGAGCAGCGCGTCGATGTGCCTGGCCACGGCAGCGACCGCGTCGCGTGCCGCCTCGCAGTCGCACGACGCGGCGTCGGAAGCCGGAGCGAGCCCTTCGGCGAGAGCCGCCGCCTTCTCGGCGAGCGGCCGCCACACCGTGAGCGCCGTGCGCCACTCACCGAGGTCGCGCGGCAGCGTGTCGAGGTCGATGCGGCGCAGGAGCTCCTCGAGCGCCGTCCGCACCGCAGCGGCGACGCGCGCGTCGCCATACGCGGCCCGGTTCTCGATCACGTCCTCGAGCGCGACGCGCACGGTGTCCGCGACGCCGTCGCGGGCGCGCGGCTGGATGAGCGGGCCCTCCGAGACCTCGAGGAGCCCCTGGCGCAGCGCGATGAGGTGGCCCGCGAGGTTGCCGCTGTCCACGGTCGAGACGTACGTCGGCCTGAGCGGCTGCAGCGTGCGGGTGTCGTACCAGTTGTAGAAGTGCCCGCGGAACCGCTCGAGGCCGGCCATGGTCGCCAGCGTGCGCGAGGTGCGGTCGACCGCCGCCGAGACCGTCACGTAGCCGAGGTCGTATGCGGTGAGCGTAGCGAGCAGCTGAAGCCCCATGTTCGTCGGGGAAGTGCGGTGCGCGACCGTCGGCTCAGGGTCCTCCTGGAAGTTGTCCGGCGCGAGGTAGTGGTCCTCGGCGGTGACGAAGGTCTCGAAGAACCGCCAGGTCCGTCTCGCCACGCTGCGCAGCGAGGCCCGCATCGCTTCGTCCAGCGGCGGTTTCGCAGGCACGGTCGGCTGGCTCATGCGCCATGCCGCGTACGGGCCGGCGAGCCACGGCGCGGCGAGGAAGGCGAGCGCGAGCGCGGAGGACGGGTCTGCGGCGGCGGCGCCGGCCAGCAAGGCGACCGCTCCGCCCTGAGCGGGCGCCATGCGCCTGACGTGTCCGGAGAGGTCGCGGGCAGAACGCCGCTCCGCCTCCGCTGCGGTCTCCCATTCGAGGAGGTTCCGCTTCGAGACGAACAGCCGCCACAGGGCGCGCGCGATCGCGTCGAGCATCACCCAGGCCTGGTGCGGCAGCACCGCGAGGCTGAACAAGGCGCGCGCCGAGTCCCGCCAGAAGTCGCGCACGATCGACGGGACGTCGCCGCGGACGTCGGCGCCTCGAGGCCGGAACAGCAGGGAGTCCGCGAAGCTGAAGTACACCGGGAAGAAGACGACGGCGAGCACCGCGACCAGCAGCCCCCAGTCGGCTCCAGGCACAAGCGCAGCACCCGCCGCGGTCAGGGCCACCATCGACGGCGCGAACAGGCTCCGCCTCAGGTTGTCGAGGATCTTCCAACGGTGCAGGCCGGAAAGCGGCGATCGCTCGTGCCCGCCCTTGCGGGGCACGCGCGGGAACAGCCACAGCACGGTCTGCCAGTCGCCGCGCACCCAGCGGTGAAGCCGGGCTGTGTGCGACGCATACGTCGACGGCTGGTCGTCGAGCACCTCGATGTCGCTCGCAAGCGCCGTGCGCAGGTAGCTGCCTTCGAGCAGGTCGTGGGACAGCAAGATGCTTTCCGGCAGCCGGTCCGCGAGGACGGCGTTGTACACGTCGACCTCGAAGATGCCTTTTCCAGTGAACGATCCCTCGCCGAAGACGTCTTGGTAGGTGTCTGAGACTGCTCCCGCGTACGGGTCGATTCCCGTGGCGCCGGAGTACAGCCAGGCGAACGGCGAGCGCATCGAGCCCTCGAGCGACATGCCGACGCGCGGCTGCACCAGCCCATAGCCGCGCACCACCCTGCGCCGGGCAACGTCGACCTTCGCGCGGTTGAGCGGGTGGGCGATCGTGCAGACCAGCTTGCGGGCCGCGTCCCGCGGCAGGACGGTGTCGGCGTCCAGCGTGATCACGAAGGTGACGTCGTGGAGGGCTTCGACAGGCCCGTCCGCTACCAAGAAGGCGCCGCCGTCAGCGCCGCGCAAGAACGCTGCGAGCTGCTCGAGCGCGCCACGCTTGCGCTCCCAGCCCATCCACACGCCGTCGCGCTCGGAGTACGAGCGCTCGCGGACGAGGAGCGCGAACGGGGGTCTGCCCGCGGAGCCGTGCCGCGCATTCAGCTCGGCGATGCCGTTGCGGGCGGCCTCGACGATCGCCGCGTCGCGTTCCGTCGTGCGCTCGGCAGCCACGGGCAGGTCGCCGAGGATGGCGAACCACAGGTTCTCGTCCTCGTTCGCGAGGTAGGCCACTTCGAGGTTGTCGACGACCCGCTGTGCCGCCTCGGGCGAGGACAGCAGCGCGGGAATCACCACGAGGGTCTTGTGCGCTGGCAGAAGCGGCTTGCGGAAGTCGAGCTTGGGAAGCACTCTGGGCGGCCAGAGCCACGCCGCTATGCGGTTGACGACGTTGAGCGCCAGGTCCGAGGCGGGGACGATCGCGAGAACGGCGAGCAGAGCGGCGCGCCACCCATCCGCCCCGAAGCTTGCGGCCAAACACGCCACGCTCGTGCAGAGGCCGGCCGTGAGAGCGCCCAGCAGGCCCCAGTAGATGAGGCCCTTGCTGGCCAACGGTCCGCGGTACACGAGCTCGCGGAGCTTCGCGCGGTAGCGGACGCTGTTCTCGAACCGGTAGCGTCCTCGGCTGATCAGGTAGTAGCCGACGTGCGCCCCGACGGCGTCGGTCGGATCCTCGTCCAGGGCCGCGAGAGCGTGGCTCACGACCGCCTCCGCCACCTCGACCTCGGAAAGCGGGCTGCGTTTCGCGATCTCCTCCACCGCCTTGCGGTAGCGGTCCCGAGACGCGAAGTCCATGCGCTCGTAGACGCCTGCGGGATCCTGCCGGAGGACGTGGTCGACCAGGCAGCAGTCCTCGAAGAAGTCGCGCCACTCGAGGGCGGACAGGAAGCGCATCGCGGTGATGGTGTTCGCTACGGAGACCTGGTCCGCGGCCTGCGTCCGTTGCTCCTCGAGCGTGAGCTCTTCGAGCGACAGCCCCAGTTCGGCGAGCTGCTCGTCGGCCCACGCGACCGCAGGCTCGACGGACGGGTCCTGGTCGCGCAGGCGCTGCAGGAAGCGGACGAGGAACGCCGCCGGCGGCTTCGGAACCGCCTGAGCGAGCGCGCGCACGAGAGGCTCGACCTCGCCGGCCGAACGGATGGCGGCCTCGATCGCGCGGTTCGCCCACGCGTCGGCGTCGACGCTTGCGACGTGGGCTGCCAAGACGCGGCGCCCGAGCCGCGCGAGGTTCTCCACGAGCGCGATCCGCAGCATGATCGGCACGGCCCAGAGCTCCCCGATGGTGAGCGGGGAGACGTCCTGATAGGCCATCACGTACTGCCTCAGCAGGTCCTGGTCGAGCCTGGCGTCTGTGCCTGCGACGAGCAGCGCGACCGCCTCGAAGGCGCGCGGCGACCCGGCAAGCGGCCCCTCGGTCAGGCGCGGGAGCTCGGCGGCGAATGCGGCAGGGAGGTCGTCGCGCACGGCGCGGATCTGCTCTTCGACGAGGTACTGGTTGTCGAGGAGCCACTCGGCGGCGACCGACACGGGGACGTTCTCGTGCGCGTCCTGCGCCAGGCGCCGGTGCGTCGCCGACACCGCGGCTTCGGCGTCGTCGAGCAGGTCCAGCAGGGGCGTGCGTCCCGCCAGGCGGGCAGCGGTCCACGATTGCACGGCGGCGAGCGCCCGCGCCTCGTCTGCCAGGCGCTGTGCGCTCAGCAGCTCGATACGAAGCGGCTCGCTCTCGGCGAGCGCCTTCCACAACGCAGCGCGCGCTTCCTGCATGCGGTCTCCAACGCTCGTGTGATGCTCCGCCTGCTATTCTGCCACGAACGCGGCCGCGTGCTGCGCCCAGGACCGGCACGGACCTTGCTCAAGCGATACCATACGGGGTATATTGCTGATAGAACCAAGCGACAGGAGCCACCCATGGCAGACAAGAAGAAGCGCTCGGGCGCGCAGCCGTCTGCGGCGAAGGCGCCCTCGAAGGCGCCGTGGCTCGTCGGAGGCGTCGTGCTCATCGCCGTCGCTGCGGTGGCCGCGATCGCCCTCTCGGGCAGGCTTGCCCCGCTTCCGGCTTCCGGTGACGTCTCCAACGCCCAGGCCGAAGCGTTGATCAAGCGCGGCGCCCGCGTCGTGGACGTACGGACTCCCGAGGAGTTCGCGGCGGCCCACATCCCCGGCGCCGAGAACGTTCCCGTGGATGCCGTCGTGGCGCAGGCGCAGACGTGGGACAAGACCAAGCCGGTGCTCTTGTACTGCGCGACCGGCGAGCGCTCCGCGTGGGCGTTCCAGCAGCTCGCGCAGGCCGGATTCGAGCACCTCTACAACCTCAAGGACGGCATCGTCGCGTGGGACGGAGACGTGACGTCCGGCGCGGCGACGCGGACCGCGCAAGGGCTCCAGCCGCTCCCGAGCGGGCTGCCTGCCATGTACGAGTTCTACACCGACTGGTGACCCACGTGCCGCAAGATGGCGCCGGTGGTCGACCGGCTGAAGGCAGCGTACGAGGGCAAGGTCGAGTTCAAGCTGTACGACGTGGAGAAGGACAAGCAGGGCTCCGACCTCGCGAACTCGCTGGGGGTCCAGTACGTGCCGACGTTCGTGTTCGTCTCGTCGGACGGCGCGATCCAGCAGAAGGTCGTGGGGGAGATGACCGAGGCGAAGATGCGGGAGGCGCTCGACGCGCTCGAGTGAGCCACGGCATGCCTTGCCCGACGGGTATAGAATAGGTGCAGGAGGATCCTCCAGAGGACTCTGCCGACGGAGGTGAGGCTATCTCGGTGGGACAGACAGAGCACCACGCTTCGGCCGGGGCGGCAGAGGAAGGCGCCGGGATCCTCGCCAAGGGGCGAGAGGAACCATCCGGCAGCCGGGCATAAGCTCCTGTTGGCCCGGGAGGTGCGGCCGAGAGGGAACGCTCGCTTGGCCAAGAGCCTCCGAGGATAGCCCTGTGGAGGGGCAGCTCGGGCGGTGCGAAGGCCGTCCCGGCTACGGCGTCGAGGGGTCCGCTGATGCGGGCCCCTCGTCGTGGGTGGTATACTTCGCGTTCGCGGGGACGTAGCTCAGTTGGGAGAGCGCGGGCTTTGCAAGCCTGAGGTCGAGGGTTCGAGCCCCTTCGTCTCCACCAGACGACGATCAGGAGCGGGCCAGAAGGCCCGCTCCGTTCGGTTCTCACGGCATCCGGCGCGACACGAGGAGGCTAGGTGCGACGCGACGGCATCGAGGCAGGCACGCTGCTCTCCGTCGGCGCTGCGTTGCTCTTGTGGTCTTCGGCCTTCGCCGGGATCAAGGCCGGCCTCCGCGGGTTCGCGCCGGGAGAGCTCGCGCTCCTTCGGTTCTTGACGGCCTCGTCGGTGCTCGGTGTCTACGCGCTGCTCTCGCACATGAGGCTGCCGCAGCGCGAGGACCTCGGCCGCATCGCGCTCGGTGGCCTGTTCGGGATCACCGTCTACCACCTCGCGCTGAACTACGGCGAGACCTCCGTGTCTGCCGGAGCCGCGAGCCTGATCATCGCCTCGGGGCCCGTCTTCACGGCGATCCTTTCGCGTTTCCTGCTCAAGGAACGGTTGACGCCCTGGGGCTGGCTCGGGATCGCCGTGGCGTTCTCGGGCGTTGCCGCCATCGCTCGTGCGGAAGGCGGCGGCGCGGCCTTGGAGCCTGCGGCCGCGCTCGTCGCCGTCGCGGCCATGTCCACCGCGGGTTACTTCGTGGTCTCGAAGCCGTTGCTGGCTCGATACAGCCCGCTCGAGTACACCGCGTACTCGATGTGGATGGGGACCGTGCCGATGCTGGTCTTCGCGCCCGGCCTCGCCGGTCACCTGGGTTCCGCTCCGCTCGACGCCGTGACCGCGGCTGTGTACCTCGGGGTCTTCCCCGGAGCGCTGGCCTACCTGCTGTACTCGCGCGCCCTCACCAAGCTTTCGGCGTCGGTCGCCTCGAGCTTCCTGTACGTGCAGCCCGTGCTGGCTGCGATCATCGCGTGGGCGTGGATCGGCGAGCTCCCTCAGCCGCTCACCGTCGCCGGAGGCGCGGTGGCTCTCGCAGGAGTCGCGCTGGTCACGATCAAAGGACGGGCGGCAACGGTCACCTGACGGTGAACCCGGCCATCCCCTCGACGGGCTCCTCGATCGCTTCGAGGCTCTCGACGACGGCGCGCGGCGGCCCCGTCCGCATCCAGTCTACGACCCGTTCGACAGAGTCCCGCGGGCCTTCCAGGACGGCTTCCACCCGGCCGTCCGGAAGGTTGCGGACCCAGCCGTCCAGCCCGGCGGAGCGCGCGGCCTCGGCCGTGCTCGCGCGGTAGAACACACCCTGCACGATCCCTGAGACCCACACGTGGACGCGGATCCTCTCCATCGCCGTCCTCCCTAGCGGTCTTGCAGAACGGGCATCATTATGTAGATACCGGACGACGGGTCGAACGGAGCCGCACCGCATGTCGCAACTTGCCCACGAGCCTTCCGAGGTCGCGCGCTACTTCGCTGTGCTCGCCGAGACGATGCCCTGTCCCGTGATCCAGTTCGGGCCGTCCGGACGGGTGTTGATCGCCAACTCGCTGGCGCAGCCGCTGCTCACGGAGCCCGGCCCGGGCGACGGTCGTCGCGTGCTGCTGTCGGACGGACGGGAGTTCTGGGACGCGATCGCGGCGGAGGCCTTGTCAGGGGCTCCGCTGTTGAGCGGCAGCGCGCGCGTCCTCGTCTCGGGCGGCGACCCGGCGACGATCTGGTACGCGGGCTTCCCGGCCGCGACGCACCAAGGCGAGCTCATGGGGGCCGTCGTCCTCGTCTACGACGCGACGAGCGAGCAGTTGATGAGCTCGGTCAGGCCGGAGCATGCAGACCGACGGCCGGACGAGCTCGGATGGATCGTGGAAGGCGTCGCGCAAGCGACCCGCGCGGACGCGGTCCTGCTCGCAGAGCTGGAGCCAGACCAGCCTCGTACCGGACGCACGCTCGCGGCCTTCGTCGACGGGGCGGCGCGTCCTGACCTCGTGTGGGACCTCGCGTCGTCGCCGGCGCCGTCGGCTCCAGGCAAGCCCCTGGTCGTCGTGGCTGACGGGTTGCACGACCGGTTCGCAGACGACGACCTCGCGAGGAGCCGCGGCTACCGCGCTTTCGCGGGGGCGTTGGTATTGAGCCGGACGGGCGAGCGGATCGGGGCGCTCGGCGCTTACTTCTTGGAGCCGATCTCGCACGCGGCCTCCGCGCGGGGCGTGCTCCGCCTGTTCGCGTCGCTCGCGGCCAGGCCGTTGGAATCGATGCGCGCCGCTCGCGCCCTGGTCGAGAGCGAGCAGCGTGCGGCTGCGTTGTTCGCTCACGGGCACCTGCCGATCCTGCTGATCGACCCAGCCTCGACCCAGGTCGTGGAGGCCAACCCGGCCGCGAGCAGGTTGTACGGCATCCCGCAAGACGAGCTGGTCACCATGAGCGTGCTGCAGCTGGCCGCGGGGTCCCCAGAGTCTCTCCGGGCCGAGGTCAGGTCGGCGGCCCGCGGTTTCCGGGACCGCTTCGTCACCAAGCAGATCACCGCCCGAGGGGACGTCCGCGAGCTGGAGGTGTTCGCGGGCCCGCTCGAGATGGGCGGGCGCACGCTCGTCTACGCGGTGCTGCACGACGTCACCGAGAAGCGCCGGGCAGAGGCGGAGGCGGCACGGTATCGCAAGGAGCTCGAACTGCTCGTGCAGCGCCGGACCGCCGACCTGCTCGACGCCACGAGCACCATCGAGGCGGAGCGCGAGCGGCGGGCGCGGGTGTTCCGCGACATGGGGCTCGAGCTCAAGACGCCGCTGCAGACCATACTGGGATTCTCAGAGACGCTTGCGACCGGCTTGGCAGGCGAGCTCAACGCAGAGCAGATGCGCCAGGTCCTCATGATCGGGGAAGCCGCGAAGAAGCTCGGAGCGCTGGTAGAAGACGTCTTGGAGTTCTCTCGTCTCGAGACGGGCGCCGTCGAGGAGATGCGGGTCGAGCCGTTCGACCTCCGGCACCTCGCGGAGCAGGTCGTGGTGAGTGCGCGTGCCGAGGCTGCGGACAAGGGCCTGACGATCGCCGCAGAAGTCCCCGGCGAACCGATCGCGGTCGAGACAGACCGGACGCGGCTCGAGCAGATCCTCGTCGAGCTGGTGTCGAACGCGCTCAAGTACACGCGGCAAGGCGGCGTCACGGTGCGCGTGCTGAAGCCGTCGGACGGGAGGGCGACCATCGAGGTGGCAGACACCGGCGTGGGCATCCCGCCGGAGGAGCTGCCGCACATCTTCGAGGAGTTCCGGCACCTGCGCACGGAGCCCTCCGGTCTTCACGAAGGCACCGGTCTCGGACTGGCGCTGTGCAAGCGCCTCGCAGAGGTCCTCGGCGGGCGGATCGAGGTCGCGAGCGAGGTGGGCGTCGGAACGACGTTCACGATCGTGTTCCCGATGCAGGCGGCGAAAGCCCGCGACCCGAAGTAGCGCCTGGCGTCACCAGTCGCGCGCGTGCGCTGGCACGGACGCGCGGTCGACAAGCGCAAGAGCGCCCTTTCGGCAAGCCGAGCGGCAGATGCCGCATCCGTAGCAGCGGGAGGGGTCGAGCTCAGCGACCCGGCGCGCTCGGTCGAGCGAGAGGGCGCCGAACGGGCAGCGCTCCACGCACGCACCGCACCCAGTGCACGATCGCCCGTCCAGGACCGCGATGCGCTCGCCCTTCCACATCGTCTTCACGCCGTGTTCGAGCGTCGTGCGCATCGCCATGCAGCCCGCAGCGAGCGAGCAGTTGCAGATGCCGGCGATGAACGGCGTCTTGAAGGTCCACGCCGAATGCATGAGCCCTTGCTCCTCGCAACGCCTCAGCAGCGCGAGCGTTTCCGCCCGGGACAGCCGCTCGAGGCCGGGCGTGTCCGGCTCCGACAGGTGGCCTGCGAAGGCCTCGAGTATGACGTCGTCGACGGGCCGCACGGTGACGGCGAGGCACACGCCTTCGTCCGGGACCTTCGAGAAGTGGCGGCAGACGCACGGCACGCGCACGATGCTCGTCGCGATGTCGAAGATGCGCTCGCAGTCTTCGATGGTCACCGGCTGGCCGAAGTGGTCGCGCTGCATGCGGCGCTGGACCGCGGCGCGCACGACGTTCGCGATGGGCAGCGGCACGGCGCCCAACCGCTCGAGGAGCGGCGCCGTCCGTCGCATGCGCGAATCGAAGCCGCTCACGAACTCCACGAGGTAGCCCCGCCGCGCCAGGTCGCTCTGCAGGTCGGCGGCGTACGACGATGCGGCCAGGTACCAGGTCTGGCCGTCCCCGTGCCGATGGCAGAACTCGCACATCCCCGCTCCTCCGCGCCGCTTCCTGGTACAGTAGCAGGCTGGCAGGGTGCGCGCACGCCGAGGCGTGCGGGATGGGAGCGCGAGCATGACGAGGACGTCCGTCCAGGACCGGCGGCCTGATGGGCCGCGGAAGCCGCGACAGGAGTACTCCCTCGGCGAGGAGATCGCCAACGCCGTCACGCACGGGGTGGGCGTCGCGCTCGCCATCGCGGCGCTGGTCGTGCTCTCCGTGCTGAGCGCGTTCACCCGCGACCCGGTCCGCATCGCGAGCGCGGTGACGTTCGGCGTGACGCTGGTGCTGCTGTACGCCGCGTCGACGCTCTATCACAGCATCCCGAACGAACGGGCGCGCCACGTGCTCAAGGTGCTCGATCACGCGAGCATCTACCTGCTCATCGCCGGCACGTACACGCCGTTCACGCTGGTGACCCTCCGTGAGCGCGGCGGGATCGCGTTGCTGGCGGTCGTCTGGGGGCTCGCAGCCGCGGGCGTGGCGCTGGAGTCGTTCTGGGTCTACCGGCCCCGCTGGGTCTCGACGGTCGTGTACCTCGCCATGGGCTGGCTGGTCGTCGCCGTCATCAAGCCGCTCGTCGGGACGCTCGCGCCAGGAGGGCTGGCACTGCTTGCCGCGGGCGGCGTTGCCTACACGCTGGGCACGGCGTTCTACCTTCTGAAGCGTTTCCGGTACATGCACATGGTCTGGCACCTGTTCGTGCTCGCCGGCAGCGCCCTGCACGTGCTCGCCGTGGCGCTGTACGTGCTGCCGGCGTCCTGACTCAGGCTCCAGGCGAGCGCTGGCAACGCGGCGGGATCACCAGCACGGGCGCCTCGGTGTTCTTGATGACTGCGTTGGTGACGCTGTCGAGCGCGGGCAGGCCGGGCGGCTGCTCGTGCGGCGCGACGAGCACGAGCGAGTAGCTCCCTGAGCGCACACGGTCCGTCGCGACGGCGACGGGCCGTCCGTGGACCACGCAGACGCGCGCTTCAGCGCCGGCGACTTCGAGGTCCACGGCGAGCACGCCCAGCCGATCCGCTGCCTCGCGAGCCCGGTCCGCCGGGGAGCGCTCGCCGAGCGGCACGACGTGCACCAGGTCGACGCTCCGCAGGCCCGTTCGTGCGAGAGAGAGGAGGTACCGGGCAGCCACCTCAGAGCGCGAGGACAGGTCCGTCAAGAAGAGCGCCGACGCCAGCAGCCGGGAGCATACGGTCCTGCTCTGCTCCGGCGACCCGAGGATCTCGAGCGCGACCACCAGCACCGGCCGCGTGCTGATGCGGACGACGTCGGACGAGGTGCTCCCCGAGAACGCCTCGGGGAACAACCCGGAGCGGTGCGAGCCGATCACGATGACGTCCGCTCGGTGTCTGTCGGCTATCGTCTCGATCTCGTACGCAGGGTATCCGAGCCCGGCGTCCACGGTCACGGCGATGCCCGCTTCCTCCAGCAGCCGCGCTTGCCGCTCGAAGACGTTCCCGTGCGGCACGTCGCTGAGAGCCGCTGAGCGCACGTCGATCACGTGGATCAACACCGCTTCGCGGATCCCGAGCTCGCCGAGCGCGCCGGCGCACGCCACGACGCTCGCGGAGGACTGCGTGAGGTCGGTGCATATCGCCGCTCGTTCGAACACGGCCACCCCGCTCGTTCGACGCGTCTGGTCGTCCGTCACAGACCGCGCGGGCTCCCCAGGGTTACTATTCCCTCCGCCTGCACCGCTTCGGACGGTCGAAGCTCGGGCATACACGAGGCGATGGCGCATCACGCGGACACCGTATTGTTCGACGCCGCCCCCCTGGGTCTCCTGGCGGTCGAGCCAGCCACTGGCGCGATCGTCCGGGTGAACACGCGGGCGGCGTCGCTGCTGCGGGCGGATCCGGCGTCGCTGGCGGGCGCGTCCGTGTTCGACCTGTTCGACCCGGCGAGCAGGGAAGCCGTGGCGGCGCTGCTCTCCGATACGTGCAGTCCCGACTTCCCTGCGGCCGTGACCTTGGCCGACGGACGTGAGCGCGAGCTGTTCTTGACGTGCTCGCGCGCTGTCGTGGAAGGCCGTGAGCTCGCGGTCATAGGGATCGTATCCGCCGCAGACATCGCATCGTCCGGTGCGTCCTCCGTGCATGCCGACCGGCGCGCGGTGCTGGCTGCCCTCGAGGAACACGTGGAGCGGGCGGGCCGCCCGGCGTGGCTGCTGTTCGCCGACATCGACCGCTTCCGGCGGGTCGTGGACGACGTAGGCCACGTCGAAGCTGAGCGTGTCCTGGCGTCCGTGTTCCAGAGGATCGCGCGCGCGCTTCGCGGAAGCGACCTGATCGTGCGTTTCGGCGCAGACGAGTTCCTCGCCCTGCTTTCAGACCGGACGGAGGAGCGCGAGGCGCGCGAGGCTGCCCAGCGAGTCGTGGACTCGTCCCAGGAAGCATTCGAGGCGGCGGGAAGGCACGTGCAGGCGACGCTGACCGTCGGGATAGCGCAGGTCGAGAATGGCGTGCCGATCGAGGAGGCGGTCAAGCGCGCCGAGGCGGCCGCTCGGGCTGCGAAGTCGGGCGGGCCGGCACGTTGGCGCGTGTACGACCCCGATCTTGCCCGTGAGATCGGCCGGGCTGAGCAGCTCGTGGGGTCGTTGCGAGCTGCGTTGGAGCGCGCGGAGTTCGTGCTGCATTACCAGCCGGTGATCGACATCTCCCGTCAGGCGATCGTGGGAGCAGAGGCGCTCATCAGGTGGGACCACCCGCAGCGCGGTTTGGTGATGCCGGGCGAGTTCGTCGCAGCAGCAGAGGAGTCCGGGCTCATCTCAGACATAGGCGCGTGGGTGATCCACGAAGCCTGTCGGCAGATGAGGGAGTGGAGCTCGTCGGGCCTCGAGTCCATCTGGGTGTCAGTGAACGTGAGCGCACGGCAGCTGCGGACGGGCGAGGTCGTCGGACATCTCAGCGCCGCTCTCGCCGATACCGGGGTCGAGCCCGAGCGGTGCGTGCTCGAGGTGACCGAGACCGCGCTGCTCGAAGATCCGGACGTGGCATACGAGGTTCTGGAGGCCGTTCGAGCGAAGGGCGCCCGCGTCGCGCTCGACGATTTCGGCACAGGGTACTCTTCGCTGAGCCGCATGCGCGAGATGCCGTTCAACGAGCTCAAGATCGACCGGTCGTTTCTCCAGTCGGTGGACGTCCACGCGCGCGATGCCGCGCTCGTGGCAGCGATGGTGGCGCTCGCGCACAGCTTCCAGTCCACGGCGATCGCGGAAGGCGTGGAGACCCAAGATCAGCTCTCGTATCTCAAGGCGCTCAAGTGCGACATGGCCCAAGGGTACGTGTTCTCGCGGCCTCTGGCTCCGGATGCGTTCGTGCGGCTGGCCGTAAGCGGTGCGGGGTGGATCGGGGGTTGAGCGGAGGTGTTGCAGGCGCGCGCCCTCGGTGCAAACAATCCGCTCGTCGAGCCGTTCGTCCTCCTTGAAGGCCGTTCGTACCGCATCATGCCCCGTTCGGTGTGCGCGGTTTGAAACCCGGCTGCCATCGGCTACACTCTACGACGGTGTGCTGCACGGGCTAGCGGCGCGCCGTTCTTCGGGTGAGGGGTGGAGCGCGCGGACGCTCCGAGCGAGAAGGGCCGTGGGTGTACGATCTGGAAGGTGTCCTGGGTCCGGAAGTCACGAAGTTCGTCGAGAAGCACGTCAGGTCTCTGCTGACCTGGGACATCCTCGTGTTCTTCTACAGGAATCCCGATGCCGTCCTCGACCTGGACGGGCTTGCCGCGCGGCTCGGCCGCAAGCGGGAAGAGCTCGAGCCTGAGGTCGCCGCCCTGCAAGACGCGCGCATCCTCTCCGTCGCGGGAGGTCTGATCCGATACAAGCCCACGCCCGAGATGCGCCAGGCTATCGCGGAGTTCGTCCGGGGATGTCAAGACCGCAACCGGCGGCTCGCCCTGATCGCGCTCGTGCTCTACCGCATCGCGCCGCATTCTGAGATGTGAGCGTCTCGGCGGGCGCTCACACGTTGTCGAATACGTCCAACGGCAGGCTGTTGGGATCGAGGACCTCGACGATGTCGACGTGCTCGTTGGACAGGTCGAGGATCCGCGCGCGCTCGGCCTGCGCGCCGTCCGGCTCGAAGACGATCCGGACGCGAGGCTTCAGCGGGTGGGGACCGGGCGCGGCCACGACCCCGACCGACTGATCCGACAACCGTACGACGCAACCGACCGGGAACACGCCGAACGCCTTGGCGAGCAGGCGCGCGAACATCCCGTCGAGCGCAGAGCCGCCTTCGTGGAGGACCTGCAGCACGGCCCGGTCTCTCGACAGGCCGAGCCCCTCTGGTCTCGCGGCGACGAGGTGGTCGTAGCGGTTCGCGACGGCCACGATCCTGCTGTACGGGTGCGTGACGTATCCGGGCTCGCGATCGGGGAATCCTGAGCCGTCAGGCGCCATGTGGTGCTCGTAGGCGACGAGCATCGGCGTCCGGTCGGAGTCAGGCAGGCGGCTCAGGACCTCGGCCCCGACGGCAGGGTGCAGGAGCTCGGCCCGCCGCGCCTGCTCGGGGTCCGACAGGTCGAACGCGACTTTGCCGATGTCGTGCAGCAGCGCCGAGACGCCGAGCGAGGCGAGCCCCTCTTCGGGTATGCCGAGCTCGGCGCCCAGCACCAGCGCGTACGCCATGGTGTTCACGGCGTGGAAGAGCGCCGGCTCGCTCGTCGAGGACAGCGTGGTCAGGCCGAGGACTGCGGCGGAGTCCTCCATAAGGCGGGCGAGCACGCCTTCGACGAGGATGCCGGCTCCTTCGAGGTCGGGTTCCCCGCCTTGCGCGACCTGCTCGCTCAGCCCTCTCACGAGCGCGAGCAACCGCTGATACAGGGCACGGTCCTGCTCTTTCGCGCGGTCCCTTCTCTCGGCCTCTTCGGCGGCCTCGTCCACGACGATGCCCACGGTGATGCCGGCCACTCCGAGACGCTGCAGCTCGGATGCGACGTCCGTGCCCGGCTCCGGCCGCGCCGCGAGCACGTCCAGCAGCGAGACGAGCTCGTGCTCCGTGACTTCGGGGTGGAAGGCAAGGCTCTCGATCCCGTGCGATTCGAAGGTCTCGGCGATCGACCGCACAGCAGGGGCGTCCGAAGGCAGCGGGTCTTCGCCGTGGTAGAGGCGGCCGGCGTACAGGCTGAGGGTGCACGCGCCGGAGGCCAGACAGCCGGCGACGGCGGCTCTGAGGGCGGCGACGGATTCGGCGTATGCAGGGTGCGAGCGCGGATACAGGTGGGCGGCGCGTCGCGCTGCGGCGAGCGCTGCGACGAGCTCGACGGCGGGATGCGTCATGCGCGGCCACCTCCTTGCTGCCGCGCCGCAAGCGCCTGCCGCGCCGCCTCCGTGACGTCGGCGAAATGGCCACGCTTGATCAGGGCCTTGCGGTGCGCGAGGCGTTCGAGCACGCGGTCGGATCCGGGGTCTGGGCTTCGCTCAAGCGCTGCGATGATCTCGCGGCACGTGCTGAAGTCTTTGCCGTCGCAGTCGATCTCGTCGAGCAAGGCCGACAGCACGCCGGCAGCGCCCGGCGCGGTCGCCTTGCCGAGCGACCGGATGGCGCTTGCGCGGACCTCCGGCGCCGGATCGCGAGCCAGCGAAGCCAGCCTCCGCAGCGCGGCCGGCGAACGGGAGGCCCCCAGGCTGCGCGCGACTTCCTGCCGGGTCTGCGCATCCGGGCGTGACGCCAGGGCCTCGATCGCCGAGGCCGCCCGCGGGTCGTCTTCGGACTGCAGCAGCAACGCGACGATCTGTCCGGCCTCGAACCACTGGGCGGACGGCGCGAGCGCGGCCGCGACGTCTGCGATGCGGCGGCCGAGCACGAGGTGAGCGGCCGCCAGCGCTGCGGGATCGCGGGCGACGATGGCCGCCCGGACGAGCTCCGCGGACGCGCTCTGGGGGGACAGCGCCAGGATCGATTTCGCCTCGGGGACGGCCCGCTCGTCGTCGACGACCGCGTGCAGCAGCGCCTGCATCGCTCCGGGGCCCGTGGCGCGGCCGATGGCTTCGCCGATGCGGCTCGACAGTTCCGGCCACGGGAGGTCCGCCCGGCTTTCCAGGCGAGAGAGCTCCTGGAGCACGTGGCGAGCGAGGTCGAGGCGGCGCGTCTCGATCAGGCCGGGGACCGTGGTGGCGAGCGCTTCGAGCGTCTTGCAGTACGCGGCGAAGTCGGTCTGTTGGCGGAGCAGGTCGAGCATCAGGCGGACGGAGTGCTCGACCGAGCTGCGGGTGCCGCGCGCAACTTCTTGACGGGCGGCATCGATCTCTGCCCGTGCTGCCTCGGCCGCACGCGCAGCGTCGCGGTATCCCGTCTCGAGGTCCGCCAGGGCTGGCTCTGGCTCGCTGCGGGTCCGGACCTCCAGCATGTGCTCGAGCAGCTGCAGCTCCGCAGGCTGCTTGCCGCGGGCGGCGAGCTCGGACTTGACGTCGGCCAGGACGGCGCTGAGGCGCTGCCCGAGAGGAAGCCGCGCCAGCGCGTTCGACAGCGAAAGCGCGTTCGCGCCCAGCGCGCCGTTCGCGAGGGCGGCTGCGATCGCTCCGGCGTCGATCGCTCCCAGCGCGGGCGCGACCGCGCGGAGGGCCTCCTCGTCTTTGACGGAGGCCGACAGCAGCGCGTCTTTCGCCTCCTGCGAGAGCGACTCGAACACGCGCGCGAGCGTGCTGGCGAGCCCCTGCGGGCCCTCCTGGCCCGCCTGCGCGAGCGCGACCAGCCCCTCAGCGACCGCCGAGGGGTCCTTGCCGCGCATCGACTCCAGCCACGCCGTGACGGCGGATGGGTCACGGGCCATTTCTGCGAGGAAGTCGTCGTGCCGCGACGTTTCAGGCGCTGCGCTCGCGTCCAAGACCGTGATCGCCGCTGCTGCGACGCGGACGCCTGTCACGCCGCTCGCTTCCAAGACGGCAGCGAGCCCTCCTTCCGACCGGATGGCCGCCGGGTCCCGGAGCGCGGCCGCGAAGAAGGCGCTGACGTCCGCGTCGGAGACCTCTGGAGTGAACGAGATCTCTGCGATGCCGTGAGCGGCGAGCAGCTCCGCCACGTCGTGGCCGCCGAGCGGCGAGTCGGTTCCCGAAAGGGCGAGCCCGTCCCGGGCCACGACGAAGGGCAAGACGGGTGCGCCCGTCTCGCGGAACGCGTCCGCGAGCGCGATCGCGGCCGCATGCGCGGACTGCTGCGGGATCGGGGACGAGGGCGGATAGAGACGAGCGGTCTTGAGCGCCGTGGAGACCGCCCGGACGGCGTGCTCGATCGTTGCCGGAAGCCCTGCCGCTGCCATCGCCACGCTCCATGCTGCCAGTCGCTGCCATTGTGCGCTAGGCGGTGCAGGCCGTCCAGCCCTCAGGCGGTCTTCGTTAGCCGCGCAGGCCGTTACGGTACTCTTATCGGCATGGACGGCTATCTCGCTCAAGCGCTCCTTGTGCTGGCGCTCATCGCCGCGAACGGTCTGTTCGCGGCCGCAGAGATCGCGCTGGTGAGCGCGAGGAGGTCGGCTCTGAAGGCGGAAGCGGAACAGGGCTCTGCGCGTGCGGCGGCGGTGCTCAAGGTGGCGGAAGACCCCTCCCGCTTCTTGGCGGCCATCCAGGCAGGCATCACGGTCATCGGGTTCGGCGCATCTGCCGTCGCCACCGCCACGCTCGCGGTGCCGCTCGCCGCATGGTTGCGTCAGATGGGGCCCGCCTGGGTCGCGCGCATCGCGAGCGGGCTCGCCGTGCTGCTCGTGACGCTCGCCGTCTCCTACCTCACGCTGGTCTTCGGCGAGCTGGCGCCGAAACGTGTGGGCTTGCACCGGGCGGAGTCGGTGGCGAAAGCGGCAGCCGGGCCTATCGCGGTGCTGCAGACGGTCATGGCGCCGGTCGTATGGCTCTTGGCCAGGAGCACTGACGTCGTCGCGTCTGCGATGGGCGTGCCGAGAGGCGCCGTGCGACCAGGGGTGACGGAAGAGGAGATCAAGCTCCTCGTCACTGAGCAGGGCACCCTGCTGGACGAAGAGAAGAAGATGATCCACGGGATACTGGCCCTCGGCGACACGGTCGCGCGGGAGGTCATGGTGCCGCGCGTCGACGTGAAGATGGTGCCCGCCTCGGCGACCGTCGACGAAGCGGTCCGGGCGTTCCGGGCATCCGGGTTCTCGCGCATGCCGGTCCACGGCGGCGACCCGGACTCCATCGTGGGCGTCTTGCTGCTCAAGGACCTCATCCCGGTGCTCGCGTCGGGGGGCGCAAGCCGGACCGTCCGGGATTTGGCGCGCCCAGCCATGTTCGTGCCGGAGACGAAGCCGATCCTCGCGCTGCTTTCTGAGATGCGGTCTGCCCACACGCACCTTGCAGTGGTCGTGGACGAGTACGGCGGGACGTCGGGGATCGTGACGATCGAGGACATCGTGGAGGAGATCGTCGGCGAGATCGCCGACGAGTTCGACCGGGACCGGCGCTACGTGGTGCCCGTCCGGGACGGCGAATGGCTCGTCGACGGCCAGCTTCCCGTGTCCGACGTGCGAGAGATGCTCGGGATCCGCTTGCCCGAATCGGACGAGTATGACACGGTGGCAGGGTGGGTGCTCTCCGAGCTGGGTCGCATACCAGCTCCGGGAGAGACCATCCAAGGCGACGGCTTCGTGGCGCGGGTGGAAGCCATGCGCCGCCGTCGCGTCGCCCGGGTGAGGATCACGGCCTCGCGCAGGCCCGGCCGGGTGGACGCGGCCGCGCTGGCTGGACACGACGGCTCCGCCGGGAGCCAGGGAGGGGGTGGCGATGGCCGGGAAGCTGTACCGTAGCCGGTCCGACCGGATGATCGCGGGGGTGTGCGGCGGCCTTGCGGAGCACTTCGGGTGGGACCCCGTGCTCGTCCGGCTGGCGGCCGTCGCGCTGCTGTTCGTCACGAACGGCGCGGCCGGGATCGCCTACTTGGTGATGGCGGCGGTGGTCCCGGAGGCCCCGGTCGAGGCCCCGGTCGAGGCCGCGTCGGAGCCCATCATGCCGTCCGCTGCGGGTGAAGCCGCGGGCGAGGCAAGCGCGGAGGCACCGCACGCGGACGGCCAAGAGGAGACCCCGCAGCCGCAGGCCGGCCAGCCCGGACCCCCGCCTGCACCTGCACAGGCCGACGGAGCGCGCCCGCGTCGAGGCACCGTGTGGGTCGGCGCCGTCCTCGTCGTGCTCGGCATCGCGCTGCTGGCCGACCAGGTATTCGGCATGCCGGTCTGGCGGCTGTGGCCCGCGTTCATCATCCTGTATGGGCTCGGTATGATCGTCAGGGCGGTGCGGTCATGATGCGCGCGAGGCGGGTCATCGAAGGGCTTACCGTCGTCGCGGTCGGCGGCGTTCTGTTGGCGACCACGTTGGACGCTCTGTCCTGGCGCGTGTGGTTGAGCTTCTTCGCGCTGTGGCCGCTCCTGATCGTCGCGGTCGGCATCGACCTCGTCGGCAAGGGGCTCCGCCGAGAATGGATCCGCGTCCTCGCGAGCCTGCTCGTGCTCGGGGGCTTCGCATACGCGGTCGCGGCGTCGGTGACGGGCGGCACTGCGGTGCTGCAGGCGCGGCGCGACACGATGTCAGCGCGCTGGGAGACGACCGAGTTCGACGAGCCCGCGCAAAGGCCGGTGCGCAGGGGCGCGGCGACGATACGGGGCGGAGTCGGCACGGTGTCCGTGAGCGGGGGCGACGCCCTCGTCCGCACCCGAGGCGCGGCGCCGTTCACGCCGAGGTTCGAGGACGAAGGCGACGGCGTCGTCGCCCGGGTCGACGTGTCTCTGGGCTCGCATCCCTGGCCGTGGACGAGCCGCGCCGCCTTCACCGAGCTCGACGTCGAGCTGAGCTCGCGCGTCCCGTGGGACCTGACCATAAAGGCCGGCGCGGCCGAGCTTGTGGCGGACCTGAGCGACGTCAGGCTGTCCCGGGCGCGCATCGAGAGCGGGGTGTCTGACAGCCAGGTGACGTTCGGTTCACCCGATGGGGTGGTGCCGGTCGAGGTCGAAGCGGGGCTCTCGTCGACGGTCTTGCGGTTCCCTCGGGACAGCGCGTTCCGGATCAGCGTCCAAGGCGCGCTCGCCTCGGTGGAGGCCGAGGGCATCGACGACCTCGGCAGCGTCGCCGGCACGCGGACGTTCTCGCACGGCGCGGGAGACGCCCCGGACCGTTACGAGGTCACGGTGCAGGCGGGCGTGAGCACCCTGCGGATCGAGCTGTACTGAGAAACGAGGTGCTGTGATGGACAGCGGACACCGGTCGAGACAAGACGCGCTCGTGATCATCGGGGCGCTGATCGCGGCGTTCGGGGTGTGGACGCTGGCCGAGAAGACCGGCCTGCTGCCGCAGGCGCTTTGGGCCTGGTGGCGGACCGTGTGGGCGGCCCGGAGCGGCCTTGCGCTCATCGTGATGGGCGTGCTGGTCGTGATCGCCGCGTCGCGCGGCGACAGGCCGCACGTGCCGCCAGCAGGAACGCCTCTCAAGCGGACGCGCAGCGACCGGTGGGTCGCCGGCGTGCTCGGCGGGCTCGCCCGGTACTTCTCGGTGGATCCCGTGCTGCTCCGGCTCGCGTACCTCGCGTTCGCCGTGCTCGGCGACACCGGCACGGCGGTGATCGCGTACGTGGTGATGGCGCTGGTCGTTCCGGAGGAGCCGGCGGACGGGACCGGGGCCGGCGGGAGCGCATGAGCCCGGAAGCGCCCTGGCGGCATCGTGCGACCTCGCCTGGCGAGGTCGTCGACGCGCACGTCCACCTGTTCGCGAAGGGCCTGCTCGAGGAGCAGGTGCGGCGTGGACGGGTGCTGCCGCCGATGCTCGCCCGCGCGCTCGAGACGGGCCGGCTCGGCCGGAGGAACGAGCCGATCCCCGATCTTGAGCCGGAGGACATGGCCGTGTGGTATGCGGCGCGGCTCGACGAGGCGGGCGTCGCCAAAGCCGTGGTGATGTCCGTCTTCGAGGACTCGGAGTACATGCGGCGCTTCGTCCAGGCGGGCCGCGGCCGCCTGTATGCGTCCTGCACCCTCGACCCGCGGTGCCGCGAGGCGCCGCAGCTCCTCGAGCGCGAGATCGCCGCCGGGTTCTGCGGCGTGAAGCTGCTGCCGGTGAACCGCCACTTCCGCCTTTCGGATCCGGCGTGCAGGCCCTTCTTCGAGAAGGCCGCTGAGCTCGGCTGCCCGATCACGGTGCACTACGGCGTCACGATCGGCCCGACCGGCGACCTTCGCTACGCCGACCCGACCGACCTCTCGCCGGTCGCGCGGGACTTCCCGGAGATCACGTTCGTGATCGCGCACTTCGGAGCCGGTTACTTCAGCGAAGTGCTGCGGCTCGCGTACCAGTGCGACAACGTGTGCGTCGACTCGTCCGGCACCAACAACTGGATCGACTACGACTCGCACGGATACTCGCTCGCCCAGGTGTTCGAGCGTGCGCTGCTCGCGCTGGGCCCGGAGCGCATCCTGTTCGGCACCGACTCCAACACGACCGCCCCGTACCGGTCGTGGATCGCGTACCAGCAGCGCAGGATCCTGGAAGAACTCGGTCTCGGCGAGCGAGAGCGTGATGCGGTGCTGCGGGCCAATGCGGTCCGCGCATTCAGGCTGGACGAAGGGGCGTCCTGATGGCACACGCCAGGCGTTCCACGGACTACGACGTGCTCGTCGATTGGGAGAAGCGGCTTGCGCGGGAAGGCCCGTTCTTCCGCGCTCTGTTCAAGCGGCACGGCGTGCGTTCCGTCGCCGACGTCGGCGCGGGAAGCGGCAGGCACGCCATCCTGTTCGATTCGTGGGGCCTCGAGGTCTGGGCGATCGACCCGTCGGAGGAGATGCTCGAGCAGGCGCGCGCCAACGCGGAGCGCTTCGGGGCGGACGTCCGCATCGTGCAGGGAGCGTTCGGCGAGGTGTCGTCGTTGCTTCCGGCGCCTGTCGACGCAGTGACCTGCACCGGCAACGCGCTTCCGCACGTGGAGGGGATCGAGGGGCTTCGGCGGGCCCTTGCCGACTTCCATCGCTCGGTTCCGCCAGGCGGTCTGCTGGTGCTCCACCTGCTCAACCACCACCGGATCCTCGCCAAGAAGGCCCGGACCGTCCCGCCGGTGTTCCGCGAGACCGACGAGGGCGACGCGTACTTCTTGCGGTTGATGGATCCGGACGAACGCGGCGAGCGCATCCTGTTCGACTTCGTCACGCTCGTGCGGGATGCGAGCGTGCGCGCGGGCCTGGATGCCGAGGCGTGGCCAAGGTCGCTCGAGGCGGATCCGAGCGGCGGGTGGCGGCTGTCGTGCCGCAGGTCGGCGCACACGGCGCTCCCCCACGACGTGCTCGTCCGCGAACTCGAGGCAGCGGGGTTCGGCGAGGTCGAGCTCTACGGCGCCCACGACTTCAGCGCGTTCCGCCCCGACGAGGACGAGAGCGTGATCGTCGTGGCGGTCAGGGAGTGAGGCCGCACACGCGCGGCCCGAGCCGGCATCGGCGGCCGAGCGCCCGGTCGCACTGCTCGACCGGCGCGGTCAGTCCGTGAAGCGGGGCGGAGTCAAGGCGAGCGAGCTCCCGGTACAGGTGGCACAACGGCAGCCCGGCGACGTTCTGGAAGCACTCGTCTTCGGTCACGCGCGCGAGGTGGTGCTCGATGTTGTACGCGCCCGCGCAACCGAGGTGTTCTCCACGCGCCAGCCACCGGTCGACCTCGTCCGCGTGGAGCGTGCGCATCTCGACGTCGGTCTGGACGGCGAACGACTGGATCACGCGGCCCCCTACGGCGATGGCGGCGCCTGTCACCACGAAGTGATGCCTGCCCGAGAGCGAATCGAGCATCTGACGGGCCTCGTCGTCCGAGCCAGGCTTGCCGAGCGGCCGTCCGTCGAGCACCACGATGGTGTCGAACCCCAGGCAGACGGCCTCCGGCTCGATCGCGCTGGCGGCGAGCGCCTTCGACTCCGCCAGATCCACGGCGATGGCATCGGGCGGCAGCGGAGCATCGAGCGGCTCGTCGACGTCGACGGGCAGCGCCTCGACCGGCAGTCCGAGCCACGCGATGAGCCGCTGCCGCCGCGGGGATGCAGAAGCCAGCACGAGGCTGAGCGGAGCGGAGTCGGGACCCATGCGGGGCATGATAGCACCCGGGGGGCAGACAGGGCATAATCAGAGGGCGGGCCGAAGCCTAGCGACGAGAGGCGGGGAAGTGGCAGGTCGCGACGTTCCGAAGCGGGCTCCGGGCGACGTTGAAGCATTCGTGAAGCAGCTGGTCGTGACGTACAAGGCGGTGCGCCTGTACCCGCCTTCGAGCAGCATCCCACGAGACAACGCCGTGCTTGCCGTCGAGAAGCTCAAGACGCTTCTGCGCAGGACCCCGGAGGTCCGGATGGTCATCAGCATGGACGGCCTGTTCTTCGAGGGCCTGCAGGCGATGCCTGGCCAGTCGGCCTACGTCGCCTTCGCGCGCGAAGCGTTCCGTCACGGGTTGGGCGACGTCAGGTTCCACGCAGGAGTCACGCCTGAAGAGGTCGTCGCGTTCCTGAAAGGGTTGTCCGAGGAGCCCGCCAGCGTCGCTGAGCACGGCGGCTTCTCCGCGTGGCTCTGGCACCACGACGTCCACCAGATCACCGTGGGCGAGATGGAGACCAAGATCGTCGACGCCGACGAGCCCTCCGACGCCGCGATCGCGGAGGAGCGCGCCGCCGAAGACGGGCTGTGGCCGCCCGAGCCCGACGACATCGACCAACTACTGGAATCGGTCAGAGACATCGAAGACCGCGACCAGCGCATCCTCGTCAGATTCCTGCTCGAGCCGAAGCTCGTCGGTAGATACCTTGAGCACGTCGCAGCCATGGCGTCCGCGGACCCCGTCGCCCGCCTCGCAGACAGGATCTTCTCGATGACCCGCGTGGTCGCGGCCGAGCTGGACGAGGAGCAGGAGCAGCTCAGCCGTTCCGCGGCGGAAGCCGTGATGGCCCTCGACGGCGAGACGAGGGCCCGTCTCATCGCCGAGCATCTGCTGCCGAGGGCGCGGATCGACGACTCCGTCGCGCAGCTCCTGTCCCAAGTGGCGCTCGACGACCTGTGCGCGGCGCTGGTTTCGGAGGTCACTGACGACGAAGCCTCCAAGGAGGGCCTGGCGCGAGCCCTCCACAACCTCGCGCTGATCGGCATCCATTCGCGGCAGGACGTGGCGGAAGCCGCTAGCAGGGCGCTGGCGGAAGCCGGCGTGCCGGAGCCGGTCGCACGGGGGATCGTCGCTAGAGCGTTGCCGGAGCGGATCGAGCCGGCGAAGCGCGGCGCTGCGGCGCCCCCGCAAGACATCTCGGAAGCGCTGCGGCTGGTGGACATGGCGGCAACGCAGGAAGGGCGGGTCGTCGACGAGGCCGTCGAGCGCCTCCGGAAAGAAGTCGCTCAGGGATTCTCAGACGCCGAGGTGTTCAAGACGCTCGTGCGGCTGCTCGTGCTTGAGCGTCGGCCCCCGAACTTCGCGTCGCTTCTGGCGCTCGTCGAGGACGGCTTGCCGGTGCTCCTCGACCGGGGCGAGCACGAAGCCGTTGCGGAGGCCGTGGTCTCGTTGCTCGCGGTGAAGGACGACGGCGGAATCCCGGAGGAGCTTCGGGCCCGCGTCAGGGCGGCGCTGGGAGGCGTCGCCGACTCCTCGCGGCTCGAACGCCTGTGCGCGGCTGCCCGGCTGGCCGAGCCCGGCAGCCCGCAGCACACAGCGTGCGTCAGGCTCGTGCGCATGCTCGGCGAGATCAGCATCGACCCGCTGCTCGAGTTGCTCGCATCCGAGCAGGACATGGCTGCCCGCAAGTCGCTGGTCGACCTGATTTCTTCGATCGCGTCGTCGCACATCGAAGAGCTCGGCAAGCACGTCGAGGACGGCCGTTGGTTCTTCGTTCGCAACGTCGTGGCTATCTTGGGATCGACCCGCGACCCCGCAGCGCTGCCGTACCTCGCCCGCACGATCCGCCATCACGATGCACGCGTCCGTCGCGAGACCGTGCGCGCGCTCGCCGCCATACGGGACCGGTATGCGGCCGAGCTGCTCGTCGCTGCGCTGGAGGACGAGGACGATCAGAACGTCGCGCTCGTCGCGCGGTTCCTGGGCACGCTCGGCGTGAGAGGTGCCGTTCCTGCGCTCGTCGAGGTTGCGCGCGGCGCAGGGCCAGGCAGCCGCGAGGTCGCTCCGCGCGTCGAGGCGATCGAGGCGCTGGCGAGGCTTGGGGCTCAAGAGGCCCTCCCGGCGCTCGAACAGATCGCGAGCAGGCGAGGAGGGCTGCTGAGGGGCCAGCGCAATCGCGAAGTCGCGGCGGCTGCGGAGGCTGCGATCCGACAGATCCGGACGGCGTCGGCGGGTGGTGAGCGATGACAGACGAGCAGACACCAGGCTTTGCGGATCAGGTCGAGGAGCCGTCCGGCGCCGGAACGTTGTCAGACGGGGTCGAGGCGCCCCCGTCTGACGAGGGTGTCGCCGAGGCCGAGAGCGTCCGCGAGGCCATGGGCGTTCTCGGGATCCGGCCGTCGTCTGATGAGGTCGCCGAAGGCGCCGCTTCGGCGACGCCCGTGTTCTCCGCCCGCCAGCTTGCGCGGGCGCGAGACGTGCTCGCGCGGCTGCACGCGCTGCGGCGTGCGCGACAGCTCTATCCGTCGGGGCACCCGGCAGTGTCCCAGGCTGCGGCAGATTTTCTCCGCGAAGCAGAGCGTTATCACGAGGAGGGGGTCGATCTGCCGCTCGTGTTCTTCGAGGACCAGGTCCTGCTCGGGGAGCAGGTCCTGCTCGAAGAAAGCGTGCTGTTCGATCAGCTCGTGCGGGACCTGACGGCGATCGGCGCGGGAAGCATCATCCTCAAGCGCGGCACGACCCTGGAAGAGGTCCTCGTCTTGGCGGACGTTATCGCGCAGGACCCGTCCGCGATTGCTGCGCAGGGGGGCGTCGCGGAGATCGTGCGCCAGCGGAGCGTCGAGCACGTCGATATCCGCGCGGTGGCCGTGCGACGAGAATCCCCAGCGGCCGCGGGGCGCGCGAACGCGCGCGCCGTCTACACTGACGCGCTCGACCTGATCCGCGAGATCGACCGCATCCTGCGAAACAACCGCGTGATCGATGCAAAGCACGTGCGGGGTGTCGTGCGGAGCCTCGTGGCGTCGGTCCTGGAGAACCGCTTCGCCATGCTGGAGCTTGCGAGCCTCAAGCGGTTCGACGAGTACACCTTCTACCACTCGGTGAACGTCGCGATCCTTTCGATCGCGCTCGGCTCCTCGGTGTCGAACGATGCCCGGTTCCTGTCCACGCTCGGCACAGGCGCCTTGCTGCACGACATCGGCAAGATGATGGTGCCGCTTGAGGTGCTCAACAAGACCACGCCCTTGACCACCGAGGAGTGGGCCATCATCCGGCATCATCCGATTTACGGCGCCGAGAACATCATGCTGACGCCGGGGCTGGACAAGGCTGCCGCGATCATGGTGCTCGAGCACCACCTCAGATACGATCTGGCCGGGTATCCGGCGCTTCGTGGCGTTTCCCGCCAGCACATCTCGAGCCGCATCGTCGCCGTCGCCGATGCGTATGACGCCATGACGTCTCGTCGGGCCTACAGCGCCGCCCGCCGCCGCGACGAGGCGGTCGCCGTGTTGGCGCGCAATGCGGGGTCGGCGCTCGACCCCGACCTCGTGCGCCTGTTCGTCGCGATGCTCGGCCTGTACCCGCCAGGCTCGGTAGTGCGTCTGAACACCGGCGAGATTGCGGTGGTGGTCGCGCCGCCAGCGAGCGAGGCGCAGCTGCCGCGCGTGCGCATCGTGGCGGATGAGAGCGGAGCGGTCGTCGACGGTTTCGAAGTCGACCTGAGTGACAGCGCGGAGGCGATGGGTCGCGTCATCGAGCAGTGCGTCGACCTGGACGACTCCAGCCTTGTTGCCAGACGCATCCTTGAGGAGGGCTGATGGCAACGGTGCAGAAGGGCGGATCGGCGGTCAGGCGCGCGCTGTGGGTCGGGGCTGCGTTCGTGCTGGCGTCAGGGGCAGCGGGCGCGGTGGCGCGGTTCTACACCGACCTGCTCTGGTACCAGGACCTCGGCCAGGAGGCGGTGTTCTGGACGCGGCTCGTCTCCAAGTGGGCGGTCTTCGGAGCGGCGTTCCTCGTGGCTGCGCTCGTCGTCTACGTGAACGTCCGGGTCGCCTGGAGGTTCAAGCCGCGGGCTGTCCTTCGAGCCACCGACGAAGCGACATACCGGCTCGAAGCGACGTTGGAAGACTTCGTGCGCCGCACGGAGCGGTTTGCGGGTCTCGGCGCCGTCGCCGCCGCCGCGGTCGTCGGGCTCATGCTTGCCGGCGGCGTCTCCGATCGCTGGGCGACGCTTCGCTTGGCGATGGCGGCTGTGCCGTTCGGCGAGACGGACCCGCAGTTCGGCCGCGACCTGTCCTTCTTCTTCTTCACGATGCCTGCGCTCAGGATGGTGGCGGACTGGCTGCTCGGGTTGCTGTTCGTCGTGCTCGTGCTGACCGGGGTCGCACACCTCGCGACCGGCGCTCTTCGCCCGTGGGCTCGCCTCAAAGGGTTCGATCCGCACGTCAAGGCCCACCTGTCGGTCCTCGGTGGCCTGATGATCGTGGTCCAGGCGTTCAAGTACTGGCTCGACATCTTCGAGCTGAACTACTCCCCCAGAGGACAAGTGGTGGGCGCGTCCTACACCGACGTGCACGCCCAGATCCCTGCGTACCAGGCCCTCATCGTCATCGCGATTGCGTGCGGGCTGGCGCTGATTGTGAACATCCGGTTCCGAGGCTGGCGGCTGCCGGCCCTGGCCCTTGGGGTGTGGATCGGCGCATCGGTGCTTGTCGGCGGCGTGTATCCGGCGCTCGTTCAGCAGTTCCGGGTCGCGCCCAACGAGATTGCGGCGGAAGAGCCGTACATCAAGCGCAACATCGCGATGACGCGCAAGGCCTTCGGGCTCGACGAGATCGAGGTGCGGGCGTTCCCTGCCGCGGAGAGCCTCACTGCGACCGACGTCGCGGCGAACGCCGACACGCTCAGCAACGTGCGCCTGTGGGATCCGGGCATCGTTCGGCAGTCCTACCAGCAGCTGCAAGGCATCAGGCCGTACTACGACTTCGCGGACGTCGACGTGGACCGGTACACGATCGACGGCAAGCTCAGGCAGGTGCTCATCTCTGTGCGGGAGCTGGACACCAGCCGCCTCGCCGAGCAGGCGAAGACGTGGGTCAATCAGCACCTCGTGTACACGCACGGGTACGGCGTCGTCGTGAGTCCCGTGAACGAGGCGAGCGGCCAGGGGCTGCCGCAGTTCATCGTGAAGGACATCCCGCCCGCGTCCAGCACCGACCTGAAGATCGAGCAGCCCGCCGTGTACTTCGGCGAGCTCACGAGAGACTACGTCGTCGCCGACACGGAGATCGAGGAGTTCGATTACCCGGTCGGTGACCAGAACGCCGGGACGCGATACTCGGGCGCGGCTGGCGTGGAGGTCGGCGGCGCGCTGCGCCGCCTGGCGTTCGCCGTGCGGTTCTCCTCGCCGCAGTTCTTGCTGTCGCAGTACATCCGGTCTGACAGCAAGGTGCTGTTCCGGCGTTCGATCCGAGACCGCGTGAACGAGCTCGCTCCGTGGCTGGAGGTGGACGACGACCCATACCCTGTCATCGTCGACGGTCGGCTGGTGTGGATCATCGACTGCTACACCGTGTCTGACCGGTATCCCTATTCGCAGCGCATCGGCGGCGTGAACTACGTGCGCAACTCCGTCAAGGTCACGGTCGACGCATACGACGGCACGACGACGCTGTATGCGATGGACGGGCGCGACCCGGTGCTGGCCGCCTGGCGGCGCATCTTCCCCGGGCTCGTGAAGGACGGCGAGGCGATGCCGGCGGGCGTCCGCGCGCACCTGCGGTATCCGGAAGGGCTGTTCCGCATCCAGGCCGAGGCGTACAAGACCTACCACATGCAAGACCCGAGGGTCTTCTACAACAAGGAAGACCAGTGGGCGCTGCCAGGCGAGCGTGCCGGCCGGCCGATGGAACCCTTCTACGTGCTGCTGCGGCTTCCGCAGGAGCCCAAGACGGATTTCATGATGATGCTTCCGTTCACGCCGCGGAACAAGGACAACATGATCGGCTGGATGGCGGCCTCTTCGGACGCGGAGAGCTACGGCAGGCGGATCGTCTACACCTTCCCGAAGCAGAAGCTCGTGCTCGGCCCCGACCAGATCAGCGCCCGCATCAACCAGGATCCGGCGATATCGCAACAGCTCACGCTGTGGAACCAGCGCGGCAGCGGCGTCCTGTTCGGGAACATGCTCGTGATTCCCATCAGGGACTCGATCGTGTACATACAGCCGCTGTACCTGCAGGCGGAGCAGACCGCGATGCCCCAGTTGACGCGCGTCATCGTCGCGTATGGGGACGCGGTGGCGATGCAGGCCGACTTGCCGAGCACGCTTGCCGCAGTGTTCGGCAAGGGCGCCCCTGCAGAGGACGGCGCGGACGGCGCGAGCGCCAGCGTCGCGCGCGCGGCCGAGCTGTACGAAGCGGCTCTCGAGGCCCAGAAGGCCGGAGACTGGGCCGCGTACGGGCGATACATCGAGGAGCTCGGACGCGTGCTGTCCTCGCTTGCGGCGTCTGCGGAGGCGACTGCTGCGAGGTAGCCGGCGTGTCACCTCGGCCATGCCGCCAGTTTGGTTCTGCGCGAACGATGTGGTATACTCAGCCGCCGTTGTGCGTGAAGGGACGCCCGAGCGTGCGCGCCGGATCGACCGCCGGCCGCATGGACCAGCGTTCAGGCGTCAGGTAGCGAGAACCGAGCGGTCGCGTCAGGCTCGACGGGAGCCCGCGCGGCCAGGCTCGAACGGATCAGGTCCACACCGAACAGCATAGCTGATGCTTGTGTGGCCACGGCGGCGAGCGCGCCGATCCAGCGGCCGGGTACGAGGCAGCTATCCCCCTTTCTCCCCCTCGTCTTCCACCCCAGTGGTATGTCCACGCCCGGTGAGCCGCCTGTCCTGCAGCCGGACCCGGAGGTTCTGCGTGAAGGTACGAAGTTCGTCTCACCCCATGACGGGCGTGTTGAGCGCCATCTCGTTGGCGATCGCGCTCGTCGTCGCTGGCGGCAGCCTTGCGTCCGCCGCCGCCTCGCCGGCCGACGAGGTCGGCTTGCTCTCCCCGGTGGCTGGAACCGATGCCGACGCGATGCTCGACGGGAAGATGGACCCGGTCGAGACCGCCGGCCCTTCTACAGCCCCTGCTCTGACCGCCGTTGCGCTCAAGTCCGCCACTCCCGTTGCCAAGGCCAAGAAGCCGCGGCCTGCGCGGAAGGCCGCGAAGGCTCCTGCGAGGACTTCGACGGGCGGATGGCGCACGGCGCGCGTCTCGTGGTACGGCCCTGGCTTCTACGGCCACACGATGGCCGGAGGCGGCAAGCTCACGCCGACCAGCATGGTGGTGGCTCATCGCACCTTGCCGTTCGGCACGAAGGTCGAGATCGAGTACAAGGGCCGCCGCGTCGTGGCGGTGGTCATGGACCGCGGGCCGTACGTGCGCGGACGCACCTTCGACCTCGGCCCGGGCACCGCGAAAGCACTCGGCTTCTCGGGCGTCGGCACCGTCCGTTGGAGGATCGTCAGGTAACAGCAGAGGAGCGCCTCCGGTTCGGGTATCAACCGTAACGGTCACCGAACGGAGGCGCTCATGCCTGACGGCACCGACGAAGCACGGCGTTCTGATGGCGGGGATGCCGCGCGCATCATCGATGCGATCGCCGACCTGCTGCAGACCCTCGTCGACTGGCTGCGGCAAGAGGCGGAGGCCGTGGTCCGCGACAAAGTCGTCGCGCCGGTCCAACGGCTCGGTCTCACGCTCGCGTCCGCGTTCGCGGCGGCCTGCCTCGCCGCATTCGGCCTGGCGCTGATCGGCGTCGCGGCGTTCATCGCGCTCGCCGACCGGCTGACGTACCCTGGGGCGCTCGCTCTCATCGGCGCCCTCTATCTCGTGGCGGCGGCCGTGTTCGTGGTCGTGAAGGCGAGGACGATGCAGCGATGAGCAGCCAGGAGCGGAGCATCACGGTCGACGACATCAAGGCCAAGGCGCGACGGATCGAGGACATGGCTCGCGCTGAGGCGCGCAGGGTGGCGCAGCAGGACGCGGCGAAGATCGCCGTCGTCGCAGCGCTGGCGATTGCAGTCGCCATCGGGGCGGCGTACTACGCGGGCACGAGGGCGTGCCGCGGCTGAGCATTGCTTGGAGGGGGAGATGAAGGTCCACGCAGTCACCGTCTGTCCCGACCGCGTCGACGTCGTCGTCGGCGTCGACGGAGCGCAGATGATGCGCACTTCGAGTGTCCCGGGGCTCGCCGAGCGCGTGCTGGAGATCCTGCCGACGCTCGAGAAGCACCTGTGCGACAACCCGGCCGGCCGCCCGTTCGCGGAAGAGCTCGCCGACACGGAGATCCCGCACCTGTTCGAGCACGTCGTCATGGAGATCATGGCGCTTGCGGGCTCCCCCCGGACGCTGCGGGGCCAGACGCGGTGGGACTTCCGGCGTGATGGGCGCGGCGTGTTCCGCGTCTCGGTCGAGTACGACGACGACCTCGTCTGCCTCGGCTCGATCAAGCTCGCGGACCAGGTGATGCAACACCTGCTCGGCGCCGCAGAAGCCCCCGACGTGGCCACTGAGACCGCTCGCCTCAGGTCGCTTCGCAAGCTCGCGGCCTCCTAGCGCCGATTGACCTTCGTGTGTCAGCGCGGTAAGGTTACGCGCACCAAGCGGGCTTCGTGCCCCCGATATGCGTGGACGTGAGGGAAGAGGGCGCCATCAGCCCAGCCACCCCTCCGCAGGTCCCCCGCCAGGGCGTCTCCCGGGAGGCGCCGGAAGTGGGCGGTCCGGGCCGTTACCCCGGATGCCGAGGCCCGGCGGATGTGCGAGCGCCGGGCGAAGACAGGTGGTACCGCGACGACCCTCGCCCTGTCGAGAGGGTCGTCGTTGCCGTTTCTGGGCGGATGTGGCGGACAGTCAGGAGCGAGCGATGGGTACCGCGCGAGTGGTGTTCGACAGGTGGGACTGGGCGTACGCCGAGCGGATGGCGTCGGTGCGCTCGTCTGCTGTGCGCGACCTGTTCGGCGCAGCGACCCGTCCGGACGTCATCTCGTTCGCCGGCGGGATGCCGGATGTCACCAAGGTGCCGGCGGAGGCGGTCGCACGGGCCGCGCGTGAAGCGCTGCGGGAGAGCGCCGCGACTGCCTTGCAGTACGGGTCTTCGGAGGGCCGGCCCGGGCTCAGACGCATCTTCGTGGAGCTGATGGCCGAATCCGGCATCCGCGCCAAGCCGGACGACGTGGTCGTCACGGCCGGGGCCCAGCAGGCGCTCGACCTCGTCGGAAAGGCGTTCCTCGATCCGGGCGACGTCGTGATCACGGAAGGGCCGACCTACCTCGGCGCGCTCCAAGCGTTCTCAGCCTACCGGCCGCGCATCGTGTGCATCCCGATGGACGACGACGGCATGCGCGTCGACCTGCTGGAGGCCGAGCTCGAACGCTTGGGGCTGCGTGGCGCGAAGTTCATCTACACCATCCCGAACTTCCAGAATCCGGCGGGCGTGACGCTTTCCCCGGAGCGGCGGCGGCGCCTCGTCGAGCTCGCTCGACAGTACGAGGTGCCCATCGTCGAGGACGACCCGTACGGGCGCCTCCGGTTCGAGGGCGGGCACTGCAAGCCGCTCAAGGCGCTCGACGACGACGTCATCTACCTCGGCACGCTCTCGAAGATCTTCGCGCCGGGCCTCCGTCTCGGCTGGGTGTGCGCGCCGCGGCCCATCCTGCAGAAGGTGCTGCTCGTCAAACAGGCCGCCGACCTGTGCGGAAGCGAGTTCTCGCAGGCGGTCGCGGAGCGGTACTTCACAGGAACGCGGTGGCGGCGTGTGCTCAAGGACCTCACGCAGGCGTATGCGGAGCGCCGCGACGCGATGCTCGCAGCCCTGGCTGAGCATCTGCCCCCGGAGGTGCGCTACACGCGGCCGCAAGGCGGCTTCTTCGTGTGGGTGGAGCTGCCGGCCTTCATCGACACCAAGCCGCTTCTGGCCGAAGCGGTGGAGCGGGGCGTCGCGTACGTGCCGGGGGACGCGTTCTATCCGGACGGGCGCGGCCGGAACTGCATGCGGCTCGCGTTCTGCTTCGCGGAGCCCGAGCAGATCGAAGAGGGCGTCCGGAGGCTGGCCGAGGTGTTCGAGGACCGGCTCGAGCTGTACCGCGCGTTCGCGGACGCCGGGCTGGCGGTGTGAGAGGGAAGGCGCGATGAAGGAGAAAGTCGCGGTGCTGATGGGCGGCCGCTCGCTCGAGCGCGAGGTGTCGCTGCGGAGCGGCCGGCGCGTGAGCGAGGCGCTCGCGGAGCGCGGGTATCGGGTGGTGCCGCTCGACGTGACGCCGGAGCTGGTCCCGACGCTCAGGCGCGAGAAGCCTGATGCGGTCTACGTGGCGCTGCACGGCAAAGACGGGGAGGACGGCGCAGTCCAGGGGCTGCTGGAGTTCCTCGGCATCCCCTACACCGGCCCTGGCGTGGCCGCCTCGGCGCTCGCCTGGGACAAGGCGCTCTCCAAGCGGCTGTTCGTCAAGGCCGGCATCCCGACACCGCCGTGGGTCGCGTTCACGGCAGCCGCGTTCAAACACATGGGCGCGGCGACCGCGCTCGACCTGGTCCCGGATGCGCTGGGCGGCTTCCCGCTCGTCGTGAAGCCGTCGGGACAGGGCTCAGCGCTTGGGCTGTCGAAGGTGGACGACGCGGACCGGCTCCCCTCGGCGCTGCTCGATGCGCTCCCGTACGGCGAGACGGTGCTGGTGGAGCGGTGGATCGAGGGCACGGAGATCGCCGTGTCCGTGCTCGACGGGCCGGACGGCCCCGAGGTGCTGCCGCCGGTGGAAATGGCGCCGAAAAGCGGCGTGTTCGACTTCTCGGCGATGTACACGCCCGGCGAGACGGACTACTACGTGCCCGCACGGCTTCCAGACGACGTGCTCCGTGCGGTGCAGGGCCTCGCGCGCTCGGTCCACGAGCTGCTGGGCTGCCGGCACGTGAGCAGGGTCGACATGGTCGTCGACGTCGATGGCGACCCGTACGTGCTGGAGTGCAACACCTCGCCCGGTATGACCGAGACGTCGCTGCTGCCGATGGCTGCCGAAGCCGTCGGCATCGGATTCCAGGACTTGGTTGAACGCCTCGTCCGGATGGCGCTCGATGCGGTAGAGTGATGGGTATAGTCCCTGTACGGTTCTGTGTGCGAGTCCTACGGCTCCCGGAGGTGGCCACGATGTACGACTACCGCAGAGGTGAAAGCATCCTCGGCGCGTTCCTGCTCGGCGGGATCGTCGGTGCGGTGCTCGGACTGCTGTTCGCTCCCAAGTCAGGCAAGGAGAACAGGGAGTTCATCGCCGAGAAGGCCAAGGAGTACTGGGGCGAGGGGCTTGAGCTGTACGAGGCCGGCAAGGAGAAGGCGACCGAGGTCTACACCGCCAGCAAGGAGAAGGCGACCGAGACGAGCGAGGAGCTGAAGGAGCGCCTCGAGGCCGCGCGCTCGCGTCTGCGCGAGCAGGTCGAGACGGTCTCGAAGGAGGCCAAGGAGAAGGTCGTCGAGGTCGTCCCGTCGGCGAAGGAGACCGTGCACAAGGTCGGGCACGCGGTGAAGTCGGGCGTCGAGACCGCTGAGGCCAAGGCGGAGGAGCTGCTGGACCTGGTGGCCGAGAAGGCCGCCGAGGCCCCGGGCGCGCCGGAGGCCCCAGGCGAGGACGCTCCAGCTCTGAGCTGACGCCGTTGCGCCCTCGTCGAGCGCGCGAGGCCGGTCGCATCCGCGGCCGGCCTTTCCGCGAGGAGGTGCTGACAGTTGCGGGCGAGCTCGCTGGCTGACGTGCCGCTGGCCGGAGCGGACGGCCGGCACCTCGGGACCATCGCCGAGGTGCTGTTCCATCCGGTCGAACCCCGTGTCGTGGGGTTCTCGGTGCGTCTTCCGCGCATCGGCGGCGTGATCCAGCGCCAGGAACGGTACGTGCCGCTCGCGATGTGCCGGCCTGGCTCCGGAACCGTGGCGTTCGCCGGACGCCGGCTCCCGAGCCTCGCTTCCTCGGAGCGCGTAATCGGCTGTTCGTGGGACGAGACGGTGCAGTGGCGCGGCATGCCCGTCGCGGGAGCGTCCGGGAGCGTCTTCGGCAGCGTGTCCGACGTCGTGTTCGAGTGGAGCACGGGCGCCGTGGAGTCTGTCCAGATCAGCACGGGCGTCCTCGGCGACGCTGCGGTCGGGAAGCTCACGGCGCCCGCAGCAGTAGTGACCGGGTACCGGGACGGCGCCGTCCGCTTGGGCTGCGAGTACTCGGACCTTCGCGCGGAAGGCGGGGCCGCGAAGGCCGCCGCTGCCGGCGTGACGGTGCTCAAGGAGAAGGGTGCCGTCGCGGCGAAGCGGGCGTATGATGCGGGCATGTCCGCTGCGGCCGGCGTCGCTCGCTCGATGAAGCACGGGAAAGGCCGGCGGATGCTCGACGCAGTGAAGAAGGCCGTGTCCGAGGCGATGCGGGAGGACGAGCAGGACTGAGATGGCAAGACGGTTCCGCGCGTTGGATGCGAGCGTCACGGAGCTCATGCCGGGGCCTTGCGCGGCCTGCGCGTTCTGGGAAAGCCCCGAGCCGCTGCCGCTTGCGTGCGGCGCGGCCTGCGACGGCGAGCGAGCCCGTTCGTGGATGCGCGCCGTCGAGGAGCGTTGGGGAAGCTGCGGCCGCATCGTCGTCGACGACGGGGTGCCGCTCGGCTTCGTGAAGTACGCCCCCGCGAGCGCGGTGCCGCAGGCGCAGAACATGCCGGCGGGCCCGCCCGATCCGGGCGCGGTGCTCGTCTGCTGCATGCACATCGTCCCCGAGGCCCGCCAGCGCGGCCTCGGCAAGGTGCTGTTCCAAGCGGCGCTGCGCGACTTGGTGCAGCGCGGGGAGCGCGTGGTGCAGGCCTATGGAGCCGCGGGCTCCGTCGACTACGCGACGTCGCCGGTCGTCGGCGTGGACTTCTTGGTCCGGATGGGGTTCACGGCGGCTCGGCCGCATCCGGAGGTGCCGCTCATGCAGCTGGAATTGAAGTCGCTCGCGGCGTGGACCGAGAATCTCGAAGCGGCTCTGGAGGCGCTGCGGATCCCGCTCCGCGTGCCTGAACGCCGCCCGGTTCCGACGCTGCGCTGACAGGCTTGACTGAAGAGGAGGCGCTCGACGGCATGGCTCAGGCTGGCGCACAGACGAACGGCCGGAAGACGCGGTCCGCAGACCGGGTCCGTGCATTCCTTGAAGCTCACGGTCTGGCGGACGGGCTCGTGGTGTTCGAGCAGTCGACGAAGACCGCTCAGATGGCTGCGGACGCCATGGGCTGCGAGCTCGGGCAGATCGTCAAGTCGCTCGTGTTCGTCATAGACGGCGTCCGGCCCGTGGTGGCGCTCGTCGCGGGCGACCGGCGTGGCGATGCCGAGGCGATCGCGCGAGAGATGGGCGCCGCGCGCGCGGAGCTGGCGGACGCCGAGACCGTGCGCGCCGCGACCGGGTATGCGATCGGGGGCGTGTGCCCCTTCGACCTCCCGGAAGACCTCCCGGTGCTCGTCGACGAGTCGCTGCTGCGGTACGAGGTGGTGTATCCCGCGGGCGGGACGCCGGACTCGATGGTGAGGATGTCACGCGAGCGGCTGGTCGAGCTCACGGGTGGACGCGTGTGCGCCATCGCGTCATAGTATCGCCTCGTGGTTTCTCGCCGGTACATACCTCGCGCGGCGTCGCGCGGCGTCGCCGGGCTTGTCGTGGCCATCTTCGCGTCGATCGCGCATGCGGCGTTCGCCTCCGTGCCGGTCTCCGTTGACGGCGCGCGCGTCGTCGTGCACCCGGGAGCGACGGTCGCAGACGCGGTCGGGGAGCGCCTCGATGAGGCTCGCGGCGACTTGCTCGCTGCGAGCGACGGCCGCGTGCTCGTCCCGGGCGGTGGCGCACCGCCGGCCGTGCGACGAGGCGGGAGGCCGGTTCGGGTCAGCGAGGTCGTCCGCGCGGGCGACGAGATCGCGCTCGTCCGCGGACGCGACGTCGTCGAGGCGACGACGGAGCGGCTGGAGGCGATCCCGATACCGACGAAGATCGTCGGCACCGGAGCGCTGGTGACGCTGGCGGAGCCGGGCGTACCGGGGCTCAGCCGCGTCGTCGTCGGCGCGCTGTCCGGAGACGTCGTCGCGAGCGAGACGGTCAGGCCGGCAGAGCCGATGGTCCTCAAACGGACGATCGACGAGCGCAGGAAGAAGGTCGCGCTCACGTTCGACGACGGGCCGTGGCCGCGGCAGACCGACGCCGTTTTGAAGGCGCTCGCCTCAGAAGGAGTGCCGGCGACATTCTTCTTCATCGGCAAGCAGGTCAAAGCGCACCCGGAGATCGTGCGCCGCGTGGTGCAGGCGGGTCACGCCGTGGGCAACCACACCTACCACCACGTCGACCTCGCTTCGACCGACGGCGAGCGGCTTGCTCGCGAGATCGCTGGGACCAGCCGCGCTATCCGCTCGGCGAGCGGGATCGAGCCGCGGTGGTTGCGTCCGCCCGGTGGGGCGATCGATGCCGACGCGTACCGGGCGGCCGCGAGCCAGCGCCTGCGGGTCGTGCTGTGGACCGTCGACCCGCAAGACTGGCAGCGCGGGAAGACCGCTGCGCAGATCGAGGCCGAAGTCGTGCGAGCGGTCAAGCCCGGAGCCGTGATCTTGCTGCACGACGGCGGGGGAGACCGCAGCCAGACGATCGCCGCGCTGCCAGGGATCATCAGGAAGCTGCGCGCCCGAGGGTACGAGTTCGTCCCCCTCTCGCGGCTGGGCTCCGTCAAGGCCTCGTGGTGACGCCCCTGGCCTTTCTGCGGTATACGCCTCGCGGCGTCACGAGGACGTCCACCGGCCGGTCGTGCTCTGTGCAGGGAACGGAGACGACGATCTGCTCGTCGTACGCAAGACCGATGACGACGGCGTCTTCGCGGGCCTTCGCCAGGAGGCGGTCGTAGTATCCTCCGCCCATGCCCAGACGGTTGCAGGCGAGGTCGAAGGCGACTCCTGGGGCCACGAACACGTCCACCTCTTCGACTGGAACGAGCGGCGCCTCAGGGCACGGCGCCTTGAGCCCGTACGGGCCGGTGCACAGCGGGTCGCCGCGGCGATGCTCGTGCAGGACGACCTCAGTCGCTGACGCGACGCGGGGCAGGGCCACCCGGGCCCCCAGGTCCCACAGCGACTCGATCAGCGGCTGCGCGTCGACCTCCTCCGGCATGGCGCCGTAGGCGGCCACGACCCTTGCCGTCGTCATCTCCGGCAGCGCTAGCACGGAGGCTGCGATCGCCTGCGCGGCCGCAGCGCGCTGCTCAGGCGTGATAGCGCGCCTGGCGGCCCTGCCGCGGAGCCGCAGGACGGACTTGGCGCGTGCGAGCGACTCGTCGCTCACGGTCGGTGCCCCCTCATGCGCTCCATGCTAGCACCTCCACGGGGCACGCGTTCATCCGATGCCGGCTGCGGTCATGCCGAGCAGCACCACGGTGAGCGTGATGACGACGACGATGGTCGTCCAAGCAAGCGCGTTGTTGAGGGGGCTGTTCACGTGCCGGCCCATGATGCGCCGGTCGTTGACGATGACCATCATGAAGATGAGCAGGAACGGCAGCATCATGCCGTTCACGACCTGCGAGACCAGCATGATCGCGATGAGGTCGAGGCCGGGCACCAAGATGTACGCGGCCGCCGCGAAGATGACGAAGGTATACAGGCCGTTGAAGGCCGGCGCCTCGCTCCACGAGCGGTCCAGTCCCGCTTCCCACCCGAACGCTTCGCAGATCGCGTACGACGCGGTGAGCGGCAGCACTGCGGCTGAGAGCACCGATGCGGAGAGCAGGCCGACCGAGAACAGCAGCTCGGCGTGCTGTCCCGCGAGCGGCGCAAGGGCGCGCGCCGCTTCGCCGGCGTCCTCGATCCGGATGCCCGCGGGGTGCAGGACGGTCCCGGTGGTGATGATGATGAAGCACGCCACGACGTTGGCCGAAAGCGCCCCGACGATGACGTCCCACCGCGCGAGCGCCCACTCCTTCACGCTGATGCCCTTGTCGACGATGTTGCTCTGGACGAGGAACTGCATCCATGGGGCGATCGTCGTGCCCGTCAGGCCGATGGCGAGCGCGAGGAACGCCTGCGTGGGCACGATTCGGGGCGTCACGAAGCTCGTCGCGACGACGCCCCAGTCAGGCCTGGCGAGGAACGCCGCCACGATGTACGCAACGAACACCGACGACAGCGCGAGCAGCACCTTCTCGACTCGGCGGTACGATCCGCGCGTGACGAGCATCCACACCGCGAGCGCGGCGACGGGCACCGAGACGAGCCGCGAGACGCCGAACAGCTCCATCGCCGCTGCGATGCCCGCGAACTCCGCCACCGTCGTGGCGGCGTTGCTCGTGAGCAACAGCATCATCGCGACGAAGGTCGGCCGCAGCCCGAACCGCTCGCGGATGAGCGCGGCAAAGCCCTTGCCGGTGACCGCGCCCATGCGGCCGGCCATCTCCTGGACGATCGCGAATGATGGCGTCATGGCGAGCATCATCCACAGCATGGCGTAGCCGTACCGCGCGCCCGCGACGGAGTACGTCGAGATGCCGCCGGAGTCGTTGCCGGCCGAGGCGGCGATGATACCCGGGCCGATGACGCTCAGGACGGCCAAGAGGCCGACGCGCTTCTTGGCTTCGGTGCGCGCCACCGGCTACCCCAGCTCGATCCACGCCCCGAGGGCGTACGCGAGACCCAGGTACGCGACGCTCCCGACAAGCATCGCCGCGAACGACAGGAGCGCGCTCGGCGGGGTCTTGCCGGCGTCGCTCGCCCGCAGGGCGGCCTCGCCGAGGGCGCTGCCCGCGAAGACGGTCACGAGCACGGCGAGCGCAGAGACGAGCGCGAACAAGGCCGCAGGCGCGCCCGTCGCGGTGCCGCCCGCTTCGACCCACAAGAATGCGACTGCGGCGGCCGTCAGGGCGACTGCAGCGCCGATGCCGCTTTCACGGATGAGCCGCCGGGCGAACGACGGGCGCTCGCCGCCGGGCGTGGTGTCGATGAGCTCCGTGATCGTGCGCGACGACACCTCGTCGGCCGCCCGCAAGACGATCGGCAGCAGCACCGCCGCCGCGACCAGGAAGTCGCAGGCTGCCGGGAGACGCGAACACGCCTCGCCGCTCCTCGCGACCGCTGCTGCCGCGAGGAGGGCGACGGCCCACAGCGCCACCCAAGCGTTGCGCCGGACGATGAGCCACCATGCCGTCGCGAGCGGGCCGTGCTCGCGCGAGGCGCCGGTGGCGAGCTCCAGGTCCTCGGCGGACTCCTCCTCGAGGACCTCCAGCGCGTCGTCGACGGTGACGATGCCGAGCAGCTTGCCAGTCTCGTCCACGACAGGAAGCGCGAGCAGGTCGTACTTCGACATCGTCTCGGCGACCGTCTCCTGGTCGTCGTCCACGTCTGCCGTGATCACGTCGCGGGTCACGATGTCGGCGACCTTCGTGTCGGGCTCGGACAGCACCAGGTCGCGCAACGACACGACCCCTTCGAGGCGGCCGTCGGCGTCGACCACGTAGATGTAGTACAGGCTCTCGTTCTCGGACGCTTCTTTGCGGATGTGCTCGATGACTTCGCCGACGGTCATGTCCTCGGTGACGCAGGTGACCTCCGGCGTCATGATGCCGCCGGCCGTCTTCTCCCGATAGCCGAGGAGCGACCTGATCGCCCGCGCCTCGTTGACGCCCATCAGACGCAGCAGCGCTTCGGCCTTGTCGTACGGTAGGTCGCCGATGATGTCGGCGGCGTCGTCCGGGTCCATGATCTCGAGGATGTCGGAGGCGCGCTGCGTGCCGAGGTCGCCGATGACCTCCGCCTGGAATGCGTCCTCGAGCTCGGAGATCGTCTCCGCCGCCTGCGCGTTGTCGAGGTGCTCGAAGACTTTCGCGCGCTGGGCCGGCGTCAGCTGCTCGAGGACGTCGGCGATGTCGGCGGGGTGCAGCTCGTGCAGGCGCTTGTGGGTGACGGAGAGCTTGACCTGCGACAGGTCGCGCTCGAGGAGGTCCATGTAGTTCCAGGCGATGATGTTCTCGGGAAGCGTCTTGCCGAACAGCCGGGCTACGCGCTCGGCGAACGTCTCGAGCGCGGGATGCAGGCCGCGAAGGATCCCGCGGATGCCGACCTCGGCGCCCAGCAGCCGGAGCTGGTTGCGGGACTCGGAGAGCTTGAGGTCGTTCACCCGCACGACCTTCATGCCTTGCGTGTCGACGATCTGCTTGTTCAACAGGTCGCGGGCGAGAAGGATCTCGTCCGGCTGCAGGTAGCTGAACCGCAGAGCGTCCTTCGTGGCGTTCAGCACGACCTTCTCGTCGTCGATGGACTCGACGTACTTGCGCCAGGACAGCATGAAGGGCGTCTTGCCCGGCCCGAGGAACGCCAGCGAGGTCACGCGCGGGAACACCTCGCCCGTGGCCACGGCGATGTCGCTGATGCGTCCGATGGTCTCGCCGGCAGCGTCGACCACCGGCTTGCCCAGCATGCGGGTCAAGTAGAACACGGTCGCTCCCTTCCTCCAGGCGCGCGCCAGGAGGCCTGCTCACGGGTCCCGCACCCCCGGCAGGCGGGAGCCGGGACCTACCGACTGAACGGTCTCACAGAGGTCCTTTTCGCTCGACGACAGGTCCCGACAATACGAAAGCCCCTCCGCCGGCACGGTCGACGAGGGGCTCCGAAACGGCGAGCGCGTGCGCGCTCGCCATCCATTCCCTCGTCTGTGGTTTGAGCACTGTCCGACGTAGGGAGCGCGTCTGCGCTGGGACGTTCGTCCCTGACCCCAGCCACCTTAGCCGTCCCCTTAAGCCGGGGAAGGCTGTTCTACCCATTGGCGTCTCTCGACATTTCCGGGCAGTGGCCTGTGTTCGGACAGGAGCCGCACCGAACGGAACGGATCTGTTCGCATTGTCAACGCCTCACAGGTGGAGGCGTGCCGATTGTAGCCCTGCGTGCGCGGGCCGCGCAATGCATACGCGAGAAAAGCGTCACGCTGTGCGGCCCGAGCGGGCCTCCAGCCACGCGGAAGCGAGCTCCGCCCAGCCGTCTCCGCGCCGGCCTCGGGTGACGGCGACGTTGTCACGGCCAGAGACGGCCTTGCGCACACGCTCGTCTTCAAGCGCGTTGGCCACGAGCACGAGCAGCGCCACGGCGTCGGCCATCTCGACGTCGCTCGCGGAGTCGCCGATGGCGAGAGCGTGCTGGGGCTCCAGCCCGAAGCGGTCCAGCACCAGCCGGATCGCCCGGGTCTTGCTCGCGCCGCGCGGGACGAGGTGGTACGCGTGGATCTCCTCGACGTCGACGAGCGTGTGCCGGGGCGGCCGGATGACGCCGTTGTCGACGATGTCGATGGGCAGCGGCAGCTCGTCGAGCAGGCGCTGTGCTTCGTGGACGTCGACGTTGCCCCGAAGCACGTGCGTCGCGTAGCGGTCGACGTGCCAGGGCGCGTGCTCCTCGATGCGCCCAGGGAATGCCTGCGAGAGCGCGTCGAGCGCGCCTGCGCGCATGATCGCCTGCCACGGCGTTTCGCCAGGCATGAGCGCGTCGGAAGGCCAGTCGCCGGCGAGGAGAGCCGGCTCCTCGGAGCGGTCGAACTGGACGACGCAGCCCAACTCGGCGATGAACGCGCGCCAGCCGACGAGACGAGAGATCTCGGCGGTCTGCATGCGGTTCCGGCCCGTGGTGATGACGACCGGCAGGGCGGCGCGGTTCACGGCGACGACGGCCTCGGCCGTCCGCGTCGACGGGCGGCCGTCAGCATCAGCGAGCAGCGTGCCGCCAGGGCCGACGAGCGTGCCGTCGACGTCGGTGAACAGGATCCGTGCGCGCGCGAGGACGTCTGCATGCTCTGCGCCGAGCACAGGTACGGTGGCCATGCCGCTCCTTCCGAACGTCCGTCGCGCCTACACTACCTGAGCCCGCGCTCCTGCGGTAGCGGCGGCTATAATGGGGCAGACCGGCATCAGCCCGAAGGAGGTCGCATGGTTCCCACGGACGAGAGCGGTCCCGTGGAGGTGCCGTATCCGCAGTACCGGTGCGCGCTGTGCGGCGAGGAGCTGCCGCTCGGAGAGACCCACATGTCTGTGACGTGCGAGCAGCACCGGGCGAGCGCTCCTGAGGTCGCGTTCGAGATCCGGCCGGCTGTGCCGTCGGATCGGCATGACATCGAGGCGATCTGCGACCAAGCGTGGGGCGAGACCGAGATCGACGTGTTCGGCCGCACCTTCGACGTGCTCGCCTGCGACAACCTGGTCGCCATCGCCGAGGACGGCTTCGCCGGGCTCATCTCGCTCGCGATCGACAAGGGCGAGCTCGCAATCGTGCTGCTGACGGTGTATCCGCGGTATCAGGGCAGCGGCGTAGGGGCCGCGCTCGTCGAGGCGGCGGTCGAAGAGGCCCGGTCCCGACGGCTGCCGTTCATCAAGGTCGCCACGACCAACGACGACATCCCCGCGCTGTACTTCTACCAGAGGCGCGGCTTCGTGCTGTACGAGATGGTCGCTGGCGAGATGGTGGACCACCACGGCGAGGTGGTTCCGGGGTTCGCCAGTATCCCGGTGCGCGACGAGCTACGGCTGCGCCGTCCGGTGTGCTAGCGAAGCCGGACGAGCCGATCCGAAGGAGGACGTCTGTGAAGAAGCGGTGGATGTGCGTCGTGCTCGCGATCGCGCTTGCCGGACTGACGGCGGCCGGGGTCGGCGGCTGCGCGAAGGACCAGCGGCCCGCTGAGGGCGGCCAACCGCTCGACGCGGAGCCAGAGCCGATCCGCATCGGCGTGCTGCCGACGGAGGACTCGCTGCCGCTGTGGGTTGCCGAGCAGCAGGGGTTGTTCGAGAAGGCAGGCATCACGGTCGAGATCGTGACGTTCCAGGCGGCGCAGGAGCGCGACGCGGCCTTCGCGTCGGGCTCGATCGACGCCTACATGGGCGACATCATCGCGTCGGCGGCGCTGGAAGCGGGCGGCTCGCCGGTCTCGCTCGTCACGGTGATGCTCGGCGCGACGCCGGCGCAAGGCCGGTTCGGCATCGTCGCGAAGCCGGGGTCGAAGGCCACGTCGCTTGCCGACCTCGCCGGCGTGCCGATCGGCACCTCGACGGCGTCCATCCAAGAGTACGTGGTCGACAAGCTGATGGCCGGCGCCGGCGTTCCGGCGGCCGAGGTCAAGAAGGAGGTCGTGCCGAAAGTCCCCGTGCGGCTCGAGCTCTTGATGAGCGGCAAGCTCGAGGCGGCTGCGTTGCCCGAGCCGCTGCTCACGCTCGCCGAGAAGCAGGGGGCGGTCCTGCTCGCCGATGACACGAAGGGCGAGAACATCACCCAGACCGTGCTCGGCGTGTCGGACAAGTACTTGGCGATACCGGGCGGCATGGTGACGGTGGGCTGTCTGCTGGACGTGTGGGACGAGGCGGTCGACGTCGTGAACGCGGATCCGGACGCCTGGCGGGCGCTGCTGGTGGAGAAGGCGCGGCTTCCAGAGCCGATCAAAGACACCTACGCGGTCAACGAGTACCCCAAGGCGCAGCAGCCGACCGAGGAGATGGTCGCTCCCGTGCTGGAGTGGATGCGGCAGAAGGGGCTGCTGAAGGCGGACCTCGCGTACGCGGACCTGGTGCAAGACATCCCGAGGTAGGCGCGCTTCCGTGGCGGAGGTCGAGGTCGAGGGGCTCAGGGTAACGTACCCAGGCGCAGCGCCTGTGGTGGCGCTCGACGGCCTCGACCTGCAGGTGGCTGAAGGCGAACCGATCGCGATCATCGGGCCTTCGGGGTGCGGGAAGTCGACGCTGCTGCTCGCGCTCGCCGGGCTCATCGCGCCAAGCGCTGGAGCCGTGCGCGTCGCCGGAGAGTCCGTGGTCGGCCCGCGGATGCGGACGGCGCTCGTTCTGCAAGACCTCGGCCTGCTTCCGTGGAAGACGGTTGAGCAGAACGCGGGCCTGGGTCTTGAGATCCGCGGGGTCGATGCGGCGCAGCGGCGTGGAGCCGTCTCCCGCGTGCTCGATCGGCTCGGCCTCTCAGGCTTCGGGCACGCGTACCCGGCCGAGCTCTCTGGCGGCATGCGTCAAAGAGTCGCGCTCGCCCGAGCGCTTGCGCTGGAGGCCGACGTGCTCCTCATGGACGAGCCGCTCTCGGCGCTCGACGCGCTCACTCGTGAGGACCTGCAGGACCTGCTGCTCGACCTGTGGCTGCAGCGCCGGCACACGCAGGTCCTCGTGACGCACTCGATCGAAGAGGCCGTGTTCCTGGGCAAGCGCATCGTGGTGATGACGCCGCGGCCCGGCCGGGTGGCGGCCGTGCTCGAGAACCCGGAGATGGGCGAACGGACGTACCGGGCCACGGAGACCTTCTTGCACCGGTGCGTCGCGCTGCGCCGCATGCTCGAGTCCGAAGGGGCGCTCGCGCACGAGCGCATGGACGGCGCGAGGGCGGAGGCGTGAAGCGGGGCTCGTCCCGGGTGCGCGGCTATGCGACGGCTACGGTCCTCGTGCTCGTCGGCTGGCAGATTGCGGCCTCCGCGCTCGGCACCCGGGCGCTGCCGTCGCCCGTCGACACGGCGCGAGCGTTGACGGCGGCGCTCGGCGAGGACTTGCTGCGGCACCTCGGGGTCAGCGCGTGGCGCGTGCTCGTGGCGACGGCGTTGGGCTTGGTGCTTGGCGCGCCTGCGGGGCTCGTGATGGGGCGTTCGCGCCGGCTGGACGCGGTCGCCGGGCCGCTCGTCTTCCTGGCGTATCCGGTGCCGAAGGTGGTCTTCTTGCCGGTGCTGCTCGTGCTCTTCGGCATCGGGGACGGCCCGAAAGTCGCGCTGATCGCGCTCATCGTGTTCTTCCAGATCCTCGTGACCGCGCGCGACGCCGCTCGCGGCATCCCGCCCTCGGCTGTGCTCTCGATCCGCTCCCTCGGCGCCTCTCGCCGCCAGGTGCTCCACCACGTGGTGGTTCCAGCGGTGCTCCCCGACGTCTTCACCGCGCTTCGCATAAGCACCGGCACGGCTATCGCGGTGCTGTTCTTCTCGGAGACGGTGGCGGGCACCGACGGGCTGGGCTGGTTCATCATGGATGCCTGGACGCGCATCTCCTATGCGGAGATGTTCGCCGGCATCGTCGTGATGGCCCTCCTCGGCGTGGCGATCTACGAGGCGCTCGAGATCCTAGAAGCCCGTCTGTGCCGGTGGACGCGTGCCGGAGCGCAGACCGCAGACCAGGGCTGAAGCCTCTTGGCCGCGGCGCCGCCTACGGCAGCTGCTGGAGCGGGTGGCAGTTGAGGCACAAGTCGTCGCTGTACGCGGTCGTGGTCGCCTCTACGAGCAGACGATAGCCCGTCGTCTCGTGGGGGAAGTTCTGGAACCGCGGGTTGTCGATCGCAGACTTGCCGTCGGCAGCGGTCACGGTATAGGCCGTAGCTTGTCTTGCCGTGCCGTCGGCGCTCAGGGTGCCGACGTACCGCGTGTCTTCGTGGCACTGCTGGCAGATCGGGAACTGGCCTTCTCGTCTGATGTCACCGGTGCGCGGATACTGCCACAGGAACATGTTGTTGTCCGCTTCTTGCCGCCATGACCAGCTGCGCTTGTACGCGATCGTCGTGGTCAGGACCGATTCCACGGGGTGGTTCGCGACGCCGCTCATCCCAGAGGCCCGCCCCTTGTGGCACGCGAGGCACCAGTCGGAGCCGTAGGAGGCGACCGGAGTCGCGGTCGTCCCCCCAGGCTGCTGCTTCAGCAGCTTGGTGGTGAACGGCGGGACGTCGTCGGGGAGCAGATCCGGATCGAGGTTCACCGAGTGCCCCGGCAGCAGATCCAAGAACCAGTCGGTGCGCGGCCGATATTCGGACGAGTAGGCGCCGACGGCGTTGTTCCCGTGTGGGGAGTGGCAATCGGAGCAGGTGAGCGTGCCGCCTTGGCCCGAGAACGTCATCGTGGCGCTCCCGCCCGTGGAGGCGTTTCCGCCGGGGACGACAGAGGTCGTCTCAACGCGGTGCTGACCGCCGACGGGCAGCCCGCGCGCGGCGATCGCGCCGTAGACGCCCTGGCCCTGCGTGCCGTCGTGGCACGTGAAGCAGGTGTCGCGGATCGTCTGCCCGGGAAGGAGGCTGTCGCTTGACGTCGCGTCGTGGACCATGTGGCACGCTTGGCAGCCGCTGCTGGCCGCCATGTAGCCGCCGTGTGGGCCGGTGCCGACGTAGTCCAGGCTGGGGCCGTAGGCGACGATCGCTCCAGGATTGTGGCACCGAGAGCACGCAGGGTCGGTCGGCCACCTGGTGGGCTGGCCCCAGCGGTGGCACCGGTCGCACGGGAACGGGCTCGCTTGTGCGGGTGGCGTCGTCGTGGATTCGTCGAATGCGTGTGCCGCTGCAGGCAGGAGTGCAAGCGCGAGGAAGAGCGAAGCGAACGTTGCGAGCCTTCGCGTGCGAGCCACGGAACCCCCTCAAGCAGGCAATATGAGCGGAGATTAGCGGGAGGGGCCTGCCCTGTCAATCGCGCGTCTGGCTCTACGGCAGCTGCAGGATCGGGTGGCAGTTGAGGCAGAGGTCGTCGCTATAGGCGGTCGTGGTCGCTTCCACGAGCATCCGATAGCCCAGCGTCTCGTGGGGGAAGTTCTGGAACCGCGGGTTGTCGGAGGCCGTGCGGCCGTCAGGAGAGGTGACGGTCGCGGTCGACGGTATCGCCTGCGCGGGCAGTCCTGCCGTGGTGAGCTCGCCGACGTAGCGCAAGTCCTCGTGGCACTGCTGGCAGATCGGGTACCGTCCGGCCTGCGCACCGGTCCGGGGATACGGCCACAGGTAGCCGCGGTTGTAGCCCACGACCTTGGTGTTGATGCCCATCGGGCCGATCGTGGTCTGGCTCGTGGGGCCAGGTCCCGCCGAAACGATGGCGGCCGCCCGGTAGTTCGCCGGATTCGTCGTGGTGAGCAGCGATTCGACGGGGTGGTTGTGCGTGGTCGGGAGGCCGGACGCGCGGCCGGCATGGCATGCGAGGCACCAGTCTGAGCCGTACTCCGGCACGGCCGTCGCGACGCCGCCTGGCCGCTGCTTGAGCAGGCGGCTCTGGACCTGCACCGTGAGCAGGCCGTGGTAATCGCGCTGGAACCAGTACGAGCGCTGGCGCTCGCCCAGGAACGGCGTGACGAGGTTGCGCCCATGCGGCGAATGACAATCCGAGCACGTCAGCGTCTGGTTCGGGCCAGAAAACGCCATCGTGGCGCTGCCGCCTGTGGTCGCACTGCCGCCAGGCACGACGCTCGTCGTCTCGATGCGGTGCTGTGCTCCGACGCTGGCGCCCCGAGCTTCGATCGCTCCGTACACGCCCTGGCCCTGCGTCGTCGTGCCGTCGTGGCAGGTGAAGCAGGTCGACTTGATGGTCTCGCCTGGGAGCAGCTTGTTCGCAGTGGGCGCGTCGTGGACCGTGTGGCAGCACTCGCATGCGGCCGTGGATGCGCTGTAACCTGAGTGCGGGCCGACTCGGGTGCCGGTGCCGGTGGTGCCGTTCGGGTTGTGGCAGTCCGCGCAGCCGACGCCGGGGGTGTAGGTGGAGGTCGTCTCGTCGAACGCATAGGCCGAAGGCGCGACGCCGACGCAGAATGCAAGGAGACATGCGGAAACGATAGCGGCGCCCCTCAGGCGCCGACCCAGCAGCATATCAGTCCTCACGGCTCCCCCTCGCGACGATGGACTCGTCAGAGCACGCTGCTCACTCTATGTGACTGCTCTCACATTGACAAGACTTGATGTCAGGAATCCAGCACCCGTTCGACCGTCTCACGAAGCGCCCGGGGCTCGAACGGCTTGACCACGTAGTCGTCGCAGCCGAGCTCGACGCCGCGCTGCAAGTCGGTCTTCTGGCCGGCGGTGGTGAGCATCACCACTTTCAACGACGCCGTCTCGGGGCGCTTCCGGAGGAACGCGAGCACCTCGAATCCGTCCAGTTTCGGCATCGTCACGTCAAGAAGCAGCAGGTCGGGCGGGTCGGTGACAGCCGCCTCCAGCGCCTGCTCGCCGTCGACCGCTTCTGCTATCTCGCAGTCGAGCGACCGGAGCGCGGCCTTCACGAGCATCCGTATCTGCAGGTTGTCGTCGGCGATGAGGACCCTTCTTGCCGTCACGGGCGCCCCTCCCTCGTGACGCTCGAACGCGCCTACTCTCGATCCCGGTGCATGATGTTGACGATCGTGTGCAGCTTCGCCTCGCGGCGGTGACGTTCGCGCTCGAACTCGGCGCGGCGGGCAGGGTCGAGCATCGCCTCGATGTGGTCGGCCACCTCAGCCGGCTTGAACGGCTTCGGGATGTAGTCGACGTTCTCGTCTTTCATCTGCTCGACTTGCTCTTCGAACGTGCCCGCTGCCGACAGGAAGAGGATCGGCACCTGGTTGCCGCGCCGCCGGATCTCCTCTCGTACCTGATGGCCGTCCATCTTGGGCATCATCACGTCGAGGACGACGAGATCCGGCTCCTCTGTCTCGACCATCGCGAGCGCCTCGACGCCGTTGGACGCGGTCACCACCTCGTGACCGCGGTTCGTCAGCGCCACCGTGAGCAGCTTCTGGATGTTCGGCTCGTCGTCGACGACCAGGATCTTCGCTTTCATGGCCGGCCCCTTCCTTCACCTCTGTCGCAGGATCTCATCGACCTTCTCGAGCAACGCCCGTGGAGTGAACGGCTTGCAGACGTAGTCCTCCGCGCCGCAATCGAGTCCTTGCCGGATCTCGTACTGCTGGGACTTCGCCGACAGCATCACCACGGGGATGTCCTTCGTCGCGGGATTCTCCTTGATCAGCCGCGCCGCCTCGTACCCGTTCATCTCCGGCATCATCACGTCGAGCAAGACAAGATCGGGCCGCTCGCGCTCTGCGGCCTCAACGGCCGCTTTGCCGTCAGTCACAGTGAGCACCTCGTGCCCGTGGTTGCTCAACGTGAAGCTCACCAACTTGAGGATGTGCGGCTCGTCGTCGGCGACGAGGATGCGGCTCATTGCGCGGCCTCCTCTGCGGCAAGCAGCGCCTCGATGCGGCGTACGAGCTCTTCAGCGGAGAACGGCTTGTCGACCTTCTGCTCGGCCATGCCGAGGATGTCGATGCGCGAGCGGTCGATCTGGTACGCGGTCATGATGACGATCGGGATGTCCTTCAGGTCAGGGTCGGTCTTGATGGCCTCGATGACCTCGTACCCGTCCATGACCGGCATCTGGAGATCGAGCAGGATCAGGTCCGGCTTGCGCTTGCGGACCGCCGCCATCGCCTCGGCGCCGTCGTACGCCGCAACGATGGAGTACCCTCGGGTCTTCAGGGTGTCGCGGAGCACGTTCACGATGCTGCGGTCGTCGTCGACGACGAGGACGACCGGCGCGGCTACCGATCCCACGAGCGCGTTCACGATGCCGACCAGGCGCTGCTTGTCGATCGGCTTCTCGAGGTACTCTGCGGCGCCGAGCCGGCACGAGCGGCCCTCGTCGCAGACGATCGACAGCACGAGCACGGGGATCTCGGCGGTGCGCGGGTCGTCTTTGAGCGCCTGCAGCAGGTCGAAGCCGTCCGCGTCGTCCAGCATCACATCGAGCGTGATGACGCGGGGCGCCTCGCTCTGCGCCTTGGCGAGCGCCTCCCGCGCGGTGTGCGCCTTCACGACCTCGTATCCTTGCTTGGTGAGGTAGGTCTCGACGAGGTTCGCGATCTCGGGGTCGCGGTCGACGACGAGGATCTTGCCGCCGAGCGCAGAGGCCTCGAGCCCTGGTGTGCGCACGAGGTCCTTCGGAGCGACCGGCAGCGTGAAGTAGAAGGTCGAGCCCTTGCCGGGCTTGCTCCGGACGCCGACTTGGCCGCCCAGGAGCTCGATGATGCTCTTGCAGATGGACAGGCCGAGGCCGGTGCCGCCGATCTCGCGGGTGAGGGTGGAGTCCACCCGGTAGAACTTCGTGAAGAGCTTCTTCTGGTCTTCCTTCTCGATGCCGATGCCCTGGTCGGTGATGCTGACCTGCACGAAGTCGCCCTCGTGCTTCGCCCGGATGGTGACGGTGCCGCCCTCGGGCGAGTACTTGATGGCGTTGCTGACGAAGTTCGTGAGCACCTGTCCGACACGGTCGCGGTCGCCGGCGACGCGAGGGACGTCGTCGGGCACCTTGACGACGATCTTGTGGCCAGAGCGGTCGGCAACCGCCGCGAAGGTGCCGGCTACGTCGAGCGCCAGGTCGCGCACGTCGATGGGCTGGATCTTCAGGTGGATCCGCCCGCTTTCGATGCGCGAGATGTCGAGCATGTCGTTGATGAGGTCGACGAGCCGGTCAGCGTTCTCTTTGACGATCGACAGGAACTCGCGCTGGATCTCGTTGATCTCGCCGGCCTCGCCGTCGAGTATCAAGTCGACGTAGCCCTTGATCGAGGTGAGCGGTGTGCGCAGCTCGTGCGAGACCGTCGAGACGAACTCGTTCTTCATCTGGCTGACTTCGCGCTCGGCCGTGACGTCGTGCAGCGTCGCGACGTAGCCGAGGTACATGCCGCGCTCGTCGAGGACGGGGTCCGTCCGGACGTCGAGGATGCGGTGGGCCGGCTTCTCGAGCCGGACCTCGCGGATCTGCGACCCGTCGACGGCGGGGTCGTAGCCGTCATCGGTGACGAGGTCGAGCAGCTCGGCGAGGTCGGTGCGCTTCCCGAGCACGGAGCGCGGCTTGACGCCGAGGAACGCGCAGGCGGTGGGGTTGATGTAGGTGACGACGTCTTCCGGGTCGAAGACGATGAGCCCGTCGCCCGTGCTCGCGAGGATCGCTTCCGCCTTCTTGCGGGCCTGCTCGAGCGGCGTCTCGTCGCGGATGGTGACGACGGCTGCGCGGCGCTCGCCGCACATGTAGGGCGCGACGGTGGCGTGCAGGAGGCGCCCGTCGTGCGCGAGGCGGACGGTGTGCGGCTGCCGCTTGGAGCGCGGGCGCAGCAGCGTCTCGACCGCGCGCTCGACCTTGGGCAGCCCGAGCGCCGTGAAGTGGCGGCCGACCATCTCCGCGCGCGTCTTGCCGAGCAGCCCTTCTGCCGTCTCGTTGAAGATGCGGATCTCGCCGTCGGGGCCGACCGCGATAAGCGCGTCGGTCGTCTGGGCCATGAGCGCCCGGATGTGCTGGTGGGTTCGCCGTTCGTCAGCGCCGCGTGCCACGGGACCCCCTTCGCGAGACTCTTCACCAGAGTTCAGTATTCGGCGCCGGGGAGGGCTTCCCTGCACGGGCGGTCGCGTGAGGCGGGTTGCGGCGGTGCGGGCGCGAGGGGATGCGGGTGGTGCCCCCGGCAGGATTCGAACCTGCGACACCAGGTTTAGGAAACCTGTGCTCTATCCCCTGAGCTACGAGGGCACGGCGGACAGTATAGCGGCTTCCGGGCCGCCCTTCGACTCTTGGCCCGCTTAGGGGCAGTCCCAACCGGGCATCATCGCCTGCAGAGGGGAGTCGCCGTGTTCCGCGACCGTCATCATGCCGGGAAGCTTCTCGCCGAGGCGCTCCGCGACCGCATCGTCGGCGGCGGCTGGGTCGTGCTCGGCCTGCCGCGGGGCGGCGTCGTGGTGGGAGCCGAGGTGGCGCGCGCGCTCGGGCTGCCGCTCGATGTGATCGTCACGCGCAAGATCGGCGCGCCGGGCAATCCCGAATACGCGATCGGCGCGGTGGACGCTGACGGCGTCGTGACCCTCGGCGCGTACCCGATGGCCGACCAGTCGTACGTCGAGCGCGCGGCCGAGGCCGAGAAGGCGGAGATTGCGCGGCGCCTCGCTGCGTATCGGCGCGGGCGGCCGCCCTTCGACCCCGCCGGCGCGCACGCGATCGTCGTCGACGACGGCCTTGCGACGGGGCTCACCATGATCTCGGCGGTCGAGTACCTCAAGCGCCACGGCGCAGCGAGGATCGTCGTCGCCGTCCCAGTCTCGCCGCCTGAGACTGCGCGACTGCTCCGGGTGCGCGCGGACGAGGTCGTGACGCTCGCCGAACCCCACGACTTCTTCGCGGTCGGCGCCTTCTACGACGACTTCGCGCAGACGACCGACGCCGAGGTGATTGGGCTGCTAGACGAGCTGACGTCAGCCGACTCGGGCGCCTGATCGCGCGCCGGTCTCGGCTAACGTCAGCGCGCTTCGGTCGCGAATCTTACGGCGCCCGGCCGATCGTCAGCCGCACCGTCGAGCCTTTGTTGACCTTCGTGCCGGGCAGCGGGTCTTGGTTGAGCACGATGCCGACGTCCGGGCTCACGACGTACTCGGCGTCCACGATGAGCCCCAGCCCTTCGAGGGTCGAGATCGCGTCCTCCTCGGTCATGTCGGTCACGTCGGGCACGGTCACCTGCTCCGGCCCCTTCGAGACCGTGATCGTCACGGTGCCGCCGGCGTCGAGGGACACGCCTGGGCTCGGGTCTTGCGAAATCACCATCCCTTTGGCCACCGCGTCGCTGAACGCCTCGACGGCCTTCACTTTGAACCCGGCCTGCTCGAGGATGCGCTGCGCGTCGGCTTTCGTCTTGCCGGTGACGTCGGGGACCTTCACGAGCTGCGTGCCCTTCGAGACCACGATCGCGACCTTCGAGCCCTTCGGCACCTGCGCGCCGCCGGTCGGCTCGGACGAGATCACGACTCCTTCGGGCACCTCCTTGCTGTACTCCCGGCCGATCGGCAGCGCCACTTCGAGCTGCGCGCCCTCGATGGCCGCGATGGCGTCCGCCTCGGTCATCCCGACCACGTTCGGGACCTCCACCATCGCGACACCGGCGCTCACGACGATGTTGATCGCGGTGCCCTTCTTCACGCGCGTGCCCGCCGGCGGATCCTGGCGCATGATCAGCCCGAGCTCGTACTCGTCGCTGTTCTCGGTGGTGACGGTGCCGATGGAAAGCCCGGCGGCCGCGACGGTCGCGGACGCCTCCTCCTCGCTCATCCCGACGACGCTCGGCACAGCGACGGTGCCTTCGCCGAACGCGCCGAGCGCCCATGCGCCGCCGAGGCCGAGCACGAGCACGAGCGCGGCCACCGCCGCCCACGCCCACGGATTCGTGCGGCGATCGGGCACGGGGCGGATCTGCGGCCGGCCGCCGGGAAGCGGTTGCTCGCCCCCAGCGCCGACGCTCGGCAGCACCGAGGTCTCGGCGATCGCGGGCGCACCGGTCCCCGCAGCCGCCGGCTCCTCGCCGCGCGCGACGCGCAGCAGGTCGTCGCGCATCGCCGCGGCCGACTCGTAGCGCTCGGCGGGGTTCTTCCGCATGGCCTTCATGATCACGGCCTCGAGCGCTGGGGGCACTGCCGGCCGGACTCGGCGCGGCGGCACGGGCTCCTCGTTCACGTGCTTGAGCGCGATCGCCACCGGCGTGTCGCCGTCGAACGGCAGCCGTCCGGTCACCGCCTCGTACAGCGTGACGCCGAGGGAGTACAGGTCGGTCGCGGGCGTGAGCGTGCGGCCTTGCGCCTGCTCGGGGCTCACGTACTGCGCAGTGCCGAGCACCGAGCCGGTCTGCGTCATGGTGGTGTTGCCTGCGCGGGCGATGCCGAAGTCCATCACCTTCACGGTGCCGTCGGGGGTGATGACGATGTTGTGCGGCTTGATGTCGCGGTGGATGATGCCGTAGCCGTGCGCGACCGAGAGCGCGGCGCACACCTGGGCGCCGTACTGAGCGGCGGTGCGCGGGTCGAGCGGTCCTTCCTGCTCGACGAGCGTCTTGAGGTCGGTGCCGCGCACGTACTCCATGACGATGTAGTACGTGTCGTCGTCGCGGCCCCAGTCGTAGATGTTCACGATGCTCGGGTGCGACAGGTTCGCCGCCGCTTGCGCCTCCTGGCGGAACCGTGCGACGAAGTTCGGCTCCTGCGCGTACTGGGGGTGGAGCACCTTGACCGCGACGGTCCGGCCCAGCACCTCGTCGACCGCCTTGAAGACCTCGGCCATCCCCCCTGAGCCGATGCGCTCCGTCACGCGGTATCTGCGCCCGAAGATCCTGTCTTCCACTGTCATTCCTGCCTCTCATGCCCGCTGAAGCGCGGGCCGCCCTCGCCACGCATTCTATCGCACCCGCGATAGCGCGGTCTCCAGCACGGGCTTTGCCGCAGGTGCTGCCACGCGGCCCCCGACGCCCGAATTCTCTAGCACGATCGCGAGCGCTACGCGCGGCTGCTCCGCCGGCGCGAACGCGATGAACCAAGCGTGCGTCTGCGCACCTTTGCCGACCTCCGCGGTCCCGGTCTTGCCAGCGACAGTCACGCCTTTGATGGCGGCGCGGGTGCCCGAGCCCGAGCGCACGACCGTCACCATCATGTCGCGCACGGTGGCTGCGGTCTGCGCGCCGCAGGCGGTCTTCCACGGCTTCGGGTGCGTGGTGGACAGCGTGCGGCCGGCAGGGTCCGTGATCGCCTCCACCAGGTACGGTTGCATCACGACGCCGTCGTTCGCGATGCCGGCTGCCACGAGCGCCATCTGGAGCGCGGTGACCTGGGGCCCTGGCGGGCTCGGGTGCTCGCCGACGGGCTGTCCGACGCCCGCCCACGCCGTCTCCCAGCGCGTCATCTCGCGGGGGTCGGGCATGAGCGACGCTTTCGCCGGGATTTCGAGCGGCGGCTGCTCGCCGAAGCCGAAGCTCCGGGCTGTCTTCACGAGCAGGTCCGGCCCCATGCGGTCGGCGATCTGCGCGAAGACGGTGTTGATGCTCGAGGCGGTGGCCCGCTCGACCGTGACGGTGCCGTACCCCTCACCGCCGTAGTTCGTCACCGGCGCCCCGCCGATCTCGAGGCGAGCGGGGCCAGGGAACGTCGTCGATGGCGTGACGAGCTTCGCTCCGACGGCGCCTGCGAGCGTGACGACCTTGAAGGTCGAGCCCGGCGGGTAGAGGCTCTGGGCCGCGCGGTTGAGCAGGGGAGCGGCGGGGTCCGCCGAAAGCCGCCCCCAGTCGTCGTCGATCGCGGCCGGGTCGAAGCCGGGGCTCGACGCGAGCGCGAGCACGCGGCCGTCTCGCGGGTCGAGCACGACGCACGCTCCACGCCGACCTTCGAGCGCCGCAACGGCTGCTTGCTGCACGCGGCTGTCGATCGTGAGCCGCACGTCGTTGCCCGCCACGGGCGTGCCCGCGAGCGCGTCGACGAGGTCCCGCATCGACGCGAACATCCGCCGGCCGGCGAGCACCTCGTTCATCGCCGCCTCGATGCCCGCTCGTCCGTACGTCGGGCTGCTGTAGCCGACGACGTGCGGCGCGAGCGCTCCGCCCGGATACCGCCGTTCGAACGCGCGGCCGGCAGGCACCGACTGCGCCAGCACGACGCCGTCGTGCGTGACGATCGCGCCGCGCTCCTGCCGGATCTCGTCTGCGATCCGACGGGTGTTGGCGGGGTGGTTGGCGAGCGCCGGAGCCGCGACCACCTGCAGGTACGTGAGGTTGACCACCACCGCCACGAGCGCGAACGCCAGGACGCGCGTCAGCGCTGCCAGCCTGCGGGCCACCGCGACGCGTCCGAGCGCCCCGGTCGCTCCGGTGGTGGCGAGCTGCTCGGCGCGTCCCGTGCCCTCGTCGCCGGCGCGCATGAGGAGCCCGAGCAGCACGAAGTTCGCGAGCAGGCTCGACCCGCCCCTGCTCACGAACGGCATCGTGATGCCGGTGAGAGGGACGAGCCGCGTCACGCCTGCGGCAATCACGAACGTCTGGAGCGCGATGACCGTCGTGGCGCCGGCTGCCACGAAGGCCCCGACGTCCGAGCGGGCCCGCGCGGCCGTCGCGAAGCCACGAGCGGCGAACACCAGGTAGGCGATCAGCAGGCCGGCGGCGCCAAGGAGCCCCAGCTCCTCGCCGATGGCGGCGAAGATGAAGTCGGTGTCGACGAACGGGATGCGGGTCGGGAGCCCTCGGCCCGGACCGGTGCCGGTCATGCCGCCCGCCGCGAACGCGAAGAGCGACTGGACGAGCTGGTAGCCTCGCCCGGCCGCGTCCGCGAACGGGTCGAGCCAGATCGCTACGCGCGCCGCGACGTGGCCGAACAGCAGGTATGCGCCGACCGCGCCCGCCGCGAAGAGCGCCGCGCCGACGAGCACGTAGCCCGGTCGGCCGGTCGCTACGTACAGCATCGCGAGGAACAATCCGAAGAGCAGCAGGCTCGACCCTAAGTCGCGCTCGGCCACGAGCACGACGAGCGAGAGCGACCACATGAGAAGCAGCGGCCCGAGGTGCTTGAGCGGGGGCATCCACACGCCGAACACGCGTTTCGTGGAGACCGACAGGAGCTCGCGCTTCTCGGCGAGGTACGCCGCAAGGAACACGACCACGAGCACTTTGGCAGCCTCGACTGGCTGGAACGAGACGCCGCCGACGCGCAGCCAGAGCTTCGCGCCGTTGACCTCCACGCCGGCAACTGCGGGAAGGAGCAGGAGCGCCACGCCTCCGAGAGCGACCGTGTACTTGTACCGGGCGAGCCGCTCGATCGAGCGTACCGTTGCGAGCGTGCCGACCAGCGCGGTTACGCCCGCGAAGACCCACAGGGTCTGGGCGGGGGCGAGGTCGGGCGCGAGGCGGGTGACGAACGCCAGCCCGACGCCGGTCAGCAGGAAGGCGAGCGGCAGCAGGACGGGGTCGGCGCCCGGCGCCCAGCGGCGGGCGGTCAGGTGCGCGACAGCGAATGCCGCGAGCAGCCCGAACGGCACAGCGAGGTCTCGCCACGCCAACGACTGCGCCGCAGCGCTGTGCACGAGTGCGAAGAGCAGCAGCACCGGCGGCGTCGCCGCCAGCAGAAGGAGAAGCTCGGTGTCGCGGCGAGTGCGCACGGCCGCTCCTCAGGGCGCGGTCGTCGGCTCAGCGGACGGGTTCGACTCGCGCGCAGTCTGCGAGCGGTACGCGGCCACCAAGTCGAAGGCCGCCGCGACCCCGTCGACCCGGATGCCGCGTGCGAGACGCGCCGCGGTCACGGGGTCGAGGCCAGCCACCGGGACGTCTGTGACCTGCTCGAGCCAATGCAGCTGCGCCCCAGCGAACTCGCCAGGCACGCCGCGGTAGACGGCGACGCGGCCGTCCACCACCGCAAGGTACGCCTGAGACCGCGCGTAGCCGCGTGCGGCGAGCACAGCGCCGCCGACCGCCGCGGCAAGCGCGAGCGCCCACGCCAGACGAGCCAGCCAGACCCGCCGAGGCGAACGCCCGGGCTCGCGCGCGTCAGCACTGGGATTCCCGCGCGTCGCGGCGCTCGTCCGGTCTTCGCGGGAACGGTCCGCCCCGATGTCGACCACGACCACCGTGATGTTATCGTGGCCGCCGGCGTCGTTGGCGGCGGCGATCAGGCGGGCCACCGCGGCCTTCGGCGAGGGGGCGGTCCGAAGCACCTCGGCGATGGCGGCGTCTTCGACCATCCCTGTCAATCCGTCGGTGCAGAGCAGGAGCCTGTCGCCCGGAGACGCTTCGACCTCGAAGGCATCCGCCACCATGTTCGGGTCGGAGCCCAGCGCGCGGGTGATGACGCTCCGGTTCGGGTGGACGCGGGCGGCCTCCGCAGACAGCGTGCCGGACCGCACCATGTCGCCGACGAGCGAGTGGTCCTGGGTGAGCTGCACCAGCTCGCCTCGCGCGAGCAGGTACGCACGGCTGTCGCCGACGTGCGCGAGCGCGATGCGGGTCCCCTCGACCATCGCAGCGGTAAGCGTCGTGCCCATGCCCTCTCGTCCGCGGCCTTGCTCGGCGGCCTCGATCACCGCGGCGTTCGCCGCGCGCACAGCCCGCGCGAGGCCCTTCGCATCGGCGTGCTTCGGGGCGTGCGCGAAGAGCGTCTCGACGGCGACCGTGCTCGCCACCTCGCCGGCCCGGTGGCCGCCGAGGCCGTCTGCGACCGCGAACAGAGGCGGCTCCATCAAGAAGGCGTCCTCGTTGCCGGGCCGCACGAGCCCGACGTCGCTCGCGCCCGCGTACCATTCATGACGGCGCGACGCGGCCCTCACGAGGCCACCACCTCGATCTCGTTTCGGCCGAGCACGATCCGTGAGCCCGCGCTCCCGCGCATCGGCCGGGTGACCGGTTGCCCGTCGAGCAGCGTCCCGTTGGTCGAACCGAGGTCCTCGACCAGGACACCGTCGCCGTCGGGTGTCACCCGCGCGTGGATGCCGGACACGAACTCGTCAGCGATCACGAGGTCGGCGTCAGGCGAGCGTCCGATGAGCACCGGGCCGTCGAGCGGCACGCGGACGCCCCGGATCTCGCGCGGTCCCTGGGCGACGACCAGAGCGAGTCCCCGAGGGGCCGTGCGCGCCTTGCCGGTCGCTACCAGCCCGATCCCGGTCCGGACCGCCGCGAAGAGGAACAGGTACAGCAGCGCCAAGAACAGCAGCCGCCCGAACAGCAGCACGACGTCGGCCACGGATCACTCCTTGGACTCGTGGTAGACGAGGCGGGAGAGTCCGATCTCGATGATGTCCCCGTCGTGAAGACGCGCCCGCGTGATCGACTTGCCGTTGACACGCGTGCCGTTCGTGGAATCGAGGTCTTCGATGGCCCATCCGTCCGGCAACCGGATGAACGCAGCGTGTCGGCGAGAGACGTTCGCGTCGTCAAGCCGGATCTGGCACTCCTTGAGCCGTCCCACGGTCACCTGGTCGCCGTCCAGGACCACGTCGTGGTCGAAGTCGTCGACGGTCACCGTGGCGAGCACGCGGGCCGTCGGGGTCGCGCTGCGCGGGCCGGTCGCATCTCGCGCAGGGGCTGCTGGGACGAGCGATGCCGCGACCCGGAACCGGCCGAGGCGCAGGTCCTCGTGAGTGACGAACCGGACCTCGGGCCTGCCCTCGAGGCGGTAGCCGCGTTCTCGCGCGTGGTCTGCGAGGTACGTCGCAAGCTCGCCAGCGAGCGTCGAGGTGAAGTCGCCGAACTCGTCGGCGTCCTCTTCGGAGAGCGCTACGGTGAACGAGCACGGAGCGAGCACGGCGTCCACGCCCACGACGCGGCCGTCGTCCATGGCGCGCGCCAGCGCCTTGGCAAGCTCAACAGGCTGCACCGGCGCTCTGAACGCGCCCGCGAAGAGCCCCTCGATGCTGCGGGCTATGCGGTCCTCGAAATCAGCCAGGATGCCCATGCCGCATCCTCCGATGCAGGTGTCAGCAGGTGCATCATAGCAGGGCAGGCGACGCGCGGGCGCGTCCGTTGCCGCTTGGTCACCGCTCAGCCGCGCGGCGAGGGGCCCGCCGCCACGGCCAGAGCCGCCGCTGCGCCGGCGACGGCAAGGTCTGGCAGGGCGGCCGAGAGACCCGCTGGCGAGACTGCCGCGAGCGCGCCCGCCATCAGCGAGAGCCCGCTCGCAAGACCGAGCGCCGCGCCGAGCCGCGTGCCCCTGCCTGATCCGAGAGACGCAACGAGTGCGGCAAGGCCCCATGACGCGGCGACTGCAAGGAGCAGGCGCACGTCCAGCCCGGCGAGACGCGCCAGATCGAACGAGCGCCACGGGGCGGAAAGAACGCCGATCGGCAGCGCGATCGCCGACGGAGCATCCGGCGCGAGCGCGGAGAGCAGCGCCGTCAGCGCTCCAGCGGCGGCCCCAGCGGCAGCGGCCGGAGCAGGCTCCGCGAAGAAGCCGAGCGCGAGCGGCGCGGCGGCACCCGCGCGCATCGCCGCCAGGAGCGGCGCGCTCGGCAGGCCGAAGCCTGCCCCGGGGCGCCGCCGTCCCAGGGCGAGCCACCACAGCGCCCCGACGATCCCGGCGGCCGCTCCGGCGACGGGTCCGAAAGCTGCACCTGCCCCCATGGCTGTCGCAAGCAATGCGAGCGCAAGCCCTAAGGCGGGCGCGATGGCGGCGGCAAGACCGCACAAGACTGCGGCTGCGAGCCCGCCTGCGCCTCCTGCGACCCAAGAAGCGCCGGCCCAGCCAAGCCAGGCGCTGGGGACGACTGCTGCGGCGCGCCCGAGCAGCGTTTGCCGGCCGACAAGACGATCCCACACGCCTGGCCCGCTTTCCGGCGGCTCCTCCTCGGCGACGATATCCTCGACCACGTCCGCGAGGGACTCGCGGCCAGCCAGAGTATCGCCGAGGTGATCGAGCAGAGCCTCGGCGAACGTCGTCACGTCCGGGTAGCGTTCGAGCGGGTCGGGTGCAAGCGCGCGCGCAAGCACGAGGTCGACGCCGCGGGGAAGGCCTCTCGCGAGATCGCTCGCCGGCCGGAGGCTCCGCGCCTCGATGCGCACGAGCGAGCGCTGCGGGCTGTCCGCCCCGAAGGGGCAGACGCCGGTGAGCATCTCGTAGACGAGAGCGGCGAACGCCCACTGGTCCGCGGCCGGCGTGACCGGCTCGCCGCGGATGTGCTCAGGAGCCATGTACCCAGGCGTGCCGCCTCGAGGGGTCCCGGTGCGATCGACGCCGGTGAGCGCGGCGACGCCGAAATCGGCGACCTTCACGCGACCGTCGCGGTCGATGAGGACGTTCTCCGGTTTCAGGTCCAGGTGCAGCACTCCGTTGGCGTGCGCGAACGAAAGCGCGTCGGCGACCGCGTCGACGATGGCGGCCGTCTCGTCCAGATCGAGCGGGCCGTCGAGCTCGTCGAGCACCTCCCCAAGCGACGCGCCGTCCACGTGCTCCATGACCAACAGCGCGCCGTCGTCGGTCGGCTCCCATTCGAAGACGGTGACGATGGCGGGGTGGTTGAGCATCGCCGCGGTCCGTGCCTCGGACAGCGCGCGGGAACGTGCACGCAGCGAGCCTGGCGGCAGCGGAAGATGCTTGATGGCCACGCGCCGCGCCATCTTCGTGTCGTACGCGAGCACGACCGATCCATAGCCGCCTTCGCCGAGGCGTGCGAGCGGACGGTAGCGGTCGAGGATGCGGGGTTCGTCCATCAGCGTTCTCCGGCGCTAGTGTACCGCTCGCGACCGAAGGCCGAGCCGGTCTTCACGTGCGGTGCACAGCCAGAGAACGGACCTGCGACGCCGTCTGATGTTCGCTACGGCAGCTGTGCGACTGGGTGGCAGTTGAGGCACAGGTCGTCGGAGTAGGCGGTCGTCGTGGCCTCCACCAACAGCCGGTACCCGGTCGTCTCGTGAGGGAAGTTCTGGAAGCGCGGGTTGTCGGTCGATACCGTCCCGTCCGCCGCGCTCACCGTCCACGTCGCCGCGTCGCCCTGCGTGCCTGCGGGCGTGAGCTCGCCGACGTAGCGCGTGTCCTCGTGGCACTGCTGGCAGATCGGGTAGTGGCCTCTCATGAGCGTCGGCCGTGGATACGGCCAGAGGTAGCCGCGGTTGGTCATGCCGATGCTGCCGAGGACTGCGGTGCTGGTCGGCGCGTCGGTCGCGAGGATCGCGGCGACGCGGTAGTTGTAGGGGTTCGCGGTGGTCGTCAGCGACTCCACTGGGTGGTTGTGGGTCGTCGGCAGACCGGATCGACGACCTCGGTGGCACGCGAGGCACCAGTCCGAGCCGTACTCGCTCACGGCTTGCGTGGCCTCTCCTGGACGCTGACGCAGCATGCGGGTAAGAGTCAGCGGCGGCATGCCAGAGATGCGACGTCTGTCGCCCGGGAACGCCGTCACGATCTCGGAGCCGTGTGGGGAATGGCAGTCAGTGCACGTGAGCGTGCCGCCCTGTCCGCGGAACGACTGCGCAGCGCTCCCGCCGGTCAGGGCGTCGCCTCCCGGAACGACGTTCGTCGTCTCAGTGCTGTGCCTTCCTCCCACGGCGAGGCCGCGTGCCGCTATGGCGCCGTAGACGCCTTTGCCGCCCGTGCCGTCGTGGCAAGTGAAGCACGTGCCCTGTATGGTGGATGAAGGAAGCAGGAGCACGCCCCCAGCGGGCGCGACGTGGACCGAATGGCACATCCGGCACTTGCTCGTGGTCGTCGTGTAGCTGCCGTGAACGCCTGAGCCCACTGTGAAGTACGGCTGGTGGCAGCCGCCGCAGTTCTCTTCGTTGAACGGAGGGATCGTGTCAGTCGTCTCGTCGAACGCGTATGCGGACGTTGCTACGGCGAGCATGAGAGCGACGCCGACCAACGTCGCCGCCGCAAGCGTCCTCGATGTCCTGCCGTAGGTCAAGCGTGTCCTCCAACATGCAGCTTTGGACGCCACGCACGATTCACTACATCCTACACCACTCTTGTGACCATTGCCACAAGGCGGCGTGGTGAGCGCCGCGAATCGGGGCTGCGGCCCGCGGCGGTGCAACGTCTCCGCATCGGATGTGCAGCATAACCGATGCCAGGTGTTCCTCTCTGCGCGCGACCTATGGTAGTATCCTCATTCGCACACGAGCGGGTGTGGCGGAATGGCAGACGCGCATGGTTCAGGTCCATGTGGGGGCAACCCCGTGGAGGTTCAACTCCTCTCACCCGCACCAAGAAACGAGAAGGGCGGCCGAGCGGCCGCCCTTGTCTATCTCTGTGCGATCGTCTACTCGGAGACCTTGCTCCTCCTTCGGATCCACGCGCCTGCCGCTGCAGAGGTTCCGGCTGCCGTCAGGAGCAGCGCCAGCTCGATGCCGGTGTAGGGCAGGAAGTCCGGCTCGTCGTCCGTGTCCTGCTCGGTGAAGGGCAGGAAGTCCTCAGGCTGTTCGCCGCTGGTGGTGTCCTCGCCGTCGCCAGGATCAGCGGGATCGTCCGGGTCGTCGCCCGGGTCGACAGGGTCATCCGGGTCGTCGCCCGGGTCTTCGGGATCGCCGGGGTCCTCGCCGTCGCCAGGATCAGCGGGATCGTCCGGGTCGTCGCCCGGGTCGACAGGGTCATCCGGGTCGTCGCCGGGATCGCCGTTCCGGTCGTACCACACGTGGCTGAGCACGAGGTTGTTCACCTTGCTCGAGGTGGTCACCGCATAGCCGCCCGTGAGCACGTCATGCCCAGCGGTGCCGACGAAGAAGTGCTGCGTCTGACCGCTGTTCGCCGCCGTCACGGTCTTGGTCCCAGCATTCTGGAACGTGACCGTGAGTTGGGCGGGGGCGGTGCCGCGATCCATGCCGTTCAGGACGAAGTGCCACACGACCGGGTCGCTCAGGCCGCCGTTGTTGGAACCCCAGGAGAACGTCAGGCTGGACGCGCCGACGTGCGCGCTGTGGAGCGGCACGTTGAGCAGCGCCCAAGAAGGGAGCGCCAGCGCGGTCAGAACAGCTACACCGACCGCCAGAACGAGTGCGCGCGCCGCAAGGGGTCTCGCGGTCTTTGTCCTCGCTGCCATCGTTCTCGCCTCCTAAACTTGAGAATGTCTACCAATAATGTACCCATTGTGCGCCTTGCGAGACGGTCCTGCGCTTCCTGCGCACCGCGTTCTGCCGAACGGTCTGAGCGGGTAGATAAACGGCAGTCGCCGTCGGAAGGAGTCGCCATGCCAGCAGGGAAAGCCGCGCTGCTGTACGCAGCGTCGCTGCTCGTGTTCCTCGGGATCGATTTCGTGTGGCTTTCGACGATGGGCGACCGGTTCTACCGCCGTCACCTCGGAGACCTCATGGCCGCATCGCCCAATCTCGTAGTGGCGCTCCTGTTCTACTTGGTCTACGTCGTCGGCGTCCTCGTGCTCGTGGTCGTACCAGCTCTGGATGCGGGGTCGGTGGCGAAAGCCGTCATCGGAGGTGCGCTTCTGGGTCTCGTGGCGTATGGGACCTACGACATCACCAACCTCTCGACCATCCAAGGCTGGCCGGCGATCGTCGCCATCGTCGACCTGGTGTGGGGCACGACCCTGACCGCCGTCGTGTCTGCGGTCGGCTACCTCGTCGGGCGGTGGCTGGCGTAGGCGTGACCGAGGCGCTGAAGCGGAAGCCCCGGGTGTCCTGCGCTCGATTTCGCGCTAGTATCGTGAGCGTCGGCTGCTCGCTGCTACGAGAGGGGGGCACGTGATCGGTCTGTTCGAGATGCTGATCATCGGCATCCCGGCGGGTTTGGTGCTGTTGTGGTTCCTGCTGGGCGTGCGCATCATCAGGCCCGATCGGGTGGGCATCGTCGAGAAGTGGTGGTCGCCCAAGGGCTCGCTGAAAGACAGCATCATCGCGCTCAAGGGCGAAGCGGGCTACCAGCCTGACGTCTTGCGAGGCGGCATCCACTTCCGCACGCCGCTCATGTACCGCGTGCACGTCATGCCGCTCATCACGATCCCGCAAGGGAAGATCGGCTACGTGTTCGCGCGCGACGGCGAGCCGCTGCAGCCGCAGCAGACGCTCGGCCGTCTCGTGGAGTGCAACTACTTCCAGGACGTGCGGGCGTTCCTGGCCAACGGCGGCCAACGCGGTCCGCAGCGAGGGATCCTCCGCGAGGGCACCTACGCCTTCAACCTCGCGCAGTTCGTGATCATCACCGAAGGCCGCACGTACTACCTGCCGATGGGCAGCCGCGAGGAGCAGGCCACCATCGAGTCGATGGCGGCGCACCTGCACGCGATCAAGGGCTTCGACCCCATCGTCATCCGTGACGCCGACGACAAGACCGGCATCGTCACGGTGCACGACGGTCCGTCGCTGCCGATGGGCGACATCATCGCGCCGCCGGTGGGCGACAAGCCGGACGACCCGAACTACCACAACAACTTCCAGAACCCGGAGAAGTTCCTGGCGGCAGGCGGCTTCCGTGGCCGGCAGTACCAGGTGCTGACCGAGGGCACGTACTTCATCAACCGCTTGTTCGCCACGGTCGAGTTGATCCCAAAAGTCGTCATCCCGGTCGGGTACGCCGGCGTCGTCGTGAGCTACTACGGCCCGCGCGGCCAGGACACGTCCGGCGAGGAGTACCGGCACGGCGAGCTGGTGGCGCCCGGGAACCGCGGCGTGTGGAACGAGGCGCTGCTGCCTGGCAAGTACGCGTTCAACACGTATGCCGGGACGATCATCATGGTGCCGACGACCAACATCATCCTGAAGTGGGTGGCCGGCGAGACGGGCGAGCACGGCTACGACGCGAACCTCGCGGAAGTCAGCCTCATCACCAAGGACGCCTTCGAGCCGATGCTCCCTCTGTCGGTCGTGATCCACATCGACTACCGCAAGGCGCCGCTCGTCATCCAGCGGTTCGGCGACATCAAGATGCTCGTCAACCAGACGCTCGACCCCATGGTGTCCGCGTACTTCAAGAACGTCGGTCAGACGAAGACGCTGATCGAATTGATCCAGCAGCGCTCCGAGATCCAGCGCACCAGCTCCGTCGAGATGAAGGAGAAGTTCGCGCACTATAACCTCGAGCTGGAAGAGGTGCTCATCGGCACCCCGCACTCCGCGCCGGGCGACGACAAGATCGAGATGATCCTCGTCCAGCTGCGCGACCGGCAGATCGCCTATGAGAAGCTCGAGACGTTCGAGAAGCAGCGCGCGGCGGCCGAGAAGGAGCGCGAGCTGCGCGAGGCGCAGGCGGTCGCGGAGCAGCAGACCGTGCTCACGCAGTCGCAGATCAACATCCAGGTTCAGGAGAACCAGGCGCGCGCCGACCTGCAGCGTGCGGTGCAGGACGCGGAGCGCGTGCGCACGCTTGCCAAGGCCGACGCCGACCGCGTGAAGGCGCTGGCAGCCGGCGACGCGGAGAAGGTGAAGCTGCTCGCCGAAGCCGATGCCAAGAAGGTCCAGGTCATGGCCGAGGCCGAAGCGACGCGCGTCAAAAAGCTCGGCGAGGCGGACGCGTTGCGCGTGAAGATGCTCGCTGAGGCCGATGCGGAGAAAGAGGCGAAGGTCGGCGTCGGCAAGGCGATCGCCATCGACGAGCAGGTGCGGGCGTACGGCGGGCCGCAGCTCCAGCTCATCCAGGAGGTCATGTCCAAGCTCGCGGCGGCGGTCGAGGCGTCGAAGGTGCCCATCGTGCCGTCCACCGTCGTGAACATGGGCGGCGGCGGCGACGGAGAAGGCGCCGTCGGCAACCTGAACGCCTTCGGGCTGCTGATGGCGCTCATGGCCACCGAGAAGCTGGGCGAGCTCGGCACGGCGGCGCGCGAGCAGGATCCCGCCCAGGCCGAGATGGTCGCGACGATCAAGCAGCAGCTCAAAGAGAGGCTCGCTCAGGAGACGCCGGGCGCGCAGGCTGCGACCGAGGAGCCTCCGGCAGAGTAGCGCGCTTCAGGGCGAGGACAGCAGCGGGGCGGCATGGTGTACTATGTCGCCCCGTGTCTCATGATGCAGGGAACATGTCTGCCGCGTCGAAAGCAGCCAAGGAACACCGCCGCTGAGCGCGGTTCTTGCCTGGGGGTTGATCGACATGCTGTCCGAGCGCATTCTCACCGCCGTCATGCGGGTGATGAGTCCTGCGTACCTGAAGACCGAGCCCGTGGACTTGCGCCGGCTCCCGTGCCCGGAGCCCGGGCACCGCTACACGCTGTACGCGCACGTGCCGTTCTGCGAGCGGCTCTGCCCGTACTGCTCGTTCAACCGCTTCCTGTACGCGGAGGAGCGGGCGAGGCGCTACTTCCGGTGGCTCCGCGAGGAGATGCGGATGGTGGCCGACCTCGGGTACGACTTCTGCTCGCTGTACATCGGCGGCGGGACGCCGACGATCCTCGTGGACGAGCTGTGCGAGACCATCGACCTCGCGCGCTCGCTGTTCCCGGGCATCCGCGAGGTCTCGACCGAGACCAGCCCCAACCACATCGCCGAGGAGAACATCGAGCTTCTTGCACCCCGTGTGCAGCGGCTGTCGGTGGGGGTGCAGTCGTTCGACGACATGCTGCTCCATCAGATGGCGCGCTACGACAAGTACGGGTGCGGCCGGACCGTGTTCGAGCACGTGCAGCGCGCGGCGGGCCGGTTCCACTCGCTGAACGTGGACATGATCTTCAACTTCCCGTCGCAGACGCGCGAGATCCTCGAGCGCGACATCGAGATGGTCAAGGCGACGGGCGCGAACCAGACGACGTTCTATCCGCTCATGGCGTCGCCGAAGATGCGCCGTGAGCTGCAGCGCAGCATCGGGCGCATCGACCTCGTGCGCGAGGCTGAGTACTACCACGCCATCTGCGACGGCCTCGCGCCTGACTTCGAGCCGTCGTCTGCGTGGACGTTCTCGAAGGACGTCGACAGCATGATCGACGAGTACATCGTCGACACCGAGGAGTACCTCGGCATCGGCTCGGGCGCGATGTCGTTCCTTGGTGGCCGCGTGTATCACAACACCTTCTCGCTCAGCGACTACGAGAGGCGCATCAGCAGCGGCAGGATGTCGGTGGCCAAGGCCGGACGGCCGTTCGGCCGTTTCGCGCGGATGCGGTACCGCTTCATGGGCGAGCTGTTCGGCGGATCGCTGGACAAACGCGCGTTCCAGCGCGACTTCGGTGTGCCGGTCTCGCTCGGTCTCGCGGGCGAAGTCGCGTTCTTCCGTGCGGTAGGGGCAGTGGAGCGCGAGGACGACGACGCGCTGGTACTGAGCCCGAAGGGGCGGTATCTTCTGCTCGTCATGATGCGAGAGTCGCTGGCCGCGTCCAACGACATCCGTGACTTCGAGCGGTCGCTGTTGCCGGCCGAAGAGAAGGCGTTGCTGTCGGATTGCGCGACGCCGGCCTGCGAGGCCGTCGCGGAAGAGGCGCTGGTCACAGCGTGAAGGTCCGAGGTGACGAGCAGGCTATGGACGCGCGGGAAGAGGTCGCAGCCGAGGCGCCGCGTCCTGTGGCGGGGCTGCGGGCGATAGAGTCCCTGGTCGCGCTCACCAAACCCAAGCAGACGGGGCTGCTGCTCGTGACGGCCGTCGGGGCGTACGTGCTCACGGCCGCTCCCGCGATCGACGGAGGCGCGCTGGCGCGCGGGACGCTCGCGCTGGCGCTCGCGATCAGCGGCTGCACGGTCTTGAACATGGTGCTCGACCGCGACATCGACGCGAAGATGGCCAGGACGGCGGGCCGGCCGATCCCGCGAGGCGAGATCGGGCCCGGCCAGGCGACGGCCGTGGGGCTCGCGGCCTCTGCTGCGGGCGTGCTTCTGGCGCTCGGGCTGTCCCCGCTGTTCGCGGCCGTTGTGGCGGCAGGGCTGTTCTTCGATCTAGTGGTCTACACGATGTGGCTCAAGCGGCGCAGCCCGCTGTCGATCGTCTTCGGCGGCGTGTCCGGCGGCATGCCTGCGCTCGCTGGCCGGGTGCTCGCGCTCGGCCGGGTCGATGTCGTGGGGCTGATGCTCGCGCTCGGCATCGTGCTGTGGATCCCGGCGCACATCCTGACGCTCGCGACGCGCCATGCGCGCGAGTACGAGGAGGCCGGAGTGCCGGTCTGGCCGACCGTCTACGGCAAGCGGGCCGCACGGCGTGCGATCGCCGTGGCCACCGTGCTGGCGACCATCGTGCTCACGGCAGCGGGAGCCCTCGAGGGCATCGCGCGCGGAGCCATCGTCACGCTGGTCGTGCTGGGCGTCGGCCTGGACGGGCTGGCGCTGCTCACGCTCGTGTCGCCGACCGAACGCCACAACTGGGCGCTGTTCAAGGGCGCCTCGGTGTACATGCTCGGCGCGTTCCTCTGCCTGACGTTCGGCGCGGTGCTCGCCCGCTGAACGGCGTGCCTGGCGGTTTCCCGCAGTCCTCGGACGCATGGTACTCTCATCGCGTCAGCGTTCAGGGGGAACGATGGATGCCTTCTCGCCGATCAAGGGGAAGTGCCAGTTCTGGCGCGAGCAGCCGGACGAGGACGACGCCTACAGCGTGGCGGTGAAGCCTGCAGACAAGCGGATCCGCTGCACCTGCTGGGTCGACGGCGACCTGTGGGTGTACAAGACGTCTGAGCTGCCGTCGGACTGCCCGCGCAAGACGCAATGCCGGTACTACATCAAGACGGGGTGAACGGAAGACAGCCCCGCCCTCCGTATCGCGAGGGCGGGGCCGCCGCTGTCTAGCGGGAATGCATGACGCGGACCTTGTAGCCCGCGCCGCCGCACTCAGGGCACCGACGGTGGTCGCGCCGTCCGTCGGAGAGCGTCACTGTGACGTACTTGTTGCCCTTGCATGCGGGGCATGTGGTCCGGGTGACCATCGCAATCGCCTCCGCAATGAATCTTAGCAATGCTTATGCCACATTGTCTAGTGTGTGCAATCACGAACAAAGTGGCAGCGATTCTCTTGCGGGGGCACGGCTGAGACCCTCCGAGCGGGTCGGCGAGCGAGGGTTGCCAGCCGGCGCGGGCTGCGCCGCTACATCGATTCTTTCGCGGTCTCTTCGAGCGCCTTGTCGATCTGCCGTTTGAGCGCCGGCGGCAGGCCCGGGATCTCCAGGTCGAGGAAGCCCCGCGTGATCATCGACACCGCTTCGTCCTTCGGGACGCCCCGGCTCATCAGGTAGTAGATCTCCTCAGCGGCGATGGGCGAGATGGCGGCCTCGTGGCTGAGCTCCGCTCCCGGCGCGCCTTCGCTCGCCAGGTCGGGGATCGCCCACTGCGTCGAGTGCTCCGACTGCACCATGCCGCGGCAGTCCAAGTGCGCCTTGCAGTCGTTCGTACGGCCGACGAGACGTCCGCGGCTGTAGACGACCGAGCGGTCTCTCGTGACCGTGCGAGCGATCGCCTCTGAGCGAGAGCCGGGGCCTTCCAATACCGACTCGGAGCCGATGTCGATGTAGCTGTCTGCCAGGCCGTAGACGATGGAGTTGAAGACGGCGCGAGAGCGCGCTCCGACCAGCCGCGCCACCGGGAAGCTCTGGATGGACTTCACGGGCTTGAGCAGGATGTAGTTGTTGACGTACGTGCCGTCCTCCTCGACCACGATGCCCGTGCGCGGGCGGACGTCGAAGTCCTCGGCCCAGTTGTGGATCATCGTGAACGTGAGCTTTGCGCCCTTGCCCACGTAGAACTCGGAGATCCCCGCGTGCAGCCCCTCGCGCACCTTCGGGTGGATGGTGCAGCCGGTGATGACGGTGGCCTCAGAGCCCTCCTCCATGACGATGACGTTGTGGACGTTCTGGCTGATGTTGTTCTCGCTCACGAACAGGCACGCCTGGATGGGCTTCTCGATCTTCTGGCCGGGCAGCACGCGGATGAAGTAGCCCTCCGTCGGCTGCAGGGCGACCTGGGCGGTGTACTTGTCCTTGTCCGGCGCGACGGCCCGCCAGTAGTACTTCTCGTACATCAGTTCGGGGTACAGCTCGAGCGCCTGGGCCGTGCTCATGATCTCCAGCTTGCCGCCGTACATCTCTGTGACGCGCTCGTAGATGGGCGAGCGGTCGACCTGGAAGTACGTGCCCGAGCGGTTCTCTTCCTTGGTGTCGATGCCGACGCCGAGCGCGACTTCTTTGACCTGCTTCTCGAGCGACTCGAGCGACTCGACGCTTGTCGCGTCGCGGGCCGCGTTGAAGCGGGCGAGGTCGAGGTCGGGCCCATAGGCCGCCTTCTTGTCGCGTGCTGCCTCAGCGAGCGCCCGGATCTCGGCGATGCGGGCCTGGACGTCGAAGGTGCTGGCTACATCTGGCATATCGCACACTCCACGCACTTGTCGTAACCGTGACGGGCGATCTCGGCGATCAGGTCGCGCGGGTTGCCGCGGCACGCGAGCCGGCCGCTGTAGAGCACGTGGCCGATGTCGGCGTTGACGTACTCCAGGATGTGGCCGGTGTGCGTGACGATCAGCCCCGAGCGCTTCGTCATGCCGGCGCGCTCGGCCTTCAGCAGCTTGGTCATGGCGGCCCCCACGACCGCGATGTTGTCGAGGTCGACGCCGGATTCCGGCTCGTCGAACAGCGTGAGGTCCGGCATCTGGGCGAGCAGCTGCGCCATCTCGGAGCGCTTCATCTCGCCGCCGGAGAAGCCCATGTTCACGTCGCGGTCGATCATGTTCTCGAGCGCGAGCTCGCCAACGAGGTCGGCGAGCATCGCCTCGTCGAAACGGCCGTCGGCGGCGACCTCGATCAGCTGGCGGAGCTTGATGCCGCGGACGGCGGGCGGCCGCTGGAACGCGACGCCGATGCCCAGACGGGCGCGCTCGTCGATGTCGAGGCCCGCGAGGTCGACGCCCTTGAACAGGATCCGGCCGCGCGTGATGCGGTAACCGGGGAGGCCCACGATCGTGTTGAGGAGCGTCGTCTTGCCGCCCCCGTTGGGGCCGAGCAGGACGTGGGTCTCGCCTTCGGCGATCTCAAGGTCGACGCCGCGCAGGATCTCGCGGTCGCCGACGCTGACGTGGAGGTCTTCCACGACGAGCAGCGGAGCGGTGTCTGCCATGCTTCACCTCGCTTGAGGGGTCGGTGCGGTGCGACACAGACTGTACCCTGAATCGCGGCCTCAGCGGTACAGCAACGCGTGTGCCGGAGGCGCCTGGTATAGTGGCCGCACGATGAGCGCGAAGCCGCACCCATGGGACGGAGACAGCCTCGCGGCGTTCCGGGAGGCGGTGCTGGCTCACTACCGCGAGCACGGGCGCGACCTGCCCTGGCGCCGCACCCGTGACCCGTACGCGATCCTCGTGTCGGAGGTCATGCTCCAGCAGACGCAGGTGCCGCGCGTCATCCCGAAGTACGAGGCGTTCCTGCGGGCCTTCCCGACGGTCGAGGCGCTCTCCTCGGCGCCGTTAGCCGACGTGCTGCGCGTCTGGAGCGGGCTCGGCTACAACCGGCGCGCGAAGGCGCTGCACGAGGCGGCGCGTGCGATCGTGGAGCGTCACGGAGGCGCCGTGCCGCGAACGTACGAGGGGTTGCGGGCCCTGCCAGGCATCGGGCACGCGACTGCGGCGCAGGTGCTCGCGTTCGCGTTCGGCGTGGCGGTGCCGTACGTGGAGACCAACATCCGCGCGGCGCTCATCCACTGGTTCTTCCCGGAGCGCGACCCGGTGAGCGACCGGGAGCTGCTGCCGCTCGTGGAGGCGACGCTCGACCGGGGCGACCCCCGGACCTGGTACTACGCGCTCATGGACTACGGAGCGGCGCTGAAACGGGCAGTGCCGAACCCGTCGCGGCGCAGCACGCACCACGTTCGGCAGGCCGCGTTCGCGGGGTCGAGCCGCGAGGCGCGCGGAGCGGTGCTGAAGACGCTGGCGAGTCGCGGGCGTGCGACGACGGCGCGGATCGCGGCGGATTCGGGGATCGATGCTGGGCGCATAGCGACGGCTGTCGAGGCGCTCGAGCGCGAAGGCCTGGTGGTTCGCGACGGCCGCTCGTGGCGGCTCCCGGGATGACGCTGCGGGCGCTTGCCAGAAATCGGCTCAACCCGAGCGGTGTTCGTGCCGATACCACAATCAGATTCGGTAGGCGCTCCTGAAGTGGGCGCTAGCGCCGAGAACCCGCTGCCTCGGGCGCTGGAAAGAATCTGGTGGCAGCGGAAAGGGCCCGCTGGTCGCCCCTCCGGCGGGCCCTAATCTTATGCTTGCGATTGTTCGGACAGGGAGCGTTCTTGAAGGTCCAATCAATGTCAGGCCGGTCTTGTAGACTAGCAATGAACTTGAGAGGACTATTTGGAGAGGAGCGGAATCAATGGCTGATTTGCTGCATAGTCGCGAACTGGTGCTGAGGAGATTCAGCAGCCGCATCGATTTCGGTCCATGCCTGCTAGGTGGCAACTTGAATCTAGTTGTTCTTAGGGGTCATGGTCGCCTGGACCAGCTTGCCATCATCTCTGCCCCAGATGTGTATGACCAATACGAGAATCCCACGGGCACCCAGAGGGCGTTGAAGAAGAAGCATGCGCAGGAGTGCTTTGAATACGCCATCAAGTCCCCCTTCGTAGCACCAGAGGAGGATCCCAGGTTCTTCCCCGAAGTGTTGCTGAATGTACGGGACCCGCGAGTCATCGAGATATATGAACTCGAGAACCCTTCTAGCGTGCTGGAGGTGGACTCCTTTTCCGACTCGGCGGAGCTACCCTCGGTCGTTGGTTTGCGAGTTCTTGTCGAACGCCTGGAATTCCCGAAACCACTTTACAAGCCACAGATTAGTCGCGTTGATGGCAATCATCGGCTGTACGGAGCGGACGACTACCTTGCACAGATGACCGATTCAGATGACGAGGAGCCACTGGTCTTCCCCGTCGTGCCGTTCTCGCTGCTGATTGGGTTGGACGATACACCGGAAGCCGCGCTATTCAGAGATATCAACGGCGAGCACGAGGGTATGGAGACGGCCCATCTGGACAACCTCGCCGTGAGGCTGCATGACCCAAACCAACTGAAGTCGAACCCGAAGACGTTGCCCTTGTGGATTGCCCACGAGCTCAGCAAGAGCGGGCGCGCATTCGAAGGCGTTGTCTTCCTCGGGGGATCCAAGCGAGGCGTCCTGCGTGCAACGGGCGGCAAGACTCCGCCGGTAAAGCTAAATGCGCTGAAGTCAACCATCGACTATCAAATCAAGAACGCTCCGAGGACGGCCTATGTTCTGAAAGACGATCCCGATGCATTGCTTGAGCTGATTGACCGGTACTGGCGCGCAGTCAAGGAGGCTTTTCCGACCGCTTGGCAGAACCGGGCGGATTACATCCTCATGCAATCGATAGGCTTGGGCGGTTTTGCCAAGTTTGGCGGGATGCTGCTCGACGAGGCGGTCGAACATGAAAGGGTGTCCACCGAGGACTTCAGGCGCAGGCTTGCTGCCATCGATGAGGAGTTGCTGAGGAAATCCGACGAGCGCTGGAAGGGCATCGCAGGGCTTGCCGGAGCGGCTCGTGTGGCCGAGGTTCTCATGGATGTCTCCGAGTCTGATGAAGCCAAGAAGAAGGGTATCGTCAGGCAGCTTCGACCCAGCCCGGATCTCGACGACGTATTGAAAGGGTAGATATGGGCCGCGATCCGGAACCTCGACATATCGAAGCCCTTGCGTTGCGCTTAATCGGGGTTCTCCGCACGCATGAGATTCCAGCACCAGCGCACCAAGAGAAGGAAATTGCCTATACCGCAAGGGCTCTCGTCCCCCTTGTGAAGTCCTGTCTCAGCGATCTTGCGGGCGAAGGCATCGTGGTGTTTGGGGATGGCACCGGCCAGCAAGCCTACGCGTACCATATGCTGGGACGCTGGTTCTACCCGGACGTTGCCGTCGTCTGGAAGAAGGAGTTGGTGCTCGCTGTTGAAGTCAAGCTTCTTGCTCAGTCCAAGAGCAACAGCGTGCTGTCTGGAGCGATTGGACAGGCGGCCCTGTATTCATGCGCGGGCTTCAAGCGCTCAGCGCTTTTCCTTGTGGATACCTCTTCCAGCACTTCTCCCGCCGAAATCGTTAAGGCCGAGACCGACCTTCGCGATAGGTTTGGATTCGAGTTGGTATGCAGGCGTTCGTCGCGTGGCAAGCTGATACCCCACCCATCCGACCAGGCGCAATCATGAACGCAGGCACCCCTGTGTTCCAGCGAGACGTTGTACGCCCGATACTTAAGTGGGCAGGGGGTAAGTGGAGAATCGCTCCCAAGCTAGCTCGCATTCTTGGTCCGCAAGCGCTTGAAGCTCTATGGGCTCCAGGCGGTGATGCTCGCTTGGTGGAGCCTTTTGCCGGCAGCGCAGCACTAACCTGCTATGTACAGCCGCTGCGAGGGCTGCTGGCAGATGCGAACACGGAGATTATCAACCTCTACTCCGTGTGCAGGGACCGGCTTGAAGCTCTCTTGGGCGAGATTGGACAGATTGCAGCTGAGGCCGAAAGCTGCCTTGGTGAGGAGTCCTTCCGGCGCTACTACCTCGATCGACGAGACGAAATGAATGAGCTAATCAGCAAGGCTGGCGACTCGACGAGCGAAGAGAGAACAAGAAGGGCGGCCCTCCTGCTGTTCTTGAACAGGTCCTGCTTCAACGGCCTTTGGCGAGTTAACTCGCGAGGTGAATTCAACGTGCCGGTCGGCAGACCTGCTGCTAATCAGCCGGCGGCATTCCTGGCAACTACCGGCCCCCGTCTGAAACGATTCTCGCGTCTCCTTCAGGGTATTGCACTTCTGAGTGGAAGCTACGAGGACGCGCTAAAGTGCGTTGGTAGTAACGACATTGTCTATCTGGACCCGCCATATGACGCAGGAGATGAGGGGTCGTTCACCTCGTACACCTCCCAGGGGTTCGGCTGGCAAGATCACCAGACCCTTTTCTTGTCCGTGCTGAAGATACTCGAGACCCACCCGGGGATTCGAGTAGTAGTTAGCAACAGCGATACGGAACGCATACGGGCGCTTTACGAGAGCCGGGATGCTAAAGAAGCCGGTCTGCGTGTCCATACGATTCGCGCCCCCCGAGTAATTGCGGCGCAAGGGTCTCGCCGAAATTCCATTAGCGAACTAGTTCTTACCAACATCCCGCCTATGTGATTGATTTATGAATTCAATCTTCCGGTATCGGTAAGCCGGGAGAGTAGAATGGACTAATTGCAATCTCCTCGTGCTGTACGCTGTGGTTGAGCTCGTGCTCGACCGCCATAATCGGCAGTCCGCGCTCGCGCGCGATGCGCGCTGCATCGTCGTGCTCGACGCGGCATCCGGTGCGGTCGCCGGCGCGCCAGACTTTGAAGCGCGCACGGCCGAGCGGCGTGTCGAGTTCGACGACGGTGCGCCACGCGACGAAGCGCTCAGCCGGGACCACGCGCACGCCGAGCGAGCCGGTCTCGCGGATGATCGTACGGGCGATATCTGCTGCGGTCACGGGCTCTGCGAGCGCGCTCAGCAGGTACGCGGCGCGGCCCTTCTTCATCACGATGGGCGTCTGCCAGACGTCGAGCGCGCCGGCTTCCAGCAGCCGCTCGCACGCATAGGCGAGCGTCTCGGGCGAGAGGTGGTCGACGTTGGTCTCGAGCAGCGTCACGCGCTCCGTGCCATCAGGCGCCGGCTGCGGCGCCATCGGTTCCCCCACGAGCAGCTGCGCCACGTTGGGCACGCCGAGGTCGCGAGTTCCAGCGCCGAGGCCCGCGCCCGTCACACGCATGGGCGGCGGCTCGCCGAAGGAAGCGGCGAGCGTCCGGACGATCGCAGCGCCGGTCGGCGTGGTGAGCTCGCCGGTGGCTGCGCCTGGCACGACCGGCAGGCCGCGAAGGAGGAGCGCGGTCGCGGGAGCGGGGATGGGAAGGACGCCGTGCGCGGCGGCGACGGTCCCGCTGCCCACGGCGATCGGGCTGCACACGAGCTCCTCGACGCCGAGCGCGTGAAGTCCGAGCGCCGCCCCTAGGACGTCTACGACCGTATCCGCTGCGCCGACCTCGTGGAAGTGCACCTCCTCGAGCGGAACGCCGTGCACCTGGGCCTCCGCCTCGGCGAGCGCCAGCAGGATGCGCTCGGCGGCCGCGCGCGCAGGCTCGGGCGCGTCTGCGGCGCGGACGGCGTCGCGCAATTCGGGCAACGTGCGCAGCGGCAGGCCAGGCTTCTCGGCGACTTCGACGCCGACGGCTGCCAGACCGCCTGTCCGCCGCTTTACGATCGTGACGGCGTCCGCGAGCCTGAGAGGCGCCAGCGCCGTCCGAAGGTCGTCGATCCGGAACCCTGCGGCGAGGAGCGCTCCGAGGAGCTTGTCGCCGGAGATGCCGGTGGCCGCGCAGTCGAGGTACGCGATCACCCTGCGGCCCCCGCCGCGCCTGCCGCCGCGTGGTTGATGCGCGACGCGAGGACGGCCGCGCCGAAGCCGTTGTCGATGTTGACGACGCCGATCCCCGCCGCGCACGAGTTCAGCATCGCGAGCAGCGCCGCGAGCCCTCCGAGGTGCGAGCCGTAGCCGACCGAGGTGGGCACTGCGATGACCGGACAGGCCACCAGCCCTCCGACGAGCGAGGGCAAGGCGCCCTCCATGCCCGCGACGGCGATGACGACGTTCGCTTGGCGCAGCACGTCGAGGTGAGCGAACAGCCGGTGCACCCCGGCCACCCCGACGTCCGCGAGCCGAGTCACCCGGTTCCCCATCACCTCGGCCACAATCGCGGCCTCTTCCGCCACCGGCGTGTCCGCGGTGCCGCCGGACGCGACGACGACGTGGCCGACCGACGGGCGCTCCTCGCGCCGGTCGACGACGACGAGCCGGGCCTCCTCGAAGTACCGGGCATCGAGCGCGACCTGCCCGACGGCCTGGTAGTGGGACGCGGTAGCGCGGGTTCCGAGGAACACGGGCCCGGCATCAAGGACTTCGCGCGCGATGGCGCGCACCTGGGCCGGCGACTTGCCCTGGCAGAACACGACCTCCGGGAAGCCGCAGCGCAACTCGCGGTGGTGGTCCACCTTCGCGACGCCGCCCACGTCCGCGAACGGAAGCCGGGCGAGGGCCTCGGCGGCCTCGTCGACGCTGAGCGCGCCGGAAGCGACGTTCTCGAGCAGGGTTCGAAGCGATGCTTGGTCCACAGCCACTCCTTGCGAACATGCGAGCAGGTTCGGGGCCACGCGTAGAGGATATACTCTTTGGGAAGCCCCCGCTTCGGAGACGATGCGACGAGTGGAGTCCGAAGAGCGACAGCTCGACCTGCCTGACGCGACGTACCTCGTCGCACGCGTCGTCATGTCCACCCTCATGGTGTTCATGCAGTGGTGGTGGGTGAACCTGCTCCCCTCGGCTCTCGAGCGGAACCTGCACTTCGCGGGCGCCTCGCTGTGGGTTTTCGGGACTGTGATCACTGTGGCGGCCGTCCTCGTGTGGCCGCGGACAGACATGTCCGGTGCTCTGCTCTTCACGTTGCCGACTGACTTGGTGGCGCTGGGACTGTTGACGGCAGCCGTCGGAAGCTACGAGGACCCGTACTACGCGCTGTTCTTCGCAGGAGCGGTCATACACGCCGTCCGAACGCGTCTGCCGCAGCGCTGGCTCGGGGCAAGCCTGCTGGGCTTCGCGTACATCCTGGGGCACCTCTTCGGGCACCACGTCACCATCGAGCCGCAGACCTACCCGTTCATTCTCGCGAAAGTCGGCATGCTCATGGCGTTCAGCTGGGTGTTGGGGCAGCTCATCACTGAGCAGACCGAGAAGACGATGTCGCTGGAGGTCGAGAGCGAGCAGATCGAGTCGCTGAACGCGCAGCTCGAGCGCCGGGTCACTGAGATGGAAGCGGTGGCCAAAGTCAGCGAGATGCTGCACTCCACGCTCGAGGTGGAGTCCGTCGGCAGCGACGTCCTCAAAGTGCTCACGGAGCTGCTCGGGTGGGACGCCTTGAGCGTGTTCGTGGTCGACACGTCCACCGGCGAGACTGTCTTCTCGGCGACCCGCGGCGTGTCGGTGGGCCGCTCCAGCTTCTCGTACGCCCCCGGCGAGTCTCTTCTCGAGATCGAGCCGGACACGGGCTCGTTCGCTTGCTTGGAAGTCACCGAGTACCACAAGCTCCTCGTGGTGCTGTGCGCCGACGCTCGGCACATCGAGGGAGTGGACGAGCATGACCGGCGGGTCCTGCAGGCAGTCGCGGCCGAGCTCGCAGTCGCGGTGGAGAACTCCCAGCTGTACAAGCTCACGCGGCGCCTCGCCAACACGGACGAGCTGACGGGGCTGTACAACTACCGGTACCTCCAGCAGCGGCTGGACGAGGAGATCTCCAGAGCGCGGCGGTACAAGAAGACGCTGTCGTTCCTCATGATCGACGTCGACGACTTCAAGCGCATCAACGACACGCACGGCCACCTCGTTGGCGATTCGGTGCTGCGCGAGCTCGGCGAGATCATGAAGGCCACCGTGCGCGAGGTGGACGTGGTCGTGCGGTACGGCGGCGAGGAGTTCTCGGTGGTCCTGCCGGAGACGGACGCTGCCGGGGCGTTCATCGTCGCCGAGAAGATCCGCGAGAACGTCGCCGTGCACCGCTTCAAGGACGAGGACGGCGAGCCGACCATCAAGGTCACCGTGAGCGTCGGGGTGGCGAACCTGCCGACGCACGCAGACGACAAGGAGTCTTTGCTGCGGGCGGCAGACGACGCCGTGTACTATGCCAAGGAGAGCGGCAAGGACAGGGTGCGCGCGCCGCGGATCCGGCTGACGCGGTTCGGCGAGCCGGTGGCGGCTCCGTACGAAGTGAGCGACCTCAGGGAGGGCGAGGCGTGACGCGGTATGCGTTCTTGGGCCCGTCAGGGACCTTCAGCGAGGAGGCCGTGATCGCGCTCGGCGAAGAGGGCGTCGAGCGCGTGCCGTACGGAACGATCGAGGAGGTCTTCGACGCCGTCGAGCGCGGGCTGGCCGACGCCGGCGTCGTGCCGATCGAGAACTCGGTCGAGGGCAGCGTGCCGGCCACCCTGGACGCGCTCGCGTTCGATACGCAACTGGAGATCCAGGGCGAGATCGTGCTCGACATCCACCACGCGCTCATCACCGCGCCGGGGGTCGACCTCGCGCGAGTGACCGCGGTGGCGAGCCACCCGCAGGCCTCCGGGCAGTGCCGCAAGTGGCTCGCGCGCAACCTCCCGGGCCGCGTCGTGGTGGCGGCGAACTCGACGGCCGAAGCCGTGCAGCGCGCGGTCGAGGACCCGACGGTGGCGGCGATCGGCACGCGGCTGGCGGCCGAGCTCTATGGCGGCGAGGTGCGCGAGCCGGCCATCGAGGACTACGCCGGCAACCAGACGCGCTTCGTGGTGATCGGGCGCGGCATCCGCGAGCGGACCGGCCACGACAAGACCTCGCTCGCGCTGTTCTTGAAGCGCGACAAGCCGGGTGCGCTGCTGACGATCCTCGCGGAGTTCGCGTACGGCGACATCAACCTCACGAAGCTGCAGTCGCGGCCGACGAAGCGGTCGCTGGGCGAGTACATGTTCTACGTGGACCTCGAGGGGCACGTGGAGGACCCGAACGTGCGCCTCGCGCTGGACTGCCTGCGGCTGAAGCTGCGCGAGGTCAAGGTCTTGGGGAGCTACCCGCGCGCTGACAAGCGCTGAGGGCGTCGAGCAGGGGAGCGACGGCGGAGGCGGGGGCGATGCCGGTCATCGAGACAGGAATCAGGCGTGTCGAGATCGAGCAGTCACATCTGGACGTGCTGCTTTGGTTTGAGGAGAACGAAGGGCAGGTCTTTCGTCAGCGGCCACAGGACGTGGGCTTGGCATATCGTGTCTCAGGGCCGCAGTTCGGGATATGGAAGCCCTCAGGGCTCCCGTACGCGCTGAGCGTCATGCAGAGCCACCGAAGAGTGTATGAAGACCTCCCGCCCTACGAGGTAGATGGCACTTGGGTCTACCAGTACCACCAGGAAGGTGAGGGTCTAGAGGACCGCTACGGCAAAGCGCGGAATCGTGCGCTCGACTTGTGTCGCGAGGCTGGCATTCCGGTCGGGGTACTGATGGCAGCGCCTGTGCACGGTTCGAGTGCGTATCGTGTTCTCGGGCTTGGCTTTGTCAGTGACTACAGAGACGGATACTACATTCTGTCAGGGCCAGCAGGTTTCGATGGTACCGCCTTTGTGCTGAAGAAGCCGAGTGAGCAATTGGCGCTGATTTCATGGGCTGCTGAGCCAACAGCGGCAGACCGCGTAGACGAACGCCAGCGCGTCATTGCCTCTGTTGTCAGGCGCCAAGGCCAGCCGTACTTCAGGAAGCAACTCCTAGTGGCTTACGAGGGACGATGCGCCTTTTCGGAATACGACGCTGACGACGCGCTAGAAGCTGCGCATATTCAGCCGTATCGCGGGCCGGCGTCGAATCGAGTAGACAACGGATTGCTGCTCCGTGCCGACATGCACGACTTGTTTGACCTGTTCCTTGTGGCTGTCGACACCAGTTCCCAGAGACTGCTTGTGTCGCCCGAGTTGGCAAGTACTCGTTACGCGGACTATGCCGGCAGGCGAATCCACTTACCGCGAGACAGATCTTCTTGGCCCTCGGTCGACCGGCTGGACTGGCATCGAGAGCAGGCACGGCTGTAGCTCGCCTGCTCGTTCATCGGCTGGCCTCGTCTATACTTCGAGTGACGTCTTGCTCCCGGAGGTCCCATGCTCGACGCGAAGTTCGTCCGTGAGAACATCGAGCTCGTGCGCCAGGCGCTCGCAAACCGCGGCGCCGATTGGCCGCTCGAGCGCTTCGTCGAGCTGGATGCTGAGCGCCGGCGCCTGATCGCTGAGACCGAGAGCCGCCAGGCGGCGCGCAACGCCGCCTCCAAGGAGATCGGCGCGCTCATGAAGGCGGGCGACCACGCCGCTGCCGAGCAGCGCAAGGAAGAAGTCCGCCGCCTCAACGAGGATATCGCCGAGCTCGACGCTGCGCTCGCTGACGTCGACGCCGCGACGCGCGACCTGCTCCTCACGATCCCGAACATCCTGCACGAAAGCGTGCCGGTCGGGCCCGACGAATCCGGCAATGTCGAGGTCCGTCGCTGGGGCACGCCGCCGGAGTTCGACTTCGAGCCCAAGGCGCACTGGGACCTCGGCCCGGCGCTCGGCGTCATCGACTTCGAGCGCGGCGTGAAGCTCGCGAAGAGCCGCTTCGTCGTGCTCGGGCGCGACGGCGCGCGGCTGAACCGCGCGCTCATCAACTTCATGCTCGACGAGCACGCCAAGCGCGGGTACACGGAGTGGTCTCTCCCGGCGCTCGCGAACGCCGAGACGCTCACCGGCACGGGCCAGCTGCCGAAGTTCGAGGACGACCTGTTCAAGACGGGCGAGGGGCTCTACCTGATCCCCACCGCCGAGGTGCAGCTCACGAACCTGCACCGCGACGAGGTGCTGGACGCCAGCGCGCTGCCGCTCAAGTACTGCGCGTACACGCCGTGCTTCCGTGAGGAGGCAGGCGCGGCGGGGCGCGACACGCGCGGGATGATCCGCGTGCACCAGTTCGACAAGGTGGAGCTGGTGAAGTTCGCCACGCCCGAGACGTCGCTCGACGAGCTGGAAGGCATGGTGGCTGACGCCGAGCACATCCTGCAAGCGCTCGGGCTCGCGTACCGCGTGGTGGTGCTGTGCACCGGCGACATGGGCTTCTCGTCCGCGAAGACCTACGACATCGAGGTCTGGCTGCCGTCGTACGGCGGCTACAAGGAGATCTCCAGCTGCAGCGACTGCTGGGACTTCCAGGCCCGCCGCGCGTCGATCAAGTACCGCGACCCGGCGGCGTTCAAAGGCAGCCGCTTCGTGCACACCTTGAACGGCAGCGGGCTCGCCGTGGGCCGCACGCTCGTCGCGGTGCTCGAGAACTACCAGCAGCCCGACGGCTCCGTCGTCATCCCCGAAGCGCTGCGGCCGTATATGGGCGGCCAGGAGCGGATCGAGCCGGTGAGGTAGCGCGGTGCAAGCGCGCCGCCTGTTGAAGGGAGGGGCCGTGCTCAAGGAGTTCAAGGAGTTCGCGGTCAAAGGCAACGCGATCGATCTCGCAGTCGGCGTGGTCGTCGGCGCCGCGTTCGGCGCGGTGGTGAACTCGCTGGTCAAGGACGTGCTGATGCCGCCGATCGGCGTGCTGCTCGGCGGGGCTGATTTCACCAACCTGTTCATAGTGCTGCGCGAAGGCGCCCAGCCGGCGCCGTACGCGAGCCTCGCGGCGGCGACCGACGTGGGAGCCGTGACGCTCAACTACGGCCTGTTCATCAACGCGATCGTCAACTTCCTCATCGTCGCGTTCGCGCTGTTCGTCGTTGTGAAGGCGATCAACCGGCTGCGCCGGCCGGAGCCCGCGGCCGCGCCCGCGACCAAGACCTGCCCGTTCTGCAAGACAGAGATCGCCGTCGACGCCGTGAAGTGCCCGGCGTGCACGAGCGTGCTGGACGCGTAGGGCAGGCAGGCCGAGCTCTCAGCGGCACCGCTAGGGGTCCTGACGCTTGCACTGGCGGACGGAGCTTCTCCGTAGTATAAACGCCTCTAACAATAACTATCAGACCAGATGAAGGAGGCGTCATGTCCGACCAGCCAGTCGACTACCGTCCGATGTGGGAGAAGCTCGGCCTTGACCTCGACGCGCACGATGCGCTCCTCGCAGCGGTCGGCCCTCTGTACGCGGACGCGTACCTGTCTCAGCAGAACCGTCCCGAGGGCATGTCGTACTTCGACTTCGTGATCAGCGAGATCCACGGCCTGCGTATCAAGGAGCTTGACGACTTCCGAGCACAAGGCGGCAAGGTGGTCGGCACCTTCTGCCTGTACGTCCCGGAGGAGATAGTCCGAGCCGCAGGCGCGTGGTGCGTCGGCCTGTGTGCGGGCGCCGAGTTCGCGTACGACGAGGTCGAGCGCATCATGCCGCGCAACACGTGCGCGCTCATCAAGTCGTTCATGGGTTTCAAGCTCGGCAAGGTCTGCCCGTACATCCAAGAAGCCGATCTCGTCATCGGCGAGACCACCTGCGACGGCAAGAAGAAGGCGTACGAGCTCCTCGGCGAGCTCCACAACGTGTGGGTCATGGAGCTGCCGCAGATGAAGCGGGAGCGCGATAGAGACTTCTGGCGTGCGGAGATCAGGGAGCTGGTCGCAAAGGTCGAAGAGCTGACCGGCAACAACATCACCGCCGACGGGCTTCGCGCCGCGATCAAAGAAGTCAACGACAAGCGCCGCGCGCTTCAGCGGGTCGCTGCCGCTCGCAAGGCCGACCCGGTTCCGATCAGCGGGAAGGACGCGCTCCTGGCCGTGCAGGTCGCGTTCTATGACGACGTGGCGCGGTTCACGCAGATGGTGAACCAGATCGCTGACGAGCTCGAGCAGCGCGTCGCGAACGGCGTGGGTGCTGCCCCGAAGGGAGCCAAGCGGATCCTTGTGACGGGCACGCCGATGGCGATCCCCAACTGGAAGGTGCACGACGTCATCGAAAAGGCGGGCGGCGTGGTCGTGCAAGAGGAGCTGTGCACCGGCTCGCGCTACTACAGCAAGCTCGTCCCAGAGATGGGCGAGGACACCACGATGGACGAGCTGCTCGACGCTATCGCAGACAAGTATCTCGACATCAACTGCGCATGCTTCACGCCGAACGATGCGCGCTGCAGCGATGTGATCGACATGGCGCGCGAGTGGAAGGCCGACGGCATCGTGCACTACGCGCTGCAGTTCTGCGGACCGTACCAGATCGAGGCGACGCACGTGGAGCGCGCTGCTCAAGAAGCGGGCATCCCGCTGCTGAAGATCGACACCGACTATTCGATGGAAGACATCGGCCAGCTTTCGACGCGGGTCGAGGCATTCTTGGAGATGCTGTAGCGTCACAGAGAAGGTGGGACGGCCGGAGCGCGTCGCCGAGCGGCGGCTTCCAGACCCCACGAAGGGCCAGGCATGCGCGTTCTCGGATTGGACATCGGCTCTCGCAGCGTCGATGCGGTGTGGCTGAACGATGGCCGCATCGTGGATTGGGCGGTTGCCGACTCCGGTTTCGACCCGCAGGCGGTCGCGGAGGCATTCGTCGCCCGCGGCGGCCACGATGTGATCGTCGCGACGGGGTACGGGCGGCACGCCGCTGCTCAGCGGTTCGGCGGGTCGCCGGTCACCGAGATCACCGCGTACGGCTTCGGCGCGCACAAGCTGTTTCCTGAAGCCCGAGCGGTGCTCGACATCGGGGGTCAGGACACGAAGGTCATCGCGCTTGGATCCGGTGGCAAGGTCGTCGATTTCGAGATGAACGACAAGTGCGCCGCGGGGACCGGCAAGTTCCTCGAAGTCATGGCGCGCGCCCTCGGGTTCGAGCTCGAGGAGATGGCGGCGTCGGCGCTTGCTGCGGATGCCGGCGTCGCGATCTCCAGCATGTGCACGGTCTTCGCCGAAAGCGAGGTCACGGGGCTTGTGCATCGCGGCGAAGACCGTGCGCGCATCGCCCGCGGGCTGCACGAGTCGATTGCGCGGCGCACGCTGGGCGCGCTCAAACGCGTGAACGCACGCGGCCCGCTGGTCTTCGCTGGCGGCGTGGCCAAGAACCCGGCGATGGTCGCTCTCATACGGGCGGGGTTCGACGGCGAGGTGCTCGTGCCTGACGAGGCGCAGATCGTGGGCGCGTACGGCGCGGCGTTGAGCGCACTGAGCGAGAGGGTGTCTGCATGAACGTTGCGCGACAGGTCTGCAGGCCCGGCGTAACGCAGCGGTCGAGAGCCGAAGAGAAGGCGTATGATGGGACCCAGGAGGACCGGTTGCGATACGTCACCGTCGACCTGCACAACCACACCCCGCTCATCCCGAACGATTACCGGGGCGATGCGGCGACGACGCCTCGCGCGGTCGTCGAGCGCGCGCTCGAGGTCGGCATCGACGTCTTCGGCGCGACCGACCACTTCAGCGTGCTGTGGGCGCCGCTGCTGCTGGCTGCCGCCGATGAGGTGGCAGCAGAGACCGGCCGCCGGCTCTTGGTCATCCCCGGCAGCGAGATCAAGGTGCGGCATTCCGGAGAAGAGACGCACCTCGTCGCGCTCTTCTCGCCCAAGAGTTACGCAGATGACTTCGCGGCCTTGATGGACGGGCTCGGGCTGCCTCGCATGCCGGCCTCCATCCCCGACCTCCCGATGCTGTGGGTCGACGAAGACCCCCGTCAGGTCGCCGCGCTCATCGACAACCTCGGCGGCATCTGCATCGTCGGCCACGTCGACCGAACCTTCGGCGACTACCGCTTCATCGACTCCGACCTGGTCCACGACCTCGTCGAGTGCGAGCACGTGCATGCGATCGAGCTCATCGACCACTCCGCGCGCTGCCGTTTCCGGGACGGCCTGGCAATCGCCCACGTCTGCTCGTCGGATTCGCACTCGCTCGACGAGATGGGCCGGCGGACGAGCACGCTCGAGCTCGACGAGGTCTCGTTCGAGGGGTTGTGCAGCGCATTCCAGGCGCGGAGAGCGGCCGTCGTGCCCGTTCGCTGAGGGTATACTGTGGGCATATGAGACATAGGCAGGCGCCTCCTCGGGCTTGTCTTCGGATGAGCGGGGGGTAGGCTGCATGTCTCGGTCGCTTCGAGTCCTCGGCGTCTTCCTTGTTGCGGCGATTCTGTCGGTGTGGCTGGCATCGCCAGCGTTCGGTGTCACTTCCGGCCTGTGGGCGGTCCAGCGGCTCTTCTCGTACGGAGGGGCGGCAGGGGATCTCTGCGGCCAAGCGGTGGCTGTCCGCGGGAATCTGATGGCGGTGGGCGTGCCTCGAGCAGACATCGGTCCGGCATGGAGCGCTGGAAAGGTGTATCTCTTCGAGCGGCGGGGGCCGAATTGGCAATCGGCTGGAGTTCTGCAGGCTGCGGTCGCGACAGCGGGCGCGGAATTCGGATCCTCGCTTGCGATGGGCGACGACGTTCTCGTCGTGGGCGCACCGCTCGAGGATTCCAGTTACGGGGCCGTGTACATCTACGTGCGGTCAGGCGAGTCGTGGGTCTATAGCGCGCGCATCGGCTCGCCGGTTGCGGCTGCTGTGAAGTTTGGCGGGAGCGTGGCGACGAGCGGGGGCAGGGTCGCCGTGGGCGCGCCCGACTGGAGCAGCTCGGCCGGCGCCGTGTACGTCTATGAGAAGCCGGCTTCGACGTGGACGCTTAAGCAGGCGCTGACGGATCCGTCTCCTCTGGCTGGCGCACGGTTCGGGTTGGCCATCACGATGCTCCCGAACAGCATCATCGTCGGCGCGCCGACCAGGCCGTACGGCGCCGCGGCGGAAAGCGGCGCCGTGTTCGCGTTCGAATGGGACAGCGCCGCGGCGAAGTACGAGCTCGCCCAGACGCTCATCCCCGTGACGCCAGAAACCGGCTTGCGCTTCGGATACTCGGTCGCAGCGGATGGGCGTAACCTGGTCGTCGGATCTCCTGGAAAGACGGTCGGGACCTTGACGAGCCACGGCGGCGCGGATTGGTACGTCGATTCTGGCACCTCGTGGGCCCGTCAGGCGGCGATCGCGCCATCGTCCGCGCTTGGTGCAGGTGTGGACTTCGGATTCCGGGTAGCGATGTCAGGATCGACGGTCGCGGTGGCTGCGCCGGACTGGAACTCGGGGCACGGGCTCGTCCAGGTTTTCGACCTCAGCGCTGCAAGCGGCTCTCCGGTGAATGAAGCCTTGAGCATCAGCGGGCCTCCTGTCTTGGCGGCGGATGCTCGTTTCGGGTTCGGGTTGGGGCTCTCGGGCGGCAACCTCGCGTGCGGCGCGCCGTACGACGACAGGCCGGACATGTACCAGGGCAGCGTCACCGGGTACACATTCCTGAACACCCTCGCTCCCGCCGACACGGTGAAGCGGGTGTCGGGCACCGACCGGTACGCCACCAGCGCCGCCGCTTCCAGGTACGGGTTCCCGTGCGGCGCTCCAGCGGTCGTGGTGTGCACCGGCGAGAACTGGCCCGACGCGCTCGGCGGGGCGGGGCTCGCGGGCGCGGTGCACGGGCCCGTTCTGCTCACTCGTGCAAGCGCGCTGCCGGCGGACATCGAGGCGGAGATCAAGCGGCTCGGGGCCGTCAAGGCCTACGTGCTCGGGGGCACCGGTGCTGTGTCGGACGCCGTGAAGAACCGTCTTGTCGCGCTCTTGGGCTCCGCGAACGTCGTGAGAGTGTTCGGCACGGACCGGTATGCGACGGCGCGGGCAGTCGCCGCAAAGACGATCGAGCTGCGCGGGACAGGCTACGGCGGGCTGGCGTTCGTCGCCACCGGCGCGAAGTATCCAGATGCTGTGGCGGCAGCACCTCTGCTCGCGTACATCGGGACCCCGCTGCTGCTTGCTGACCCCGGATCCCCCACCGTGGACTTGCCGCCGCAGGTCACGTACGTCGTCGTGGCGGGTGGCGAGAGCGCGGTGAGCGCCGATCAGTTCGACGACCTGGTCGCCAGGCTCGGGGCCTCCAACGTCGTGCGCAAGTATGGCGCCGACCGCTACGCGACCGCAGCCGCGCTCGCGCAGATGGGCGTCGACGGCGGCATGAACATGAACGGCGTTGGGCTCGCCACAGGCGAGAACTTCCCGGATGCGCTCTCTGCCGGGCCGATGCTCGGCGCCTACGGGTGCCCGCTCTTGCTCACGCGCTCGACGGTGCTGAGCGAAGCCGCAGACCTCGAGCTTCGGGCGTGGCGGCCTGCGGTGTCGTTCCTGCACGTCGTCGGCGGCACCGGCGCCGTCAGCGACGCCGTGAAGGACGCGGCGGCCAACGCGGCGTGGGGGCCGTAGGGCGCTAGCGTTCCGTTGACCGAAGAGGCGTGAGGGCCGCCTGACGCTGCATGCCGAGCGCGAGGCGGCTCGTCATGCGATCAGCCAGGAACGCCGAGCGGTCGGCGGCGTCGAGCGCGAGCGGCAAGACGTCGGCGCCCCTGAGCGTCCCGAGGCAGCCGTGCGCGCACGCGCTCTCGCCGAAGACGTGGACGGCGTCGGGTCCGTCGGCTCCGCCTGCGATGACGAGCGGGACAGGGCCGCCGCCGTGGTACAGCGGACCCGCTGACGGCGTCTGGTGGTCGGCGCACACCACGACGACGGCGCTGCCCCGCTCCGCCAGCTCGACGAGCGGCTCGAGCGCGCGGTCGATCTCGGCGATGACGTCGGCCTTGTGGCGCGGATCTTTGGTGTGGCCGGCGTGGTCGGGGTGCTTGGTGTGGAGGTGGACGAACTCGTAGCCGTCGTCGAGCAGCCGCAGCATCTCGGCCGTGCGCACCCGGACGTCCTCGAACGGATCGCGGTGCATCGGGATCTCGATGTGGTCGAGCCCGACGGCGGCGGCGAGCCCCGCGTACAGCGGCCCTGCCCCGAGCGAGACGCCGCGAAGGCCGTAGCGCTGCTCGAACGGCGTCACGTCGCAGCGCTCGCCGGCCCACTTCACGAGCGCGAAGTCGAGCGGGCGTCCGGCGAGGACGCGCCTTGTGTGCCGCATCCAGGCGTTGAGCGCCGAGGCGGTGCGAGCGGCTGCGTCAGCATCCGGCGCTTCTTCGAGCGGCAGAACCTCGAGCACAGGCGCGTCCGCTTCCAGCGGGTCGGCGTCGCTCACGAAGTGCGACAACGGCGCGCCGCCCTCGCTCCGCAGGAACAGCAGCCCCTGCAGGCCGCCCGTGTAGACGAAGCTGGCGCGTGCGCCGTGGAGAGAGGCATCCAAGTCGAGGCCTGAGAGGTCGATCTCGCCGGAGCGCGGATCCGGCCGTTCGACGATCCAGTACGCGTCGTCCCGCTCCGTGACCTTCGCGAAGCTGGCCCGGACGACGACCTCGCCAGGCTTAGGCGGCACGCCTTCGCCGAGCGCTTCGAGAAGCCCGCGGCCGGGGAAGCGCTCGAGGTCGTAGCCGAACAGCGCGAAGTGCGCCTGGTGGGAGCTCGGGGCAAGGCCGGGCGCAAGCGGGTACAGAACGCCGGACCGCCCACGCCGAGCGAGCGCGTCGAGGTTCGGGGTGTGCGCGGCTTCGACGGGCGTGCGGTTGTCGAGCACGGCGTGCCGACGGTCCCCGAGGCCGTCGAGGACGACCATGACGACGGGGAGCGATGAAGCGCCAGGTCTTAGCACGAGCGGCCTCCGGTCTGCCGCCAGGTCCTCACCGCGCGAGCACCGACCCCACCACTGCGGCGAAGTCGCTGGCGCTGCCGCCGTCGCGCTCCGCCCGGTACGCGTCGACGACGGCGCGGCCGACGGGTTCGAAGAACTCGCGCAGGTAGCGTTCGTAGCCGGTCTCGTCGTACTGCACGCTGCCGTCCAGCGCGAGGTAGTTGCCCGACAGCTGGCAGCCCATCTGCTGCTCGCCTTGGCGCCACTCGGATCCCACTATGGCTGCTATCTCCGTCCCGCCCATCGAGCGGATCGGCGCGAGCAGCCGGATTCCCGCGTACGCGAGCACGCGCGTGGCGGCATCGATGCTGTGCGACGTCTGCGAGAGCTTGATGCGGCCATCATGCGAATCGCGCTCGCCTGAGATGACCGGTGCGTTGCCGTGCGACCAGGCGAGCGGGACCCGGAGCAGGTGCAGGTACAGGTGGCACGCGAGGCAGGGCGAGCAGACCCCGTAGCGTCTGAGCACCTCTGCCATCGGCGCCGCGTTCATCGCCGACCAGAGCGCAGGGTCCGACAGCGGCACCGGGTCAAGCACCGCCGCTTCTTCTGCGAGCAGGTTCCGGAGACGGCTCACGGCACGGTACGGGGCTTCTCGGTCGCCGGTCTCCGTGCCGGTGAATCCGATCGTGGGGACGATCGTCGTGAACCCGTGCTCGCGCACGGCGACCACCGCCGCCGCGACGCTGTCGCGGCCGGCGATCTCGGCGATGGCTGTCGAGTGTGCCATGTAGACAGTGTACCCCCTCTCCGTAGGCGCGCACCGCTGCGCTGATTGAGCGGGCGAGCGCGCGGGTACCACTTCCCGCGTGCCTGCATGGAAGGAGAACGATGGACCGCGCTTTAGCTCCCACTACCCTCGTCGTGTTCGGTGCGACGGGCGACCTGATGGCTCGCAAGATCGTCCCGTCGCTCGCGTACCTGAGCGTCAACGGCAAGCTCCCGGACCGCTTCCGGGTCATCGGCTTCTCGCGTCGCGACTGGTCGGACGAGGACTTCCGCGCTCACGTGCGGTCCGTGCTCGATGCGTATCCCGGCGCGGCGCCGACAGGCGCTGCGCGCGACGCATTCGTGGAGCGCTTCTCGTACCGGCGCGGGACGTTTGATGATGCGGCGGCCTACGAGGCGCTGGCGGACGACATCCGCGCGGTCTCCAGCGGCTGGGAAGGTGGCTGCAACCGGCTGTTCTACCTCGCCGTGCCGCCGGAGCACTACCGCACGATCTTCGAGCGCCTGGCTTCAAGCGGGCTCGCCACCTCGTGCGGCGACGCCGGCCCGTGCACGCGCGTGCTCGTCGAGAAGCCCTTCGGCAAGGACGGGGCGAGCGCGCAAGAGCTCGATGAGGTGCTCGGGTCGCTCTTCGCCGAGGAACAGATCTACCGCATCGATCACTACCTCGCGAAGGAGATGCTGCAGGGCATCTTGAGCTTCCGTTTCGCAAACACCCTCATGGAGCCCTCGTGGGACGCCGGCTCCATCGAGCGGATCGACGTCACGCTGCTCGAATCGATCGGCGTGGAGCGCCGCGGGGCGTTCTACGACGGCGTCGGAGCGCTTCGCGACGTCGGTCAGAACCACCTGCTCCAGATGCTCGCGCTCGTCGCGATGGACAGGCCGCGCGACCTGTCGGCGGCGGCGATCCGGGAGCAGCGGGCCCGGTTCCTGTCGACGCTGCGTCCGCCGAGCCCGGCGGAGATAGCGGCCCGCTCGTTCCGCGCGCAGTATGGAGGATACCGGGCGATTCCTGGCGTTGCGCCAGACTCGGACACCGAGACGTACTTCGCGCTGCGGTTCAACCTTGCCGGTCCGCGGTGGGGCGGCGTGCCGGTGACGATGGAGTCTGGCAAACGCATGGGTCCTCCGCTCAAGCAGATCGCGGTGACGTTCCGTGCCCCGGACGCGTGTCTGTGCGACACCGACCGACCCGGTCCGTACGAGAACCGCGTGATCTTCCAGCTGGAGCCGACCGAGTCCATCCGCATCGAGTTCTGGGCGAAGAAGCCCGGTTTCGAGCACGAGCTGGAGAAGCGCGAGTTCACGTTCTTCCTGTACGAGCGCCAGGAGCGGGTGCAGTACGTCGAGGAGTACGCCACGCTGCTGCTTGACGCGATCGAAGGCGACCAGACGCTGTTCGTGAGCACTGACGAGGTGCGCGAGATGTGGCGCTTCATCGACCCGTGGCTCGGGGTATGGAAGACCGGCGCGGTTCCGCTCGAGGCGTACGAGCCGGACACCGACGAGGTACGAAAGCGCGCGCTCGCGCGGCTCGACGCTGCAGATGCGGCTCCGAAGCGCATCGGGGTGGTCGGGCTTGGCAAGATGGGCGCGGCGCTCGCGCGCAACCTGCTCGACCACGGGTGGCAGGTGGTCGGTTACAACCGCACGTATGCGGTGGCCGAGCAGATGGCGGGCGACGGGCTGCTTCCCGCCCGGACGCTCGCCGACCTCGTGGCGTTCCTGCCGCCGCCGCGCGTGGTGTGGCTGATGCTGCCGGCGGGCGATGCGACGGAGCAGGCGCTGTTCGGCGAGGAGGGGCTGGCCGGTCTGCTCGAGGAGGGCGACACCGTCATCGACGGCGGCAACTCGTACTTCAGGGACGCCGAGCGCAGGGCCAGGGCGTTGGCCGAGCGCGGCATCCGGTTCGTCGACGTCGGGACCTCGGGCGGCCCTGCAGGCGCGCGGGCCGGCGCGTGTCTCATGGTCGGCGGCGACCGGGCCGACTTCGAGCGCCTGGAGCCGCTGTGGCGCGACGTGGCCGCGCGGGACGCCTATCGATTCTTCGAAGGCCACGGCGGCGGGCACTTCGTCAAAATGGTCCACAACGGCATCGAGTACGGCATGATGCAGGCCATCGCCGAGGGCTTCTCGGTGCTCAGAGAGTCTCCGCTCGGTATCGACCTTCCGGCAGCGGCCGAGGTCTACAACCGGCGAAGCGTCATCGAATCGCGGCTCGTCGGGTGGCTGCGCGAGGCGTACGAGGTGTTCGGCTCGGACTTGGCCGAGGTGTCACCGGTCGTCGGGCACACGGGCGAGGGGGAGTGGACGGTCCTGGCTGCGCGCGCGTTCGGCGTCGACGCGCCTGTCATCGAAGCGTCGCTGGAGTTCCGCAAGCGATCGGCGGAACGGCCGTCGTATGCAGGGAAGGTGCTCTCGGCGTTGCGGAACAGGTTCGGCGGCCACTCGGCGCAGGGTCGCTAACAGGCGATGGAGCCTTCGGTCGGAAGCAGGTTCTCGGGGACGCGCGACGGGTCGCCGAGAACCCGGGCGAAGCGGTACCGAGCACAAGCGTCGTATTCACTCCGGCAGTACCTGGAGCGCACGATACGTGCGAACTCCGGGGAGTACCCGGCTTCGTCAGACGTCAAGTAGCAGGTGCCGATGTGCGGACAAGCGTTCATATAAGGAAAGCCGTTCGACGAAACTCCGTGATTGCAATAACGATAATGCCATGCGGGCGTGTCCTCTGCAATGGCAGCGGTTGCCATCCGAGGTCGCGACAGCCTGCCGGTCACCGCTTCTTGATCTCGGCGAAGTGCGCCTGGTAGCGCCCGCCGCCGCCCGCGGCGAGCGTCTCGTACGGCGGCACCTCATACACGCGCAGGCGGTTGTCGAGGAAGTCGCTCGACACGAGCAGCCGGCCGTCGGCGCTGATGTCGAGCGCGGTCGGCTGGTTGCCGCACACGACGGCGTCGAGCGGCTTGCCGGACAGCGCGTCGAACACCAGGATCGAGCCCCACTCGGGGCCTGGCAGGTAGTACGACCTCGGGTTGTTCTCGCCGCGGCAGCTCACGAACAGCGCCCGGCCGTCGGGCGAGAGCACGATCGTGTTCGGCTTCTTGTCGGTGTCGACGAGCTTCTTCGTCGTACCTGAGCGCATGTCGTGCACCCACACGCAGTCAGCGCCCATGTCCGACATGTACAGCCGTCCTGTGCGCTCGTCCCCCACGAGGTGGCGAAGCGCCTTGCCGCCCTTGAACGCGACCGTGACTTTGCCGGTTTCGAGGTCGATCCGGTCAAGCTGGCCGCTGTCGAAGCCGCCGACGTACAGCGTCTTGCCGTCGGCTGTCGCGTACATGCCGCGCGGGGTGTTCGACACGCGGATCCGCCGGACGAGCTTGCCGGTCGTGAGGTCGATGACCGACACGTCGTCGCCCGACCAGTTGCTTGCATAGAGCGTCTTCTCGTCAGGAGACAGCTCCACCCACTTCGTCCACGCGCTTTCGGTGTCGAACGTTCGGAGCACCTTGCGCGTCTTCACGTCGATCTCGAAGCACAGCGCGGTCTCCATCTGCGACGTGTACGCGAGCGTGCCTGCGCGGTTGAAGATGACCTCGACGGCGCCGTGCTCGCCCAAGTCGATCTCCCCGATGCGCTTGCCGGAGCGCGGCTCGAAGATCTCGATCGAGGGCGGGCCGTTCAGGATGCTCGTCCAGACCTCGCTGCCGTCGGGGGTGATCGAGACGCCCTTCGGCGCGCCTGCGGTCGCGATCGTGCCGAGGCCGTGGAGGAGCTGGCCTTTCGGGTCGAGGATGTACGCGAAGGACAGCGGTTCGTCGAGGAACAGCGCGCGCTCGAAGTCGTTTCGGCCAGCCATCGAGAGGCGGATCGTCGTCTTGCCGGCCGGCGCACGGCGCAGGGCGTCAGCGTCTCGATCCGGCTCCCATCCGAGCAGGCCACGACGAGCGTGGCGCCGGCGGGCTCGGTGCGCACGGCGATCTCGAGGAGTTGCGGCCGCAGCGTCTCCCGCACGCGGGTGGTGCGCATACGCTTGGCCGTGACGGTGCGCTCGACGGGCTCGAACCCCTTGCGCTCGATGCGGATCGTGTGGGGTCCCGGCTCGACCTCGCGGACTTCGAGGGTGCCGGTGGCGGATACCGAGCCGTCGAGCGTGATGACGGCGTCCGCGGGCTGCGCTTTGACGACGATCGCCGCGGGACGGGTGAGGAGGAACGCAGCCAGCGCCACGAGGACGCCAGCGCCGAGCAGCAAGGCGAGCGCTCGCCCGGGCTGGATGCGTCGCGGGCGGCGTGCGCGCGTGGAGGCATAGCGGGTGCGGTTGCGGCGCGTGCTTGCGCCGGGACCGACCGCCGGCAGCGTCCGGTCGATCACCGGCGGCGTCGCGTGGCGCCTGCCGTGTCGAGGCCGCGGCCTCGCGTGCCGGCCGGTCATCGGGTCCCCTTTCCACCGGGCGTGCCGCCAGCGAGCGTCATGCGGACGATCCCTGAGAGCACCCGGTGGCGCGGAAGCAGAGAGAAGGTCCGGCCAGTGCCGCGCCATGCTGGGCCGTCGAGCAGCGCAGCGGTCTTTTCGGCCACTTCGTCGAGCGAGACCCCGAACGCCTGCAGCGCACGACCGACCGCGTGCCTGCGGTGTTCGAGCCGTGGGCTCACGGCGATGTCTTCGTAGAAGCCAGTCGGCACCATCCCCGGCACGAGCATGTGGACGTGCAGTCCGGGCGCGTCGCGGTTCTCCGCCGCAACGCTGCGGGTGATGCTCGCCACCGCTGCCTTGGTCGCGGCGTACGCCGCGGTGTGCGGCGTCGCGTCGCCACGGAAGCCCCGCCCACCGACGTTGAGCAGAACCCCGCCGTGCTCGCGGAAGTAGGGGACGAGCAGCTGGCACCCGTACATCGTGCCGAGCAGGTTCGTGCCGACGATCGCTTCGAGCTCCTCTGGCGGCACCTCGTCGAGGTGGCGGTAGCCCGCGGACAGGCCGGCGTTGTTGACCCAGACGTCGATGCGGCCGTGGTAGTCGAGCGCGTGCTCGAACAGCGCCTCCACGTCTGCGTGTCTCGAGACGTCGCACGCGACGCCCGATGCGCGCCAGCCGGACGACGCGAACTCGTGCACCGCCCGCCGGACCGCTTCGTCGCCCCGCGACGAGAGCACGACGGTGGCGCCGCGCTCGGCGCATCCCTGCGCGATGGCGCGTCCGATCCCGCGCGTCGAACCTGTCACGACAACGACAGCCGACGACAGGCGGCTCATCGTCCGAGCACCTCTCGCGCGAGCGCGAGCGCCTCTTCGGGCGAGGCGGCGTCGAGGACGCGGCCCGCCGCGCGGAGCGCGGGTCCGGGGTCCCACCCGAGCACGATCACCGGCTTGCCGGCTTTCAGCGCGTGCGCGACCTCAGACAGCGTGCCGGCGCCGCCCGGCAAGGCGATCACCACGTCGCTCGACAGCACGTTGATCACGTTGCGCGCGTCGCCCATGCCGGTGCGGATCGCGACGTCGAGGTGCCGGCTCGCGGAGGCTGCGTCGGTATCTGGCAGCACGCCGACGACCAGGCCGCCGGCTTCCTTAGCGCCTGCAGAGCACGCCTCCATGACACCTGCGGCGCGACCGCCGGTGAGCAGCACGAACCCCGCTTCGGCGATCAGTCGCCCGAGGGCGCGGGCGCGCGCCTCGCTGGCCGCATCCAGCGGGTGCCCGGATCCCATCACGCCGATGACCGTGCGCATCCCACCACCCCCGCCGCGATGGTAGCGCAGCGGCGCGGGACGCGGCTAGCGGCGAAGGCGGCGGACCGCTGGCACGGATCCGGCATGCGGCCCGGGCATCGTGGCCGCCCGCGTCACTTCAGCTCGAACACCACGACGACTTGGGCCGACACGTCGATCTGTCCCGGCTCGATCGGGACGTCGGCTGCCGCCACCCGGCCGTATGCGTCTCCCGCGTAGAGCGGCGGCGCGGCCACGCCGGCCTCGGAGATGCTCAGCACATCGCCGACGCTCTTGCCGGCGGACTTCGCCATCGCCTGAGCTCGCCTGCGGGCGTCGGCCACGGCCTCGTCGATCGCCTCGGCGGCCGCCGGCGCGTCCTCCGACAGCGTGAACGTGGGTCCGGAGACCTCGGTGGCCCCCGCGTCCGTCGCAGCCGCGATCACTGCGCCGATGCGCTCGATGTCGCGGATCTTGACGCGGACGGAGATGTTGGCGCTGTAGCCCACCACCTTAGGAGCCGTGCCCTTGTCGCCGCCCGAGTACTGCGGATACACCGACACGTTCTGTGTCTGGACGTCCTCGGCGGGGATGCCGGCCTTCTTGATGGCTTCGGCGATCTTGCGCGCGATCGCCGAGGCGTCCTCGAGCGCCTTTCTGGCGTCGTTCCGCTGGATGGTCAGCCCGAACGTCATCTCGGCCTGGTCGGGCGCTGTCGCGACGGTGCCGGTGCCGCGCGCCGACACGGTGTTGGCGGGCTGTTCGCCCGGCGTCGTCACGACTCTCGTCTGGCAGCCGGCGAGCATGACGGCGGCGACCAGCAGGAGCGACGCGAGCACAGCCGGTCTCGTCCTGAGCATGACGGCCTCCTTCCTCAAGGGCGTGTCCGTATGCTCAGACGCAAAAGCGGCTCCGCCGGTTCGTGGCGGAGCCGCTCGGTTCCCGTGGCGCGGCCTGAGGGATTCGAACCCCCGACCTTGTGATTCGTAGTCACACGCTCTATCCGACTGAGCTAAGGCCGCGTGCCCGAAGGCTTAGGTATCCTGCCACCCGCCGCGCGCCTTGTCAATCGGCTGGAGGCAGCGTGGGATGTCAACTGGCGGAGAGTGAGGGATTCGAACCCTCGAGAGAGCTTATAGCCCTCTACTCGCTTAGCAGGCGAGCGCCTTCGACCGACTCGGCCAACTCTCCGCGAGCGCCCGAAGGCGCGCAAGCGATTATACACACAGCGGCCGGGGCGCGCACGCGCACGCACGAGCCCGGACGTGCTGGGCGAGCGGGGCGAGCGACGGGTGCGGCGGAAGGGTCGAGTCGCTGGCGGAGGGGGTGGGATTCGAACCCACGGACCCTTGCGGGTCAACGGTTTTCAAGACCGTCGCAATCAACCGCTCTGCCACCCCTCCGCGGACCGGAAGGCTGCCAGCCGAGCACCGAGTAGTGTAGCATCGGCAGGCGTGGAAGCGGACGTGGCATACATGGCGATAGCGCTTGAGGAGGCACGCGCGGCGGCTGCAGAGGGCGAGGTGCCGATCGGCGCCGTCGTCGTGTGCGAGGGTGCAGTCGTGGCGCGGGCGCACAACCGGCGCGAGAGCGACCATGACCCCACTGCGCACGCCGAACTCATCGCGATCCGCGAGGCCGCGCAACGACTCGGCCGGTGGAGGCTGTCCGACTGCACCGTGTACGTGACGCTCGAGCCGTGCCCGATGTGCGCGGGCGCGATGCACCAGGCGCGCATCGAGCGGCTCGTCTACGGGGCCGCCGACCCGAAGGCCGGCGCGGTCGGGACGCTGTACGACCTGTCGAACGACGAGCGCCTCAACCACCGCTTCTCGGTGACGAGCGGCGTGCTCGCGGACGAGAGCGCAGAGCTTCTTCGGGAGTTCTTCGGTCGTCTACGGCAAGATAGGAGTGACGAGCGGCGCGCGGCTGACGATTCTGTGACTGAGAGCACGCGCTGAGCGGGATCGTGTGCCGATACACGGCGTATGGCGTTCACGGACGTCGAGGAAGGAGCACCGGTGCGCGCAAGCAAGATCGCGTTCTTGGCGGCCGTCGGGTGTGTGGTGCCCACGCCCGCGTACGCAGCTGGAGCCGGCGTGGAGCAGACTATCTCGATCGGCGCAGGAGTGCTCGCGCTGATCGCCGCCGCCGCGCTTCTGGTCGAGATGATGTCGCTTCGCAAGCTCGCGTCGGGCGCCGCCATCGCCGATAACATCACCTACGCGGTCCTCGGGACGATGTGCCTTGCTGCCTCGATGCTGGTGGGATGGGTGGCGCGATTCCTGCCCGCAGGGATGACCGCGGACCAGGCTCGTCTCGGATCCGATCTGCTCGTGCTGGCTTCGCTCGTGCTGTTCGGCATCTACTTCTTCCGCGTGAGGCAGGCGATGTCCCGCTTTCTAGGCCGCCTCTCTCTCGAGGAGCAGGACCTCGTCGGCGCCCTGGATCCCGACGTCTCGGACGACGCGCTGCAGGAGGGCGAGCGTGGCTAACGTGCTTGCGGAGCGCATCGAAGAGGTCTTGCGGCCGGTGGTCGGCACGGTGCTGGCCTCGGTATCCGTCGAGCTTGAGTCGAAGCGCATCGGCAAGACGCCCGACACGATCACCCGCTTGGACCTGCCCGACATCGCTGACAACCTCGCGCAGCAGCTGCGGCTGGTCGTGGGCCCTGACCTTGCGCAGGCGGCAGCGAAGCGCGTCCGGGAGCTGGCGTAGGCGCGTTGCCCCAGCCTCGGCGCGCCGGTATACTCGCGTGTGCGCTGCGAGGCGCATCCGGAGAGCTGACCGAGTGGTTGAAGGTGCACGACTGGAAATCGTGTGTACGGCCTAAAGCCGTACCCAGGGTTCGAATCCCTGGCTCTCCGCCAGACGACGTCCGGGCCCGCGCGGCGCTCGCGCGGGCTTCGTCATGCAGGGGCCGTCATCGTTTCTTGGGGTTGCACGGGCAGTCTGAGCGTGAAGGTGGCGCCGTGCCCTGGCTCGCTCTCGAGCTCGATGACGCCGCCGAGCGCCTCGGCCAGCTGCCTCGAGATGGCGAGGCCGAGCCCTGCGCCCGGGACAGCTTGGCGGCGTCCTGACCGGGAGCCCTGCGTGAACTCGCGGAAGACGTGGTCCGCGTCTTCAGGATCGATGCCGGGACCGGTGTCGGACACGACGAACGAGACGACGCCGTCGCGCGTTTCGAGGGTCAGGCGCACCTCCCCCGCATCTGTGAACTTCACCGCGTTCCCGACGAGGTTGATGAGGATTTCGAGGACGCGCGTGCGATCGCTGCGAAGCAGCACAGGCTCAGGAGGAAGGACGCTTTCGAGCGCAAGCCCTTTTGCGTCTGCTTGCGGGCGCAGCGTTTCGACGGCTTGACTCACGAGATCGCGGGCATCGAGGTCCTCGAAAGACAAGTCAAGATGGCCCGCCTCGATGCGGGCGAGGTCGAGCACCTGGTTGACGAGCGCGAGCAGATGGCGGCCCGCCTCGCCGATCATCCGGACCTGCTTGAGCTGCTCCTCGTTGAGCGGTCCCGGGAGACCGCTTGCGAGCAGGTCGGCGAATCCGATCACCGAGTTCAGCGGCGTACGGAGCTCGTGGCTCATCGCGCGCACGAACGCCGACTTCGAGCGATTCGCCGCTTCGATCTCAGCGAGCGCTCGCGTGAGCTCCTCGTTCGTTTGTTCGAGTTCCTCGTTGGCCGCCTGGAGCTCCTCGGTCCGCTCGTCCACCATCCGCTCGAGGGACGCGTTCAGCTCGCGAAGCTGCGCCTCCCGGCGATGGCGCTCCTCCTGATCGAGCATCAGCCGCGCGACGAGCATCATCCCGATCGGGTAGACGGTGAGCACAGGAAGCGCGATACGAGCGACGATCTCCGGTCCCCTGCCGCCTGGCAAGACGAGCTGGAGCAGCAGCATGGCCACGTGGATCGCGATCCCGACGAGCAGGAGCTCGCGCCACAACACGTGGCCGGTCTTCTGCCGATGGTAGTGGAACGCCACGCCGAATGCTGTCGCCTCCGCGATGACGGCCACGCCGACCCATGCTCCTGCGCCGCCGAGGTGCAGCCGGTAGGCGGCTGCGATGATTGCTGCAACAGCCGCTGCGGCCGGACCCCCGAAGATCCCTGCGATGCCGAGGATGATGGAACGGCCGTCGTAGATGACGCCTTGAGCGGCGCGGAACGGCGTCATCATTCCGAGCACGGCCGTGCCGCCGAAGAGCAGGCCGAGGATGATGGCCCGGCGCTTCGATCCTGGAGGCAGGGACGCCGTGACCGCTTGCGTCACGACGCTCAACGCCACGAGGATCGCGATGTTTTGGACAAGCGCGAGAACCATCGAACCCCGCTCTTACGCGCGTGCGAAGGCCTTACCTCGTTATCGGCTCACGAAAGCGGAATCCGTAGCCGTCCGTCCTATCTCTCGTCGATCGGCACGTACTCGCGGACAGGAGCGACGCTCTTGTACGCGGGGCGGATGATCTTGCTGTTGGCAAGCTCCTCGATGCGGTGCGCACACCAGCCTGTGACGCGCGAGATCGCGAACAGCGGCGTGTACAGCTCGACCGGGATGTCGAGCATCTGGTAGACGAAGCCGGAGTAGAAGTCGACGTTTGCGCACACGCCGCGCGGCGTGGAGCGCTTCGCGGTGATGACGAGCGGCGCGATGCGCTCGACCTTCTCGTGCAGCGCGAACTCGTCCGTACGGCCCTTCACCTCAGCCAAGCGCTTGGCGAAGTCTTTCAGGACCTCGGCGCGCGGGTCGGAGACAGAGTACACAGGGTGCCCCATGCCGTACACGAGTCCAGCGCGGTCGAACGCCTGGCGTTCGAGCAGCCGGTGCAGGTAGTCGGCGATCTGCTCGTCGTCCGCCCAGTCGCGCACCTCGCGCTTCATGTCCTCGAACATCTCGACGACCTTGATGTTGGCGCCGCCGTGCCGCGGGCCCTTGAGCGATCCGAGGGATGCCGCGATCGCCGAGTAGGTGTCGGTCCCCGTCGAGGAGACGACGTGCGTGGTGAACGACGAGTTGTTGCCACCGCCGTGCTCGGCGTGGAGCACGAGCGTCATGTCGAGCACGAGCGCCTCGAGTTCCGTGAAGCTCGAATCGGGGCGCAGCATGTGCAAGAAGTTCTCGGCCGTCGAGAGCTCGGGCTGCGGCTTGTGGATGACGAGGCTCTTGCCGTGGAACTCGTCCAGGTACGCCTGGTACGCGTAGACGGCGAGCATCGGGAACTTCGCGATCAGGTGCAGGCTCTGACGGAGCACGTTGCGGGTGGAGGTGTCGTCGGCCTGCTTGTCGAGGGTGTACAGCGCGAGCACGGCGCGCGCGAGGGCGTTCATCGTGTCGCGGCTCGGCATGCTCAGGATCGCGTCGTGGATGAACGTGCGCGGCAGCTTGCGGAACCCGGCGAGCAGCGACTCGAACTCGGCGAGCTCGCTGCGTGAGGGCAGGTCGCCGAACAGCAGCAGATAGGTGGTCTCCTCGAAGCCGTGCTGGCCGCTTTCGACGAAGCCGTTGACGAGGTCGCGGATCTCGATGCCGCGGTAGTACAGCTTGCCGGGCGCCGGAACCAGGTGATCGCCCTCGGTGGCGGTGCCGACCACGTCGCCGATCTGCGTCAGCCCTGCGAGGACGCCGCGGCCGTTGTGGTCGCGCAGGCCGCGCTTGACGTCGTACTCAGGGTACAGGCGCGGGTCGACGAGCGAATGGGATTCCGCCAGGGCCGCCCACTTGTCGAGCAGCCCGTCCGCGACGGAGCCGTTCGGCATGACCTTGTCGAAAGGCGCTGTGTGCTTCTCGGACAGAGGGGCCTCCTTCGTTGAGAGTGGCGCGGTGCCGCGCCTGTAGCGAGAGGGAGCTTGCTTGACTTGACTAGGATACCCGAAGGGAGGGCGCCGGCGCACGGGACTCCCGTCGGCCCTGCGCCATCGCGCCACCGGCTGCCTGGCGCTCCCTTTGCCGCTCGGCCCGCCCCTGGCTATACTAGCGCCTGCGTCACGCGCCGCACAAAGCGGCGCTCGCCACCGCGGAGAGGTGGCAGAGTGGTTGAATGCGGCGGTCTCGAAAACCGTTAGTCCGGTTACCCCGGGCTCGAGGGTTCGAATCCCTCCCTCTCCGCCAGATCGACATGAAGCCCGCTCGACACGACGCGGGCTTCTTCGCTCTCGGTGCGTGTCAGAGCTGCCTGATACGAGTGATTGGACCGCAACGCGCCTCCGTTGCACGTCCCCATTGGCTCGACGAGAGGAAGGCCAAGCATGAGCGAACAGCCCGCACTGCGCATCGCTGAGGTCGCGCAGCCCTTCGGATGCGACCCGCCCATCGTGCACTGCCCGATCTGCGGCCAGGCGACGCTGGTGTTCGATGACGAAGGGTTCGGCCAGGCGGCTCCATGCGATCACCTCGCGTTCATCTACGTCGGCGAGGCCGGTGAGTTCGAGTACCTTTCAGACGACGCCGAAGCGATGCTCGATGCCATCGAGGAGGACGTCGAGGACGACGAAGACGATTGGGAAATCGAAGGCTTGCTCGCTAAAGCAGGCTTCGACCGCCGTTTCCTGGTCTTCTCGATCACGTACGGCGGGATGGGGTGCGGCCCGATGTGGTTCACCGACACCTTCGGGTTCGACTACTCCAAGGTGGCTGAGAAGAGGTAGCGAAGGGGCGTTCGCGTCTGCCGACCATCGGGTCATCGGGTGGGCGGGTGGGCGAAGCAGGCCCGCTCACCCATCGACCATCTCAGGGCTACCATAGGGGAGGTTCGCTGCGCTCCGGACAACCGAGGGTGCAAGGGGAGCTATGGCCAGACGCGGTCGGCGTACCAAGACGCTGCGCAAGGCGCTCGCAGCCGTCGTGTTCGCGGTGCTCGGCCGAGGGCTCGTCGCCGCGGCGAGGCTGGACTCGCGCGTACGCGATGAAGTGCGCTCGTGGCCGGCCGGCACGGTGGTCACGCTGCGCATCGCTCCTTGGGGCCCGCAGGTCTCGTGGAGGCGCACGGAAGACGGGATCGAGCATCTCGGCGGCCGCGACGTGCAGAAGCCGAGCCTGCTCGTCACCTTCAAGAGCGTCGACCACGCGATCCCGCTGCTGCTCGGCCTCAAGCCCGTGCTGCGCGCGTTCGCGGAGCACCGCGCGACGGTCGCGGGCGACCTCGCGCTCGCCATGTCGTTCGTGCGGTGCCTCCACGCGGTGGAAGGCTACCTGTTCCCGGACTTCATGACGAAGCGCATCCTGCCGCGGCCGGCCGAGCGGGAGTCCAGCCACCTCGCGGCATATGCCGCGCTCGTGTTCCGTGCTGCACGGATCGGAGGAGATGCGACGTGATCCCCGGCTACTACGAGTTCTGCAACCCCGTAAAGATCCTCTCTGGCGAGCGGGCGATCGAGCACATCGGGTACGAGCTGGCGGCGCTCGGCGCCTGCCGCCCGCTCGTGCTCACGAACAAGCAGCCGCTGGAGCTCAGGGTGGCGACGGTGGTGCTCGACGCGCTAGCAGACAGCGAGGCCGAGGTCGTCGCGGTGTACGACGACGTCCCGGTGGACTCATCGGTGGCGGTGGTGGACGACTTCGCGCGCGTCTTTCGCGAGACGGGCGCCTCCTCGAACTGCGGCGGGCCGTTCGGCACGCAGCTGAAGCGGGCCGGCTACGACGCGCTCATCCTCGCCGGCCAGGCCTCTGAGCCGGTGTGGCTGGAGGTCTCGGAACGCGGCGTCGCCTTCCACGACGCTTCGGGCGTGTGGGGCATGCGGACGAGCGAGGCGCAAGCCGCGCTCGAGGCGGCGGTCGGCAAGCGCGCAGGCACGCTCGTGATCGGGCCGGCAGGCGAGAACCTCGTGCGGTACGCGTGCGCGGTGTCGGGCGAGCGTGCAGCCGGCCGTGCAGGTATGGGCGCCGTGCTCGGCTCCAAGCGCGTGAAGGGGATCGCGGCGTGGGGCGGCAAGAAGGTCCCGCTCGCGCGGCCGGACGAGTTCCGGGCCCACGCGAAACGCTGGGCGCAAGCGCTGCGGGCGCATCCGGTGACGGGCGGGTCGCTGCCGAAGTACGGCACGGCGGGGTTCATCCCGCGGATGCAGGAGATGGGCATCGTCGCCACCCGGAACTTCGCGCGCGACCGCTTCGAGGGCGCGTCGCGCATCGACGGTCCCGCGCTCGCCGAGGAGCGGCTCGTCGACACCGCCGGATGCCTGTCGTGCCCGATCCGCTGCGGCCGGGTGGTCGAGGTCGGCGGCAGGCGCGTGAAGGGCCCCGAGCTCGAGACGCTCGTGCTGCTCGGCGCCAACCTCGAGAACCCGGACCTCGGCCGCATCTGCGAGTGGAACCTGCTGCTCGACGAGCTCGGGCTCGACACCATGACCACGGGCGTCACGCTCGCGTGGGCGATGGAGGCTGCCGAACGCGGTGTATGGGACTGCGGGCTGCGCTTCGGCGAGACGGACGGCATCGCCGCGCTCATCGAGGACATCGCGTACCGGCGCGGCGCAGGCGCGGAGCTCGCCGAGGGCGTGCGCGCGTTGGCGGCGCGCTACGGCGGCGAGGCGTTCGCGATGCACGTCAAAGGGCTCGAGCTCGCGGCGTACGAGCCGCGGCGCGCTGTGGGGCAGGGGCTCGGGTATGCGGTGGCGAACCGCGGCGGGCGCCACCTCGGCGCCGGGTATCCGGTGGCGCTCGAGGGGCTCGTGCTGCGGATGGACGGGCGCTCGAAGCGGGGCAAGGCCGCGCTGACGGCGCTGCTGCAGGACCTGATGGATGCGGTCTCCTCAGCGGGAAGCTGCCTGTTCACGACGCTCGGCGTCCACCCGGCGCCGCTGGTCTCGAATCCCGACGGCGCGGCCGCCCGCCTCGCTGCCGCGCTTCTCGCGCGCGCAGGCGGCGCGCTGCGGCTGCTGCGGTCGCTGCCGCGGGGCGTGCTCGGCATCCCCATGCCGCTCGTGCCGCACATCCGGGCGGTCGAGCTCGCGACTGGCGTCCGGTACGGCTTCGGTGGGTTCTGGAGCGTCGGGGAGTGCTGCTACAACCTCGAGCGCGTGCTGGCGCAACGGTTCGGGGCGAGCGGCTCAGACGACCGCCTTCCGGAGCGTCTCGTCGCAGAGCCCGCCGATCCTGACGACCCCGGAAGCGTCGTGCAGCTTGGCGATCTCCTGCCGGACTACTACCGCAACCGCGGCTGGGACGAGCATGGTGCGCCGGAGCAGCGCACGCTCGAGCGCCTCGGCGTTCCTGGCGGTGCCCCGCGATAGCGGTGAGAGTTCCGCTTCCTCACTCGTAGACCTGCCGGCCCTCCGCCGGACGCGCCGCGTGCTGGTTCGAGCGCAACCACTCGTCGATGACCTGCCGCGCCGACGTCGTCGCCACCTTCGATGGTCCCGCCGCGCTGAGCTCATCGAGCGTGACGCCCAGGTACGGCTCGCAGTTGCTCACGTGGTAGCCCTGCAGCCCGACCGTGTACAGGCCGTCCGGCGCCACCGGCTCCCCGCGCACTGAAAGCGACACGAGCCGCCGCTCGGCGTCGCTGTACCGCGACCGCACCGCGCCGCTCACCTGGTAGCACTCGCCTTCGCCCGACAGCCGGTTCTCGGGCCGCATCCAGTGCTCGAGCATCTTCGCAAGCGTCGCGCCCGTCACCGTGAACCGCGTGACGCTGTCGTCGTAGGGGAAGCACGACATCAGGTCGAGCAGCGTGACGGTCGGCCCGAGCTTCTCGACGCGCACGGAGCCCGAGCCGAGCAGCATCACGTCGATGCCGAGCTGCTCGGCGAGCGCGTCCGCGATCAGGTTGCCGAGCGAGGTCTCCACCGAGCGTTCCGGGTGCGTGTGCTCGCGAGCCAGCTTGCACAGGATGACGCCGTACTTGCGGTCGACGATCGACTTGAAGGATTCGATGAACTTCGCGAGCTCCTGATCGGGCTCGGCGATGGACTCGTCGATGGGGATGAGCCGCCACGACCACTCCACGATGGAGTTGGTGTCGTCGTCCACCACGATGTCGAAGCGGCCGATCTGGTCGGTGCCGCACCCGGCTTGCACGATGAGCACGCCGTTGACGAGCTCAGGCTCCGAGAGCACGGTGTGCGAGTGCCCGCCGATGATGAGGTCGACGCCCCACGCCGGGTCGAGCGCGGCCGCGAGCTCCTTGTCGGACTCGAAGCCGATGTGGGTGAGCAGCACCGTGAGGTCGATGTCGTCGTTGCGGTAGGCGTTGCAGATGCGTCCGACCTCGTCCGCCGCTTCGTGGATGTCGACGAACGTGCCGATGAGCTCGTCCAGCTTGATCGCGTCGAGCGCTTTTTCGGTGAGGATGCCCGTGAACAGGATGTCGAATCCGGCTTTGCGCATCACATAGTGCGGGCGCATCATCCGCTTGTTGAACGGCTTGATGTACAGGTTGGCGTTGACGATGGGGAAGTTCGCGATCTTCTCTAAGAACAGCAGGTGCGGCACGCCGTAGTCGACCTCGTGGTTGCCGAGCCCCACGATGTCGGGCGCAAGGTAGTTCATGATCTCGATCGTGGAGACGCCCTTGAAGTCCGAGTCGATGATCGAGCCTTGGAGCATGTCGCCGGAGATCGCGTAGATGGCGTTCTCCTCTTCGGCGCGCACCTTGTTCAGATAGCCCGAGAGCAGCGGCAGCCCGCCGCTCAAGGGCCCTCCTCCAGCGGCCTGCTCCGCGAGGAAGTCCCCGTGCATGTCGTTCGAGTGCAGGATCGTGAACCTGCGCGTCCCTCCCATGAGCCCCCCTTTCGTGCCTCGCGGCTCGCCCGCGGCGGCCTGCCGCGTCCGCTGTGCGCCGCTACGCCGGCCCGCCTGGCTCGCGTGAGCGCGGGCTCGGGATGTACTCCACCGACGGCCGCCGCTGCGTGGTCTGCGGATAAAGCGCCATGATGTCGTAGACGATCTGCGGCATCTCGGTGGTGACCGGCAGTCCGAGCTCGCGGGCCTGCTTGGCCGTGATCGGGTAGTCGTGCGTGTACACCCCGGCCGCCAGCGTCTCGGCCAGCCGTTCGGCAGCGTCGCGCTCCATGCGCTCCTCGACCAGCTCGACGACGGTCTCCTTCACTTGGCGTATCGCCTTGGCGGCGATGTCGGCCAGGATGAGCGTCTCGTCGTCGACCTTCTCGATCGGCTTCTGCTCCAGCACTCGGAGCACCGACGCCGCTGGCTGCTGGCCTAATTGCGGGTCGACCGGCCCGAGCACGGCGTTCTCGTCCATGACGATCTCGTCGGCCGCAAGGGCGATCAGCGTGCCGCCCGACATCGCGTAGTGCGGCACGAAGACGGTGACCTTGGCGGGATGCCGGCACAGCGCCCGGGCCACTTGCTCAGCCGCGAGCACGAGCCCGCCCGGGGTGTGCACGATGACATCGATCGGCACGTCGTCGTCCGTCATCTTGATGGCGCGCAGGACGGCTTCGGAGTCGTCGATGTCGATGTAGCGGAAGATCGGGAAGCCGAGCAGGCTCATCGTCTCTTGCCGGTGGATCAACACGATGACGCGGCTGCCGCGCTCGCGCTCGAGCCGGGCGATGGCGCGCAGACGCTCCATCTGCAGCATGCGCTGCCTGAGCGCGGGCTGCAGCGACGACAGGATGATGAACAGCCAGATCAGCGAGATGAAGTCCATGCTGCGATCCTCTCAGCGCACGCTCACCGTGAGAAGAGTCTACCACCCTGCCTGTCGAACGGACACGCAGATGGTCTTGCGACTCCCTTAGTATGTGCTAATATTCACAGTGAACATCTACGAATTACTCGGTCGACCAGGCAGGAGATCTTCCAATGCAGCGCAGACACAGACACCATAGCGGCCGCGCCACCGTGACCCCGGCCGTTCAAGACGGTATGCCCGCCTCCGCGCTCAAAGACGGCGAGCCGGCTCGCGTCGTGAGGATCGCGGGCGGGGAGCGTCTGGCGGCGCGGCTCCACAACTTAGGGGTCCTGCCGGGCAAGCGCGTCGTCAAGCTCGGCACCATGCCAGGGCGCGGGCCGGTCATGCTGGATTGCGACGGCGTCCGCGTGGCGCTCGGGCGCGGGATCGCGTCGCACGTGATCGTCGAGCGCGTCGAGCCGGTTCCCGAGGAGGAGACCGTCTGACGATGGCCGACGCGAGCTGCTGCGCCGCTCCTGGCGAGCTGAGCGAGGCGGGCAAGGGTTCCCGCCGCGTCCTGCTCGTCGGAAACCCGAACGTCGGCAAGAGCGTCGTCTTCTCGCGGTTGACGGGCGTGGGCACAGTCTCGTCCAACTACCCCGGCACGACCGTGAGCTTCTTGGAAGGCCGCATGCGTCTGGCGGGCGAGCAGGTGCCGGTCATCGACGTGCCCGGCTCGTACAGCCTCGACCCCACGTGCCCGGCCGAGGAGGTCGCGTGCCGCGTGCTCGAAGACGGTGGCATCATCGTCAACGTCCTCGACGCCACCAACCTCGAGCGGAACCTCGCGCTCGCGCTCCAGCTCCGGCAGATGGGGATGCCGATGGTGGTCGCGCTCAACCTCTGGGACGAGGCGCGGCACCGCGGCGTGCACATCGACGTGGAGCGCCTCTCGGAGCTGCTCGGCGTGCCGGTGGTGCCGACCGCGGCCGTCTCCGGAGAAGGGCTCGCTGACCTGGTCGCGGCGATCGAGCGGGTCGCGGACGCGCCTCCCCCCGAGCCGCTGGAGTTCGACGACCTGTGGTCGACGGTGGGCGCCATCGTGAGCGAGGTCCAACGGCTGGAGCACCGGCACCACACCTGGCGCGACATCGTCGAGGAGATCAGCATCCGGCCCGTGACGGGCATCCCGTTCGGGATCCTCGTCGTGCTGTCGTCGTTCGCTGCCGTGCGGGCGATCGGCGAATCCATCATCACGTACGTCATGGATCCGCTCTTCGAGGGCGTGTGGCGGCCGGTGGTCGAGGCATTGTCGCGAGCGCTGGGCGGCGGCGGGTGGCTGCACGACATCCTCGTGGGCTCGTACGTCGTGGTGGACGGCGCGCGGACGCTCGACTTCTCGCTGTCGCTCGGAGTCCTCACGACGGGTCTGTACGTGAGCCTCGGAGCCGTCCTGCCGTACGTCATCGCGTTCTACGTCGTGCTCGGCATCCTGGAGGACGTCGGCTACCTGCCGCGGCTCGCGGTGCTGCTCGATGGGGTGATGCACCGCCTGGGCCTGCACGGGTACGCGGTGATCCCGGTCATCCTCGGGTTCGGGTGCAACGTGCCGGGCATCCTCGCGACGCGCGTGCTCGACACGCCGCGCGAGCGGTTCATCGCGGCGACGCTGATCTCCGTCGGGGTGCCATGCGCCGCGTTGCAGGCCATGATCATGGCGCTGCTCGGACCGTTCGGGATCGGGTACGTGGCGCTCGTGTACGGGGTGCTCGCGGTCGTGTGGTTCGTGCTCGGGACGGTCCTGCGGCTGACGAGCAAGGACTTCCTGCCCGAGATGGTGCTCGAGATACCGGCGTACCGTCTGCCGTCGTGGCAGACCCTCGCGAAGAAGCTCTGGATGCGCTTGAAGGGCTACCTCCTGGAGGCCACGCCGGTGGTGCTCGGCGGCGTCGCCGTGATCGCCGTCATCCACCGCAGCGGCATCTTCGAGGCGATCGCGGGCGCGATCGGCCCCGCGATGGACACGCTCTTCGGCTTGCCGCCGGAAGCGGCGCTCGCGATCGTGCTCGGCTTCTTCCGCAAGGACATCGCCGTCGGGATGCTCGCGCCGCTTTCGCTCGGGCCGCTCCAGCTCGTCAAGGCGTCCGTCATGCTCGCTGTGACCTTCCCGTGCGTGGCGTCGTACATGGTGCTCTTGCGCGAGTTCGGCTTGAAGAAGACTGCGCTCGCCACGGCGATCATGGTCGTCGCGTCGCTTACGACTGGCATCGCGATGAACCTGGTCTTCTAAGCGAAGCGGCCCCGCCGAAGCGAGGCCGCTGCCATGCGCGAGCCGCGCGCCTACTCGTCGTCCTTGGGGTTCCAGACCTCCCAGACCCGCCCGACGAGGTCCGGGCCGGGTTTGAGGACCTTCTTGCCCGGCTCCCAGCCGGACGGCGTGACCTCTGCGCCCTTCGTGGCGCGCACGTGCTGGAACGCCTTGATCTGCCGGAGCGTCTCGTCGACGCGGCGTCCGACCGGCGGCGTGAGCACCTCCATCGCCTGGATGATGCCGTCGGGGTCGATGATGAACCGGCCGCGGACGTCCACGCCCGCCTCCGGGTCGTACACGCCGTACGCGCTGCCGATGTGTCCTGCTGCGTCGGCCACCATCGGGAAGGGTATGCCGCCGTCCACCATCTTGCTCAGCTCCTGCTCGTCCCACACCTTGTGGACGAACTGGGAGTCGACGCTCACGGCCACGACTTCGACGCCGAGCGCCTTGAACTGGTCGTACTTCGCGGCGACCGCCGAGATCTCGGTCGGTCAAACGAACGTGAAGTCGCCGGGATAGAAGCAGAGCACGACCCACGAACCCAGCAGTTCAGAGAGCTTGAAGCTCACGAACTTGCCCTTGTGGTACGCGGGCGCGACGAAATCAGGCGCGGGGCGTCCTACCATGATGCTGCTCACGGGCACGACCTCCTTCGTGGCCTCGGCGGGTTTCTCGGCATCCGGCGCTGCGGCGCCCACGACCGATCCGGTCGGCCGCCCGCAGCCCACAGCGATCTCTTCCGACACAGGCTCACCTCCTCGTGGATCCGCTGACAAAGTCACGGAGTTCTTACCCTCGCGGAGCGAGGACGTCATCGCGAGGAGTCTGAGCGCGTCTCGCGGGGCGTGGCCCTCCGCGTCGTTGTTGAAGTACGCATAGCAGTCGCGGCCTTCCGCGAGATGCTCGCGGAGGTAGCGCGCCCACGGCTCAAGCGCGCGCTCGTCGTACGCGCCGCGATAGAGCGGCAGCCCGTGGAAGCGCGCGTACACGAAGCAGGCCGTCGGCACGAGCACCGTCCGCAGGGTCTCGCCGCTCACGTTGACCATGGCGACGCCGCGCTCGGCGAGGGTCGAGAACACCCTGTCGTCCAGCCACGAGTCGTGCCGGAACTCGATGGCGTGCCTGACTGCGCGTCCCGGGACGGCCGCTTCCTCGAGCACCTGCAGGAACTCCGCGAGCAGCGCCTCGTCGCGGCGAAGCGACGGCGGAAGCTGCCAAAGCACGACTTCCAGTTTGCCGCCCAGGCGCGAGATGCGGTCGAGGAACGCGGCGGCCGCGTCCGAGACGTCCCGGAGCCGCCGGATGTGGGTGACGAGACGGGTGCCCTTCACGGCGAACACGAAACCTGCGGGCGTGACCTCGCGCCATACGTCGACCGTCTTCTCGCTCGGCGTCCTGTAGAAGGTGGCGTTCACTTCCACGGTGGTGAATGTCTGCGCGTAGCGCGCGAGCCGCTGTCCTGCCGGCAGGCCGGGTGGGTACACGACTCCGGTCCAGTGCGCGTACGACCATCCGCTCGTGCCCACGAGCAGCCGTCCGAAGCGACGATCGGCGCTCATGCGACCACCCCCGCCCGCATCTCCGCGAGCGCCCGTGCGGCTTCGGGCACGCCTTCCGCCGCGGCGCGGGCGAGCACCGAGGCCGTGTGCGCGGCCGCCAGCGGCTCGGGCACGCGGCGCTCGCCAGTAGACCACGCGAGCGCAAGGGCGACGGCGCTCGGCAGGTCCACGAGGTGGCCAGGGGACACGTAGACCTGCTTCGAGCGCCTCTTCAGCCGCACGGCGGCCCCCTGCGCGCCCCACTCCTTCGTCAGCACGCATGCGTCTCCGCGCTCAGGCCCGGGCGAGCGGTCGATCGCGTGGAACGGCGTCTTGGCCACGCCGATCGCTGGAATCCCGGCGAGCAGGCCGACGTGCGACGCCAAACCGCACCCGCGCTCGTGCACGACGCCGTGCCCGTCGATGAACAGGAGGTCAGGGGCGGGCGCGAGCCGTGCGAGCGCCTCCAGCAGCAGGCGTCCTTCCCGGAATGCGAGATAGCCAGGTGCGTACGGGGCGTCCGGCTCGCCTTCGGCGATCGCCATGCCGAGCACGCGCATGTCCCGGCCCATCGCGACCGCCGCGGCCCACGCGCGGGAGCCGTCCGGGCCGTACGCGGCGTCGAGCCCGGCAGCGACGCGAGGCGAGCCTGGACCCTCGGCAGGCAGAGGCTCCATGACGAGCTGCTGCGCCAGGCGGAGCTGGATCGCCGCAGCCTCTGGGCGCGAGACGCGCCAAGGGTGTGCGGACTCAGGCGCTGCCGCCGCAGCACGCGCGGGATGCGAGCCACCGGTATGCGAAAGACGCGCCTCCACCGCCGTCCCCCGCCTCACCGGCCGAGCGTGCCGAAGCCGTATCCCTGCTTCCGCAGGCCCGCGATGGCGTCGTCGAGCGCGTCGGCGTTGCTCGACGAGACCGCGTGCAGCAGGTAGATCGCGCCCGGGTGGCTGCCGTCCAGGATGCGCCGCACCGTCGTCTCGACCGGCGGCTGGTCGTCCGTCACCCAGTCGCGGTGCGCGAAGCTCCAGAAGACCGACTCGTACCCGAGGGCGGCCGTCCGGTAGAGCGACAGCGCGCTGTACTCGCCCTTCGGCGGCCTGAACACCCGCGCGAGCCGGGCGCCCGTCACCTCGAAGAACGCGCTTTCGACCCGCGTCAGCTCGCGCGCGAAGGCGTCTGGGTCATCTGCGAGCGACGGCATCGAGGGGTGCGTTGCGCTGTGGTTGCCGACGACGTGCCCCTCGCGGACCATGCGCCTGACGAGCTCGGGGTTGGCGCGGACGTAGCTCTCGGTGACGAAGAACGTCGCGTGCACGCCGTTGCGCGCGAGGGCGTCGAGGATGCGCGCGGTCTGCCCGTTCTCGTAGCCCGCGTCGAAGGTGAGGTACACGAGCTTCGGGTCAGGCCCGAGGTAGCGGCCGCGGTAGCGGTCGAGCAGCGTCTTGGCGGACGATGGGACGGCCGGCGGCAGGTGCCGGTCGTTCGGCGTGTAGTACCAGCTCTTCACGGCGTTGTCGGACGGCGGAGCGCCGAGGCCGTCTTCTTCTTCGTGCCTACCCGGCAGAGGCGACGGCAGGCGCTCTGAAGGGTTCGCCGGCTGCGGGGCCGTCTCCGAGACCACGACGGACGGCAGCGCGGCTGTGGCTTCAGGAAGCGAGGCGGGCGGCCGCGTCCCATCCCCGCGCCCGCATCCCGACGCGGCCAGCGCGAGCGCGAGGGCGAGCGCGAGCGCCAGAGTCATACGCGCGGCCGTGTATGCGTCGCGCCTGAACACCGCGCCCTCCATCTCCGGGACCCTCGTCGTCATCGTACCCGCGCAGCGGGTGCCTCGCGCAGGCAGCCCGTATACTGTGCTCATGCCGACACCAGCGTCGATATCCGAGGACCTGTCGAGCGCGCTCGCGACGCTCTTGGCGATTGGCCGACCCGTCTCTGCGCTCATCGTTGCAGGGATCGTCGCGGTGGTTCTGGCCGCCTGCGTGCCTGCGCTCCGTGCGCGGCTGCGCGCGGCCGTGGGTGCGCTGCTTGCGGCGCTCGCGATCGGCGAAGCCGTGCTCGTGTGGTTCCACCTGCGGCTGGGCCAGGCCTGCCTGACGGTCGAACCGCAGTCCGGCAGGGTAACAGGGTCCTTCGCTGTCCCGCTGTGGATCGAGTCCGAGAAGCTCTACGTGCTCGCGCTGCTGCTGGCCGTCATCGCCGTCGGGGTCCGGCGGCACGGCGATGAGCTCCGGCCGCTGCTCGCTGGCGCCGCCGCAGCCCTCGCCGCTGCGGCGCTGCTCGTCGGCAAACCGTTCACGGCACCGCTGCCTGACTTCCTTGCGCAGTACCGCGGGTACCTCGCCGCATGGGCGTCGGGGGATGCGGCCGCGGCCGCACAGGCGTTCGCGGGCATCGAGGGCGCGCGTCGCTTCTACTACAACGCGTGGTACATGTGGGTGCACCCACCGCTGCTGTTCGTGAGCTACGCAGCGTTCGCCGCGTCGTTCGCAGCCACCGTGCTGATGGTCGTCAAGAAGCGGTCCTCGTACGAGCAGACCGCATACCGATGGGCGCGCTTGGGCTACCTGCCGCTCACTGCCGGCATGGTCATCGGCATGCCCTGGGCGATCATCGCGTGGCGCGGCGAGGCGTGGTGGTGGTCGGGCAAAGTCAACATGTCGCTCATGATGTGGGTGCTCTACACGGCGTACCTGCACGGGCGGCTGTATCTGCGGCGGCCAGGCATGTGGAAGGTCGTGGCGGCGCTGTCTATCGTGGCCTTCGTCGCGCTGGTGCTGACGTACCTGACGACGTACCTCGTGCCTGGGGTGCACTCGGTGGCGTGAGAGGAGGGCCGTTGGAGCGGCAGCGTACCGCCTGGGACTTCGCATTGATGATGGCGACGGTCGTGCTGCTCGGTGCGCTCGGCGTCCAGTCGCTCGTCGGGACGCTGTACGCATGGTGGGCGTACCGGTCCGTGCCCGGCTGGGAGACGACGGGCTACCCGGGGTTCGTCACGGCGATGAACGCAGTGGCCGCGCCTTTGGCAGTCGCGCTGGTGCTCGTCATGGGGCTGTGCGTCCCGAAGCGGCTGTTCGAGCGGCGAGTGCTCGTGTGGGTATCGGTCGTGGGCGTCGCGGCCGGCGTCGGCGCTGGCGTCCTCGCGCGTTCCGTGCAGGCGGGACTGACGGTCTACCTCGGCCTGGCGGCGCTCCTGCAGGGCGCTGTCGTCGTGCTCACGGTCGCCGGGGCCGGGGGGCTTGCGTACATGTCAGAGGGGCGGATCGCAAAGGCGGGATCGGGGCTGCTGCACCTCGGCTTCATCCTGTTCGCGCTGACGGTGGTCGCGTGGCAGGATTCGCCCGTGATGCTGCCGGCGTTCGTCGCCTCCGCGCTGCTGCTTGCCGGAGGCTCGGCGATGTCGTTCTACGCTCGTGGTTCGCGCGAGGCGCCGTCAGGGACGTCGACGTAGTCTGGGACAGGGCGCGGGTCCGGCAACCACTCAGCGTGGATGTCGCCCTGCGCGATGCGTGCGATGGGCAGCCGGAGGTAACGGCCCGTGGCGCTGACGGCGACGGTCCCGTCTTCCAGTCTGATCTCGCCGGAGCCTTCGAAGATGCGGCCTCTGTCGCGGTCGATCCGGGCCACCACGAACGCTGGATGCCCGATCGGCACGGGGCTGCGGTAGCGGACGGCGAGCTCGACGGTCACTCCCCACGCGTCGGGGTCGGCGATCGAGACCGCCCGTCCGATCGCCTCGTCCAGGAGCGCGCTGGCGAGCCCGCCGTGGAGTCTCCCCGGGTAGCCTTGCTGCGGTGGCTGGGGCGTGAATGCCACGACTATCTCGCCCGTGTCGGTCTCCAGGAATTGCGCGTGCAGCCCAGCGGGGTTCTCCAGCCCGCAGCAGAAGCACATGCGGCTCACGTACTGGGCTTTGCGCACTGCGCGTCGCATGGCGCAGGCGGGACGGCGCGATCAGCCGAGCCTCGTGCCGCGCCGCTCCACGGCCACGAAGCTCCCTGGCTGCTTCTTGGCGTATCCAAGCAGGTCGTGGCCTTCGTCCATGAGCGCGATCACAGACGTCGGGAACCGCTCGACGACGGGGATCACGGCTGCCGAAAGCGTGAGCGCTCCGTAGCGCCGGACTTCGCCGGAACGGTCCGTGAGCGAGAAGCCGCCGCCCTCGCGGTCCTCGTCCTCGTAGAAGTCGAGGATGCTGCCGTCGAAGGCGGCGACCGCGGTGCGTGCGATGTCTTCGACCTTGTCGGGATCGCACGTCACCACGAAGTCGTCTCCGCCGAGGTGGCCGATGAACCCCTCGGAGCACTCAGCGAAGTTCACGGCCTCGAGCAGGATCTCGGCCAGGTGCCGGATGAGCAGGTCGCCGCGTGCGTGGCCGTACCGGCTGTTGAACGCCCGGAAGTCGTCGATGTCGAAGAATGCGACGCCGAACGGCTTGCGCCGTGCGAGCAAGAACCCGAGCCGCTCTTCGGTGAGCGCGTTCGCCGGCAGGCCCGTGAGCGCGTTCGCGAAGCGCTCCCGGCGCATGCGGCGGATCACCATCTCGATGCGCGCGTCCAGGACGAGCGGGTCGATGGGCTTCGCGATGAAGTCGTCGGCCCCGGACTCGATGGACATGATCTCGAAGCCCGAACGGCCGAGCCCGGTGGCCATGATCACGGGGACATACCGGGTGCGCGGGTCGGCCTTGATGCGCTTGCACACTTCGAAGCCATCCACGTCCGGCAGGTTGATGTCGAGCACCACGATGTCGGGGATGGTCTCGGCGAGCATCTGCAGCGCCGTGAGGCCGTCCGACGCCGTGAGCACGGTGTATCCGCGCTCCTCGAGGGTCATCTGCGTCATCTGGCGCAGCGTCTGGGAGTCCTCGACGATGAGCACGGTCCCTTTGTTCGCTGCAGCAGGCTTCACGCTTCTGCACTCCTCGTCCCGCACAGTCGCGCACCCCCTCGCCGAACGCGACTCGCGTCCCTCTGTTCGCAGGTTCACAGTAGCATTCTCCCCGTGGCTAGCAATCCCTGCATGGCAGGCGCACGCTGCGGGTATGATACGGCGGGTGCGAGAGGAGCAGAGATGGACGGGAATCCGGTCGTGGAGGTCCGGCTGTTCGGTGCGCTATACACGTGGGCGTCCTCGCATGACGCGCCCGTGCGAGCAGAAGTCGAGGTGCCACGAGAGGGCGTCCTCGCGCGCGACCTCGCTGTCGCCATGGGGCTGCCGCTCGAGCTGATCGAGGGGGTCTTCGTCGACGGCAGGGTGCACGGTCCCGACCACCTCATCGTGCCCGGCCAGCGGGTCGCGTTCGTGCCGAAGGGCACGCCAGGGCCGCATCGCGTGTTCCTCGGTCTGTACGACGCGGGCAAGAGCGGGAGCTGGACGTGACGTGGTGGGCGCGAGCCGGCGCCTCTTCGAGCCGGCGCGCGATCGACGTCCACACGCACGTGTTCCCCGACGACGTCGCCGCTCGCGCCATCGGCTCGATGGCTGCGCGGACGGGTCTGCGCGCGTACTACGACGGGACGCTAGCGGGGCTGCTCAGCGCGATGGACCGCGCGGGGGTGGACGTGTCCGTCCTGGCTCCGGTCGCGACGAAGCCCTCTCAGGTCAGGGGCATCAACGACTGGACCGCCGGGCGGTTGTCGGTCCGGATACGGGCGCTCGGCGCGCTGCATCCGGCGATGGACGACCCCGTCGGCGAGGTCGCACGCATCGCCTCCCTCGGGCTTTCGGGGATCAAGCTGCACCCGGAGTTCCAGGCGTTCCACCCGTACGACGAGCGCATGCGCCCGGTGTACGACGCGTGCGCGCGCCACGGGCTGCTCGTGCTCTTCCATGCAGGCGAGGATCCGAACTTCGAGACGGTTTCTGGAGAGCCCGAGGTGTTCGCCCAGCTCGCAGGGCAACACCCCGAGACGACGTTCGTGCTCGCGCACATGGGCGGATACCGCCGATGGGAGCGCGTGCTGGAGGCGCTCGCCGGCGCCGACGTGTACCTGGACACGTCTCACGCGACCGAGCTGCTCGACGCGACCGAGCTGCGCGACATGATCCGCGCGCACGGCGTTCACAAGGTGCTGTTCGCAAGCGACGGGCCGTGGACGGACGCGGCGGCCGCGCTCGCCGCGCTTCGCGCCTGCGGGCTGACGGAAGAGGAGCTCGAGCGCGTGTGCTGGTCGAACGCGGCGGAGCTGCTCGGCATCTCCTGAAGAAAATGCTCGCATTCTGTGCGACAGTCGCGTATAGTGCGCTTCGGGCCGGATGGAAGGCCCACGGATTCGCGGCGTGACACCCGCGTGTCGCGGGAAGCGTCACGTCGCTTTGTTTTGCCCCGCGGGGCGGAAGGAATGGTTTGCATGGCACAGGGTACGGTCAAGTGGTTCAACCCGGACAAGGGCTACGGCTTCATCTCCCACGATGGCGGTGACGACGTCTTCGTCCACTTCAGCGCCATCCAGGGCGAGGGCTTCAAGAGCCTCGACGAGGGCCAGGCGGTGGAGTTCGAGATCGCTGACGGCCAGAACGGCAAGAAGCAGGCGGCGAACGTCCGCAAGCTGTAGCGCTTCGCGCAGTGACGTGACAGCGGGGCGGTCCGTATGGGCCGCCCCGCTGCTTTGATGTCAGACCCGGGAATATCATGCGAGGGGGAAGAGAGGAGCGCAGGTGCCCGTCACGGTCGCGGTCATCGGGGGAGCCAACACCGACGTCTTCGGGTTCGCGGAAGCGCCGGTGGCGCCCGGAGACTCGTCGCCGGGGTTCGTCCGCATCAGCCCTGGGGGCGTCGGGCGCAACGTCGCGGAGAATCTCGCGCGGCTCGGCTGCGACGTGCGGCTCGTGACGGCGGTCGGCGAAGGCGTCGACGCGGACGCTCTGGTGGCAGAGTGCAGGCACCTGGGCATCGACGTCAGGACAGTGCCGGCCCCGGGGATGCCGTGTCCGCGGTACGTGTGCGTCATAGGAGCCGGCGGGGCACCGGTCGCGGCCGTCTCGGACATGCGGGCCGCCGACAGGCTCGTGCCGGAGTCGATCGCGCAGTTCCGCTCGGCTCTCGACGGCGCCGACGCATTGGTGCTGGACGCGAACCTCCCTGCGGAGACCATGGCGTGGGCGTGCAACGAGTGGGGCGACCGCCCGATCATCCTCGATGCGGTTTCGGTGGCGAAGGCCAAGCGCGCGGCCGGCTGCTTGAGCGGCTTGCACACGCTGAGAGCGAACGTGGACGAAGCGCGAGCCCTCGCGGGGGTCGCGGACGGCGGGCTCGAGGCCGTGGCCGACGCGCTCTTCGAGCGTGGCCTGCGCAGGGCGATCATCACGCAAGGGGCCGCCGGCGGGCTGCTCGCGGAAGGGCTGGTCCGCCTTCGCTTCGAGGCGTCTCCCGCTCAGCCGGCGAACGCGACGGGGGCGGGGGATGCGTTCACAGCAGGGATCGCATACGGGACGGTCGTCGGACTCGAACCGGCGCGGCTGGTCGCTTTCGCGGCGGCCATGGCGGCGTTCGCGCTCGAAAGCGAACGGACCGTGAGCGAGCAGATCACGCTCGAGGCCGTGATGAGGCGCTCCGAAGGGGTGCACCCGTGAGCGCGCGCATCCGGCTGTCGGACGAGGTCGCAGCCGCGCTGTCGAGCGGCGCTCCCGTCGTCGCCCTGGAGTCGACCATCATTTCGCACGGGTTTCCGTATCCCTCCAACCTGGAGTGCGCGCTCGAGGCGGAGCGGATCGCTCGAGAAGAAGGCGCCGTGCCTGCGACGACGGCGATCCTCGACGGGGAGGCGCGGGTCGGGCTGACTCCCTCGGACATCGAGCGCTTGGCTACCGAACGCGGGGTCGCCAAAGCGAGCACGCGGGACATCGGGACGCTCCTGGCGCTTGGCGGTACCGGCGCCACCACGGTCGCGGCGACGATGGCGATCGCCGCCCGTGCCGGCGTCCGCGTCTTCGCCACGGGCGGCATCGGCGGCGTGCACCGCGGCGGAGCGACGACGCTCGACGTCTCTGCTGACCTGGAAGAGCTTGCGCGGACCCGTGTCGCCGTGGTGTGCGCGGGCGCGAAGTCCGTGCTCGACATCGGGCTTACGCTGGAGTACCTCGAGACCCGGGGAGTGCCGGTGCTCGGGTATTGCACGGACGAGTTCCCGGCGTTCTACTCGCGCGCGAGCGGACATCCCGTGACCGCCCGGGTCGATGAGCCGGCGGCGATCGCCCGCGTCCTTCGAGCGCGCGACGACCTCGACTTGCCTGGCGGCGAGGTGGTTGCCAACCCGATACCGCCTGAGCACGAACTGCCGAGCGCAGACCTTGAGGCTTGGATCGATGCGGCGTTGGCGGATGCGGAGCGCAGCGGAGTCTCGGGCAAGGCGGTCACACCGTTCCTGCTCGCCCGGATCCACGAGCGCTCGGGCGGCGCGAGCGAGCGGGCGAACAAGGAGCTCGTCTACAGCAACGTTCGTCTTGCCGCCCGCATCGCCGCCGCTTACCACCAGCGGTAAGCGCCGTCGCGCTCTTCGAGCCGCATCGGGAAGCCGAAGAGCTCGGAGAGACGCTCGCTGGTGAGCACGTCGCGCTTCGGGCCGTCGGCGACGATGCGGCCGCCGTCCAGGAGCACGACGCGGTCGATCTCCGGCACGATGTCCTCGACGTGGTGCGTGACGACCACGAGCGCTCGCCGGGAGCGTGCAAGGGAGCTCAGGGTGCGCCGGAAATGCCACGTCGCGCTCGGGTCGAGCCCGTGGCACGGTTCGTCGAGCACGAGCGCGGCCGGATCCGCGACGAGCGCCCGGGCGATGAGCGCGCGTCGCGCCTCCCCGGTCGACAGCGTGTCCATCGTCCGGTCCGCGAGGTGTCCGATGCCGAGCGCGTCCATCGCCTCGCTTGCTGCGCGCGTCATCTCCCCGGTGACCTCGCCGGTGCGATACAGGCCGATGGAACCGAAGAACCCGGACAGCACGACGTGCTCGACCGTGACGGCTCGGTCGTAGTCCGACTGCAAGGCGTCCGAAACGATGCCGAGAAGCGCCCGCACCTCGAACAGCGGCTTGAGAGGGTCGCCGTCGACGAGCACCCTCGAGCGCTCCGTGTGGATGGGCAGCACGTCTCGCGTGAGCAGCCGGATCAGCGTGGACTTGCCGGCGCCGTTCGGTCCGAGCACGGCGACGCGCTCGCCGCGCAGAAGCACGAAGCGGTCGACGGACAGGATGGTCCGGCCATCGCGGACGACCTGGGCGTGATGGATCTCGATCAAGGGCGTGCTCATGCGCACATGGTACGCTAGCGCCGGATCAGCCTGCGACGGCCGGGTACGGAAGGGGCAGCGCGCATGATCGAGGTCGACGTCCCAGGGCGCGGCGTCGTCCGCCTGCGCCACCTTGTCCTGGACGTGAACGGCACGATCGCGTGCGACGGCGTCCTGATTCCCGGCGTCGTCACGGCGCTCGAGGAACTCCAGGGCGTGCTGTCCGTGGTGGCCGTGACCGCCGACACGCACGGCACCGCGCGTGCCCTCGAGGCTGCGACCGGCGTGCAGGTGCGGACGATCGAGCCGGGCGGAGAGGCCGAGCAGAAGCTCCGCTTGGTGGAGGAGCTCGGCTCAGAAGAGGTGGTCGCGATCGGCAACGGCGCGAACGACGCCGGCATGCTTCAGGCGGCCGTCCTGGGGGTGTGCGTCATCGGCCCCGAAGGCGCGGCCGTGCAAGCGGTGCTCGCCTCGGACGTCGTCGTCACGAGCATCGTGGATGCGCTCGACATCTTACGAGCGCCGTGCCGTCTCGTCGCTACCTTGCGCCGATGATGCGGGCGCAGCTCGGACTCACGACTTGCTGGGCGCCCCGTTGCCGAGCGGGGGCAGGTCTCCGAGCGCCCGTCTGACGGCGTCGACGGCGATGGCGATCTGCGCTTCAGGCGTGATGCCCGCCTCAGAGTCGCCTCGCTGGGTGCCGTACGAGCCCCACTGGGCGTGGTTAGCCCCCTCGACCGTGGCCACCAGGCTGCGCTCGGGAAGCCGAAGACGGGACGCCGCGAACGCGCGTGCGTCGAGAACGGTGTCGGCGCTCCCTGCGAGCGCTGTGACCGAGAGCGTCGCCTCTTGGGACAGGTCGACCGAATCGGGGGGATACGATGCGAGCAGCACGAGCGCAGCGTACCGACCCGGCCGGGCGGCGACGTGCGTCGCGGCCACCGCCCCTCCGAGGGAGTGTCCGACGATCGCCCATCGCCGGATCTCCGGATGCGCCTCGACCGGCTTGTCGGCGCGGTGCGGCGAAAGCACGGCGAGGCCGAGCGGCATCCGCACGATGATCGCCCGGTAGCCGGACTGCGCCAGCCCGCGAGCGAGCGGCGCATACGAGCGGGGGTCGACGCGCCCGCCGGGATAGATGACGACGCCTGTCGCAGGCGTGGAGCTCGAGGGCGAGAATTCCCAGCCCCACGCGGCCCGTTCCACCGTGATGCCGTCCCCGGGCTCCAGGGACCGGACGGCCTGTGCGTCCGGACCGAGGGGGGTGGCGAGCCAGACCATGGCTGCGAGCGCCGCCGCGCCGAGGACGATGGCGGACGCGGCGATGACCAGTCTAAGCCGATGACGCATACGGCCTCCCTCCGCCGCGACGAGTATACCGTTCGTCCGGCAATGCGAGACGGATGCCTTGCGAAGTGCTACTGTATCCACGGTGTTGTGCCTGAGGGGACTCATGAAGCGCAAGGTCTTGCTCGTCGAAGACAATCCGCAGAACCGCTACCTCATCACCTTCCTCCTAGAGAAGAGCGGCTACGAGGTCGTGATCGCCGAGGACGGGGAGGAAGCGGTCGAGGCCGTGCCGCAGCATCGGCCGGACGTCATCTTGATGGACGTCCAGCTGCCGAAGATCGACGGGTACGAGGCGACTCGCCGCATCAAGTCAGACGAGCGGTTCTCTGCCATCCCTGTGCTGGCGCTGACCGCTCACTCGATGAAGGGCGATCGCGCCAAAGCGCTCGAAGCGGGTTGCGACGACTACATCACCAAGCCGGTCGACATCGACGTGCTGCTCCGTAGGATCGAGGAAGTCCTGGGACCGCAGCCCGGGTCGGCGTCGTAGACCGCGGTATACTGCAGGGTGCAGCGCGCCTTCACGTCGCGTCCCGGGCGGCGGCACGTCGTGAACCTGGTCAGGTCCGGGAGGAAGCAGCCATAAGCGGCCTCTGCCGGGTGTCCGGGGCGCGTCGTGAGGGGGCGCTGCACGGCAAGCCAGTGCGCCGTGGCCGCGACGGCCGAGCGGCGACCAGAACACGAGAGGCGCATTCGATTGGCACACCAGTCGTGGTACCGCAAGTACCGGCCTCAGACCTTCGACGACGTCGTCGGGCAGGCCCACGTCGAGCGCACCTTGCGCAACGCGGTCGACGAGGGCGCGGTCGCGCACGCGTACTTGTTCACAGGTCCCAGGGGCACCGGCAAGACGACCACGGCGCGCCTGCTCGCCAAAGCGCTGAACTGCCAGACCGGTCCGACAGGTCAGCCTGACGACACCTGCGAGGACTGTCGGGCGATCGCCGAGGGCACGCATCCGGACGTCTATGAGCTGGACGCCGCCTCGCGCACCGGCGTCGACAACGTCCGCGAGGAGATCATCGGACGGGTCAACTTCGCGCCCGCTCGAGGCCGCTACAAGGTCTACATCATCGACGAGGTGCACATGCTCTCCGCGTCGGCCTTCAACGCGCTGCTGAAGACGCTGGAAGAGCCGCCGCCGCACGCCGTGTTCGTCTTGTGCACCACGCACCCCCACAAGGTTCCCGAGACCATCCACTCGCGCTGCCAGCGCTTCGAGTTCCGGCGCCTGTCGGTGGAAGAGATCGCTGCACGGCTGCGGCGTATCGCGGACGCCGAAGGCGTCGAGGTCGAGGACTCTGCGCTCGCCCTGATCGCCCGGCACGCATCGGGCGGCATGCGCGACGCCATCACCACGCTCGAGCAGCTGGCGTCGTTCGCCGCTGGGACCATCACGCTCGCTGATGCGGAGTCGCTCCTCGGCGAGGTGGGCAGCGACGAGCTCTTCGCGCTCGTCGATCTCGTGGTGGCAGGCGACCTCGGCGGGATCTTCGGGTTTGTCGCCGAGCTCGTCGAGCGAGGCGCTGACCTCGTCGACTTTTCGCTCGCTCTGGCTCGCCACGCACGGGACCTGTTCGTCTCGGACCTGCTCGAGGACCCGGGCCCTGCGCTCGACGTGCGCGCGGAGGAGCTGCGGCGTTTGCGCCGGCAAGCGCAGGCGGTCGGGCGCGCCCGGCTCGCGCGCATGCTGGACCTGCTGGACGACCTGACGGGCACCATGCGTTCCGCCGCCGACGCCCGCCTTGCGCTGGAGTTCGCGCTGACGCGGCTGGCCCGGCCGGAGACAGACCTGACGCTCGAGGCCTTGGCGCAGCGGGTCGAGGCGCTCGAGGACGCTCTGCGTTCGGGACTCGCGCAGGGACGGCGGACCCGGCAGGAGGCCGACGCCGCTTCGGCTCCTGATGCTGAAGCGTCTGACGGCGGTTCCAGGCGCCGTCGTGAAGCAGCAGACGCCGGCTCTGCGAAGGCCGAGCGTGCTGCAGCGGGCCGCAAGGCCGCGTCCGCGCCCGAGAGTGTCGCGGAGCCGGAGCCCGCCTCTGCCGTGCAGCATGCTGACGAGTCTGCTTCGCCGCTCGACGCGCGTTCCGTGAAGCGCTTGTGGCCGGCGGTGATCGCCGAGATGCGCAAGAGGAAGCCGTCGCGCTCGTACCACTTCGACTCGACGGAGCCTGAAGTGGTCGACGGCGTGCTGGTCGTGGAGTTTCCGCGCGACCGGAGCGTGTCTCTCGACATGGCCCGCGACCCGGATACGGTCGCGCTCCTGAGGAACGCGCTCGAGCGCGTGCTGGGCGCGTCTCCGCCGATCGAGTATAGGCTCGGACGGCAAGGCGTCTCTTCCTCTGTCGCTGCGGGACAAGAGGGCCCCACGCCGGCGGCCGCGTCAGCCGACCCGTCGCCGGGCGGCGCCGAGGAGGGCGCCAAGCCGCAAGCCGGTTCGAGCGGCGCGGCGTTCGAGGACGTCGAGGCGCGGCTGATCGCTGAGCTCGGTGCGGCGGTCGTGGAGGAGCGTGTGGTCGGCGACGGCAGCGAAGGCGCCGGCGCGTAAGAAAGGACGACGATGAGGCCGGATATGGGCAATCTGATGAAGCAGGCCCAGCGCATGCAGGCTGAGCTTGCGCGGGCGCAGCAAGAGATCGCCGCGGAGCGCATCGAGGTCTCTGTGGGGGGCGGCACTGTCAAGGCCGTGATGACCGGCGACCTCGTGCTGGAGTCTTTGAGCATCGATCCGGCGGCGGTCGACCCCGACGACGTCGGCATGCTGGAAGACCTCGTGACGGCGGCCGTGAACGAGGCGCTGCGCCAGGCGCAGGAGCGCGCTGCGGCGAGGATGCAGGCCGTGACCGGCGGGATGAAGATACCGGGGCTGCTGTAGATGTCGCTCTACGCGCCTGCCATCGCTCGGCTTATCGAGGAGTTCCAGCGCCTCCCCGGCATCGGCCCGAAGTCGGCGCAGCGGCTCGCGTTCCACATCCTTCGCACGGACGAGGAGAGCGCCAGGCGCCTGGCTGACGCCATCGTGGAGGTGAAGCGGTCTGTGCGCTTCTGCTCGCAGTGCTTCAACCTCGCGGAAGGCGATCTGTGCGAGGTGTGCGCGAGCGAGAAGCGGGACCGCTCGGTCTTGTGCGTCGTCGAAGAGCCGCGCGACGTGGTCGCGATCGAGCGGTCGGGCGGGTTCACGGGGCTGTATCACGTGCTGCACGGCGCCATCTCGCCGATGGACGGCATCGGGCCGGACCAGCTGAAGATGCGCGAGTTGGTCGAGCGCGCGTCAGCCGGCGAGGTGCGGGAGGTGATCGTGGCGACCAACCCGAACGTGGAGGGCGAGACGACGGCGCTGTACATCGCTCGGCTCCTGCGCCCTCTGGGTGTGCGCGTCACGCGCATCGCGTCAGGGCTGCCCGTCGGGGGAGACCTCGAGTACGCCGACGAAGTCACGCTCAGCCGCGCGCTCGAAGGGCGGCGGGACATCGGGGAATGACAGGAATTGCCTACCGTTCACCGACGAAAGAGCCCGTTTGCCTGCGGGAACGGCCCGCTCGGGGCGGACGCCCCCGTATCCTGTAACGACCCGGTCGCCTTCCCCCGGAGCGACGTCGCAAAGACCGGGTGCTGCCGCTGATGAGGAAGGGGAGACCATGGAGCAGCTGACGGAGATCCGTTGGCATGCGCGTGCCGGCCAAGGGGCCGTGACGGCGGCGAAGCTCGTCGCCGAGACCGCGCTCGAGCTCGACAAGTTCATGCAAGCGATGCCCGAGTACGGTCCCGAGCGGATGGGCGCTCCGATCAAGGCGTTCACGCGCATCTCGCCAGACCCGATCGAGATCCACTGCAACATAGACCACCCGAACGTGGTCGTCGTCCTCGACGAGACGCTCCTGTCCATCGTCGACGTGACCGAGGGGCTGCGCGACGGCGGCGTCATCATCGTGAACACCTGCAAGACGCCGGACGCGCTGCGCGCAGAATTGGGGCTCGAGGGCCGCGACGTGCGCGTCGCATCGGTGGACGCGTCTGGCATCTCGCTCGAGACGCTCAAGCGCGACATCCCGAACACCCCGATGGTCGGCGCGCTCGCGAAGGTGACGGGGCTGTTCACGCTCGACGAGATCATCGGGCACCTCACCAAGACGTTCGGCAAGAAGTTCTCCCAGGACGTGATCGACGCGAACATCGCCTCGGTCAAGCGGGCCTACGAGGAGGTGAGCGTCGGATGAAGTGGGACATCTCGAGGCTGAACGAGTGGAAGTCCGCTGAGTTCCCGCTCGGAGCGGTCATCCCCACGGCGGGCAACTCGGACGACTACGTCACCGGCGGATGGCGCAGCCAACGGCCGGAGCGCGACGACGAGAAGTGCACGCAGTGCCTGCTGTGCTGGATCGTCTGCCCCGACTCCGCGATCCGGGTTGAGAACGAGAAGGTCACGACCTTCGACCTCGCGCACTGCAAAGGCTGCGGGGTCTGTGCGAACGAGTGCCCCGTGGACGCCATCACGATGGTCCCTGAGGGCTGCGATCTTCCGGAGGTGAAGTGACGTGGCCGAGCAGAAGGTCGTTGCAGCCACCGGTAACACCGTCGTGGCCGAGGCCATGCGGCAGTGCAAGCCGGACGTCGTCGCCGCATACCCCATCACGCCGCAGACGACGATCGTCGAGGAGTTCGCGGCGTTCGTGGCGAAGGGCCGCGTGCACACCGAGTACGTGACGGTCGAATCCGAGCACTCGGCGATGAGCGCGTGCATCGGGGCATCCGCGGCCGGCGCGCGCGTCATGACCGCCACCTCGTCGCAGGGCCTTGCGCTCATGTGGGAGGAGCTGTACATCGCGAGCGGCATGCGCCTGCCGATCGTGATGGCCAACGCGAACCGTGCGCTGTCGGCCCCCATCAACATCCACTGCGACCACTCCGACGTGATGGGCGCTCGCGATGCGGGCTGGATCATGCTGTTCGCTGAGACCGCGCAAGAGGCGTACGACAACACCATCATGGCGGTGCGCATCGCTGAGGATCCTGACGTGCTGCTTCCCGTGATGAGCTGCCTCGACGGCTTCATCACCACGCACTCCATCGATCGGATCTCCCTGCTTGACGACGGGTCGGTGGCGTCGTTCGTCGGGGAGCGCACGCCCGACCGGGCGCTGCTCGACGTCGAGAACCCCGTGACGCACGGCGCTTTCGCCGGCCTCGGCGGCCCGTACCTGGAGTTCAAGAAGGCGCAGCGCGACGCGATCGAGCGCTCGAGGGCCGTCGTCAAGCGCGTCGGCGAGGAGTTCGCGGCGCTCTCGGGCCGGCCGTTCGGGGTGCTCGAGACGTGGGGCATGGAGGACGCCGAGGTCGCGGTCGTGGTCATCGGCTCGACGGCCGGCAACGTCCGCCACGTGGCGAGGGCGCTGCGCGCCGAAGGCAGGAAGGTCGGCGTCGTGAAGGTGCGCTGCTTCCGGCCGTTCCCGTACGCGGAGCTCGCCGACGCGCTCTCGGGCGTGAAGGCCGTCGCCGTGATGGACCGCGCGGATTCGTTCGGCGCAGAGGGCGGGCCGCTGTATCTGGAGGTGCGGTCGGCGCTGTACGACCGGAGCGACCGGCCTCCTGTGGTCGGCTACGTGTACGGCCTAGGAGGCAGCGACGTGCGGCTCGACCTGGTCGAGTCGGTGTTCGCGGATCTCGCTGACGTGGCTGCCGGCGCTCCGGCTTCGCCCGCGCCCGTCTACCTCGGCGCACGTTAGGAGGCGCAGATGGCGACACTGAAGGAACTGACGCATCGCGAAGACCGTCTGGCCGGCGGGCACAGGCTGTGCGCTGGCTGCGGCGCTTCGATCGCCGTACGGCAGGTCCTGCTCGGCGCCGGGGAAGACCCCGTCGTCGTCGGGTGCGCGACCGGCTGCCTCGAAGTATCGACCACGATCTACCCGTACACGTCCTGGAGCACCCCGTTCATCCACAACGCCTTCGAGAACTCGGCTGCCACCATCTCGGGCGTCGAAGCGGCGTTCCAGGCGCTCAAGCGCGCCGGCAAGATCCCTGCGGACAAGCGCGTGAAGTTCGTGGCCTTCGGCGGCGACGGCGGCACCTACGACATCGGCCTCCAGTCGCTCTCGGGCGCCATGGAGCGGGGCCACGACATGGTATACGTGTGCTACGACAACGGCGCGTACATGAACACGGGCATCCAGCGCTCGTCTGCGACGCCCCGGGGCGCGTGGGCGACGACCGCCCAGGTGGGTCCGGCACAGGCTGGCAAGCAGCAGCGCCGCAAGGACCTGACGCAGATCATGGCCGCGCACGACATCCCCTACGTCGCGCAGGCGTCGATCAGCCATTGGAAGGACCTCACCGACAAGGCCGCCAAGGCGTTCGCCGTGGAAGGTCCGGCGTTCATCAACGTGTTCGCGCCCTGCCCGCGCGGTTGGCGCATCCCCTTCGACAAGACCGTGGAGATCGCCAAGCTCGCCGTGCAGACCGGCTTCTGGCCGCTGTACGAGGTCGAAGACGGCGTGTGGCGGCAGACCGTGAAGGTCGTCAACCGCAAGCCGATCGAGGAGTTCTTGAAGCCGCAGGGCCGCTTCAAGCACGTGTTCGCGCCAGGCAACGAGCATCTGCTCGCAGAGATCCAGGCAGAGGTCGACCGCAAGTGGGAGCAGCTGCAGCAGCGGTTCGCATGCGGGTAGGCCTGCTTCACGCGCTGCCACGCACGCGCTGACGTCGAAGGCCTCGTCCGGGTCCTCCGGGCGGGGCCTTCGTGGTGCTAGAATCGATTCCGTCGGATGCGTTCCGGATTGGAAATCGATGTCGCGCCACAGCAAGTCGATGCTCGCGTACGCAGCGATCCTCCTGTGCCTCATCGGCGTCGGCTGCGCCCCGCAGACGAGCCAGGAGCCGGCGGAGCGGAGCCGCATCAAGGTATCCGGTTCAGGCACGACCCTTCCGCTGATCCGGCTGCTCGCGAGCGCGTATCCCGACCGGTCGGTGGAGTTCGAGTTCCTTCCCGGCCTCCACTCCGCGGCAGGCATCGAAGGAGTCGCGAGCGGCGCCATCGACGTCGGGCTCGTTTCCCGCGACCTGACGGACGAGGAGCAAGCGCTCGGGCTCACCTACACGCTGCTGAGCGAGGACGGCCTCGTCATCGCGGTCCATCCCTCCGTCGGCATCCAGGAGCTCACGACCGAGCAGGTCAAAGACATCTACCGAGGGCGCTACTCCAACTGGAAAGAGCTGGGCGGGGCTGATCTGCCAATCGTGGTGCTCGACCGGAACGAGGACGAGTCGGCGAAGATCGTCCTCCGTAAGCACGTGCTCGGATCTTCGCTCGAGGTCACGTCCAGCGCGGCGGTGCTGTCGCACGAGCCGGACATGATTTCGGCGCTCTCCTCCACTCCGGGCGCCATCGGCTACTTCTCGCTGGGCGCTGCGGTGCACCAGCGCGTGCCCGTGGACGTGGTCGCGCTCGATGGCGTGAAGCCTTCGATCGAGACTCTCAGGTCGGGTGACTATCGGGTGGTCCGGCCGCTGGCGATCGTCACGAGATCCGATGCGGACGCAGCGGTGAAGAAGTTCGTGCAATGGGTCGTCGGACCCGAGGCGCGGGATGCGATGGAGCGCGAGGGCTATGCGGCGGCGCGCTGACGCTGAAGGAGATCGATGAGCGCGCGGACCCCAGGGCGTCGACTCCACAACGAGATCGTCTATCCTCTGCTGGGCGCGCTCCTCGCCGTGGGCGTGACGGCGGTCGTGCTCGGCGTGACGGTCATGGGCGACCTCAGCGAACGCTGGGTCGACGAGCAGGCCCGGACCGTGGGCACAGAAGCCTCTGCCTTCCTCAAGGAGTACGTGAGCGACCTGGAACGCTCATGCCAGCTGGCGAGCAGCGACGCCGAGCTCGTCGATGCGGCCACCCAACGCAACCCGCAGCGGCTGGCTGCGCGCCTGGTCGAGCTGCGAAGCGCGCTCAGGGCTGACGGCCTGTTCGTGGTCGACGACGACGGCCGCGCGGTCGCTCTCGTAGGCGACCTGTCAGTGCTTCCGGGCGACGTCGTCCTTCCCGATGCCCCGCTTCGTTATGCGCGCATCGACATGCCGTTCACCACGTTGCTGAAGATCCAGCAGGCCACGTACGTCTGCACCGCCCGCCCGGTGCGGGCAGGCGGTTATCAGACGCTCACGCTCTGTTTGTGCGAGGCCGTCGACGAACGGATGCTCGCGCGAGTGCCGCTCCCCACGGGCGCCGGCGTCGCGATCCTGGACCAGAGCGGGCGGAGGCTGGCAGCTAGAGTCGCTCCAGACGCGCAAGACGCGTCCGCGCTCAAGGAGGCGCTCAGCGCGCCGGTCGACAAGGAGACGCTCGCCGGTCTTGGCGTGTGGAGCGTCAATCTTCGCGAGAGCAGATACCGCGTGGGAGCACAGAGCATCACGCTTCCTGGCGACCCGCTCGAAGGCGAGCTGTGGCTGCTCGGCGCGGCGCCGACCACGATCGTGGACAACATCCGGGCTTCGACCACTCTTCTGATCGTCTTGTGGACCGTGGTCGCAGTCGGCTCCCTCTTCGGCCTCGGTTGGTTCCTCGCGAAGCGCGTCGGCACGCCCATCGCGGAGCTGTCCGACGCGGTCGAACGAGTGGCGTCTGGCGACTACGACGTGGAGTTCACCGTCCGCGGGCAGAACGAGATCGCGGTGCTCTCCGAGAACCTCGCCAAGATGACCGACTCGCTCCAGGAGCGCACCGAGGGGCTTACGCGCAAAGTCCTGGAGCTTGCGACGCTGTACGAGATGAGCCGGGTCCTCGGCTCCACGCTCGACCTGGACGTGCTGCTGGATGCCGTGCTCGATTCGACGCTGAGGATCTTCGATGCGGACGTCGGCTACGTCGCTTTGGTGGACAAGGAGTCGCAGGACCTGCTCGTCCGAGCGTGGCGGGGCATGTCTCCCGCATCTCCCAAAGCGGTGACCGGGGGCGGCTCCATGGCTGAGTGGGTCGTGAAGGAAGGCCGCCCGCTGCTGTTCAATCCTCCTGCCGGTGGGTCGGACGGGGGGCGGAAGGTCGAGCCGACCACGGGAGCAGCTGCGGCTGCGTGCGTCCCGATGCACTCCGCCGATGGGGTGATCGGCGCCCTTGCCGTCGGCAGCTCGGATCCGGGCGCACGGTTCACGAGCGAGGACGTGCGGCTTCTATCGACCATCGCCAACCACGCGACCATCGCCGTGGGGACCATCGAGCTTTACCAGTCGTTGCAAGACGCGTATCTGTCGACTGTCCGGGCGCTCGCGGCGGCCATCGACGCGAAGGACCCTTACACCCGTGGCCACTCCGAGCGCGTGGCGACATACGCCCTGCTGATCGGCGAGCGCATCGGTCTTTCGGCCGAGCAACGGGACGCCCTCGAGATGGCTTCGTACCTGCACGACATCGGCAAGATCGGCATCCCGGAGGACATCCTGCTCAAGCCCGGCAAGCTGTCCGACGAAGAGATGGGCCAGATGCGGCACCATCCGCTGATCGGCGCGAACATCCTGAAACCGGTCTCGTTCCCCTGGCCCATCCTCCCCGTGGTGCGGCACCACCACGAGCACTACGACGGCCGAGGCTATCCGGCGGGTCTTCGCGGAGAGGAGATCCCGCTGCTGGCGCGCATCCTCACGGTTGCCGACTCGTACGAGGCGATGACGTCGGACAGGCCGTACCGGCGAGGCCGTTCCACGCAGGAAGCGATCGTCGAGCTTCGCCGGTGCGCCGGCTCACAGTTCGATCCCGAACTAGTCGACGCGTTCATCCAGGTGCTGGAGTCCGTGGCTGAGGAGGCGGGACCTTCCGGCCTGCCCGCAGCCGACGACGGCGCAGCACCCGAGCAGAGCGAGGCCGCGCTCTCTGCGGTGTGCGATGGTGTCATGGCGGCGCTGCGCCGGCTTGGCGGGCCGCGGCTTGCGGCCAACGTGGAGCGAGACGCCAACGCGCGTCTCGAAGAGTGCGGAATGCCGTTCGTGTTGCGCTCGGGGCACCTGACCGCTTCGGTCGATGGGAAGCCGAGCATCGACGCCGTGTCCCGAGCGCTTGCGATCGTGCTGACGGTGGTGCGCCAAGCGGCCGGCCCTGGGCTCGCCGGGCAGTTCGTCGCCGACGCGCTGCAGCAGCTTCCGCCGAGGATGCGCGCACTCGCGCAGGCCATCGCCGATGAAGCGATAGGCCAGCAAGCCGAGTAGCCGACGGTGCTGCTACACTATCCGCCAACCCGTAGTCCGCTTCGAGCCTCGGGGGTCCTAGGATGGCTCTCGTAGTCCAGAAATACGGCGGCACGTCCGTCGGCACACCCGAGCGGATCCGCGCGGTCGCGCGCCGCATCATCGCGCGCAAGCGGGCCGGAGACGACGTCGTGGCGGTCGTGTCGGCGATGGGTCACGTCACCGACGAGCTCGTGGAGCTCGCCCACAGCATCTCCCCGGAGCCGCCAGAGCGCGAGATGGACATGCTCTTGGCGACGGGCGAGCAGGTCTCCATCGCGCTGTTGGCGATGGCGATCCACGCGGAGGGCTACGACGCCGTGTCGTTCACGGGGCAGCAGGTCGGCATCGTGACCGACCCGGTGCACGGGAAGGCGAAGATCCAGAAGGTCCAGGCGGACCGCGTGCGCCACGCGCTCGAGAAGGGGACCATCGTCATCGTCGCGGGGTTCCAGGGCGTGACCGAAGATGGGCAGATCACGACCCTTGGGCGCGGCGGCTCTGACACCACCGCGGTCGCGGTCGCCGCTGGCATCGGCGCGGACGTGTGCGAGATCTACACGGACGTCGACGGCGTCTTCACGGCGGATCCGCGCATCGTGCCGGAGGCGCGCAAGATCGACGTCATCTCGTACGAGGAGATGCTGGAGCTCGCTGCGAGCGGCGCGGGGGTGCTCCAGCTGCGCAGCGTCGAGTTCGCACGCAACCACGGCGTGGTCATCCACTGCCGCTCGTCGTTCAACGACGCTCCCGGCACCATCGTCAAGGAGGCCGATGAGACCATGGAACAGGCGATCATATCGGGCGTGGCCCATGACACGTCGGAAGCGAAGGTGACCATCCGGGACGTGCCCGACCGTCCCGGCGTCGCCGCGACTGTGTTCACCAAGATGGCAGACGCCCACGTCAACGTCGACATGATCATCCAGAACGTCTCCGAGCAAGGGCTGACCGACATCTCCTTCACGGTGCCGAAGACGGACCTGCCGCGGGCGCGCAGAGCGGTCGAAGAGGTCGTTGCAGAGCTCGGCGCGCGGACGTGGGCCGTCGACGAGTCGATCGCGAAGGTGTCGCTGGTCGGCGCGGGGATGAAGACGCACCCGGGCGTGGCGGCGAAGATGTTCAGCGTGCTCGCGGACGCGGGCGTGAACATCGACATGATCTCGACCTCGTCGATCCGCATCTCGTGCGTGATCGAGGCGGACAAGGTCGAGCAGGCCGTGCGCGCACTGCACAGCGGCTTCGGGCTCGACGCGGACATGATCACCGCCGAAGTGTCGCCGGGTTGCGGGGAGGGTTCGTAGATGGCCTGGAGCAAGCCGATGCCGGCCCAGCCCGTCGTCGCCGTCGCGGGCGCTACCGGAGCGGTGGGCGCAGAGATGCTCGCCGTGCTCGAGCAGCGGGGCTTCCCCGCCAAGGAGGTCCGGGCGCTCGCCTCGGCCCGGTCGGCGGGCACGCGTCTGCGGTTCCGCGGCGAGGAGGTCGAGGTCGCAGAGCTGACGGAGTCATCGCTCGAGGGCGTGGACATCGCGCTGTTCTCGGCGGGCGCGTCGGTGAGCAAGCAGTTCCGCGACGCGGTCACGGCTTCCGGCGCGGTCATGATCGACAACTCGTCCGCCTTCCGGGTGGAGCCGGACGTGCCGCTCGTGGTCCCGGAGGTGAACGCAGAGGCCGCGTTCACGCACAGCGGCGTCATCGCCAACCCGAACTGCTCCACGATACAGATGGTGGTCGCGCTTGCTCCGCTCGAGCGGCTCGCCCGCATCAAGCGGGTCGTCGTCGCCACCTACCAGGCGGCGAGCGGCGCGGGGCAGGCGGCGATGCAGGAGCTCTACGACCAGACGAAGGACTTCCTCGAAGGCCGCCCGATCGTCCCGCAGCGCTTCGCGCACAGGATCGCATTCAACTGCATCCCGCACATCGACGTGTTCTTGGAGGACGGCTCGACGAAGGAAGAGTGGAAGATGGTCGTGGAGACGCGCAAGATCATGGGAAGGCCCGATCTCGCCGTCGCCGCGACCTGCGTCCGGGTTCCGGTGCTTAGGTGCCACTCGGAGGCGGTGGCGGTCGAGTTCGAATCACCGGTCGATCCGGCCGACGCCCGCGCAGCGCTCAAGCAGGCGCCGGGCGTGACGGTGCTCGATGATCCGCAGGGCAACGAGTATCCGATGCCCGCGGCGCTCGAGGGGACGGACGACGTGTACGTCGGCCGCATCCGGCGCGACGAGAGCGTGCCGCACGGTCTCCAGATGTGGGTCGTGGCCGACCAGCTGCGCAAGGGGGCGGCGCTGAACGCGGTGCAGATAGCCGAGCTGCTCGTGGCGCGTTAGTATTGCGCTAGCAGCACGGCTGTGCGAGGAGGAGTCCATGGCAGAAGCCACCATCCTGATCGTCGAGGATGACCAGACGATCGCCCGGTTCGTGCAGCTCGAGCTCGAGCACGCGGGCTACGAAGTCCTGCGAGCGAGCGAGGGGTCGACTGCGATGGACATGCTGGCGGAGCGCGACGTGGACCTCGTCATCCTGGACCTCATGCTGCCCGGGGTGGACGGGTTGGACGTGGCCCGCTTCATCCGCAAGAAGGGCATGGACGTTCCGATCCTGATGCTGACTGCGCGGGCCGAGACGCACGACGTGGTGCTCGGCTTCGAGGCCGGGGCAGACGACTACCTGCGCAAGCCCTTCGAGATCCCGGAGCTGCTCTCGAGGGTCCGCGCGCTGCTCAAGCGTACGAAGTCGCGTCAGGATTCGCGCTACGAGGCGTCCGGCGTCGCCATCGACCTCGAGAAGCGTCAGGCGACGCTCCATGGAGAGCCGCTCAACCTCACGGGCAAGGAGTTCGACCTGTTGGCCTACCTCGTGGCCAACGCGGGCAGAGTCGTCTCGCGGGACGAGATCTTCGAGGCGGTCTGGGGAGGTCAGCCGCTCTCCGAGAGCAACGTCATCGAGGTGTTCGTGTGCCATCTGCGCACGAAGATCCGCGACAAGGAAGCGAAGATCATCCAGACGATTCGCGGCGTGGGCTATTTCTTCGCACGGGGATAGATGCGTCTGAAGTCGATACGGGCCCGCGTCCTGTACCTTGCCTGCGTCTTCGCGGCGCTGCTCGTGGGAAGCGTCACGCTCGTGACGTACTTCGTCATGGCGGGAAGCATGGCCGACTCAGCGGAGGCGACGGCGTCGCACCTGTCAGACTCGACGGCCGAGATAGCGCGGCGCGTCGTCGCAGACGTCGTGCGCGATTCGGGCGATGCTCCCATACCTGGGACGGCTGCAGCGGCGGCTATGACGCAGACAGTGCAGGAACGCCTCCCCGCGGTGCTAGAGCCGGCCGTCCAGACGGTCGAGGGCGCTGAGCTTTCGGTTTGGGTCTCCGAAGGCTCGCGCAGCGAGCTGCGCCGGGTGTGGCCTGAATCACCGCCGGCTGGTGCGCCGAGGGTCCCGGAAGCGGCCGCAAGGGCCGGGTCCGAGGGCCGCGCCGTGCTGGAGTCGGTCGGCGAGCGAGGCTTCTTGGCGGGCTTCCTGACGAAGGCCGACCTCGCGACCCACGTCGCGTACGTGCCGGTCGAGATGCCGTCTGGCGGTTTCGCAGTGCTTGAGGTGGCGTACGACCCGGTGCGCGAGGAACGCGTGCTCGACGACGCGCGCCAGCCGATGATCGCGGTGGGGGCGTTCGCGCTCGTGCTGGCAGTGCTGATGATGCAGATCGTGATGGGCTGGGTGCTGTCGCTCGTAGAGGAGATCCGGCGGGCCGCGGACTCCATCGACGCTGGCCAGCTGGACGTGCGGCTGCCAGAGAGCGGCGAGCACGAGATCTCGGATCTCGCACGCTCGCTCAACGCGCTCATCGACCGGCTCAAGAAGCGGGCAGACGCCCAGACGCGGTTCGTGGCGGACGCTTCGCACGAGCTCGCCACGCCGGTCGCCGGCATACGCGGCTACGTCAACATCTTGCGAGCGTGGGGCGCCGGAGACCCGGAGATGCGTGAGGAAGCCATCGCTGCCATCGACCGCGAGTCCCGCCGCATGGCCAAGCTGTGCGCAGACCTGCTCGCGATGATCCGGAGCGAAGAGATCTTGGAGTTCAAGCACGTTCGGTACGACATCAACGCAGTGGCCCGCGAGGTGCTGGCGAACGCCGCCACGCGGTACATGGACAAGAACCTCGAGTTCGCGGGCCCCGACGAAGGGCCGCTGACGCTGTGGGGAGACCCGGACCGCATCGAAGAGGCGCTCGGGATCATCGTCGACAACGCCTGCAAGTACACGCCGGCCGGCGGGAGGGTGCAAGTCAGCACGCGGCGCCACAAGGACCGGATCGTCGTAGAAGTGAGCGACACGGGCATCGGGATCCCCGAAGAGGACCTGCCCAACATCTTCGAGCGCTTCTACCGGAGCGACGCATCCCGCTCCAAGGAGACGGGCGGGTTCGGGCTCGGTCTGTCCATCGCGAAGCACATCGTGGACGCGAGCGGCGGCATGATATGGGCGCGCAGCAAGCTCGGCTCGGGAACGACCTTCATCATCTCGCTGCCGCGGAACAAAGCGAAGGGGGCGAGCGAGTGAGGACGGGGAAGCGCCGGGAGCCGGACGGCGCCGAGGACGTGCGCGGACTGCTTGCTACGAGCAGGCGGCGGTCCCGCTACGTGACGCAGGCGGGCCTCATCGCTGCCCTGTACGCGGTCGCGACGATCCCGGTCATCCAGAACCCGCTCACCTACGGCCCGATCCAGCTGCGCGTGTCCGAGGCGCTCACGGTCTTGGCGCTGTTCACTCCCGCCGCGATCCCCGGCTTGACGATCGGGTGCGCGGTGGCGAACGGAGCGATGGTCGCCCAGTTCGGCCCGACGGCGCTGCTGGACGTGGTGTTCGGGTCCCTTGCGACCTTCCTCGGCGCCGTGTGGACGTACCGCCTTCGGCGCCGTCCAGCGATCGCGCTGCTCGGGCCCGTCGTCGCGAACGCGTTCATCGTGGCCGCGTACCTCCCGATCGTGCTGGCCGCAACCGGCCTGTACGACCAAACGGTGCTCGGCGTCCGCATCGCGGACTCGTGGCTGTGGATGTACGCGTTCGGCGTCGTCACCGTCGGGGCAGGCGAGCTCGTGGCCGTCTACGTCATCGGCGGCCTGCTGGCGCTCGCGTTGCGGCTGTCCGGCGCGGCGCGTATCGTGGAACGATAGACGAGGTGCGTGAGGGGGCGAAGTGCGAGGGGAGTCGGACGGGACCGCGGTGAGCGAGGCGGCTGAGCGCCAGCCGCTCATCGGCCACCGGAAGGCGACGTGCACCGAGTGCTGGGGCTGCGTGCGGGTCTGCCCGGTGCGTGCGATCCGTGTCGTCGACGGCCGTTCGGAAGTGATCCAAGAGAAGTGCGTGGCGTGCGGGCTGTGCGTCGGCGAGTGCGGAGCGGCCGCCCACCAGGTCCGAGACGACACCCCGGCGGTCTGGGACTTGCTGGCCAGCCGGCGCACGGTCGTGGCGCTTCTCGCCAGCGAGTTCATCGCAGCCATGCACCCGATGACCCCGCTCGCGGTCGAGCGGGCGCTCGCCGGGCTCGGTTTCGCGTCGGTCGAGACCGCGGCGCTCGGAGAAGAGATCGTCGCGATGGAGTATCAGCGGGCGTATGCCCGAGAGGCGTCGCTGTTCCTCATCCGGTCGACGTGCCCGGTGGTCGTCGAATTCGTGCGGAAGTACCATCCGGCGTTGGCTCCCGCGCTCGCTCCCATCGTGCCTCCGTACGTGGCGCAGGCTCGCCTGATCCGGTCTCTGTACGGCGACGACGTCGCGATCGTGTACGTCAGCCCGTGCTACGCGCGCAAGGACGAGGTCTACGACGAGGAGTTCGGAGGCGCCATCGACGCGGCGATCGACTTCACCGAGCTCAAGCGGATGATCGCCGAGACCGAGCGGAGCGTTCAGCGCGGCGTGTCGCAGGTCACCCCGACGGCCCGCCCCAGGATCCTCAAAGAGGTGTCGCTCACCGACGGCTTCCCGCGCGAGACGATCGACGGCTGCTTCCCCGGAGACGGCGAGGTGCAGGTCGTCAGGGGCCTTCCGGTCCTCGACCGGCTGTTGCGCGCCATCGCGGCAGGAGACACGGCGCCGACCTTGATCGACGCTCTCAACTGCGAAGGCTGCATCGACGGGCCGGCGGTCAACCCGGGCATGTCGCTGTTCGCCAAGCGCAACGTCGACCGCGCATCGCGAAACGCTGTCGGCGTGGCGACGGTGAGCACGAAGACGCTCGTGGAAGTGCTGCCCAAGGTCGACCTCGTCCGCTCCTTCCGGCCCTCGCCGGTGCACGTGCCGCGTCCGTCGCCCGCCGTCGTGGACGCGCTGCTCGCGGAAGCGGGCTTCGCCTCGCGAGCGGAGACGCCCGACTGCGGCGCGTGCGGCTACCCGACGTGCGTCGAGCACGCCGAGGCCATCTTCCGAGGAGAGTCCAGCTGGGAGATGTGCTTCCCGCTGCAACGGCGGCGCCTCCGCAGCGCGGAAGAGGCGGTCAGCGCGCTCGTGACCGTGGACGAGGGCACCGGCGTGTGGAACGCTCGGGCGTTCGACGAGCGGGTCGCGCTCGAGGTCGCGCGGTTCGCCCGGTACGGCACGCCGCTGTCGCTCGTGCTGCTCGACGTCGACGGGTTCGGGGCTGTCAACGACCTGGTCGGCGAGCGCGGGGGAGACGCCGTCTTGCGGCAGCTCGCGGAGCTGCTCGCGCAGAACGTGCGCTCGACGGACATGGTCGCGCGCGTGCGGGGAGACCAGTTCGCCGTGCTGTTGCCCGGCGTGGGGAAGACTGCTGCGTTCGCGGTGGCGGAGAAGCTGCGGACGCTCATACGGGAGCGGAGTTTCGAGGCGGACGGGTATACAGGTGACGTCCGGTTGACCGCGTGCGCCGGCATCGCTGCGGCGCACAGCGGCACGATCGAGGGCGACGACCTCGTGGAGGCTGCCGAGCAGGCGCTGAAGGCGGCGATTCTCGAGGGGCCTGACCGGACGCGGATCGCTCCGTCTGGGTAGGAGGCAGCGGCATGCGCGAGGCCGACCTTTGGGAACCCGCCGAAGGCGGCGGCGTGCGTTGCCTCTTGTGCCCCCACGGCTGCCGCATCGCCGACGGCGGGGCTGGCATCTGCGGCGTCCGGCGCAACCGGGATGGACGGCTCGTCGCGGAAAGCTACGGCGCCGTGTCCTCGATCGCCGTCGACCCCATCGAGAAGAAGCCGGTCTTCCACTACAAGCCGGGGACGCGCGCCCTGTCGCTCGGCAGCGTCGGGTGCACCATGCGGTGCCTCCACTGCCAGAACTGGTCGATCAGCCGCGCGAAGCTCGAAGACGGGGGCGTCAGGCGGATCGAGCCGGCGGACGTGATCGCGATAGCCCGCGCCGAGTCCTGCGAGGGGATCGCGTTCACGTACAACGAGCCGGTGATCTGGGCCGAGTTCGTGCGCGACACCGCGTCGCTGGCGCGTGATGCAGGCGTCTACACCGTCATGGTGACCAACGGCCACGTCACGGAGGCGGGGCTCGACTACCTCGGCCCTGTCATCGACGTGTGGCGCGTCGACGTGAAGGGTTTCGACGACGAGACCTACAGGCGTCTTTGCAAGGTGCGCTCGTTACGCCCGGTGCTCGAAGGCGCCGTCAGGGCGAAGGAGCGCTGGGGGATGCACGTCGAGGTCGTCACGAACGTGATCCCGTCCGTCAACGACTCAGAGGAAACCGCGAGGAGCATCGCCCGCTGGATCCGGGACAGCCTCGGCCCGAAGACGCCGTGGCACGTGACGCGGTTCTTCCCGTACCTGGAGCTGTCGCACCTGCCGCCGACGCCGGTCGAGACCCTGCACCGGTTCCGCGGCATCGGCAAGGAGGAGGGACTGCAGTTCGTCTACCTCGGCAACGTCTCTGAGCCAGGAGGCGAAGACACCGTGTGTCCGCGGTGCGGCGCCGTTGCCATCGAGCGGGACGGGTATCGCATCGTCAAACGGGCGACAAGCGACGGCTCGTGCGCCGCGTGCGGCGAGCCGCTCGGCGTGATCGAGTGAGGAGCGGCATGAGCGAAGGAGCGACATCCGGAGTGGTCCCGCGGATCCTGGTCTTCTACGACTACGCTTGACCGTTCTGCTTCGTGGACCAGTTCCGGTTCCTGAAGTTGCGCGAAGAGATGCAGGTGGAACTCGTCGGAGTCCCGTTCGAGCTCCGGCCGGACATGCCGCCAGAGGGTCTGTCGGCGTCGCGAGACGGCCTCGGGCATTCGCAGCGCGTCGAGGAGCGGCTGATCGAGCTGGCTGCCAAAGAGGGGGAGCGGATGGTGCTGCCAGACCTCATACCCAAGACGCACGACGCGATGGCGCTCGCCGAGCTTGGCCGCGACAAGGGCGAAGAGGTCTTCTGGCCGCTGCACCTCGACATCTTCCGCGAGTACTTCGTGCACGGCCGCGACATCGGCGATCGGGAAGTCTTGGCTGCCATCGGCGAGAAGCACGGCTTCGACCGCGGCGAGATGGACGAGGTCTGGGACTCGGGGCGGTACGACGAGCGCTTGCACCAGTTCCGGCACATCGCGCTGCACCTCGGTATCCGGGAGACGCCCTCTGCGCTCATCTGCAACGAGCTCCTCATCGGCTCCCGGCCGTATGCCGTCATCCGTGAAGCCGTCCAGCGCTGCCTCGTGCGTCCGGAGACCATCGAAGAAGCCGGCTGAGCGCATTCGAGCCGACGCTCCGCACGCGGTATCATTGAGGCCGCTGCGATACCGAGGCCACGAGACGGAAGGTGCGGCGTTGGAACCGTGCGTCATCATCCCTACGTTCTGGACTCGCCGACGGCCCCGCGCGTCGGACGACGGCCCCTTCCAGTACGACCATCCGACGCCCATCGACCAGGACGGGACGCTGCCTGATTGCCTGCGCTCCCTCGAGTCCGTCGAGGGGCTCGGCCGCGTCGTGCTCATCGTCGCCGCCACGCACGAGTCCGTGGAGCACGCAGCAGAGGACCGCGTCCGCGAGATCCTCGCAGACTTCCCTGAGCTCGACGCGCTCGTCGTCGGTCCGGCGGAGATGGGATCGCTCCACAGGCGCATGGAGCAGCTGGAGTTCGCCGACGTGCTCGACGGCGTGAGCCTTGGAAGCTACGGCGCCGTGCGCAACGTGGGCCTCATGGTCGCCGCGACCCTCGGGAGCGACCTGGTGGTGTTCGTGGACGACGACCAGGTCGTCACCGACCCGGCGTTCCTCGTGCGTGCGCAGGAAGGCGTGGGCGAGCAGACTGGCAAAGGCAAGCGCGTCCTTGCCAAGAGCGGCTACTACACCGACGAGCAGGGACGCTACCAGTTCGCCAGCGACGCCCCGTGGTACGACATGTTCTGGCGTCAGGACGAGGCGTTCACGGAGGCGCTGGGAGCGGTCGCGCGCCCGCCGCGCATCACGCCGAGCACCGTCGCGATGGGCGGCTGCCTGGCGCTGCACCGGGACCTCTACTGCACGGTGCCGTTCGACCCGTGGGTGTCGCGCGGAGAGGACATCGACTACGTGATCAACGTGCGCATGCACGGAGGCGACGTCTTCTTGGATGGCGAGTGGTCGGTCATCCATCAGCCGCCGAAGCTGCCGAGCGAGGCGGCCGCATTCCGCCAAGACGTGTTCCGGTTCATCTATGAGCACCGCAAGCTCGAGTTCTCGAAGTCGCAGGTCGACTTGCGGCAAGTCACCCCGGAGTCGCTGATGCCGTACCCGGGGCCGTTCGTCGAGGGGTCCGTGGTCTGGAGGGCCCGGGTCACCGCCGTGCTGCGCGCGCTCGCGGGCAAAGAGCCCGGGAAGTACCTCGAGATCGCTCGCAGCAGCGTGAAGCGGGCGAACGAGTACGCGCGCGACCACTGCGAGCGGTACTTCGCGTTCCAGCGCCGGTGGCCGCTGCTGATGGACCGGCTGTGGGAGGACATCCCGCTCAAGACGCTGTTCACCGGCGAGCGGCGCGTCGACAGAAGCGCGATAACCGGCCGGTTCCCCGTGGTCCCGCCGGAGCGATGAACCTGGCCAGGACCGCTGCCGCGATCGCCATCGGGGCCGTTTCCGGCGTGCTGTCTGGGGCCTTCGGCATCGGCGGCGGCATCGTCACGACGCCCGCGATCAGGCTGATCCTGCGCGCGCCAGCCCTCGTGGCGGTGGGGACGCCGTTGCCGGTCATCCTCCCGGGAGCGCTCACCGGCGCGTGGACGTACGCGAAGCGTGGGCTCGCGGACGTGCGCTCGGGCGTCACGATCGGCTTGGTCGGCGCCGCCGCGTCGGTCCTCGGGGCGCTCGGAAGCGCCGCCGCAGGAGGCACGGCCGTCATGCTGGTCACCGCAGCGCTCATCCTCTACGTGGCTGGCGACACGCTCCTCTGGACCGTGCGGGAGGCATCGGTTTCGCCGCGGCAGGATGCGGCAGAGCCGAGGCTCGCGCAGCTCGCGGCGGTGGGTGCCGCTGCGGGGCTCTACTCCGGGTTCCTCGGGCTTGGCGGCGGCTTCGTCATCGTCCCGCTGCTCGTCCGGTGGCTCAAGTTCGAGACGAAGCGCGCCATCGGCACGAGCCTCGTGGCGGTCGCGGTGCTCGCAGTGCCGGGCAGCGTCGCCCACTACGCGCTCGGGCACGTGGACCTGGCGCTTGCTGCCGGCCTCGTGCTCGGCGTCGTCCCCGGAGCAGCCGTAGGGTCGCGCTTGACCATCTTGGCCAAAGAGGCGACGGTGCGGTACGCATTCGCTGCCATGCTCGTGTGCGTCGCGGTGTGGCTTGCGGCCGGGGAGCTGGTCTCGCGATGATCATGGGGGCTCACGCGCTCAGGACGGCTGGCGAGCGCGACTTGGCGCGCGTCTGGGCGTACGCCCGGCAAGACGGCGTGTTCGACTCGCTGGACGATCTGCGCCGGGCCTGGTCGAACGCGCCCTGGACGGTGCAGGTGAGCGACGCAGGCGATGCGGCGATACTCGGGCGCTGGCGCGACCACCTGCCCCTGGTGGCGGTCACGGCGTTGTGGAGCGTCGAGCGGAGCATACCCTCGCACATGGCGGCGCTGCGAGCGGTGGTGCGCGCGCAGGGGTTCGAAGACCTCATCAGCCCGTTCGTCGCCGAGGGGCAAGACGGGCCGTACCAGAAGGCCGGGATGCACGTGGTGCACACGGGCGTCACCCTTGGGCTCGTCCACCGCAGAGAGGTCGAGAGACACGACGCGAGCGACATCGAGATCCAGGTGGCGGACGAGGGCGTGCTGGAGCCGTTGTTGGCCGTCGACATCCTCTGCTTCAGCGACTTCTGGCGCTACGACGTCCGTCTCATGCGGGAGTTCCTTTCGGCGGACCGCGTGACCGTCGCGAGACGAGGCGGGGCGGTCGTAGGGTACGCTATGTGCAGGGTGGACCGCGGGCATGGAGTGATAGGGCGTCTCGCCGTCGTGCCTGCCGAGCGCGGGCGGGGCGTGGGAGCCGCGCTGCTGTCGGACGCTTTGCGGTATCTCTGCAGGCAGGGCGTCCACCGCACGGTGCTGTACACGCAGGCGGAGAACGAAGCAGCGCAGCGCCTGTACGCCCGGTTCGGGTTCGAGCCGGTCGGCCCGCGCAAGCACCTGCTCGCGTTCTCGAACATCGACACCGAGAGAGGCTCAGGATGTTGCACCTGAGGCGAGCGCTGATCATCGACGCCGCGCTGTTCATCGCGACGAGCGCTATCGGCGTCGTCGCGGTCGCGTCGGTCTTGGGCGGCGTGTCCCGCCCCGTGTCGATCGTCGCAGTCGCCGGGCTGATCGTCATCGCGGTCGGCTCGGTCGTCGCTCGGGTCCTCACGCGGCCCGACCACATCCGGGCGATGCAATCGCACCAGATCCTCGAGATCGCCTCGAGGAGCCTGGCGTACATGCGTCGCGGTCTCGACCGGGACACCGCTCAGGCCGTTTGCCGCTTGGCGCTCGAGGAGAGCGACGCAGCGGCAGTCGCGATCACCGACCGCACGACCGTGCTGGGCTTCGCTGGGCTCGGCGAGGACCACCACCAGCCTGGCGGCCCGATCATGACGAGGGCGACGAAAGAGGCCATCGAGCACGACGAGCACAGGATCCTCTCAACGCGCGAAGACATCGGCTGCCCCGTCAAGGGCTGCTACCTGCGGGCGGCGATCGTCGTGCCGCTGCACGTCCGGGGCGAAGTGGTCGGCACGCTGAAGTTCTACTACACGACCCCGCGCCTGCTGAACGAGACGCAGGTCACGATGGTCGAGGGTCTCGCGCGTCTGCTCTCGACGCAGCTCGAGCTCTCGGAGCTGGAGCGGCAGACGCAGCTCGCGTGCCGCATGGAGCTCAAGGCGCTGCAGGCGCAGATCAATCCGCACTTCCTGTTCAACACCATCAACACGATCGCGGCGCTCATCCGGACCGACCCGCCTCGGGCGAGAGAGCTGCTGCGGGAGTTCGCGCGGTTCTATCGCCGGACGCTCGAGGAGAACGAGGACCTCGTGCCGCTTGAGCGCGAGATCGAGTACGCGCGCAGCTACATGCGCTTCGAGCAGGCCCGCTTCGGCGATCGCATCAGGGTGGTCGAGGACGTGGAGCCCGGGCTGGAGCGGTTCATGGTCCCGGCCTTCATCGTCCAGCCGCTCGTCGAGAATTGCGTGCAGCATGCGCTGATGCCGGACCGGCCGCTCACGATCTGGCTCACTGCGCGCTCGAGAGCGGACGGGGTGGAGATCACTGTACGGGACGACGGGGCAGGTATGCCGTCCGCCGAGCTCGCGCGCGTGCTCGAGTCCGGCGTGGGCCGCGGTCTTGGCATCGCGCTTAAGAACGTGCACGATAGGGTGCGCGGGCACTTCGGTCCGGGCAGCGGGCTGTCCATCGAGAGCGTGGAAGGCCAAGGGACGACCGTGACCGCTCGCTTAGTTCCGAGGACGGAAGGGGAGGCAGATGGGGCTGATCAAGGCGCTCGTGGTCGATGACGAGGCGCCTGCGCGCTCCGAGCTCCGGTACCTCCTCGAAGAAGCAGGCGGGGTCGAGGTGATCGGCGAGGCCTCGAACGCGCAGGAAGCGCTGCAGCTCATCCGGGCCATCCCGTACGACGTGGTCTTTCTCGACATCGACATGCCGGGCATCTCCGGCATGCAGCTCGCCGAGGCGCTGGCCCAAGCGGAGCGGCCGCCGGCGGTCGTGTTCGTGACCGCACACAGCGAGCACGCCGTCAAGGCGTTCGAGGTCGCTGCGGTCGACTACCTCGTCAAGCCGGTGGAGCTGAGGCGGCTGCAAGCCGCCGTCGCCCGCCTGCGCCCCGCCGAGGAGGCGCCGGTCCGCGTGGAGCGCATCCCTGTCGAGAAGGCCGGCAGGAAGCTCCTGATCCAGGTGCAAGACATCTACTACGTGATGGCCAAGGACGACTACTCGTACATCTTCACCGAGAACGAGCGGTTCCTTTCGACGATGTCGCTCGCGCAGCTCGAGGCGCGTCTGGAGCCGCAAGGGTTCTTCCGGGTGCATCGGCGCTTCGTCGTGAACCTCGCTCAGGTGCGGGAGGTGGTGCCGATGTACGGCGGGACGATGATGCTCACGCTCAAGGACGCGGCGGGCACGCAGGTGCCGGCTTCCCGCCGCCGCGTGCCGGCGCTCAAGAAGGCTCTCGGGCTGTAGCGTGCGGATCGGCGTCATCTCAGACACGCACGGCGTGCTGCCGGCAAGCGTTCGTGCCGCCTTCGAGGGGTGCGAGCGCATCGTGCACGCGGGAGACGTCGGCTCGCTCGACGTGCTGCGGGAGCTCGAGGCGATCGCGCCCGTGACCGCGGTCGCGGGCAACACCGACCCGTGGGGGATCGCCGGGCTGCTCGACCACGTCGCGCGGCTGGAGCTGGCCGGCGTATCGATCGTGGTCGCGCACCATCTCGAAGACGCCGTGCGTCTCCACAGGGCATCGCCCGCCGACGTCCTGGTCTTCGGGCACACCCACGTGCCGCACGTCGAGGACCGCGACGGGGCGCTGCTCCTCAATCCGGGCTCCGCCGCGCGTCCTCGCCACGGCGCGCGCCCGACCGTCGGCCTGCTCGAGGTGGCCGCTCGCCCCGCCCGCGCGCGCATCGTCGAGCTCTGAGACCGGCCGCGCTGTGCCGGCGTCGCCGGTGAGCGGCTTTCGTCCGTAGACGAACGGCATGCCGCGCACGGGCACGTCCATGACCCTCCGCTCGCCGTCCGCTCCCGTCCGTCTGCCGACAGCCGCTCGCCGCACGCCGCAGCCTCGACCCGTCCTCCTCGCCCCAGCGGTACGGTTGCCGCAGGCACCGCGCACGACGCGCGGGCTGAAAGGAGGAGGTGAACCGGATGAAGGTCTGCATCAAAGGGTCGGCCGAGGACATCAAGCTCGGCGACATCCAAGAGGTGTGCCACGAGATTGACAAGATCCTGCTGCCGACCGACGGTTCGGAACCCGCGATCGCGGCGACCGAGTACGCCGTCATCCTCGCGAAGACCTTCGGCGCGAAGGTCAAGGCGATCTTCGTGGACACCGGCCTCGAGGCCCTCGAGTACCCGGAAGAGGTCATGAACGAGGACGTCTTCGAAGGCGTCCACCCGTCCGTGAAGGGGCTCGTCATCGCGAAGACGATGTGCGAGCGCAACGGGGTCGAATGCGAAGTCGAGGTCGTCAAGGGCGGCGTGGCGAAGCGCATCGTCGCCACTGCCATCGACTGGGGCGCCGACCTGATCGTCTGCGGCGACACTGGGCGCACGGGCCTGAAGCGCATCGCGCTCGGCAGCGTCGCCGAAACGGTCGTCAAGGGCTCGCCCATCCCCGTCCTCGTCGTGAAGGCCGAGTAGGGCCGCGGGAAGCAAAGGAGGTGCACACGATGACGGACACGACAGCACGCGCGGCCGGCGCTCCGAAGGTCGCACACGTGCGGCACGGCGAGCACGTCGACACGATCGAGAGCGTCGACGCCGTGTTCCGCGAGCAGCGCAAGCTCTCGTTCACGTACGGAGCGATCTTCTTCGCAGTCACGCTCGCCATCCCGGCGTCGTCGGTGTGGTGGGAGGCGTGGTACGCCAAGCCGATCTGGGGCGGGTTCACGGCGAACTACCTGTTCGTATCGCTGCTGTACTACGTGTTCCTCTGGGTGATGGCTTGGACGTACTCCAAGCAGGCAGACAAGCTGGACGAGAAGCTCGCGCAGATGGCTGATGAGATCGCCGCGCGCAGCCAGGAAGAGAAGGGGGCGTAAGCATGAACACGTTCGCAATCGCCCTCGTGGTCGTCCTGATCCTGTTCACGATCGGGCTTTCGATCTTCTCCCGCAGGTTCACGCGCACCACGGCTGACTTCTACCTGGCGGGCCGCAAGGTCGGCTCGTTCTCGAACGCGTCGGCGATCTCTGGCGACTACCTGTCGGCGGCGTCGTTCCTGGGAGTCGCGGGCGCGGTGTACGCGTCCGGCCTCGACGGCGTGTGGTACGCGGCCGGTTTCGCCGGCGGCTTCATGGTGGTCGTCTTGTTCATCGCGTCTGCGCTGCGCCGTTTCGGCGAGTACACGGTCGCGGACTTCGCGTACGGCCGCTTCGGCAGCGACCGCATCCGGCTGATCACGGTGCTCGCGGTCCTGCTCACGTCGCTGTTCTACATGGCCCCGCAGATGTTCGGCGCGGGGACGACCTGGCAGGTGCTCGTCGGCAAGGGCATCTTCGGCATGGAGCCGTACACGTCCGGCGTCGTCGTCGTCGCAGCGATCATGGCCCTCTACGTCGGCATGGGCGGCATGAAGGGCACCACGCTGAACCAGATCTTCCAGTTCTGGTGGCTGTGGTTCGCCATGTTCCTCGTGGTCGCATTCGCGTTCGGCAACGGCTTCAACTACCCGAAGGCGCTTGCTGAGGCGTCGAAGACCCCGATCGTCGACACGAAGGCCATGACGGTCGCAGAGCTGACCACGCCGAACCCGGCGACCGGAAAGACGCCGCTCGAGGCCGCCGAGACCATCATGACGCCTGAAGAGTATGCCAAGGTCGAGGAGTTCGTCGCCTCGAACGCCGAGGGCAAGATCGCGGTCGCGCTCCCGTCCAAGAACAAGCTGCACGAGCTGCGCGCCATGCTCTTCCGCGAGCCGGGGCACCGCTACAACAAGTTCGACCAGTTCTCGATGGTGCTCGCGCTCGTGCTCGGCACCGCCGGCCTGCCGCACATCCTGAACCGGTACTACACGAACCCCTCCGGCTCTGCCGCGCGGCGCTCCACCTTCTGGGTGCTCGTGTTCATCGGCACCTTCTACATCATGGCGCCGATCGCGGGTCTCGCCGGCCTCGGCTTCATCCAGGAGCACCTCGCCAACGGCGGGACGATCGCGGCCGCGAACGTGCACGGCCACCTCGTCAAGCCTGACCAGGTCATGCCGACGCTCGCGAACATCTTGGGCGGGCAGGCGCTGCTGGGCGTGGTCTCGGCAGGAGCGTTCGCGGCGATGTTCTCCACCATCGGCGGCCTGCTGATCGCTGCGGCGTCCGCGGTCGGGCACGACGTGTACGAGAAGTACATCAACCCGAACGCGAGCGAGGCCAAGCGCGTGCTCGTGGGCAAGGTGTCGGTGCTGTTCTTCGCGACGCTGGCGCTGCTCATCGGCCTGGCGATCCCGAAGTTCGGTCTCGACCAGGCGTACCCGGCGCTCATCGCGATGATGGTGACCTGGGCGTTCTCGGTCGGCGCCTCCGCCTTCGTGCCGATGCTGCTCACCGGCATCTGGTGGAAGGGCACCACGGAGCGCGGCGCGACCGCAGGCATCGTCGTCGGTCTCGGCAGCTCGATTGCGTTCATCTTCCTGAACATCTTGCAGACGCTCGGAAGGATCCCGAAGGAGGGCGTGATCGGGTTCCTGGGCTCGCTGACCTTCCCGGTGCTGTTCACATTCCCGCTCGCGTTGCTTACCATCATCGTGGTGAGCAAGCTGGACGGACAGCTCCCCAAGAACGTCGACGAGATCTGGATGCGCATCCACGGCACGGCTCACGAGCGGCACGAGCGCGACCTCGGGCTCGACAAGGTCGGCGGGCTGCTCGGCACGAAGAGCCACTAGCGACGAGAGGATCCGCGGGCTCTACCCCCAGGGAGCTCGCTGGAGTCCAGGCGCCGGTCCCTCGAAGAGCATCGAGGGGCCGGCGTCCTCACGTCAGAGCCGCAGCGGCGATGTCCCGGGCGAGCGCGCTGAATGCGTCTGCGGTGCCGGTCGGCAGGTCGAGGCGAAGGACGCGCCGGCCGTGCGCGGCGAGGGTGGCCAGGTCTCCCTCCGCTTGTGCTCTGTGAAGGGCGGCGAGGGTATAGCGCTCTCCGGGGACGATGAAGTCGGTTCGGTCCCGGGCCGTGACGAGCAGGAACACGCCGGTGTTCGGGCCGCCCTTGTGGAGCTGCCCGGTGGAGTGGAGGTACCGGGGGCCGAGCTCGAGGCAGACGGGGAGGCCTGTGGCTCTCTCGACCGCTGAAGCCGCCTGCTCGAAGGGCTCCAGGTAAGCACCGTCGTCTGGAGCGTACACCAGCATGGCCAGGTAGTCCTCCGCGCGGGCGCTCGCGAGCCAGGCGCGCACAGCGTCGATGCGGCTCGCGGGGAGCGGATCCGGCGCGGCGAGACCGCCTGCGAAAGTCGCCCACGTGCCGTCGAGGTCGCAGCAAGCGCGGGGCGCTGAGGCGGCTCCTGCCAAGATGTCCGCCGTCGCCCGTTTGGCTTCCGCGACGTTCGGCTCGTCGAACGGGTTGACGCCGAGCAAGAAGCCGGCAAGCGCCGTGGCGAACTCCCAGCGGACGAACTCCGCCCCCAAGTCCAGGCCGTCGTCGACGACGAGCTCTACGACGTCGAGCCCGGCGTGCAGGGCCTCCTCGACCCACGACGCGAGCGCCGAATCCGCGCGCAACCGCACGACGGCGTAGAGCCGCCTGCCGCCCGAAGACGCGATTTCCGGGGGCTCGACTTCCAGCACGGGCACGACGCCGACGCCGTTCTTGCCGAGCGACTCGGCGATGAGCTGCTCGACCCAGAGCCCGAACGGCCGGAGCGCCGGAGAGGTCACGAGAGAAAGCTTGTCTCTGCCGTCATCGTAGGCGTCTGCGATCCGGGCAGCGAGCAGCGCCCCCGGGTTCTCGGGAGCCTCGTTCTTGCAGGTCGCCTCCATCACCGCGGCACGGGACACGAGGGTTTCGATGTCGATGCCGATCAGCGCAGCAGGCGCCAGCCCGAACAGCGAGAGCGCCGAGTAGCGCCCGCCCACCGTCGGCGGCGCCGAGAGCGTGAGGCGCATCGTCTCCTTCTGGCGCAGCTTCTCGAGCGGCGAGCCGGGGTCGGTGATCACGATGAACCGTCGACCGGCCGCGGGCCTGCCGAGGGCGTCATCGAGCCATCCCCGCACGATGGCGTACAGGGACAAGGGCTCGATGGTGGTGCCGGACTTGCTCGCGACGATGACGAACACGCCGGCCGGGTCGAGCGTCTGCAGCAGCGACGCGAGCGCGATCGGGGAGGTGGTGTCGAGGACGTGCAGACGCGGGTAGCCAGGTGCGCTGCCGATCACGCGCGACAGCACGAGCGGCGCAAGCGAGGAGCCGCCCATCCCGAGCAGAACGACGTCGGTCGCGCCCTCGGACCGTATGGCCTCAGCCAGGTTCCGCAGGAGGGGGAATCTCGCTGAGGCCTTGCTGGCGAGGTCGAGCCACCCGAGCCGCTGCCCGACGGCGATGCGAGCGTCGACGTCGTCGGAGAACAGGCTCGCGTCCCGGGCGGCCAGCCGGGCGACGGCGTCCGCTTCGACGATCCGTTCGAGAGAACCCATGGTGCCTCCTTACCTGGCCGGCCCGTCCTCGATCGGCTCAGGCGCCTCGAACGCCGGCTGCGGCTCCATGCGCGCTACCATCACGCCGCTCGCCACCACCAGCGCGCCACCGAAGGCCGTCAGCGCAGTGACGCGCTCGCCGAGGAACGCCGCGGAGAACAGCACGGCGCTCACGGGCTCAGCGTACGTGAGCATCGCTGCGTGGTCGGCGCGCACGAGGCGCAGTCCTGACAAGAAGAGCATTCCCGTGATGCCCGTGTCCAGCACGCCGAGAGCGGCCACGCCGAGCCAGTCGGTCCCGGTCGACGGCCCATCGAAGAGCACGACGGCGGGCAGCAGCACGACGACGGCGCCGACGTACTCGCCCAGCATATACACCCCGGTCGGGATGCCGCGCATCAAGCGTTTGGCGTTCAGCACGAGCGCGGCATACGTGAAGGCCGACGCGAGCGCCATGCCGGCGCCGAGGATCTCCCTATGGCTGCGGATGCCGAGGTCTCGCGGTCCGACGATCGCGACGACGCCTGCGAGCGCGAGCGCCATCGGCAGCAGCAGCCTGCGGTCGAAGCCCTCGGCGCTCAGCACGGGGGTCAGCGCCGCAACGAGGACGGGGCCCAGGTAGGCGAGCAGCACCGCCACCGCGACCGTCGTGAGCTTGAGCGAACCGAGGTACAGCCCCCAGTTGAGCGCGAGCAAGCACCCCATCGCGATGAGCGCGGCGAACCGGCGGCGAGTCAAGGTCTTCAGCGCTCCCAGCTGCCTGGTGAGCACGAGGTTCGCCAGCGCGACGCCCGCGGCGAACACCACGCGCCAGAACACGATGACCGCCGGGTGCGCGTGCACCATGCGCACGAAGATCGGGATGGTGCCCCACGTCGTGGCGGCGAGAGCGACGCGCGCGAGCCCGGAGACGGACTCGGCCCGGCCCGCCGGCGGCGCCGCGCTTCCGGGTCGTCCGCCCATCAGCAGATCCGGGGGAGCTGCTCCCCGACGAGCATGTCCATCACGCGGGTGGCGCCGAAGGGCGTCTTGACGTGGACCCGCCCGGCCGGCCCCTCGGTCACCTCGCCGATGACGGCGGCGTCCGCCCCGTACGGGGCGCGCCGCATGGCCTCGAGGGCCGCTTCGGCCTGCTCCGCGGGCACGACGGCCACCATCTTGCCCTCGTTCGCGACCTGGAACACGTCGTAGCCGAGCATCTCGCACGCGCCGCGCACCTGCTCGCGGACGGGAACCGCCGTCTCGTCGACGACGATGCCGACGCCCGACGCGCGCGCGAGCTCGTTCAGCGTCGACGCGAGGCCGCCCCGGGTGGGGTCGCGGAAGCACCGCGTGCCGGGCGCGGCGTCGAGCACCGCGTGCACGAGCGCCGCGAGCGGCGCGGCGTCAGAGACGATCTCCGTGGAGAACGCGAGCCCCTCGCGCACTGACACCACCGCGATGCCGTGGTCGCCGAGGGTACCCGAAAGCAGCACGGCGTCGCCGGGCCGGCAGTTCGAGCCGGACAGGTCGAAGCCGTCCCGCACCACGCCGACGCCCGCAGTGTTGACGTACATGCCGTCGCCGTGGCCCTTCTCGACCACCTTCGTGTCGCCCGTGACGATGCGGACGCCCGCCTCGGCCGCCGCGTCGCGCATCGAGGCAAGCACGCGCCGGAGCACGTCGAGCGGCAGACCTTCCTCGAGCACGAAGCCTACCGAGAGGTAGAGCGGGACGGCGCCTGAGGTCGCGACGTCGTTGACGGTGCCGCACACCGCGAGCCGACCGATGTCGCCGCCCGGGAACTCGAGCGGCGTGACGACGTACGTGTCGGTCGAGAAGGCGAGGCGGCCCGCGGGTAGGTCGACCACGCCCGCGTCGTCGAGGCGCTCTAGAGCCTCGTCCCCGAAGTCCTTCACGAAGACCTCTTCGATGAGGTCGCGCATCATGGTGCCGCCGCTCCCGTGGGCGAGCAGTATGCGGTCGTGCTGCATCGGTCGTCCTTTCGCGGTCGTGCCGTCAGCCGGGTCAGGCGCGGCCGTGGTCGGTGTAGCGATAGTACGCCGCGCACGAGCCCTCCGACGACACCATGCAGGGGCCGACGGGATGCTCCGGCGTGCACGCGGTGCCGAACAGACGGCACTGGTACGGGAGCACCGCTCCGCGCAGCACGTCCCCGCACTGGCACCCCTTGTGCTCGCGAGGCTCGGGCGGCTCGACGGCGAAGCGCCGCGAGGCGTCGAAGGCCGCGTACCGTTCCCGGATGGCGAGGCCGGTGCCGGGGATGACGCCGAGGCCGCGCCACTCCGCGTCGCACGGCTCGAACACGTCGTCGATCGCCGCGACCGCGTGCGGATTGCCCTCCGGCGCCACCGCCCGCGTGTACGCGACCTCGATGGCGGCCCGTCCGTCGCGCAGCTGCTCGGCGAGCATCAGGATGCCCTGCAGCACGTCGAGCGGCTCGAAGCCCGTGATGACGCCTGGCACCCCGTACCGCTCCGCCAGGAAGCGATAGGGCTCGGTGCCGATCACCACGGACACGTGGCCCGGCAGGATGAAGCCGTCGATCTCGACGGAAGGGTCGTTCACGAGCGCCTCGAGCGCGATGGGTACGGTCTTGTGCATAGAGAGCACCGAGAAGTTCGCGACGCCGCGCCGCTGCGCCTGCTGGACGGTGATCGCGATCGTGGGTGCGGTGGTCTCGAAGCCGACGCCTAAGAAGACCACCTGCTTGTCCGTCTCGCGCTCGGCGATCTCCAGCGCGTCGAGCGGCGAGTACACGACGCGCACGTCGCGCCCGTCGGCCTTTTCGCGCGCGAGCGACGAGTACGAGCCGGGGACCTTCATCATGTCGCCGAACGTCGCGAGCACGACGCCGGGCTGCCGGGCGATCTCGATGGCCAGGTCGATGTCGGCGTTGCCGGTGACGCACACCGGGCAGCCCGGGCCTGAGAGCAGCGTGACGGCCTCAGGCATCAGGCCGCGGATGCCGTTCTTCGCGATGGCCATCGTATGCGTGCCGCAGACCTCCATGAGCTTCATCGGGCGCGTGGCTGCTGCGTGGATGCGCCGCACCAGGCCCTCGGCCAGGGCGGGGTCGCGGAACGCGGCCGAGAGGTCGGCGCTCACTGCGCGGTCTCCGCCTCGAGCGCTTCGGCCTCGTCCTCGACGATGCCGGCCTCGCGCAGCAGTTCGAGCGTCTCCGCGGCGAACTCCTCCGAGATGACCTCCAACGCGAAGCCAGCGTGCACCAGGACGTGATCGCCGGGTTTGGCATCGGGGACCATGTGCAGGCTCACCCAGCGGGTGACGCCGAGGATCTTGACCTGGGCCATGCCGTTCTCGTTCGGCTCACTGACGATCTGAGCCGGTATCCCGAGGCACATGCGCTCCTCCTTCTCCAGCCGCCCGGTGCCGCGCCCAGGCGACGATCGCTTGCCCGAATGACACCCCGCCGTCATTGACCGGCAAGGCGACGTGCGTGAGGACCCGGAATCCGCGCGCCTCCAGCTCCTCGAGCACGGTCCTCGCCAGGATCCGGTTCATGAACACGCCGCCCGATATCGCGGCCGTCGCAAGGCCGGTGAGGCGGCGCGCCCGTTCGCACGCGTCAACTATAGCCAGCGCCAACCCCCGATGGAAGCGCATCGAGACGATGGGCACAGGGACGCCCTCGGCGAGGTCGTCGAGCACGCCGCGGATCAGAGGCGCGGTGCAGATGACGCCCGTCGTCCACGCGTGGCGGTACGCGCCCGGCTCCTGTTCGTCGGCGAGCGCTTCCAGCTCGATGGCGGCCTGGCCCTCGTACAGCGCGTCGTCGCGCACGCCAGCGAGCGCTGCCACGGCGTCGAATAGCCGTCCTGCCGACGAGGTGAGCGGCGTGTTCAGGCGCCGCTCGACCATGCGCAGCACGACGGCCTCCTCGTCCGGCGAGATGCGCCGTCTGAGCGTCGCGGCTCCCGGATGCTCGAGCAGGTCGAGTGCCGCCAGCACGCCGAGCGCCATGCGGGCCGGCCGGCGGATCGCCGCCTCGCCGCCCGGGAGCGGGACGTACTCGAGGTGTGCGAACCGTTCGAAGCGTTCGAGGCCGGCGACGAGCACCTCGCCTCCCCAGATCGCGCCGTCGGCGCCGTAACCGGTGCCATCGAAGGCGACGCCGATCACAGGACCGTCCTCGCCGTGCTCGCCGAGCACGCTCGCGATGTGCGCGTGGTGGTGCTGGACGCCCTCGGCGGGCAGGCCGAGCGAGTGCGCGTGCTTGGTCGGCAGGTACTCAGGGTGCAAGTCGTGCGCGACGAGCGCGGGTGAGACGCGGAACAGGCGCTCGTAGTCGGCGATCGCGCGCTCGAAGGCTGCGAACGTCTCGGCGTTCTCCATGTCGCCGATGTGCTGCGTGACGAACGCATGGTCGCCAGAGAGCAGCGTGACGGTGTTCTTCTGCTCCGGCCCGCACGCCAGCACGTCGATCGCGGCGTGACCCGGCGCCGGCAGCGGGAAGGGCGCGTACCCGCGGGCGCGGCGGATCAGCTCGACCCCTCGCGGCCCGACGCGCGCGACGGAGTCGTCGTAGCGGGCGAGGATGTCGCGGTCGTGCAGCAAGAACGCGTCCGCGATGCCCGCCAGGCGCTCGAGCGCTTCTGCGTTGCCCGTGCAGATCGGCTCCTCGCTCACGTTGCCCGAGGTCATGACGAGCGGGACGCCCGCATCGGCGAGCAGCAGGTGGTGCAGCGGCGTGTAGGGGAGCATGACGCCGATCTCGCGCAGGCGCGGCGCGACAGACGGCGCCGGAGGCGGGAGCTCGCCCGAAGGCTCGCGGCGCACGCGCAGCAGCACGATGGGAGCGGCAGGCGATGAGAGCAGCTCTGCCTCGGCCTCCGACACCTCGCACCATGCGCGCGCATCCTCGAGCGAGCGCACCATCACCGCGAGCGGCTTGCCGTACCGGCGCTTGCGCTCGCGAAGCCGGGCCACGGCCTCCTCGTTCGTCGCGTCGCACGCGAGCTGGAACCCGCCGAGCCCCTTCACGGCGACGATCGCCCCTGCGCGCAGCAGCTCAGCTGCGCGAGCGAGGATCGCGTCCGAGCGCTCCCGCGCCGCGATCCGGTCGCGATGCGGCCGTGGATCGGTCTCGACGTCGGGCGACCACAGCCAGCCCGGATCGATCTCGGGACCGTTTGCCCCGGGATTCAGGTACAGCCGTGGGCCGCACACGAAGCACGCGTCGGGCTGCGCGTGGAAGCGGCGGTCGGCCGGATCGGCGTACTCGGCCGCGCACTCTGGGCACATCTCGAAGACGCGCATCGAGGTGAGCGGCCGGTCGTACGGGACGTCGGCGATGACGGTGAACCGCGGTCCGCAGTTCGTGCAGTTGATGAAGGGGTAGCGGTACCGGCGGTCCGCCGGGTCGAAGAGCTCCGCGACGCACGCCGGACACGTGGCGAGGTCGGGTGACACGAGCGTGCGCGCGCCCTCGTCCGCGTGCGACGGCACGATGGAGAACGCGCGGAAGCCCTCGGCAGCGACGCTGCGCGATGCGAGGCCGGCGATGCGCGCCATCGGCGGGGCCTCTTCGACGAGCGCCCGCTCGAACGCAGCGTGCGTGGCCTCGTCCGTCTCCGCGTGGATCCACACGCCGTCGGAGGCGTTGCGCACCCAGCCCCGGACGCCGAGCCGGTTGGCGAGGTTGTACACGAAGGGCCGGAAGCCGACACCTTGGACGACGCCGGTCAGGTGGTACAGCCGTGCGATGCGCGTCGTGTCACTCGCCATGGAGACCGTCGTCGGCGACGAACCTGTTGTTCATCAGCACGAAGAGGCGATATGCCTGGTCAAGCAGCATCATCGCCTCGTCGGCGGCCCGCTGGTCGAGGTGCTCCTGCGGTCCGGTGAACGGCGAGTCGTGGATGAACGCGTTGCGCGCTTCACGCAGGCGGCGCCACCGCTTCGGGAAGTCAGCGTATCCGAGCTCGGACGCCGCTTCTTCGAACTCCTCGCCGGCAAGCGCCGGGAAGAGCTTGCCGAGGCGGATCCCGATGGCGCGCTGCGTGTCCATCACCATCCGGCGGACCTTGAGGTCGGCGCCGTGCGCCGCGAGCATGCGGTCGAGCAGGTCTTCGAGGATCGTCTCGAGCAGCGTCATCGCGAGGATGACGACGACTTCGGACTCGCCGTCGGCTTGGTACCGGCGGATGCGCTCGTCGAGCCTGCGGATGCGGTCTGCAGGCCATCGGCGCCGCTCGCCCGCGACCTGACCGCACAGCGGGCAATGGACGTCCGGAGAGAGGAAGGCGGGGTCGCCGGACAAGAAGCCGCACGCGGGGCACTCGAAGTACTCCGGCGCCGCGCCGTCGACGGGCGCGAAGACGGTCTTGTGCTTCTTGGGCGGCCGAGGTCGTCTCATCGAACGGATTGTATCAGGAGCGGCAGCGCGCAGCGTGCGGGACTTCGAGGCCGTGGGCTTCCATCAGGGCGGCATCTTGAAGCACCTCGTGCGCAGGGCCGTCCGCGACGACGCGTCCGCCGTCGAGCACGATGGCGCGTTCGGCGAGCGTCCACGCCAGGTCCATGTCGTGGGTGGCGACGACGAGCGTCGCGTCGAGGGAGCGCAGCAGCTCGACCATCTGACGGCGCGAGCGAGGATCGAGGTTGGACGTCGGCTCGTCGAGCACGAGCACGTCCGGCCGCATCGAGAGCACGGTCGCGAGCGCCACCCGCTTCTTCTGGCCGAAGCTCAAGCGGTGGCTGCTCTTGCTCGCCACGTCGGCCAGGCCGACGGCGTGCAGCGCTTCGTGGACGCGGTGCTCGACTTCGTGCATCGCGAGCCCGCTCATCTGCGGTCCGAACGCGACGTCGTCGAACACGCTCGTCATGAACAGCTGGTCGTCAGGGTCCTGGAACACCAGGCCGATGCGCTCACGCGCCTGCCGGACGGTGGCGTCCGTGACCGAGACGCCCGCCACGCGGACTTCGCCGGCAGTGGCGCGCAGCACGCCGTTCGCGTGCAGCATGAGGGTCGACTTGCCCGCGCCGTTCGGGCCGAGCAGCGCCACCCGCTCGCCGGCCGCGATAGCCGCGTCGATGTCCGACAGCGCCACAGTACCGTCAGGATACGTGTGGCTCACGCCGATGAATTCGAGAAGCGGTCCGTCAGGCATGCGTGTCCTCTCAGTACAGCGCGATCGCCGCGGATGCGAGCGCCGCGCACGACAGCAGCAACGCCTCCGCGGCCCCGAGCCGCGTGGAGCGCCGCACCGGCAGCGTCCCGTCGAAGCCGCGGCAGAGCATCGCCGCGTGGATGCGCTCGCCTCGGTCGAGGGCGCGCAGGAACATCGCGCCAGCGAGGTGGCCGTACAGCGTCGCGAGCTTGACCCGTCCCAATCGAGGAGCCCTGCTCGCGAGCGCGATCCGCATCGAGCGCAGCTGCTCCCCGAGCGCGGCCGCGTATCGCGCGACGAAGGCGAGCAGCGTCGTCAGCACCGTCGGCACCCCGAGCCGCCGCAACCCCGCGAGGAGCTCCGGCGTCTCCGTGGTGGCAACCGCGAGGGTCACCGTGGCGGCGGAGACCCACGCCTTCGAGAGGATCGCGTACGCCGCGAGCCAACCGCCGGCCGCACCCGGACCGAACAGTCCGCCGACGTTGAGGGACCCGCCGGCGCTCTGCAAAGGCGCGAGCAGCGCGATGGGCGCCGCGAACGGCAGCACCGCAGCGGACCGCAGGAGCACGCGACGGAGCGGCAACCGGCCGAGCGCGACGCACCCTCCGAGGCAGGCGGCGAGGAACAGCGCCTCGGCGAGGCGGAGCGGCGGAGAGAGCACCACCGCCAACACGACGATGAGCGCGGCGAGGAGCTTCGCCCTCGCGTCCATGCGCGACAGCGGCGACGAGATGTGCGCCAGCGCCTCGAACGCGTCCGCATGGGCGTGCTCGTGCAGACGGAACGCCGGGTCGTACCCGCGCGCGTGGTGGTGCTCGTGCGCGTGGACCGTGCCGTCAGCGTGCCGGTGCTCGTGATCGTGGAGTCCAGTGGGCTCGTGCATCCGCCGCTCCGCCGCAGCTCAGGCCGCCTGACGGCGTGCAGCCAGCGCCCGTACTGCCGTGTAGAGCAGCGCGCCCGTGATCACGACGCCGACGGCGCCTGCGAGCACGCCCGCGAGCGTCTCGTTCGCGACCCCGGGGATCACGTAGTCAGGCATGGGGCTGTGCAGCAGCACGCGCTCCGCGAAGGGCCTGCCGATGCCTTGCTCGAAGTAGACGTACTCGAGTCCGTCTGGGTGCGACGACGCCAGGAACGAGAGTCCCGCCGCAGCCAGGGCCACCGCGCCGAGCGTCACCGCGACAGGGCGGACGGAAGACGCCGACGCAGGCGCATCGGCATCCAGCAGGCCAGGCCGGGTCTGCGCCAGGTACGCGACCAGTCCCGCGGTGATCAAGCCCTCCCCGATGCCGATGACGGCGTGCCAGAAGCCCATGGCCGACACGACCGCGAGGAGCGGCGCCCTGCCGGAGATCCACAGCTCGAGCGCCGCGAAGAGCGACGCGACGAAGCAACCGGCCCATCCGGCGGCGAAGGCGGCGGCGCTTCGACGGCCCGGCGAGGGGCTCCGGCCAGAAGCGGCCCGGTACACCGCCCAGCCCACGAAGACCGCGACGACGCCCATGTTCACGACGTTCGCCCCGAACGCCGTGATGCCGCCGTCCGCGAAGAACAGCGCCTGGACTCCAAGGACTCCCGCCATGACGAGAAGCGCTTGCCATGGCCCGAGCAGGATCGCAGCGGCCGCTCCTCCCGCGAAGTGGCCCGAGGTGCCGCCGGCGACGGGGAAGTTGAGCATCTGCAGCGCGAAGATCAGCGCTGCGATGACCGACATGAGCACGAGGCGGGAGTCGTCCACCGCCTGCCGCACGCGACGCGCGGCGTACGCGAGCGCTCCCGCGGATCCGACCCAGGCAGTCGCCCAGGTCTTGGTGTCGAGCATGCCGTCAGGGATGTGCACGATGACCCTCCCTTGCCTAGAAAGCCAGTCGTCGTGCGACCCTTCGTGGCTCGCTGGCCCTCTCCGTGAGGGCCCGATCGGACCGAGCGCCGTGCTACAGGCGCTCGACGGTGACGCCGTCGTCGACCATCCCGAGCTTGTCGACGGCGTCTTCGAGCTTCTGGCGCGCCTCTCCCAGCGCGACGGAGACCTGCGCGAATTCCGCGCTCGACGCGCGGCGCCCGCCCTGGTCTGCCAGGTGGTGCAGCTGCTCCAGCCACTTCTGGGCCAGCGCGAGCGAGTCATCGACCATCGCGACCGCCATCTTCACCTGGCCGGTGTTGATGCCGCCCTCACACACGCCGCTCACCTCCTCCCGATACCGGCGCTCTCACTCGATCGCCGTCAGCACGACGGTGTGGTCGAGCAGCCGGACTTCCGTGAACGTGGCGGACACGCTGCGGTGGCCGCCGTACAGGTCGTAGAGCTTCAGCCCGCTCTCGTCGGGGACGATGGTCGTCACGTCCTCGACGGTCTCCAGCTCGTTGCCGGAGGCGTCTTTGATCACCACACGAGCCTCACACATCGCCGACCTCCTTCCCGAGCATCGACGAGACGATCGCGACCGCCTCGTCCAGCAGATGAGGAAGCGGGGTCTTCGTGACCCCTACCAGGTCGATCCTGGGATTCGTCAACGGCAGCATGACCTTGCGCGCGCTCGATGCGGCGAGCGCTTGCGCCATAGCCGCCGTCACCTCGCCCATCATGGAGTCAGGCACCAGCAGCGAGAGCGGGCCGATCACGACGTCGGCCTCCCGGACCGTGACGCGCAGCGCGTTCTCGCCGGTGGCTCCGCGGTTCGCGCCGGCCTTGAGCATCGCCGTCGTGGCGGTGGAGTTGGTGCCGACCGCGAGCACCTCGACGCCCTCGCCGAACGCCGCCCTAAGGCGGGCGACCACTTCCTGGCCGATGCGTCCGCCCATCCCGTCGACGACGAGGACCCGCACGAGCGCTCCTCGGCTACAGCCACTCGGCGAGCTCGTCGGCGAGCCGCTTCTTCGGCATGGCGCCCACGAGCTTCTTGACGACCGATCCATCCTTGAACACGAGCAGGGTCGGGATCGAGAGGATGTCGAACCGCTGTGCGGTCTTCGGGTTGTCGTCGACGTTGAGCTTGGCGACCTGGATCTTGCCCGCAGCCTCAGCGGCGAGCTCCTCGAGCACCGGCTCCATCATGCGGCACGGGCCGCACCACGGCGCCCAGAAGTCCAAGACGACGGGAATCGCGCTGTCGATCACGTCCGACTCGAAGCTGTCGTCGGTCACCTGCTTGATCAGGTCGCTCATCGCGCCTCTCCTCTCTTAAGAGACCCTGCAGAGCCGCTCGTCGATCCACTTCACGGCCTCGAACGCCGCCGACGCGCCTTTCGCAGCAGCGGTGATCACCTGCTTGAGCTCGGAATCGGTGACGTCGCCTGCTGCGTACAGGCCAGGATACGATGTGAGGCCGTTGTGGTCTACCTTCACGTAGCCGCGCTCGTCGAGGTCGCAGAGGTCCTTCACGAGCGCGCTTTGCGGCTCCACGCCCACGAACTCGAACACGCCGTCGACGGGCAGCACTTCCTCGGGCTCGCCCTTCGTGGACGCCAGCCGTATCGCGGCCACCTTGCCGCCTTCGCCGATGATCTCCGTGACGACGCGGCTCCAGCGCATCTCGATCTTCTCGTTCGCGAAGCACTGCTCCTGGATGCACTTCGTTGCGCGCAGCTCGTCGCGCCGGTGCACGAGGTAGACCTTCGAGGCGAACTTGGTGAGGAACAACGCCTCTTCGACCGCAGCGTCACCGCCGCCGATGACCGCGACGACCTTGTCGCGGAAGAACGCGCCGTCGCAGGTAGCGCACCACGAGACGCCGCGGCCCGTGTACTCGTCCTCGCCGGGTACGCCCAATCGCTTCGGCACGGCCCCGGTCGCAAGGATGACCGCGTGTGCAAGGACCTTGTCGCCCTCGCCTGTGGTGAGCACGAAGTCCAGGTCGGACGGCTCGATGCGCTCGATGGGGGTGAACGTGCGGAACTCGGCGCCGAACCGTTCGGCCTGCTGCTGCATCAGCTGCCCGATCTCGGGCCCTGAGATGCCCTCGGGGAAGCCGGGGTAGTTCTCCACGCGCTCCGTCGTGACGATCTGGCCGCCCGGGAGGCCGCTCTCGAAGACGACGGTGCGCGTGCGCGCCCGGGCGGCATACAGCGCGGCGGTGAGCCCTGCCGGCCCGCCGCCGATGATGGCGATGTCGATGGTCTCCATGTCGCTCACTGGACGGTGCCTCCGTTCATGGCCTCTATGCCAAGCGCCTTGACGTCGAGCGGCTGCCCGGCCGCCTCGGCTTCCTTGATGATGCTCTGAAGGTTCGCCTGCGCCTGCTGCTTGATGAGCGCCGCGTGGGCGTCGCTGCTCGCAGAGGTGAGGTCGATGACCTTCTTGAACTGCAGCGCAGCGGCTTCGTAGTCGGACCTGCCGCGCCAGTAGAAGATACCCAGATTGAAGTTCGCCTGGATGTGGTCCGGCTGCGCCTCGAGCACGCGCGTCGCCTCTTGGATCGCCTGATCGGTCGAGCCAGCGTAGAAGAGCATCGCCGCCATGTCCGTGCGGACGTCGACGTCGTCAGGGCGTATCTTCAGGTACCGCTCGTAGTAGTCGATCGCCTTGCGCGCGAACTGGACGTTGCCGGTCTGGTCGCGCAAGTTGTAGTACGCGTCGGCGACCATCTTCATCGCGTCCGCGTCGTTCGGCGAGGACTGCAGCCGCGTCAGGCCGTCGAGCAAGGCGCGCTGATCGGACGTGAGCAGGTCTCGGAACTCCGTCGGCACGGCTGCCTGTCCACGTCCCGTGAGGCTGGTGGTGTAGAACGCGAGCACGAGCACGCCGGCGAACACGCCGAGGGCCACTGCGAGGATGGTGATCGGCACGCGATAGCGCTGGAACGGCCGGATGATGTACTTGCGCGCGAACCCGCCCTCGACTTCGGCGCGGCGCTCCACCTTGATCCCGAGGGTCTGCGCCTTGATCAGCATGTTGAGGTCGTTGGTCACGAGCGTGAGGTCCTCGCAGCCCGAAGCGCAGACCTGGAGCGCCACGGCGAGGATCCTGTCGTCGGCGTTCTTCGCGTTCAGCCCCTCTGGCATCGGGGCGTCGGGCTCAAGACCGACCACGCGGATGCGGCCGCCCTCGGGGGTTTCGACGCCGTCCGTCAGGCTGCCGCCCTCGGACATCTCGAACAGCATCCGGCTGACCTCGCGCCCCTTGTAGCGCAAGTCGGGATCCACCCGCTGCATCTTGAGCTTGTCGATCTCGCTCAAGACCACGTCAGGGACGATGACCTCGGCGTCAGGGAACGCGAGCAGCGTCTCGGGGTCGCTGAGGAGCACGTTGGTGTCGAGCACGACGGTGCGCACGAGCATCACCATCCGTCCGTGGGTCCGGAGCCGTCGGACAAGCCGTCCGACGCAATGGTAGCAGCATCGGCTCGACGGGCGCGCCTGCGGATGAACGCCAGCAGCGCAAGCAGGAACACCACGACGGCGCCGATGGTCACGATCCGGTCGAGGTACGAAGCCCGCACGGCGATCTCGGTCGATGCGACCGTCGTGCGCCGAGACGTCAGGGTGATGCGGACGGTGTCGCCGAGCTCGCCGCGCACGTCTGCTCGCAGGGAGACGATGTTCTCGCCCGGTTGCACCGTCACCGTGGTCGGCACGCCGAGCACGGTCGCTCGAGAGGCCTGGGCCTCGAGAAGCAGACGGAGCGTCTTGCCGGACCGGTTGACGATCGAGACCGGGATGTCTCCTTCGACGTCGGGCAGGGTGACGTCCTTGGCATCGATGACCACCGCATCGAAGACGCGGCGCGCCTCGTCGGACGCAGACCGGGCGAACGCTTCGGCGCGTTCGGCCAGGGCGTACGCGCCGTCCGCTCCGGCCCACAGCGCGCTTTGCGCGATGAGCGCGCGACGCCGCGTCTCGACCGCATCCGCGTCGTTGCCGCCGACGGCGTCCATCAGCGCGAGCGACAGCTCTCGTGCTCGCGCGACTTCAGGCCAATAGGCCGGCACGCTCGGCGTGGCCTGGACGGGTTCGACGGCAGGGCCGGTCCCGGCGTGCGCTGCGGCGCTCGCGCTGACGGACGACGCCCAGGGCACGGCGTCGAGCCACGCGAGCGCCTGCTCGAGGTCTGTGGCGGCGTGGCGCGAGCCGGGCCCGATCTGGAACAGCGCGATGAGCGGCGCGGTCGGCTCACGCGAGACCGCGCGCTCGAACAGCGCGTCGTAGAAGGCGTCCGCGTCGCCGGCGCGCGCTGCGTCCGCCAAGCCGCTGGAGCCCGCGAGCGCAAGAAGGCCTTTGCCGAGCGGGTATGTGCCCGGAGCGGGCGTGGCGTCGCCCGTGCGCACCGCGTCGACCGGCAGCACCACGAACGAGCACCCGCGAGCACGCGCTGCGTCCAGCGCGCTTGGCGGCACCGATGGGCCGAAGAACGCAGTCCCGCTCGCCGGCGATGAACCGATGGCCCGCGCGTACACGCCGTCGCCGAACGCCCAGTGGCTGGCGAGGTCCTCTGTCGCGTCGATCGTCGCGAGCTGAGCCGGGTCTGGCTCGGCGTACGGGACGTCGAGGAGCTCGACGAGGCGGTTCTCGGCGGCGTTCCGCAGGCGCCTGAGGAGAGCCGACGCTGCGATGGCCGTCGGATCCTCGGGCGGGACAGTTCGGACGCCGCCGGGGTCGAGGACCTCGTACCCGTCAGACGCGCGCAGCCACTCCTCGATGAGGACAGGCGCTGCAGCCAGCACCACCGTGGAGGACGAGTGACGGGCCGCTACGTCGAGGAGCCGGTCCGCGTCAGAGCGTGGCCGCGGGTACAGCGCCGGGTCGCTCGCGAAGCGCCCGCCCGGGTCGGTGGCGGGCGGTCCCACGAGGTGTGCCACGAGGACTACCGGCACGCGCACGCGAGCGAAGTCGTCCAACACGAGGAGCCGGCTGCGGGCCACGGTCGGATCGCTGCCCGTGGCCAGCACGCGGACTTCGATAGGGTAGCGGCCTTGGCGGACGCCCAGGCCCGTCAGACCTCGCGTGAAGGCGACGCTCGTGCGGCCAGCGGGAACCCGGTGGCGGACTTCGGTCTTCTGGTACAGGAGCCGGCCCGAGGGCGACGTCAGCCGCAGCCGGACCTCGAAGTACTCCGCCGGCTGCGACAGGTCTGCCGCGACCTCCACCGTGAAGGTCGCGTCAGGCGTGTACGCCGGTTGGGCGTGCCGTATGGAGAGCGTCACGCGCTGGTCGGCGGGCTGCGCGCGTGCGGGCAGCGCCGGCGCGATCGCGAACGAAAGCGCCACCGCAAGAGCCGTCGCGAGCGGACGCATGAGCAGCGTCCGTGCGTGCAAGGAGTGCGCAGGCATCCAGACCCCGTCGGTGCAGGCGTCACGTGTTTGACGCAGAAGTTCTGGGAAAGGATTATCTCACGACGCGAACGGGCTGACGAAAGGGCATGCGGCATGTCAGAGAGAGACGAGCGACGCGAGATACCTGCGGTGCTCCCGCTCATCCCGCTGCGCGACCTGGTGCTCTTCCCGAACCTGGTCGTGCCGCTGTTCGTGGGCAGGGAGAGATCCGTCAACGCCCTCGAGCAGGCGATGCGCGCTGACCACCTGGTCGCGCTCGCCACGCAGCGCGAGGCCGAGATCCAGGAACCGGGACCTGACGACATCCACAGGGTCGGGTGCGTGGTCACCGTGCTGCAGGAGCTCAAGCTCCCGGACGGTACTGCCAAGGCGCTCGTAGAAGGGCTGCAGCGCATCCGGATCGTCGAGTACGTGAGCGTCGATCCATTCCTGCAGGTCCGCGTCGAGCCCATCGAAGAGCGGGGCGAGACCGACATCGAGTCCGAGGCGCTGATGCGCAACCTCGTCGCCGACTTCGAACGGGCTGCGCAGCTGGGCAAGCCCATACCGCAAGAAGTGCTCATGGCGGCGAACGCGATCGAGGAGCCGGGCCGGCTGGCGGATTTCGTCGCGTTCCACCTCAGCCTGAAGACCGAGGACAAGCAGCAGATCCTCGAGGCGCTCGATCCGAAGGAGCGGCTGAAGATCGCCGGCAAGTTCCTGCGCAAGGAGGTCGAGATCCTCGAGATCGGCTCGCGCATCCAGAGCCGCGTCAAGGAGTCGATGAGCAAGAGCCAGCGCGAGTACTTCTTGCGCGAGCAGCTCAAGGCGATCCAGCAGGAGCTCGGCCAGTACGACGAGATGCAGGCCGAGATCGAGGAGTACAAGCAGAAGATCGAGGCCGCGGGCATGCCCGAAGAAGTGAAGGAGAAAGCTCTCAAGGAGCTCGGGCGCTTGGAGAAGATGCCGCAGGCTGCTGCTGAGACCGCGGTCATCCGGACGTACCTCGACTGGCTCGTGGGGCTGCCGTGGCAGGTGGTCGACGAGGAGAAGCTCGACCTTATCGAAGCGCAGAAGATCCTCGACGAAGACCACTACGGGCTCGAGAAGGTCAAAGAGCGGGTGCTCGAGTACCTCGCGGTGCACAAGCTCACAGACCACATGCGCGGGCCGATCCTCTGCTTCGTCGGACCGCCCGGCGTCGGCAAGACGTCGATCGGCAAGTCGATAGCGCGCGCGTTGAACCGCAAGTTCGTGCGCATGTCGCTCGGCGGCGTGCGCGACGAGGCCGAGATCCGCGGGCATCGGCGCACCTACGTCGGGGCGCTCCCCGGGCGAATCATCCAGTCGATCAGCCAGGTCGGCACCCGCAACCCGGTGTTCATGATGGACGAGATCGACAAGGTGGGCGTCGACTTCCGCGGCGACCCCACGGCCGCGCTCCTCGAGGTGCTCGACCCGGAGCAGAACAACGCCTTTCAGGACCACTACCTGGAGGCGCCGTTCGACCTCTCGGACGTCATGTTCATCACCACCGCGAACCTGCTTGACACCATCCCGCCGGCGCTGCGCGACCGCATGGAGGTCATCCACTTCCCGGGCTACACGGAAGAAGAGAAGCTGCAGATCGCCAAGCGGTACCTCATCCCGAAGCAGGTCAAGGAGCACGGCCTGGACAAGAAGCTGATCTCGATCTCGGATTCCGCGGTGCGGGAGATCATCCGCCGGTACACGCGAGAGGCGGGCGTGCGCAACCTCGAGCGGTCGATCGCGACGATCTGCCGGCAGGTCGCGAGGAAGGTCGTCGAAGGGCGGACGGAGAAGACGTCGGTCACCGCCAAGAACGCGCACGAGTTCTTGGGGCCGCCGAAGTTCTCCTTCGGGCTTGCCGAGAAGCGCGACGAGGTCGGCGTGGCGACGGGTCTCGTGTGGACCGAAGTCGGCGGCGACGTCATCTTCGTCGAGGCCACGACGATGAAGGGCAGCGGCAAGCTCATCTTGACCGGCCAGCTCGGCGACGTGATGCGCGAGTCAGCGCAAGCCGCCGTGAGCTACATCCGGAGCAAGGCAGTGCAGTTGGGCGTCGACCCCGGATTCAACGAGAAGCTCGACATCCACATCCACGTGCCGGCAGCAGCGATCCCGAAAGACGGGCCGTCTGCGGGCATCACGATGGCCACTGCGCTTGTGTCCGCTCTCACAGGACGCCCGACGCGGCGCGACGTCGCGATGACGGGCGAGATCACGCTGCGAGGCCGCGTGCTGCCGATCGGCGGGCTGAAAGAGAAGCTGCTCGCAGCGCACAGGGCCGGTATCAAGACCGTCCTCATTCCGAAGGAGAACGTGCGCGACCTCGAGCTCGTGCCTGAGCACGCCAGGAGCGAGATGGAGATCGTGCCGGTCGAGCGGATGGCAGAGGTGTTGGAGCGCGCGCTGAAGCCCGAGCCGGCAAGAGCAACCAAGACTTAACACGCGACCGTTTGCGGAAAAGTGTGACGGGGAACACACTTGTGGTAGTGTGTAGTCCTTGAGAGCCGCAGAGCAAAGCACTGAGGGGAGACGCTCGAGCGCTCGTCGGCCACCCGGTCACCAAGCGACGATCGCGAGTCAATGGTGAGACCGGCCCTGTTCTAGGGGCCGGTCTTTGTCTTCTGCGCATCGTCCGGCCGCCTATCAGGCGGTCAGAGAGGAAGGGGTGGTCCTCATGATGCACTGGCGAAGCGACCGCGGAGGCGCAGGGAGGGCGTTCTCAGCGCTGCTCGCTGTCCTCCTGGCGATCGCCATGGTCAGCCCCGCGATCGCCGTATATGCCGACGATCTGTCGAGCGAGCCGCCTGTAGAAGGCTCGTCAAGCCCGCCGGCGGCTGCCGAAGCCGGAGTCCAAGAGGATGCGTCTCCGCCAGCCGTGGACGAAGCGTCCGGATCGGTCCAAGAGCCTGCGCCAGCGGTGCCCGAAGATCCGGTCGTGGAGGCGCCCTCGACGAAACCCAGCGCGCCGTGGGCAAGCGCTCCAGCGCCCAAGCCTGCCCAGGGCGTAGCCGCTCCGGTGGAACCGTCGACCACGACCGAGTATGCCGAGGCCGGCGCGTTCGAGGGCTGGACTCGCCTGCCGCAGGCGAAGTGGACGAGCGGTGACGTGAAGGGTTACGTCGAGGGTGAATGGGTCCCCTACCGGCTGACCGTCGTGAACAAGACGGACGGGCCGGTGATCGTTCCCTCCATGGCCTACAAAATGGACCACTACTGGTCGCTCAAGAACGCTGTGGCGTGCGACGAGACCCGCGGGTGGCGCTGGGAAGTGGAAGGCGGCCCGTCGGGGACCTACGCGCCATCCGTCAAGGACCAGCCGATCGAAGGCGAGAAGTACCTGCTGACCCGGCTTCCTGAGAATCCTGCGTTCGTCATCCCGAAGGGCAAGGTCGGCTACATCTACTTCGAGGGCCACTTGGCTGTGACCTGGGAGTGGATGTTGAGATTCGGGCGCCTCGGCGCTTCCGGCTACACCGGATCGAGCGCGCAGGCGCGGCTCGTCGAGTGGAATGGGATCGGCATCGGCGAGAAGACCGTCCCGATCCCGGTCGACAAGGCCACCGAGCCTGAAGGTCGTCTGTACGGTTTGAAGTTCGAGGACAGGGACGGAGACGGGTTCAAGGATGCTGACGAGGGCGCCCCTGGCCGGCCCTTCGTCTTCACGCTGACCTACCTCGATTCCGCGCATCCGTTCTCGCTCACGGCCACGTCGGCCGCAGACGGGACGTTCGGCTTCGACAAGCTGCCGCCAGGCGACTACCGGCTGTCTGAGACAGTTCCGGAAGGCTGGGAGCTCACCACGGACTTGTCGGGCGTGATACGCGTGTCGTACACAGGGACCGTCACCGGCCCTGACGGGAGGGAATGCACGCAGTCGCAGCCGATCCTCGTCGGCGACCGGCGACAGGGCGTCACCAAGACCTTCTCGCTTTCCGTGACCTCCGGCATGCCGGCCGCGACGGGCTACTTCGTCCGCTACACCATCGGCGCGGCCACCCACGACCTCGCGCTTTCGCCGTCCGCCGCGCCGGGCGTGTTCACCGCCTCTGTCGTGCTGCCCTACGGCACGACGATCGCCTCG
>DYEA01000007.1 GCA_020725885.1 Slackia sp. | reverse complement strand
TGGACGAACCTCTGGTGTACCAGTTGTCACGCCAGTGGCACCGCTGGTTAGCTACGTTCGGTTTGGATAACCGCTGAAAGCATCTAAGCGGGAAGCCAGTCTCAAGATGAGGTCTCTCACTGGGTCAACCAGGTAAGGCCCCTCGTAGACTACGAGGTTGATAGGCCGCAGGTGTACGCACAGCAATGTGTTCAGCCGAGCGGTACTAATCGGCCGAGGTCTTGGTCTTCTATTCAACGTTCTCGTGATCGCTATACAGCTCTCAGGGTGCAGGACGCCCCGAGGTTGAAAACCGGATAGCGGATGCTTCCGGCGACGAGAGCCGCCGGGTGTGTTCAGTGGCTATGGCGGAGGGGGTACACCCGATCCCATTCCGAACTCGGAAGTTAAGCCCTCCAGCGCCGATGGTACTGCCCTGTAGAGGGTGGGAGAGTAGGTCGCTGCTGAACACACCCGGCGGCTCTCGTCTTGGGCCGCCTCGGACTGGCACGCTCCCTGCTGTGGTTTGGGAGGATCTAGGCAGGTGCTATCATGGGCGTCCGATGCAAGTGACCGCGCAGGCGAAATGCCTGCTGGTGAAGGGAGACGGTGTGAAGGAACGCGTGCAGGAGGTCCTCGAGACCATCAGGCCTGCCCTGCAGGCCGACGGTGGCGACATCGAGCTCGTCGACGTCGTTGACGGCGTCGTGAAGGTGCGGCTGGTCGGCGCATGCGGAGGCTGCCCGATGTCGCAGATCACGCTCGCCAATGGTGTCGAGCGGGTCCTGAAGCAGGAGATCCCGGAAGTCGTGCGGGTGGAGCCGGTCTAGGCCCATCGTCGTGTTGCTGGAAACGAGCGCCGCCCTACGGCGGCGCTCGTCGCGTTCATGCGCCTCCTCGGTGTGGTGGGGCGTCCGCCCAGGGCTGTGATGCCGCCGTTCGTCGCATCGGCGTTGCAGACTAGATATTGCGCCCGTACACTTGTAGAGCGCTAGATGTTGTGTTGCGTGCTGGATGCGCACGAGGGCTGTCCGGCTGTCCGCGAAGAGGGAAGGGCACCGCAGATGAGCGACGCGAAGAAGACCGCCTATGACCGTTCGATCGACGAGACGCTGTCGCCGAACAGCCTCAAAGTGCTGAAGAAGCGCTACCTGAAGAAGGACGACGAGGGCAACCCCATCGAGCAGCCCTCGGACATGTTCGTCCGCGTCGCGGAGAACATCGCGTCCGCCGAGGCTCGCTACGGCGCCACCCCCGAACAGGTGGAGGAGGTCGCGCACGACTTCTACGAGCTGATGACTTCCCTCGACTTCTTGCCGAACTCTCCCACGCTGATGAACGCGGGCCGCGAGCTGCAGCAGCTCTCAGCGTGCTTCGTGCTGCCGGTCGACGACTCGATGGAGTCGATTTTCGGCGCCGTGCGTGACACCGCAATCATCCACAAGTCCGGCGGCGGTACCGGCTTCTCGTTCTCTCGGCTGCGGCCCGCCGGCGACCAGGTGAAGTCGACTCAGGGCGTCTCGAGCGGCCCCGTGTCGTTCATGCGGGTCTTCAACCAGGCGACCGAGGCCGTGAAACAGGGCGGGACCCGCCGGGGCGCGAACATGGGCGTCCTGCGCGTCGACCACCCGGACATCCTCGAGTTCATCACCTGCAAGGCCGACGGCGACTTCGCGAACTTCAACATCTCGGTCGCGCTCACCGAGAAGTTCATGGAGGCGGTGAAGGCTGGAGAGCAGTATGACCTCGTCAACCCGCGCAACGGCCAAGTCGTCGGCCAGCTCGACGCTCGCGAGGTGTACGACAAGATCGTCGAGATGGCGTGGGCGACCGGAGACCCTGGGATCATCTTCATCGACCGCATGAACCGGGACAACCCGACCCCGCATCTCGGGGAGATCGAGTCGACGAATCCGTGTGGAGAGCAGCCGCTCCTGCCGTACGAGGCGTGCAACCTCGGCTCGGTGAACCTCTCGCGCTTCGTGCGCCACACTGACGCAGGACCGGACGTAGACTGGGACCGGCTCGCCGACGTGGTGCACCGCGCCGTCCGCTTCCTCGACGACGTGATCGACGTCAACGAGTATCCGCTGCCGAAGATCGCCGAGCTCGCGCGCGGCAACCGCAAGATCGGGCTCGGGGTCATGGGCTGGGCCGACATGCTCATCATGATGGGCGTCCCGTACGACAGCGATCAGGCCGTCGCGCTCGGCGAGAAAGTGATGGGCTTCATCCGCGCGGAGGCGCGCGCCGCATCCGCGAAGCTCGCCGAGGAGCGGGGCGTGTTCCCGAACTTCGAGGGCTCCATCTACGACACACCGGACGGCATGCGTCTGCGCAACGCCACCGTCACGACGATCGCGCCGACGGGCACGCTGTCGATCATCGCGAACTGCTCGTCCGGAATCGAGCCGCTGTTCGCCGTGAGCTACGTGCGCACCGTCATGGACAACGATCGGCTCGTCGAGGTCAACCCGCTGTTCGAGGACATCGCGCTCAAGCGCGGGTTCTACAGCCGCGACCTTATGGAGCGGATCGCGGAGCACGGCTCGGTGCAGGACATCCCGGAGGTCCCCGAGGACGTCCGGAGGGTGTTCGTCACTGCGCACGACATCGAGCCAGAGTGGCACGTGCGCATGCAGGCCGCCTTCCAGCGGTACACCGACAACGCCGTCTCGAAGACGGTGAACTTCCCGAACAGCGCGACGAAGGAGGACGTGCGCCGGGTGTACGACCTCGCGTACGAGCTGGGCGTCAAGGGCGTGACGATCTACCGCGACGGCAGCAAGCAGAATCAGGTGCTCTCCACGGGCAAGACCGCCAAAGCGGCGCAGCCGACGGTCGTCCGGCCGGGCGAGCTCGAGCCGCGGCCTCGGCCCGCTGTGACCATCGGCCGCACTGAGAAGCTGCAGACGGGCTGCGGGAACCTCTACGTGACCATCAACTCGGACGAGCACGGCCTGTGCGAGGTCTTCACGCAGATGGGCAAGTCCGGCGGGTGCGCCGCATCGCAGTCCGAGGCGCTGTCCCGCATGATTTCGGTGTCGCTGCGTGCCGGCGTCGACCCGCGGGCGATCATCAAGCACCTGCGCGGCATCCGCTGCCCGAGCCCGGCGTGGACGCAGGGCGGCAAGGTGCTGTCGTGTGCAGACGCCGTCGGCATCGCCATGGAGCACTACCTGGATTGGTTGGAGACGGGCGCGGAGAGCACTGTGGTGTCGAAAGACGTTGACAGCCTCGACGGCCTCACGGGCGCGTGTCCTGAGTGCGGCAGTGCGCTCGAGCACGAGAGCGGATGCGCCGTGTGCCGGTCGTGCGGCTTCAGCAAGTGCGCGTGAGGAGACGCCGTGGTTCTGTCAGACAGGTCGATCAAGGAGCAGATGCTTGCAGGCCGCATCCGGATCGAGCCGTGCGACCCGGACGACATCCAACCGTCGAGCGTGGATCTGCACCTGGGTCCGAGGTTCCAGGTCTTCCGCAACTCGCGGTACCCGTACATCGATCCGGCGCGACGGCAGGACGGCTTGATGGAGCTGGTCGAGGCGACGGCGGAAGCGCCGTTCGTCTTGCACCCGGGCGAGTTCGTTCTCGGCACGACCGTCGAACGCATCGTGCTGCCCGACGACATCGTTGCACGGCTCGAGGGCAAGAGCTCGCTCGGCCGTCTGGGGCTGCTCATCCACTCGACGGCCGGGTACGTGGATCCAGGCTGGGACGGCCGGCTCACCCTCGAGCTCTCGAATGTGGCGAACCTGCCCATCTTGCTGATGCCCGGCATGGCCATCGGCCAGATCTCGTTCCTGCAGATGACGACGCCCGTCGATCGTCCGTACGGGACACCTGGCCTGGGCAGCAAGTATCAGGGCCAGTCAGACGTCACGCCGAGCAGGTCGTACGAGAACTTCTGAGACAGGAGCCGCTTCTGCGGTGGCGCCTCACAGGTACCGCGTCACGGCGCTCACGACCGGCGCCGGGAGCGCGCGGGCGAGCGCTCGCCCCGTCGCAGATTCCATGGCTGGCAGCACCGCGAGCTTGAAGCGTATCTGCCGCACCAACGGCCGCAGGTCCCGCCGATACGCGTCCAGCGCCTCGTCAGGATCTCGGGTGGCAGCCAGGCCTGCCGCTTCGCCGGTCCTGAGGGCGTATGAGATGCCTTCGCCCGACGTGGGCGAGAGGAAGCCGCCTGCTTCGCCGGCGAGCAGCACTCTGCCGGCTCCGGCCAAGACGTCCTGAGGGCCGCGCACGAAGGCTGCCGCGGAGGCCTCTCGCGCCACGCTCTCACCTAGCGCACGCATGCGTGCCCGCAGCTCGGCGAGGACGGACTCGTGCTGCTCGCGCGGCCGGCGCGTCCCAGGGTAGAAGACAGAGCCGACCAGCGCATGCCCGTCCTTCGGGACCAGGTACGAGTACGCATGCCCGGCGCCGATTCTGCTGCTGTAGATGCAGTCGAAGAACGGCTCGAGAGGGCCGCGCAGTTCGACTGTGTCTTGCAGCGTGACGTACGGCTTCGTGCGCCCCGCTATCGCCTCGCGGACGGCGGATCGCGCTCCGTCAGCGCCGATGACGAGCGCGCAGCGGACCTCGGCTCGGCGCCCGTCGGCCTCCAGAAGGACGGTGCAGCCCTCGTCGTCCTGCTGGACGGTCACCGCTGGGCAGGGCGCCACGACTTCCACAGACGTCGGCAGGGCGTCGAGCAGCAGCAGGTCGAACTCGTCCCGATCGACGTTGTGGAAGGCTAGCGAGCAGGGTTTGGTAACGCCGGCGTCCCAGTCCAGGAACCTGAACCTGACGCGTTCGGGCTCTCGGATGGCTGGGCCGATTCTGAGGCCGTGCCGCGCGAGCACGCGCTCCGACAGGGCGTGAATCATCCCGCCGCAGCTCTTGTGGCGCGGAAGCGGGCTCGCATCCACAAGGAGCACCGGACCTGCCGAGGCCGCGCGGAGCGCTGCGAGCACGCCCGCAGGACCCGCTCCGACGACGACGGTGCGGTACGAGTCTCGTTTCGGAATGTTTCCGATGGCGTGCGGCACTGGCGCTCCCGACGGTCTACGGCTTCGTGCGGCTGCGAGCCGCCGCGACGAATGGTACCGTATGCGAGTCCGGGTCGAAGCCAGAAACGGAGTCCAGATGACGGGATGCTGGTCGGTACGAGGGTGCGATGAGGATCTGCAGTCGCGTTGCCCGCACGCGGCGGTGGCGACCGAGCGGTGTCCAGCCGAGTGCTACTACGCCAAGTGCGACCGGCCGCAGCACCGCGTCACCGCAGACCCGGGCTTGGTGTTCGATCCTGACGTGGACCGGGGTGCCGCGATCAAAGACGTCTGCTTGAGCTGCGCGCACTTCCTCACGTGCGGGCCGCGGATAGGGCGCGATGGGTGAGCGCCAGCCGGTGAGCTGCGCGGTCGGCGCCGCGCTCCAGGCGCACGCGCGCGCGGTCGCTGCCGAAGGCATCGTGCAGGTCGGCGGCACATTCACGTGCGTTCCTGACGCAGACACCTTCGTGCGGACGCGCCCGGAAGCCTTCCTCGTCGGCGTGTTGTTCACGCAGGGCATCCCGGCCGAACGGGCCTGGGCCGGGCCGTGGCTCCTCGCGCAGCGCCTCGGGCACTTCGACCTTGTGCGGCTCGCAGCGGAGCGTGAAGCGGTCGCTTCTGCCGTGGCCGCACGCCCCGCGCTCCACCGATTCGTCAGGACTGTGCCGCGGTGGGTCTCGTCGGCGGCGGCTCGCGTGCTCGAGCAGTACGATGGCGACGCCGGCTCCATCTGGCGTGATGGCTCGCGCGTCGCCGAGGTGGCCGAGCGGCTTCGCGCGTTCGACGGCATCGGTGAGAAGAAGGCTGCGATGGCCACCGAGATCCTCGTCCGGCACCTCGGGAAACACCTCGTGGGGCTCGAAGACGGCTGCGTCGCCTACGACGTCCACGTCCGGCGCGTGTTCCTCCGGGCAGGACTCGCATCCGAAGACTCCCTGGAAGCCGTGCGCGAAGCGGCGCGCCGCATCTGTCCGGAGGACCCGGGCTCCCTCGACCTTGCGACGTGGCTTATCGGCCGCGAGCACTGCCGTCCGTCGAACCCTCGCTGCGACATCTGTCCGCTCGGCCGGGCCTGTCCGCGCTTGACGCACCTTCGGCCGGACGGCGTGGGGACGCGCCGTCAGGACAGGTCGTAGAACAGCAGCCCGGTCGGAAGCTTCGGATGGAAGTACGTCGACTTCTGCGGCATCGTCTCGCCTGCGAGCGCCACGGCCTTGAGCTGATCCATCCGCGTGGGCCTAAGGATGAATGCCACATCGCCCCCCGGGACGCTGAACGCGCTCGCGGTGTCCTTCACGAACGACAGACGATCCAAGGTCTCCGGCTCGTCGGGATGGATGCCGAGCAGCGGCCGCAGCACGAGTTCCTGCAGGACTGCGACGTCTAGGGACTTCCAATGGGTCGAGACGGGCAGCGGGATGGCCTCGTCGAGGTTGACGTCGGGACGAAGGGCGGCCAGCCAGGTCTCGCCGGAAGGAAGCGCCACCACGAATCCCGGACGGTCGAGCGACTCGAGCGGGCGCACATCGCCCCGCTGGACAGGCGAGACCTCGAAGCGCTGCGCGAGGTCCTGGAGGAACCTGCTTGCGTCGAATCCGCCAGCGGCTCTGGCCACGCGATGAGTCGCCATGACCGTGAGCTCGGGGTCGTCCATGTTCACGAGCGCCATGAGCACGCGATCGTACGCGGGATCGGACGGCGCGACGCCAGCGGCGGTGTCCGCCGCCCTGCGTTCGTCGCGGTACGCGAGCGCCACGGTGTACCTGTGGTGTCCGTCTGCGATGAACACCTGCTTCTCGGCCAGGATCTGCTGCAGGGCAGCGACCGCACGACGGTCTCTGATCGCCCAGACCCGGGCGTGCGTGCCGTCGTCGCCGCTCGCTTCGAGCATCGGCTTGCCGCCCATGCTCGCGCGAATGACGGCGTCTGCCTCGCCGGCAGGATCGGAGTACAGGCCGAAGACGGGGCTCAGGTTGGCCCTGCACGCACGCGTCAGCGCGAGACGGTCCGCAATCGCCTTCGGCAAGGTGCGCTCGTGCGGCACGATGACGCCTTCGTCGAACGCGTGGATCCGGACGGCGGCGAAGAGCGCAAGGCGCGCTTTCCGGCGCCCGTCTTGCTCCCAGGATTGCTCGAGGAGGTAGAACGCAGGAGACTCGTCGCGCCTCAGCACGCCAGCGTCAAGCCAGGCGCGCCATAGCTCGGCTGCACGGCGGTATCTGCTGTCCGGTGCGTCTGGGTCGGGAGATCCTTCGGGCAGGTCGATCGCGACGATGTTGTGCTCCGACCGGGCGAGGAGGCGCGCGCGCATGTCCTCGTCCACCACGTCGTAGGGGGGCGCGACCAAGGGCGTGATGTCAGGACCTGCGGATGAATCGAAGACGATCGCTTGGAACGGACGGACGAGCGGCATCACGGATCCTCCCACGGCGGCGATGACGGTAGGCGAAGTCTACCCGAGCAGCGCCCGGAACGCCAGGAACGAGACCATACCGGCCAGCGTCGCTCCGAGGAAGCTGCGCGTCTTGACGAACACGAGGGCAGTCGGGGCCGCGGCGAGCAGATAGGGGTTCCTCATCGTGATGAGCCAGGTTCCTCCTGGCCGCAGGATCTCGGTTGCCACCAGCGAGGCCATGACGCTGACCGGGACGTACGACAGCCACCGCTGGACTGGTTCGGGCAGCCGGGTTCTGGACACCAGCGACATAGGCGCGAACCGCAGCAGGAAGTTCGCCGCCGCCATGCCGGCGACCACGACCCAGATCTCGCGCGCCGTCGTCATCTCAGCCACCACGCGGCGAGGGCCGCTCCCAGGGTTGCTCCGGCTATCATCCCCCACGATCCGGAGAGCAGCGCAGACGACGCCAGAGCCACGGCCGCGGCGATGACGGCTGCCGCGGCGTGCGTGCGGGTCTCGATCTGGCCGGCGAGGAGCGCGGTGAACATCGCGGGCATCGCGAATTCGGCCCCGAACCGGGACGGATCGACGATCGCTCCAGCAGCCAAAGCGCCGAGCGCAGTCCCGCCGACCCAGCCGAGCCATGCGATCGCGCCGACCCCGGTCGCGGAGACGACGTCCAGGGTGCAGCCGCGAGCGTCGGTGGTGTTGACCGCGAAGGTCTCGTCGGTGAGCGTGAACGCCAGCACAGGCTTGAGAATCCGAGGCTCGCGCGGCAAGGACTGCGCGAGGGCGGCGCTGAAGAGCACGTAGCGGAGGTTGACGACGGCGGTCGCCATGAGCACCGCCGGCACGCCGCCGCCCGCTGAAAGCACCGACAAGGCGATGAACTGCCCCGCGCCGGCCAGCGCTGTCGCCGAGCATGCGATCGCCTGAAACGCGGAGAATCCCGACTTGCGCGCAAGGATCCCGAAGGTGAGGCCGACGGGAGCGTATCCGAGCAGGATCGGCAGGCCAAGACGCAGGCCGCGGGCGAAGCGCGCCCGCTTCGAGGCAGGCGCTGGCGGGGCTTCGGCGGCCGGTACGGACATGGCGCACATCCTAGCACAGCGTGAACCGCCGCGAGACGCGGTACAATCTTCGTAGAGCAAGGAGGCGACGGTGGAGTTCTCGCTCATATGTCCTCGCGATGGGCAGGTCGAGCTTGGGCTCGAGGATGTCTCGGCGGTCGTGTTCCACGACCGTTCCACCTGCGACATCGTGTTCATCTGCCCGCACTGCGGGTCGGCATTGCGCGCCACGGTCGAGGTTCCGCACCTGTTCCGCGTGGCCATGGAGTTGGTGCGTCTCGGCGAAGCCGAGGCCCGGATCGAGGCGGTCATCCGGCTCGACGAGGCTTCTGACGACGACGCGGTTGATGAGTACGAGGCTGCTGGCCGCGAGCAGACCATCGAGGCCTACTGCGAGTACTTCCGCCGGCAGCTGTCTGCAGTCACGTGCGTCGAGGACTTCTTGGCAGAGGTCGACGCCCGCTAGTACCACCCGTAGTACGAAGACCGCCTTCGCGTGCTTGCGCGCACCACGAGCGCGATCGCGGCGCCCACTACGAACCCGCCGATGTGCGCGAACCAGGCGACTCCGCCCTGGGCGGCGACGTCTGCGCCGAGCGTCGCCACGCCGTTGCCGAGCTGCAGCAAGAACCAGAAGCCGATCACGAGGAACGCCGGCAGCCGCGCGACTTCGAGGAAGAAGAACACCGGGATCACCGTGATCACGCTGGCGCCCGGGTACAGCACCAGATAGGCTCCAAGGACCCCCGCCACCGCACCGCTTGCGCCCACCACGGGGATCGCGACGGGGCCGGCGGCGAACACCTGGGCGAGCGCGGCAGCGATGCCGGAGACGAGGTAGAAGCCGACGAACGGCAGCGTGCCGAGGCGGTCTTCGACGTTGTTGCCGAAGATCCACAGGTAGAGCATGTTGCCGAGCACGTGGAGCCACCCGGCGTGCAGGAACATCGACGTGAAGAGGCCCATGAGCGCTGCGCCGCTCAATGGGGCCTCAAGCAGCCGGGCCGGAACCAGCGCGAACCGCGACACGAACGCTTGCAGCGCGGCCGGGTCCAGGGCGCTTTCGTAGAGGAATACCGCGAGGTTCGCCGCGATGAGCAGCACGGTCGCGATGGGGAAAGACCGCGTGGGGTTCTCATCACGGATCGGTATCACGCCAGCTCCTCGCCGTTCTGCTACGATGATGGGGCAAACGCTCGTCGGATTGTACCGCGTCGAGGCCGCACGGACAGGACGTGCCGGCCCGAAGGAGGAACCGTATGGGCATGGCGTGCATCGGAGCCGTCGGGCTCGTAGCGCTGGTCGCGGCGTTCGCCGTGATCGGCATCTACAACAGGCTCGTGACCCTTCGCAACCGCATCGACAACGCGTGGTCGCAGATCGACGTGCAGCTGCGCAGGCGCTACGACCTCATCCCGAACCTGGTGGAGACCGTCAAGGGCTACGCTGCGCACGAGCGCGAGACGCTCGAGCAGGTCATCGCCGCGAGGAGCGCCGCGATGAGCGCGCAGACCGTGAAGGAGCACAGCGACGCCGAGAACATGCTCACCGGCGCGCTCAAGAGCCTGTTCGCTCTAGCGGAGGCTTATCCGGACCTCAAGGCGAACCAGAACTTCTTGATGCTGCAGGAAGAGCTGGCTGGCACCGAGTCGAAGATCGCGTACGCGCGGCAGTTCTACAACGACTCCGTGATGACGTACAACACCGCGATCCAGGTGTTCCCGTCGAACCTCGTCGCGGGCATCTTCGGGTTCCGTGAGCGCGAGTACTTCGAGATCGAAGAGGGCGCGCGCGAGCCCGTCGCCGTGAAGTTCTAGCGCACGAGCATGTACGACCAGATATCGGCCAACAAGCGCCGCACGGCGCTGCTCATCGTCGTCTTCTTCGCGCTGGTGCTCGCCATCGGCTACGTGTTCGGCCAGGCGTTCGACGTCGGCTATGGCGGCGTGCTGGTCGCGTTCGTGGTCGCGGTGGCGATGACGTGGGGATCGTACTGGTACTCGGACCGGATCGTGCTTACGCTCAGCCGGGCGCGCCCGGTCGACCGCGACACGGAGCCGTACCTCGTCAACGCCATCGAGGGGCTCGCGATCGCCGCCGGGCTTCCCGTGCCCCGGGCGTACGTCATCGACGATCCGGCGCCGAACGCGTTCGCCACGGGCCGTGATCCGGAGCATGCGGCCATCGCGGTCACGACCGGGCTCCTGCAGAAGCTCGACCGTCTCGAGCTGGAGGGCGTGATCGCCCACGAGCTCTCGCACGTGAAGAACCGCGACACGCTCGTGCAGACGCTCGCCGCCGTGCTGGCGGGCACGGTCGTGCTCGCGTCCGACTGGATGCTGCGGTCGCTGTGGTGGCGCGGCGGGCGCCGGCGCGACGGCGAGGGCGCGGGCCAGCTGCAGGCGCTCTTCTTGGTGCTCGGCCTGGCGCTTGCGGTGCTCGCGCCGATCTTCGCGACGCTCATCCAGATGGCCATCTCGCGTCAGCGGGAGTATCTGGCGGACGCGAATGCGGCTCTGCTGACCCGCTACCCTGACGGGCTCGCGTCCGCGCTTCGCAAGATCGCCGCAGACGCCAACCGCTTGCGCGTCGCGAACAAGGCCACGGAGCCGCTGTACATCTACAACCCGCTGCGCGACTACGGCGGAGCTCTCAACGCCCTGTTCAACACCCATCCGCCGATCGAGGAGCGTATCCGCCGCCTGGAGGCGATGTAGGGGTGGCGGCGTTCGCGTTCCCGGACGTCGATCCGGTCGCGTTCGCCATCGGCCCGCTCCAGGTGCGTTGGTACGGACTCGCGTACGTGGCGGGCTTCGTGCTGGCCGCGTTCGTGCTGCACCGTCTCAACAAGCGGTGGGGGGTCGGGCTGACGGTCGACCAGGAGATCGACGCCGTGCTGGCGGCGGTGATCGGGCTGATGGTCGGCGCCCGCCTTGGCTACGTGCTCTTCTACGGGGGGAGCGAGTACCTGCGGCACCCTGAGCGGATACTTGCGACGTGGGAGGGCGGGATGTCGTTCCACGGAGGGCTCATCGGGATCCTGATCGCAGGGTGGGTGGCGTCACGCCGCCTGAAAGTGCCCTTCCTGCGGCTGGCCGACATGGGGGCCGTCGGAGCCCCTATCGGCCTGTTCCTCGGCCGCGTCACGAACTTCGTGAACGGCGAGCTGTGGGGCAGGGTGACGAACGCGCCGTGGGGCGTCGTCTTCCCAGGAGCCGGCCCGCTGCCTCGTCATCCCTCCCAGCTGTACGAGGCCCTCCTCGAGGGCGTCGTGCTGTTCGCCGTGCTGCTCGCCATGTCCCGCACGAAGCGCCCTGACGGCACTATGCTCGGGACGCTGCTCGTCCTGTACGCGGTCTTCCGGATCTTCGTCGAGTTCTTCCGGGAGCCAGACGCCCAGTTGGGGTTCGTGGCGGGTCCGTTCACGATGGGGCAGGTCCTGAGCGTGCCGATGCTCGTCGCAGGCGGGGTCTTGCTCGTGCTGGCGCGTCGATCCGCCCGGCAGGGCGAGCCAGGCAGCGGAGCCTAAGGCCCGGCTTGCGGGCAGTCGGGTCCTCCGGGCTTCCAGCAGGGCGACTCGCGGCGAAGGCACTTCACGCCGTCGCTCGGACGCAGGCGCAGGATGGGTTGGCACTTGGTGCAGTAGAACTGGGGCACCTTGCCGATCACGTCCTTGACGTCCGGGTCGGCATACGGGTCCTCGTCTGGCGACTCGAGGACGTGCAGCAGATAGCAAGGCATGACGGCTCCTCAAGCGGACGGCACACGGCGATTCTACGGCGCACGGGTCCGCCCGTCACGCGCGTTGACCCAGGGCCGTGCGCTCCCTAGACTTGCGCAGGGACAAGGAGGATGGTGCCAGTGCAGCGTCGAATCGCAGCAGCGCTTCTCGTAGCCGTCACCGCGGCCGTCGCGCTTTCGGGGTGCAAGCCGGCTGCGCCGGTCGTGGTGTCGCTCTGGCCGAAGGTCGAGCGCGAGCGGGCGGTGCCGAAGCCGCCCGAGCCGCCGCGCTGGCCGCTCACCGGCGAAGAGGCTCCGAGCGCGGACGCGGTCCTGCGGCGCGTGATCTCGGTGAAGATCGAGAACTCGCCGGCGGCTCGTCCGCAGACCAACCTCTCGCTCGCCGACGTCGTGTACGAGAGCGTGGCGGAGGGCGGCATAACACGCTTCAACGCGCTGTTCCATTCCAAGGAGCCCGAGGTGGTCGGTCCTGTCCGGAGCGCGCGGCTGTCGGACCTCTACATCGTCCCGCAGTACCGGGCGCTCTTCGTGTTCTCCGGCGCTAGCACGAGCGTGAACGCGCGCATCCGTTCGGCGATCTCGGAGAACCTGTCGCAGGACGCGGGCGTGTCGTATCCGTACTTCCGCGCGAAGGACCGTCCGGCCCCGCACAACCTATACGTGGTGCTCGCGAAGGTGCGGGAGGAAGCGAAGCGGCGCTCGATGCCAGAGACGATGAGCGTCGAGGGGCTGCTCTTCGACCGGCGGACGTCGGACGCCACGCCGACCGTCACAGGGATCTTCATCCCGTTCTCTCCTGCGAACAAGGTGCGCTGGACGTATGACCCGTCCACGCGCTTGTATCTGCGCGAGAACAACGGCGCGAAGCACATGGACAAGGGGACCGGCAAGCAGATCGCCGCGCGCAACGTGGTCGTCATCCGCGCGAAGCACGTGCCGGCCAGCCACGACGTCGTCGGGTCGACGACGTACGAGATCGTGCTGGAGGGCACCGGCATGTGCACGGTGTTCCGCGATGGGCAGAGGTTCGACGGGACCTGGACCGCGACGAAGGGCGCCCCGCCCCGGTTCGTGGGCGAAGACGGGAAGCCGATCCTGCTGGCGCCAGGCAACACCTGGATCCAGGTCATACAGCCCTCCATCGACATCACGCTGCGGTGAGCCGCCCGGCGCATTGTGAGGGCAGTCGGGCACGGGTACAATCTATTGTCCGCTCGACGGGGCGGAACGCTTCTGGATCCCGAGACGAAGGAGCACGACGCGGTGACTGAGAACACCACACCCCAGACCGGCACCCTGCGGGTCAAGACCGGTCTGGCCGAGATGCTCAAGGGCGGCGTCATCATGGACGTCGTCACGGCCGAGCAGGCGCGTATCGCCGAAGACGCGGGCGCAGTCGCCGTGATGGCGCTCGAGCGCGTGCCCGCCGACATCAGGGCGGCGGGCGGCGTGGCGCGCATGGCCGACCCCGCGAAGATCCAGGAGATCATGGACGCGGTGTCGATCCCTGTGATGGCGAAGTGCCGGATCGGCCACTTCGTCGAGGCCCAGGTCCTGCAGGCGATCGGCGTGGACTACATCGACGAGTCCGAGGTGCTCACGCCCGCTGACGAGGAGCACCACGTCGACAAGTGGCAGTTCACCGTGCCGTTCGTCTGCGGCTGCCGGGACTTGGGCGAGGCGCTTCGCCGCATCGCCGAGGGCGCCGCGATGCTGCGCACCAAAGGCGAGCCTGGGACCGGCAACGTGGTCGAGGCGGTGCGGCACATGCGGACGCTCACCGACCAGATCGCGTGGCTCAAGGGGCTGCGGCCGGAGCAGCTGTACGCGGCGGCCAAAGATCTCCAGGCGCCCTACGAGCTCGTGAAGTGGGTCGCCGAGAACGGCAAGCTGCCGGTCGTCAACTTCTCCGCCGGCGGCATCGCGACGCCTGCCGACGCGGCCATGATGATGCAGCTGGGGTGCGACGGCGTGTTCGTCGGCTCCGGCATCTTCAAGAGCGGCGACCCGGCCAAGCGGGCCCGCGCTATCGTCGAGGCCACGACGCACTACGACGACCCGGACGTGATCGCGCGCGTTTCGCGCGACCTCGGGGAGCCGATGGTCGGCATCAACATCTCGGAGATCCCCGAGGCCGAGCGCATGCAGGAGCGGGGCTGGTAGCGTGCGCGTCGGCGTCTTGGCGCTTCAGGGGGCGTTCCGCGAGCACATCATGACGCTCGAGGCGCTCGGCGTCTCGGCCGTCGCCGTGCGCAAGCCCGAGCAGATGGGCGACCTGAACGCGCTCATCATCCCGGGCGGCGAGTCGACCGCCATCAGCAAGCTCATGTCCGCGTACGGCTTCTACGACGCGATCCGTCAGCAGCACGGAGCGGGCATGGCCGTGTGGGGGACCTGCGCCGGAGCGATACTGATGGCCGAGCGCATCATCGACGCGCTTCCGGACCAAGAGCCGCTCCGGCTCATGGACATCGAGGTCCGGCGCAACGCGTACGGACGCCAGGTGGACTCGTTCGAGGCGGACCTCGAGTTCAAGCACCTTCCAGGCGGGCCGTTCCGCGGCGTGTTCATCCGCGCGCCGTGGATCGAGCGCATCGGCGAGGGCGTCGAGGCGCTCGCGATGCACGACGGGCGCATCGTGGCGGCGCGTGGAGCCGGCACGATGGCGACCACCTTCCATCCGGAGCTCACCGGCGACCCGCGCGTGCACAAGTTCTTCCTTGACGAAGTCGTCGCCTCGTAGGCGGCTTCAGCGAAGGGACGGGACGATGTCTGGACACTCCAAGTGGGCGACCACGAAGCACCGCAAGGCAGCGCAGGACGCGAAGCGCAGCGCGCTGTTCTCGAAGCTCTCGCGCATGATCACGGTCGCGGCCAAGCTCGGCGGCGACCCGAATCCCGAGAACAACGCGCAGCTTGCCGCGGCCGTCGAGAAGGCGCGCGGCTACTCGATGCCGAAGGACAAGATCCAGGCTGCGATTGACAAGGCGTTCGGCGCCGGCGCCGATGCCGCGAATTACGAGGAGATCGTCTACGAGGGATACGGCCCCGACGGTGTCGCTATCTACATCGAGGCGCTGACGGACAACCGCAACCGCACGGCGGCGGACGTGCGCTCCGCCTTCACGCGGGCCGGCGGGAACCTGGCGGGAGCCGGTGCGGTGGCGTTCCAATTCGAGCGCGTGGGCGAGATCGTCATCGAAAAAGCGGGCGCGCCCGACGAAGAGGAGCTGCTGCTGTTGGTCGCGGACGCGGGCGGCAACGACCTGGAAGACAACGACGAGGAGTTCGTCGTCACCACGGAGCCTGCCGATCTTGCGCGGGTGCGCGACGCGCTGGTCGCGGCCGGCGTTCCCGTGAAAGGCGCGGAGCTCTCGATGCGGCCGAAGACGCCGGTCAAGGTGAGCGTCGAGACCGCGAAGAAGGTCCTGCGGCTGGTAGACGTCCTGGAGGACAACGACGACATCCAGGAGGTCTACCACAACATGGAGCTCACCGAGGAGCTTGCCGCGGCGCTTGACGAGCAGTAGCGCCTGTCGGTCCCGGGTGCTATCCTGCCCCTGAACATATGTTCGGTCTTGGGCGGATCGTGGAGCGCTGGTGATCATCTTGGGCGTCGACCCCGGGCTCGCCAACACGGGCTGGGGGATCATCGAACAGGCCGGCACGCGCCTGAGGTGCCTGGCGTACGGGTGCGTCACCACCGACGCTTCCGACGGGCTGCCCGAGCGGCTTTCGCGCATCCACGAGACGCTCGTCGCGGTCATCGACCGGTACGCTCCCGCCGAGTGTGGCATCGAAAGCGTGTATTTCGGCTCGAATGCGCGCTCCGCGTTCGCGACCGGGCAGGCGCGGGGCGTCGCGCTGCTCGCACTCGCGGAGAAGGGGCTTGCGCTGGGCGAGTACAGCCCCGCGCAGATCAAGGACGCCGTCGTGGGCGTGGGCAGCGCTGAGAAGCAGCAGGTCGGCTACATGGTGCGCGTGCTGCTCGGGCTGGACCACGTGCCGGCCCCCGATCACGCCGCCGACGCGCTCGCGGCCGCGATCTGCCACGCGCACGCGCGGGCTGCCGCACGCATGCAGGAGGTTGTCCGGTGATCGCGTCGCTCACAGGGCGCGTGGTCGCGAAAGACGCGAGCGGCTGCGTCATCGACGTCGGCGGCGTCGGGTTCCGCGTGCTCATGTCGACGTCGGCGGTCGCGGCCCTGCCTGCCGAGGGCCGGGAGGCGTCGGTGCTGACGCACCTGCACGTGCGTGAGGACGAGCTGTCTCTGTACGGGTTCGCGGAGCCGCTCGAGCGCGAGGTGTTCTTGGCGCTCCTGTCCGTAAGCGGCGTGGGACCGAAAGTCGCTCTGGCGGCGCTTTCGGCGCTCAGACCTGAGGCGCTGCTGGACGCCGTCGCACGCGAGGACGCCGCGTTCATCGCGAGCGTGCCGGGCATCGGCAAGAAGACCGCGGAGCGCATCGTCGTGGACCTCAAGGACCGCTTCGGGAGCGCGGGAGTCCGCGAGGCGGCCGCTGCTCCGTCAACCGGCGTGCGGGAGGCCGAGCAGGCGCTCCTGGCGATGGGATTCTCCGCCGCGGAGGTGGCGACGGCGCTTAAAGGCTACGACGGGCCTCCGGACGACGCGGAGTCCGCCCTCAAGCACGGGCTGCGCCGGCTGGGGGGCGGCGTGTGATGGCGAGGCGGTCTTTCAAATGAGCGTCTGGGAAGCGGACGACGCGCTCGAGCGCACGGAGCGGCTGGTCGCGGCGGAGCACACCGAGGACGACCTCGAGATCGACCGCACGCTCAGGCCGCGCACGCTGGACGAGTACCTCGGGCAGCAGACCGTCAAGGCCAACCTGGCGGTGCTCATCGAGGCGTCGCGCGCGCGGCACGAGCCGCTCGACCACGTGCTGCTTTCTGGGCCGCCAGGGCTCGGCAAGACGACGCTCGCGGGCGTCATCGCCAACGAGCTTGGCGTGACCATCCGGACGACGAGCGGCCCCGCCATCGAGCGCCCGGGCGACCTCGCGGCGATCCTCACGAACCTCGAAGAGCGCGACGTGCTCTTCATCGACGAGATCCACCGCCTCAACCGCGTCGTCGAGGAAGTGCTCTATCCGGCGATGGAGGACTTCGCCATCGACATCGTCATCGGCAAGGGTCCGGCGGCGCGCTCGCTTCGGCTCGACCTTCCGCGCTTCACGCTCGTCGGAGCGACGACGCGCACCGGGCTGCTGTCGAGCCCGCTTCGCGACCGGTTCGGCATGTCGTTCCGGCTCGACTACTACGCGCCAGAAGAGTTGGCGGCCATCGTCAAGCGCAGCGCGGCTATCCTCGGCGTGCGCATCACCGAAGATGGCGCCGGCGAGATCGCGCGCAGGTCCCGCGGCACGCCGCGGCTGGCCAACCGCCTGCTCAAGCGCGTGCGGGACTACGCGCAGGTGCGGCACGACGGGACCATCACCGAGGACGTGGCGGCCGAGGCGCTCGCGTTCTTCGAAGTCGACCACATGGGGCTCGACAAGATGGACGTGGCGATCCTGCATGCGCTCACGACGACGTTCCGCGGTCGGCCGGTCGGCTTGGGGACGCTCGCCGCCGCCGTTGGCGAGGAGCCGGACACCCTCGAAGACGTGTACGAGCCGTACCTGCTGCAGCTCGGCATGCTGGCGCGCACGCCGAAAGGCCGCCAGGCGACGCCGCGCGCCTTCGAGCACCTCGGGATCGTCGCGCCCGGCCATCCTGCACAGGACGGCCTCTTCTGAAGCCGTTCGCACGGCTGGAGCGACCGCCCGTCGCTGCTTCCTTGCACTCCGCCGCTCCTGCTCCCCATACTCGGAATCACGGTGCTCGACGCGAGCGGTCTCGCCCGCGCCACGTGATCGACGTCGCATTGCGGCGTCTCGGAGGGAAGGGGGAGGGCGTATGGCGCGCAGTCATCGTCCATCCAAGCGGTTCCTCGGCGTATTCGTGTCGATCGCTTTGGTGGCGAGCCTTGCAGGGCCTGGCTTTGCAAGCGCAGCGCCCCGGCGGGCGGCTGCGCCGCCGAGCGGCGCGACGGCGGCAGGAAGTGCTACGGCGCTGTTCGACCTCGCTGGCGAGCGGCTCGACGCGACGCTTCGCGACAAGGTCGCGAAGGCGAAGTCTTCGAAAGACCGCGACGCGCTAGTCGACGTGGCCGTGCTCGTCGCGAAGGGCGTGAAGCCGCCGCGCGAGCTCCAGATGCCGCTGAAGATCGCCCTTCGCGCCGATCCGAAGCACGACCTGTACGCGGGGCGGGCCAAGGTCCGGTCGCTGGTGAAGGTGGCGACCACAAAGGGTGTCGCCAAGGTCTACGACAATGGCCGCAAGACGCCCCCGCCGATCCCTGACAAGACGCTTCCGAGCAAGGCGCAGCGCGCTGCGGCGGCGAAGGCGGCGAAAGCGCGGCTGGCGGCTGCGGCGAAGGCGGGTGCGTTCAAGGAGTTCCGTTCGCTCTTCGACTCGGACGGCGCGCAGGTGCGGCCCGCGCGCACGGCGTTCTCCACCAAAGACGCCGTCCTGCGCGGGGCCGACGCATCGTACGATGGTGGCGGTGCGACAGGGTGGTTCGACGTGTCGCCGCGCGGGCACAACTCGGCGGCTGCGTGGGACGCCGGCTACACAGGTGCGGGCGTGAAGGTCGCCGTCGCCGACGACAGCGTGGACTTCGCACACCCGGACCTGCAGGGCACGTACGCGGTCGTGGACGATCCGGCCTCGCCGTACTACGGATGGCCGGAGGCGTTCGACCCCTTCTCGGCTCTGCTGTACGCGTACGACGTTTACTACGGCACGTCGTTCGTCGCGGATGGTCAGACGTGGTGGTCTGACACGAGCGCGACCATCACAGAGGCCGAGCCGGCCTTCGATGGCAAGGACATCATCACTCCCGGCACGAGCCTCTCGGGCGTCTATCACGTCGGTTATCTGTGGGACGAGAACCTGTACGCGTGGATGAGCGGGTGGACCGAGTTCCCGCTGGTGCTCATCTCGGACGAGACGACTCCAGGCGTGTACGACACCGTCTACGTCGACGTGTGGATGGACTACGACTTCTCCTATGAGAAGCCCTGCACCATCGAGTCGCCCACCTCGTATCTGGATTTCTGGAACTCAGAGGCCGACACCTTCGGTCCTGACGGCTACGCTGACCTGTCCGGCGGCACCGTCTACTGGATCGCCGACGGGGAGCACCAGCCGCCAGGGTTCGAGTTCCTGATCGGCGGGCACGACCCGGGCGCCCCGGTTCCCGGCAGCGGCGACATGGTGTGCTTCATGGGCGCCCTGAACCTCGACGAGAACCACGGCACGCTGTGCGCGAGCAACGTCGTCGGCCAGGGCGTCACCGACGGGCCGTCTGACGCGATCATGGACGGCGGCGTCTACCCGCCGTTCAAGACGCCGACCGGCGGCGGCGACGGCATGGTGCAAGGTGCGGCTCGGGACTCCAAGGTCGTGGCGTTCGCCGACATCTACTGGAACTTCTTCACCTCGACGCTGCTCGCGTACGACTATGCGGCGTTCGGTGCTGACATGGAGGCGGGCACCGGCGACGAGATCCCCATCGTCTCCAACTCGTACGGCGAGTCTGCGGAAGACGCCGACGAGTGGGATTACCCATCCCGGTACGTCACTGCGCTCAACACCTACGTCAACCCGAACGTGGCCTTCTTGTTCTCGACGGGCAACGGCGCGCCAGGATACGGGACGAATGCGCCGCCGACGCCGTCCACCGGCATCGGCATCGGCGCATCGACCCAGATGGGCGCCTGCGGCGGCTGGGACTCGATCTACGACGCAGATCAGGTGACGATCGGTGACGTCATCCCGTGGTCGAACCGCGGCCCGTCAGCGATGGGCCACACAGGGCCGGCGGTCGTGGCGGACGGCGCGTACTCTTCGGGCGCGATGGCGCTCAACCAAGGCGCCTGGGACGGTTGGCGGTCGTGGGTCGTGTGGGGTGGCACGAGCCGCTCGTGCCCGGTCGCAGCGGGTAACATGGCGCTCATCTACGACGCGTTCAAGCAGCGCTTCGGCCGGTTCCCGACGTATGAGGAGGCGCGCGGCCTGCTGATGGCCGGAGCGCGGGACCTCGGCTACGACCCGGCCGTCCAGGGCGCCGGCATGGTGGATGCGAAGAAGTCGATCGACATCATCACCGGCGAAGGCGGCGTCCAGGTCGCGCCGAGCCAGTGGTATCCTGGCGACTACCGCGGCGACGTCTACCCGTCGTTCCCAAGCGTCGTCTACCCAGGGCACACGTACGACGGAACGCTCACGCTCACCAATACGACCCAAAGCGACGAAGACGTCGAGGTCACGGTGTCGGACAAGACGCTGGAGCCGCTGGCGGCGACGTCGATGTTCGTCGAGCTCGACGGCGCCAAGGAGTCGCCGTACGACTTCAACCGGCCGGACTGGCTGCAGAACCTGACCGACTTCGTGAACGGTTACGACCCTGATTTGATGGTGGTCCGTCTTGCCGTGCCGTTTTCCGAGTTCGCTCCGACGGGAGAGTTCAACACCAACGGCACGACCCACAACACGACGCGGCTGCTGGCGTACGACTGGAAGGACCAGGACGAGGACGGCAAGCTGTGGAACGACGCGGACAGCGACGGCTACGTCGATCCTGGCGAGATGGACTCTGGCGAGTACATGCGGTTCACGTACGCCAACAACTTCGGGAACAGCCAGGAGATCCGTGTCCAGAACCCCGTCGAGCGGATGCACGACGGCATCTTCCTGGGGATCCAGCACCGGTACGACGCGACGGCGGCCAGGACGGTGCAGATACAGCTCGTGGTGGAGCTGTACAAGGAGGCCGACCATCCGTGGCTGAGCTCCGACGCGGAAGCCGCTCCGTTCGATGTCACAGCGGGCCAGGCGACCGTGCCGGTGCGTCTGACGGTTCCGGCCGACGCGAGGCCCGGGTTCTACGAGGGGGCGTTCGTGATCAGCTCGAACCGCGGCGGGAACCCGATCGACACGGTCGTGCCGGTGCTCATCACCGTCGCATCTGATACGCCGAACTTCTCGTTCGGCGACGTGAGCGGCATGGGTCCGACCTCGCTCAGGCCGGCGCAGTCGCTCGATTCCCAAGACCCGAGCCCGCTGTACTCGAACTACCTGATGTCCGGGTACCAGGACTGGAATTGGCGGGCGGAGTCTGGCGATTGGCGTTTCTTCATGGCCGACGTGTCAGACGAGCACCCGCTGCCGCCCGGCGCGACCTGGCTCGTGAAGACGACGTGGCCGGACACAGTCCAGCAGGTCGACACGGACATCGACACGCTGCTCTACGGCCCGGCCGACGACGGCTGGTCGTCGGGCGATCCGACGGTATTCGGCCCGCACGGCATGGAGCTCAAGGGCGGCTCGGCGAACAACAACGTCGGGGCCGGCATCTGGCTCTGGCAGACGAACACCGGGACCACCGAGGAGTGGGTCGCCGGTCCGCTGGAGCGCGGGCTCAACCAGATCATGCTGCACAGCGTGGTGTGGTCAGGGGAGACCTGGCGTGAGCCGGTCTCCGGCGAAGCCGGCGTCGTGGGCATCGACCCGTCCGCCCTCGACATCTGCGACAGCGCCCCGTCAGGCACGGCCCAGCTCAACTTCGCGACGACGATGGCGCTCAACGGACTTGCAGTCGAGCCGTACGGTTTGTCGAGGCGCGTGCAGGTCGAGGCCGACATCACGCAGGGCGAGGACTGGTACTACGACTTCGTGTTGCAGGACGCCGCCTACGTCGACGTGGCGGTATCTGCGGCCGGCGGATCGGATATCGACCTGTATGTGTACCACTGGACAGGGAGCACGTGGGAGCTGGTCGGCGCTTCCGAGACAGCGTCAGGCGATGAGCACGTCCGCATCGAGGCGCCTGCGAACGGAGACTACATCATCGACGTCTACGGCTACAGCGTTTCGGGGACCGACACCTTCACGATGATGTTGTCGGCGCCTGCGGGTGGCGACCTCGTGGTGACCGGTGTTCCGGCCGGGCCGCTGGTCGAGGGCCAGAACGTCCCCCTCACCGTGGAGTGGACGAAAGACCGTAGCGACCTGCCCGAGCGCGAGGGTGTGTTCGAGGGAGTCGTGTACGTCGGTCCTGTCGAGGCGCCGCGCGCGATCGCAGTGCCGGTGACGCTGGCGTACCCGTTCGAGGTCGAACGCTACACGCCGAATCCCTCTGAGCCGGCGACGACGCCGACGCCGGTCATCGAGATCCAGTTCAGCAAGCGGCTCGACCCGGCCGGCATCGGTCTCGACACCTTCACGCTCACGGACGGCATACAGAGCGTGCCCTTCGACCTCGAGGTGGACGCTGACGCCGGCGTGGTGAGGCTCACGCCCACGGAGGTGCTCGCATCATCGACCGAGTACCTGATAGAGATCGACACCGCGCTGGCACGCGACGGCGACGAGCTCTCGACGACGCTGTCGTTCGCGACGACGGACGCGGTCGTCCGGGCGATGGGCGACACGCGGTACGACACTGCGGTCGCAGTGAGCCAGCAGACGTTCGAGAGCGCACCGGCCGTCGTGCTCGCCACGGGCGAGAAGTTCCCGGACGCGTTGAGCGCATCTGCGCTGGCCGGAGCTGTCACAGGCCCGGTCTTGCTGACGAAGCCGACGACCCTGCTCACGCAGGTGCGCGACGAGATCGTCAGGCTCGGCGCGACGAAGGTGTACGTCGTGGGCGGCGCCGGTGCGATCTCCGAAGCCGTGAAGAACGCGGTGGATGCGCTTCCTGGAGTCGACGTCGAGCGCGTCGCCGGCGCTGATCGCTACGAGACGGCAGCGGCAGTCGCGCGCAAAGTGCAGGCGTTGACCGGCGGTCCCGTCCAGAGCGTCTTCTTGGTGCGAGGCGACGACTTCGCCGACGGTGTCGCGGCATCGCCGTATGCGTACGAGACGCGCTTCCCAGTGCTGCTCACGCAACGTGACTCCTTGCCTGCTGCGACGCAGTCGGTCATCGGGGACCTTCCGCTCGACAGCGTGCAGGTCGTCGGTGGGACGGGTGCGGTCTCGGACACGGTGGTGAACCAGCTGCCGAGCGGGCTGACAATCGCCCGGCATTGGGGCGCGAACCGCTACGCTACCGCCGTGGCGCTTGCAGAAGCGGCGGGCGCTCACGGCTGGGGCGCGTGGGGCGAGGTCGTCGGCCTTGCGACCGGGCGCAACTTCCCCGATGCGCTCACTGGCGGCGTCGCGATAGGCGAAGGCGGCGGGCTGCTCCTGCTCACCGAACCGACGGTGCTGAGCGCCGAGACGAAGGACGCGATCGAGGCTCACAGCGCCGAGATCCTGAAGCTTCAGGTGATCGGCGGTCCGGGAGCGGTGACCGCTGCGGTGTCCAATGCGGTCGCGGATCTGCTCTGGTGAGAGCCCTAGCCGCGAGATGCGCTACGATGGAGGAGCCGCCCTTCGGGGCGGCTCCTTCCACGGAGGTGTCAGATGATCACGAGCGAGACGCTGCCGGGCATCCTGCTCGGCCTCGCCATCATCGCGGTCGGGACGTTCCTGGGCGTCCGTTCGACGCTCCGGCGCGAGGCCGAGGAGCGGGCCGCCTCAGACCACGATCTCCGAAGCCCATAGCCCGTGCAGGTTGCAGTGCTCGACGGCCCGCAGCGTCGTGCCGGGGTCGAGCGATAGCTTGACGGAGACCGTCGGCCACGATACGACTGGCACGAAGTCGAAGCGTGCGACGGGGGCGCCGTCGGCGTGGATTTCGATCCACGTGATGTAGTGGTCGGGCTGGTTCGGATGCGGGACGTCCCAGCCCACGGTGACCGTGGCCGTGATTGTGCCGTCCTCGTGCCGTTCGACCTCGATGTACGGCGTGTGCTTCTTCTCGAAGTCGCCTGCTGAGGCTCGATCGGCGATCAGGTTGATCGGGCCGAGCGCGGGTGCGTCTGGCATGGCGTTCTCCTTCCGTTGCTTGCTATCGTGCGCGTCACGGGACTTCATACCCAGGAAGAGGGGGCGAGAGGCGTGAACAGTGCGTACAGCCCGGCGCTCGGTCGGATCTCGAGGAGCGAGACCGTTCTGGTCGTCATCGATGTGCAGGAGCGGCTCGCTGCTGCGATGCCGCGGAGGGTCGAGACAGCAGCCGCTGTTAGAGCGCTCGCGCGCGGCGCGCGCGTCCTGGACGTGCCGGTGATCGCCACGAGGCAGTACCCGAAAGGCATTGGCGAGATCGTCGCTGAGATCTCCGAGGCGCTCGCAGGGCAGCCCGTCGTGGACAAGCTGGCGTTCGACTGCATGGCGGAGCCTGCGTTCGTGGTGGCGCTGCGCACCGCGGGCCGCAGCCGGCCCGTGCTGTGCGGAATGGAGGCGCACATCTGCGTCACGCAGACCGCGCTGTCCATGGTGGACCAGGGGCTCCGTCCGGTGGTCGTCGCTGACGCCGTGTGCTCGCGGCGCGATGTCGACCGCGAGGTGGCGCTGGCGCGTCTTCGGCAGCACGGCGTGGAGGTTGCCACAGTCGAGCAGGTCCTGTACGAGATGGTCGGGCAGGCAGGTACGGAGGAGTTCAAGCGGGTGCTCGAGGTCGTCAAGGAGCGCGACGCCTGCGTGTGAGCCGGTCGCGTGCGGTACACTTGCGCTCGCCGGAAACCCGTCCGCTCAGGAGCTGCATGCAGTCTGACATCGAGATCGCGCGCCGTGCGCACTTGCGTCCCATCGAAGAGGTCGCAGCCGAACTCGGCGTGCGCCCTGATGAGGTCGAGCCGTACGGCCGCGACAAGGCCAAGGTCTCGCTCGGGGCTCTCGCTCGCGCTCGCGAGACGGCGGTGGGCAAGTACGTGGTCGTCACGGCCATCACTCCGACGCCGCTGGGGGAGGGCAAGACCCTCACGACGATCGGCCTCGGTCAGGCGTTCCGGCGCATCGGCATGCGCGCGGTCTCGACCATCCGTCAGCCGTCGCTCGGGCCGGTGTTCGGCATCAAAGGCGGCGCTGCGGGCGGCGGGTACGCGCAAGTCGTGCCGATGGAGGACTTGAACCTCCACCTGACGGGCGATGCGCACGCCGTTGCGGCGGCCCACAACCTGTGCGCGGCCTTCATCGACAACCACATCCACCACGGCAACCGGCTCGGCATCGACCCTCACTCGATCTCATGGCGCCGTGTGGTGGACGTCTCCGACCGCGCTCTGCGCGACGTCGTCGTTGGCCTCGGGGGACGAGCGAACGGCGTGCCTCGCCAGACGGGTTTCGACATCGTGGCGGCAAGCGAGCTCATGGCCGTTCTCGCGCTCGCCGAGGACCTGCACGACCTGCGGGTCCGCATCGGGCGGATCGTCGTCGCCTCCACCAAAGAGGGCCGTCCGGTCACCACTGAAGACCTGAAGGTGGCAGGCGCCATGACGGTGCTCATGAAGGACGCCATCAAGCCCACGCTCGTGCAGAACCTCGAAGGCGGGCCAGTGCTCGTGCACGCCGGCCCGTTCGGCAACATCGCGCACGGCAACTCGTCTGTCATCGCGGACCGCATCGGCCTCGGCCTCGCGGACGTCGTGATCACCGAGTCCGGGTTCGGTGCCGACCTCGGGTTCGAGAAGTTCGCCAACATCAAGTGCCGCGCATCGGGTCTGAAGCCGGACGCCGCCGTGCTCGTGTGCACCGTGCGGGCCATCAAAGCGCACTCAGGACGGTTCTCGATCAAGCCAGGGCAGCCGCTCGACCCTGGGCTGCTCTCAGAAGACCTCGACGCGGTCGAAGAAGGCCTGTGCAACCTCCGCAAGCAGATCGAGAACGTACGCTCCTTCGGTGTGCCGGTCGTGGTCGCGATCAACCGGTTCCCTGCGGACACCGACGCCGAGCACGAGCTCATCCGGCGCGCCGCGCTCGAGGCGGGCGCGTGCAGCGCGGTCGTCCACACCATGCACGCTGACGGAGGGGCCGGCGGAGTCGAGCTCGCTCAGGCGATCGCGCGCGCGTGGGACTGCGAGAGCGCGTTTGCGCTCACGTACGAGGACGGGCTCACGCCACGCGAGAAGATCGAGGCGATCGCGACGCGCATCTACAACGCGAGCGGCGTCGACTTCGCGCCTGCCGCAGAGCGGGCGCTTGCGACGTACGCTGCGATGGGGTACAAGCGGCTGCCGGTGTGCATGGCCAAGACGCACCTGTCGCTCACGCACGACCCGCAGGCCAAAGGGTGTCCGAGCGGCTGGCGGCTGCCCGTGCGGGACGTGCGGCTGTCCGCGGGCGCAGGTTACGTGTACGCGCTGTGCGGCGACATCATGACGATGCCTGGCCTGCCGAGCAGGCCGGCGGGCGAGCACATCGACATCGACGCGGACGGCAACGTCGTCGGACTGTCGTGACGACCGGAGACGGAGGAGTGAGCGTGGCACCTGTCATCATCGACGGCAAGAAGGTGGCTGCTGACGTCAAGGCGCGCGTCGCCGAACGCGTCGCTGCTTTGAAGACGCGCGGCGTCGAGCCAGGGCTCGCGGTCGTCTTGGTCGGCGACGATCCTGCCTCTCGCGCGTACGTGGACATGAAGGAGCGGGACTGCGCCGAGGTCGGCATCCGTTCTTTCGATGTGCGTCTGCCGGCGGACACGCCGCAGGCAGAGCTCGAAGCGCTCATCGACCGATTCAACGCCGATCCGGCCGTCCACGGCATCCTGGTGCAGCTCCCGCTGCCCGCGGGGCTCGATGCGGAGGCCATCATCGCGCGCATCGCTCCGGAGAAGGACGTCGACGGGTTCCATCCTCAGAGCATCGGACGGCTCGTCAGAGGGCTTCCGGCGTTGCACGCGTGCACGCCTGCGGGCGTGATGGAGCTCTTGCGCGCCTACGAGATCGACCCGCGCGGCAAGCGGGCCGTGGTCGTCGGGCGCTCGGTCATCGTCGGCAAGCCGATGGCGCTGCTGCTCCTGCAGGCCGACGCGACCGTCACGGTCTGCCACTCGAAGACCGTGGACCTGCCGGCCGTGTGCCGGGAGGCGGACATCCTGGTGGCTGCCATCGGCCGCGCGAAGATGATCGACGCGTCGTACGTGAAGCCAGGGGCCGTCGTCATCGACGTCGGCATCAACCGCGTCGAATCCGGTCTCGTCGGCGACGTTGACTTCGATGCTGTCGCGCCGGTCGCGAGCGCTATCACGCCCGTGCCCGGCGGTGTCGGGCCGATGACGCGCGCGATGCTCATGGCGAACACCGTGACCGCTGCCGAGGAGGCGAGCCGATGAAGGCGAAGAATGCGTGGGTCGTCGCGCTGACGGCGCTGGCGCTGGCCGCGGCAGTGCTCGCGCCCGCTGTTGCGTATGCGCGCGTCTCCGAGTACCAGGTGCAGTTCCTGCCGGTCGGACAGACGGGCTCGTCTGAGGTCATCGTCAACGTGGTGCTGTCTCCCGAGACGGGCCTGCCTGCGACCGTCACGGTGCCGCTGCCCGCGGGCGCCCAGGTGCTGTGGAGCGGAGAGATCCTCGGCGGGAATCCGGCAGACGATCCATTCCGGCAGCCTTCCGTCGTGCCGACGGCTGGCGCTCTCGCTGCGATCTTCCGCCTCGAGCAGAAGCCCATCGCACAGGTCGAGGCGACCGTCGGCGAGCCGCGCGTCCGCGGCCAGCGGGTGGAATCGACGCTTGCGTGGGTCAACGCCGCCGAAGAGGGCACCTACACGTTCTCTGTCGTCGTGGAGGCAGGGGCGAGGGACATCGAGATCTCGCCGAAGCCAGTCGGAGAGCCGCGACGCAACGATGCCGGCGAGACGCTGTACGTGCTCGCTCCGGTGCGCCTGGCCGCTGGCCAGAAGTTCGATGTCTCGGTGCGGTATGTGCGGTCCGATGGAGCGGCGGCTCAGGGCGGTGCGGCGACGAGCGGGAACGCCGTGGTGATCGCTGCTGCGGCCGGGCTCGGTCTGGCCTTGATCGCGCTCGTGCTCGTGCTCCGGAAAGAACGAGCGCGTTCGGCCTGAACCCGCTCTTGCATCCTGCTGGCTTGTGCTACCATCGTGGCCGGAGTGGGCGAAAGCCCAAGGTTGTTGCGAGACGGTTTGTCACACCTGCAAGCGCCACGAGCACGCACGCCCGTCACACGAGCCGCGCACGCGAGCGCCTCAGGGCGGCAGACACGTCGCACGAGCGTGGCCCCGCATGGGGTGGAAGGACGGAAGTGCATGCCAGAGGGAACGGTCAAGTGGTTCAATCCGGACAAGGGCTACGGGTTCATCTCGCGGGAGGACGGTGACGACCTCTTCGTCCACTACAGCGAGATCCAGATGGAGGGCTTCAAGACCCTCGAAGAGGGTCAGGCCGTGACCTTCGAGATCACGACCGGCCAGAACGGGAAGCTCCAGGCGAGCAACGTCCGCAAGCTCTAGACCCTCCGGTCGCCACACAGGCGGGCGGTTCCGATGCGGGACCGCCCGCTTTCTCGTGGCGCAGGGTGCTCGCAGGAGGACCTGGTGGCATTCGTTTTCGTCGTCGCGTTCGTGCTCATCTTCGTCGGCGAGCTCGCCGACAAGTCGCAGCTGCTCGCGCTCGTGCTGGCCTCGCGCTTCAAGGCGTGGCAGGTGGTCGCGGGGCTTGCGCTGTCCACGTTCGTGGTGCACTTCGCGTCCGTCGCCGTGGGCCAGGGGCTCGGGACGCTCTTGCCCGACGAGCTGCTGGGATGGATCTCGGGGCTGCTGTTCGTCGGCTTCGGCGTGTGGACGCTTCGCGGCGACGACCTCGACGAGAGCGAGGCCGAAGACGGCAAGTTCGCGCGATTCGGTCCGGTTCTTGCGTGCGCTGCAGGGTTCTTCTTGGCGGAACTGGGGGACAAGACGCAGATCATGACGATGGCCATCGCGGCCGATCCTGGCAAAGCGCTGCTCGAGGCGCTGCGGAGCGCGGGGGTCGGGCTTTCAGACGTGCTCGCCCGGATCGGCGTGGTGCAAGACGCTGACCTTGGCGGCTGGGCGCGTTTCTGGGGCGTGACCCTCGGCTCGACCCTCGGCATGGTCGCTGCTGACGTGCTCGCGATCGCCGTAGGCCGTGCGCTCGGAACGCGGCTGCCTGAGCGCCAGCTTCGTGTGGCGTCAGCCGCGGTGTTCATCGCGTTCGGGCTCATGACGATCGGCTTCCGCGTCGCCGCTCTGCGCTGACGCCGGAGCGGCGCAGCCGCTACAATCGCCGCATGGAACGAGCCGTCCTCCATGCGTGCTGCGGACCGTGCCTGCTCGAACCGCTCGACGCCCTGCGAGCGGAGGGGTTCGAGCCGCTCGTCGTGTACGCGAATCCGAACATCCATCCGCTCGCCGAATACGAGCGGCGCAGAGACGTGCTGCTCGAGCACGCGCACGAGCACGGCGTCGAGGTGGTCGAGGTCCCGTACGACCCGGTGCTGTGGTTGGAGGCCACGGCAGGAGTCTGGCGGGACCGCGCCGAGCGCTGCCGGGCATGCTGGCGGCTTCGGCTGACGCTCGCCGCCGAGGTCGCCGTCGAGCGAGGCATCGGCGCGATCGCCACGACGCTCACAGTCAGCCCGTACCAGGATCCGGCGGCGCTCGACGCCGTAGCGCGAGAGGCGGCCGGCGCGCACGGTCTCGCCTACGTCGGCAGGGACTTCCGCGATCGCTACCAGTCGGCGGTCAGGCGCTCGAAAGACCTCGGCATGTACCGTCAGCGGTATTGCGGCTGCCTTCTCTCGGAGGTGGAGGCCGCCCAAGCGCGCGCACGGCGTGCGTCCCGCAAGGCGCAGGGGCAGCCCTAGCGCCGGGGCCCGGCTTCGGCGGCTCGCTTCTCGTCCCGCTCGCGTTTGACGATCCTGGGCATGTGGGCGAGGTAGCGGGCGTTGCGCGTGAGCCAGAAAAGCGTGTTGTCGACGCGCGTCGTCTTCTCCTCGATCGCGCGGCGCAGGTCGGCTGCGGTGCTGCCAGGGAAGAGCGTCCGCGTGGCTCCGATCGCAGACAGGATGTGCGCGTCGCTGCCGCCGGTGACCGCGAACCTGCCGGGGTTTCGCCGGACGTACTGCCGGGCGCGGAGGTTCGCGTGGAACAGCAGCGGCGTGGCGTTGTGGATCTCGAACGCATCGAAGGGCACTGAATCGTAGACCCGTTCGTCGCCGCGGCACAGCCCGTGCTTCGCCCACCACTTGGGGGCGAACGGGTGAGCGGCGATGGCGAGGCCTCCTTGCTCGTGGATCGCCGCGACGGTGTCGAGAGCGCTCATGCCCGGCGGGACGGGCTCCCGGATCCACAGCGCGAGCACGTGGCCGTCTGCGCTGTCGATCTCCTGGCCTAAGACGAGCTCGATGGGCAGTCCGCGGGCGGCCTCGGCTGCTTCGAAGGCGCCATCCATCGTGTCGTGGTCGGTGATCGCGATGACCGACAGATCGGTGCGCTGCGCCGCCCACTCCACGACCTGACGCGGCGAGTACAAGCCGTCCGAGGCCGTCGTGTGGAGGTGTATGTCTGCTGATGCCCAGGTGGTCACGGCGTGATGGTATCGGAAGCGCGCCTCGTGCGATAGCGCAGCAACGGATGCGTTACACTGGCGCGGAGCCGACCTTCGACGCGGAGGAGACGTGCGCACTGCAGACTTCGACTACGACCTGCCGACCGGGCTGATCGCGCAACACCCCGTCGAGCCGCGAGACGCGTGCCGCCTGATGGTGGTCGAGCGCGCAAGCGGCCAGATCGACCACAAGACGTTCCGGGACCTTCCCGAGTACCTGCGCGAAGGCGACGTGCTCGTCGTCAACGAGACGCGGGTGCTGCCGGCCCGGCTCAAAGGCGCGAAGGACGAGACGGGCGGCGCTGTGGAAGTGCTGCTGCTCCGGCCGCGGTACGGCACGACCTGGGAGTGCCTCGTGCGGCCTGGCCGCCGGCTCAAGCCGGGCGCGAAGGTGGTGTTCGGCGACGGGCTGTTGACCGGGCTCGTCGTTGACGTGATCGAGGAGACGGGCGGCCGCGTCGTGGCCTTCAGCGTGCGCGAGGGGACGTTCATGGAGGCCGTGCACGCCATCGGCGAAGTGCCGCTTCCGCCGTACATCACCGCCACGCTGGACGACCCGGAGAAGTACCAGACCGTCTACGCCTCGCAAGAGCACAGCGTCGCGGCTCCGACGGCCGGGCTGCACTTCACGACGGAGCTGCTCGACGAGATCCAGCGGCGAGGCGTCCACCTGGCGAAGGTGGAGCTCGACGTCGGGCTCGACACGTTCCGCCCCGTCTCGGTCGACGATCCGCGGGAGCACACGATGCACAGCGAGCACTACCGGGTGCCTCCGTGGACGGCTGACGCGGTGAACGAGGCCCGCCGGCGCGGGTCGCGCGTGGTCGCCGTCGGCACGACCACCGTCCGGGCGCTCGAGAGCGCATACAACGAGGAGACGCGTCTCGTAGAGGCCGCCGAGGGCGTGACGGACCTGTTCATCTTGCCAGGTTTCGTCTTCGGAGCGGTCGACGCGCTCATCACGAACTTCCACATGCCGCGCTCGACGCTGCTCATGATGGTGAGCGCGTTCGCGGGACGGGACCTCATCATGCGCGCCTACGAGACGGCGAAGCGTGAGCGCTACCGCTTCTTGTCGTTCGGCGACGCGATGCTCATCATCTGAGCGTCAGTCGACCCGCGACCACCACGTCCAGTTCGGGTTGCCAGCGGCCGGATCGTCCGGCGAGGTGCCGGGCGCGACCGCGAACCCGTCGAGCGGCCGTGGTCGTGCGCCAGCCGGCACGTAGATGCGGACGCCGCGGTCGTCGAAGCCGAAGTAGCGGAAGGTCGGGGAGCCGTCAGACGACGTCGGCGGAGCGAACCGCTGAGGGAGCGTCGGCCACTCGCCGAAACGCAGCACGCCGGAGCCGCTCTCCAGCGCGAACTCGTCGCCCGCGTACGTCCTCGTGACAAGGCGGAACGCGAGCGTGCGGCCGTCATGCGTCTGCACCCAGATGAGGTGCGGGTCGATAGGGTCGGCGTACGCCGGCATCGTGGTGGGCTCGCTCGCCGCGTCGTCGAGCGCGCTCGTGACGACGCCCGCCGTGGCGGCGGCCGAGGGGAGGCTGCGGTCCTCGACGAGCCGGTACACCATGCCGTCCAAGACGACGTAGGGCGGGGCGGCCGCTGCCACGCGATCGCCGTAGGCTTCGCCGGCCGTCTCCGGAGCCTGCGGCGCCGCGAGCGTGCCGGAAACGGCGCCGCCGTAGTTCGATGGGGCCTGCTTGACGGCTGCTTCCTGTGGAGCCGGAGCGAGCCGTGGCAGCGCGATCCCCACCGCGACGAGCCCGACGATCACGATGGCCGCGGCGGCTGCGAAACCTGCGAACCGCCGTTCCCAGCCCGCCCAGCGCCAGCGGCCCGGCAATCCGGCGGGCTCCAAGGGCTGCGCTGCCGCAGCTCGTTCCTCGACGCGCGACCGTTCTTCGCGGACCGCTGCCAACACCGCCTCAGTGACGGCTTCCGGGGCTTGCGGACGTGAGGCCTCGGCGAGGAGGCGCAGCCCGTGCTGGAGGCGCGCACACTCCGGGCACGAGGCGCAGTGGGCCTCGGCCTGCGCCGCCTCGTCCGGCGAGACCAGGCCGTCTGCCGCCGAGAGGAGGATCTCTTCTGCGCGCGCGCAGTCCATCACGCCTCCTTCCCCGGCTCGGCGAGCAGCGTCGCGAGCGCTTTCCTCGCGCGGAAGACGCGCGACTTGACGGTGCCGACGGGAACGCCGAGGACCTCGGCTGCCTCGTCGTACGGCAGGTCGAAGATAGCGACCGCGCTCAAAGCGTCCCGCTCCTCCGGCGGCAGCGTCCGCACTGCCTTCTCGACCGCGTCAGCGAGCGCGACCGCATCAGCGGCGTCTGCCGAACGCGGCGGGTCGACGTCCGCGATGTCGACGGGGGTCGGGATGTGCTTGCGGGACCGCGCAATGTCGAGGCAGACGTTGCGCGTCACGCGGAACAGCCACGTCGAGAGGGCTGCACGGCCGTCGAAGCTCTCGAGCGAACGGAACATCTTGATGAACACCTCTTGCGTCGCGTCTTCGGCGGCCGTCGGGTCGCCGAAGAACCTCAGCGCGTGGCCGTACACGGCGTCGACGTGCGCCCGGACGAGCGTCTCGAACGCCTGCTCGTCGCCGGCCTTGGCGGCCGAGACCAACGCCGTCTCGTCGGTGACGCCGGTGCTGTCCACTCCATCTCCTTGCGTAAGACGGCTGGGAACGCTGCGAGGTTCGCGCTATGAGGATACCCCGTGCCGGCTGCTGGTAGAATGCCGGACATGTCTGTCCTGCACCGCTTCGAGGTCGTCGCAGCCGACGGCGCCACCGGCGCGCGCGCCGGCGTCTTCACGACCGCGCACGGGCCAGTGGAGACTCCCGTGTTCATGCCGGTCGGCACCCGGGCCACCGTGAAGGGCATGATGCCCGAGACGCTTGAGGCGCTCGGGGCGCAGGTCGTGCTCGCGAACACGTACCACCTGTTCTTGAGGCCAGGGAGCGACCTCGTCGCGGAGGCCGGCGGGCTGCACTCGTTCATGAACTGGCCGCGGGCGATCCTCACTGACTCGGGCGGCTTCCAGATCTTCTCGCTCGCGGACACGCTGAAGCTGGACGACGACGGCGTGACGTTCCGGAGCATCGTGGACGGCGCGTGGCATCGCTGGACGCCGGAGGACAACGTCCGCATCCAAGAAGAGCTGGGCGCCGACATCATCATGCAGCTGGACCAGTGCCCGCCGTACCCGGCAGAGGAGGCTTTCGTCGCCGAGGCGGTCCGGCGGTCGGCGGCGTGGGCGCAGCGGTGCGCGGCAGCTCACGCGCGCGAGGATCAAGCGCTCTTCGGCATCGTGCAAGGCGGGCTGTATCAGCATCTTCGTCGCGAGAGCGTCGAGCGGCTGGGCGAGATCGGCTTCCCGGGCTACGGCATCGGCGGGTATTCGGTGGGAGAGCCGCACGATCTCATGCTGGAGTCGCTCGCGGAGGCGTGCGCGCTGCTGCCCGCCGACCGGCCGCGGTACCTCATGGGCGTCGGCAATCCCACGACCGTCGTGCAGGCGATCGCGCTCGGCGTGGACATGTTCGACTGCGTGCTGCCGACGCGCACCGCGCGCCTCGGGACGGCGTTCTCGTCGCAGGGGCGGCTCAACCTGCGCAACGCCCGGTTCGCGCGCGACTTCGGGCCGCTGGACGAGGCGTGCTCCTGCCCGACGTGCCGGTCGTACTCGCGGGCGTACATCCGGCACCTCGTGAACATGAAGGAGATGCTGGGAGCCGTCCTGCTGACGCAGCACAACCTGTTCTTCCTGCTCGACCTCGTGCGCCGAGCGCGCGAAGCCATCGTGCAGGGCCGCTACGCGGCGTTCGTGCGCGAGTGGATGGAGGGGCCGGGCGCAGACGACTACTGAAGCGCCAGCGTCGCCTCTGCGCTGATGGTATGATGTGTGGCCGTGCGTTGGCCCGTCCGTCGGGTCGTAAGACCGAGGAGGTCTGCCATGAACCAGCAGTACGGACAGCTGTTCTCGCTCGTCTTGCTCGTGGTCGCGTTCTACTTCTTGCTGATCCGGCCGCAGGTCAAGCGGCAGAAGGAGCAGCAGCAGCTCATGGCGTCTTTGGAGGTCGGCGACCGCGTCGTGACCATCGGGGGCATGTACGGGACGATCGTGGCGCTTGCCGACGACACCGTGGACCTGAAGGTCGCGGAGGGCGTCGTCGTGACGTATGCGCGATCGGCCGTCGCGCGGAAGGTCGAGCCCGGCGAGTAGCCGGGCCGCAGCATCGAAGGACAGACTGGAGACGGGATGGACGACAAGACGAAGAACGTCCTAGCCATCGGCATCGTCGTGGTGCTGGTGGCGCTGTCGTGGTGGGCATTCTGGCCGCTCGACAAGAAGATCAACCAGGGGCTCGACCTCAAAGGCGGCCTGTCCGTCATCCTCACGGCGGAGCCGGCGCCCGGCCAGCCGCTGACGGAAGAGATGATGGACCGGGCGGAGACCATCCTCACGGAGCGCGTGAACGCGCTCGGAGTGAGCGAGGCGAGCGTGCAGCGCTCAGGCGCTGACGCGCTGCTGGTGCAGATCCCAGGCATCAAGGACTCGCGCGAGGCCTTGAAGGCGCTCGGCTCGACCGGACAGCTCGAGTTCATCGACGCCCGCAGCATCACCGCGACGATGGCGCTCGACTACGGTGTGGCGCTGCCCGACGGGAGCTATCCGGCGACAGCGGCCATCGTCACCGGCGCCAACGTCAAGACCGCTGGCGTGACCGTCGACCAGAGCAACCGGCCGGCCGTGTCGCTCGACTTCGACACGCCAGGCGCGGAGGCATGGAGCAAGTACACCTCCGCGAACGTCGGCCAGACGATCGTCATCGTGCTCGACGGCGTCGTGCAGTCGGTCGCTACGATCCGCGAGCCGATCACGGACGGCAAGACGATGATCTCCGGCACGTTCACGGCCGAGGAGGCCAAGCGGCTCGCGGCCGTCCTGCAGGCCGGCGCGCTGCCCGTGAAGCTTGTGCCGTCCTCGACGCAGGTCGTCGGTCCGACGCTCGGCCAAGAGTCGCTGAAGCAGGGCCTGCTCGCGGGTCTGGCGGGTTTCGGCCTCGTCGCGCTGTTCATGCTCGCGTACTACCGCGGGTTCGGTCTGCTCTCGTGGTTCTCGCTTGGGGCATACCTGTCGATCCTGTTCGGCATCATCGCGCTGCTGTCGCGTGCGGGCGCCTTCGCGCTGTCGCTGCCGGGCGTCGCTGGTCTCGTGCTCACGGTCGGCCTTGCAGCGGACTCCTCGATCCTCATCTTCGAGCGCTTCAAGGAAGAGGTCCGCATGGGCAAGACCCACCGCAGCGCGGCGAAGTCCGGCACGCGCCACGCGCTCATCACGAGCCTCAATGCGGACCTGGTGACGCTCGTGAGCGCCATCGTGATCTTCATCTTCGCGATCGGCCCGGTGAAGGGCTTCGCGCTCACGCTCGCGCTCGGCATCTTCTGCGACCTGTTCGTCGCGTTCATGTTCACGCGCTCGGTCGTGGTGCTCCTCGCGGAGAGCGTGGTGCCGAAGGCGCCTGGCCTCTTCGGCGTGAAGGGGGGCCAGGATGCGTAAGCGCATGGACTTCGACTTCCTCGGCAAGCGCAACGTGTTCTTCGCGGTCTCTGGCGTGTTGATCGCGATCAGCATCGCGGCGCTCATCTTCAAAGGCCTCGTGTTCGGCATCGAGTTCCAGGGCGGCACCGTCATGACGCTCACCGCGAAGCCGGGCGTCACCGCCGAGCAGGTGCGCAAGGCGCTCGAAGGCGCGGGCGTGCCTGAGGCGCGCAATGCAAGCATCCAGACGACCCAAGACGGAGCGTTCCTCGTGCGCACCGCCGAGTCCGACCCGCAGAAGGCCGAGGACGCGTTCTTGAAGGTGGTCAAGGACCTCGGGCTGCCCGAGCAGGAGGTCACCGTCACCACGATCGGCCCGGGCTGGGGCCGCAGCGTGACGCGAAGCGCGCTCACCGCGCTCGCCATCTCGATACTCGCGATCCTCTTCTACATATCGGTGCGGTTCGAGTACAAGATGTCGGTCACGGCCGTGCTCGCGCTCGTGCACGACGCGCTCATCGTGCTCGGCATCTACGCGGTCGCTGGCCGGGAGGTGACGCCGAATACCATCGCGGCGCTGCTCACGATCCTCGGTTATTCGCTGTACGACACGATCGTCGTGTTCCACCGCATCCGCGAGAACACGCGCACGCTCGTCAAGCAGACGTTCACCGAGGCCGCGAACGAGTCCATCAACCAGGTGCTCACGCGCTGGATCAACACGAGCCTGACGTCGATCATCCCGGTCACGATGCTGTTCGTGTTCGGCGGCGAGACGCTCAAAGACTTCGCGTTCGCGCTGCTGGCCGGCATGCTTTCGGGCGCGTACTCGTCGGTCGGCGTGGCGAGCACCGTCTACGCGATGTGGAAAGAGACGGAGCCGCGCTACCAGGCGCTCCGCAAGAAGCGGGAGCAGGCCGGCGCGAAGGCGTCGTAGCTCGCTTCTCGAGATCTCACGGGGCCGATGCGCGAAAGCGTGTCGGCCCCCTGCGTTAGGATGCACGGGTGCAGCAGACCGAGAGAATATGGCGCTTGAGGCGCGAGGTCGAGCCGGCGGTGGTCGAAGCGCTCTCGCGCGAGCTCGGCGTGTCGCGGCTCGCGGCGTGGGCGCTCGCGGCTCGCGGGTTCGATTCTCCGGAGCGGGCGTGCGCGTTCCTGGAGCCGTCGCTTGCGCGGGACTGGCCTGACGCTGGCGCGATCCCGGGGCTCGACGAGGCGGCGGAGCGGGTCGCGCGGGCGGTGCGCGAGCGCGAGCGCGTCATCGTCTTCGGAGACTTCGATCTCGACGGCGTGTCGGCGGCCGGGCTGCTCACGCTCGCGCTGCGCTCGTTCGGCGGAAAGGCCGGCGCTGTCGTTCCGCACCGCGTCAACGAGGGGTACGGCCTGTCGCAGGCGGCCATCGAGCGCGTGCTCGCCAAACGGCCTGAACTGGTGGTGACCGTGGACTGCGGCGTGTCGTCGAAGGCCGAGGTGGACGCGCTGCTGGCAGCTGGCGTCGACGTCGTCGTCACCGACCACCACGAGCCTGGCGACGGGCTGCCTGCGGGCGTGCCGGTCGCCGACCCGAAGCTCGCCGCAGGCGGCCCGGAGCTCTCGGGAGCGGGCGTCGCGCTCGCATTGGCGAAAGCCGTGGGCGAGCGTCTCGGTGACGGGTCGTCGTGGCTCGAGTACCTCGACCTGGCGACGCTCGGCACCATCGCGGACATCGTGCCGCTGCTGGGCCCGAACCGCGCGCTTGTCGCCGCTGGCCTCGAGCGGATGCGGACGAGCCCGCGCCTCGGCGTGCTCGCGCTCGCCGAGGCAGCCAGCATCGACGTCGCGCAGGTGACCTCGGAGCGGGTGGCGTTCGCGCTCGGCCCGCGGCTGAACGCCGCCGGCCGCATGGCGGACCCGGTCTTGGCGCTCAGGCTGCTGATGACCGAAGACGAGGACGAAGCGAGAAGCATCGCGCGAACGCTCGACGAGCACAACCGGTCGCGTCAGGTCGTGGAGCTGTCGGTCTTCAGGCAGGCGATGGAGCTCATCGAGGCCGACGGCGGCCCGGAGCCGCCGCTGATCGTGGTCGCGGGGGAGGGATGGCACGACGGCGTCCGCGGCATCGTGGCCTCGCGGCTCGCGCAGCGCTTCGGGATCCCCGCGCTCGTGCTGTGCGTCGAGGACGGCGTCGCGGTGGGCTCGGGCCGCTCCGTGCCCGGCCTGGACCTGCACGGCGCGCTCGGCGAGGTCCGCGGCATGCTCGACAGATTCGGCGGCCACGAGGCGGCCGTCGGGTTCGCGCTTCCTGCAGAGCGGCTGGCCGAGTTCCGAAGCGCCGCACAAGAGGCGCTGGCTCCCGCCTACGCGGCGCTTCCGCCCAGGGCGACTCTTGTCGATGGCGTGGTCGCTCTGGGCGACATAGACATCGCGAGCGCGGCGGATCTCGACCTGCTCGAGCCGTTCGGGTTCGGCAACCCGCGTCCGGTCTTCGCACTAGCAGGCGTGCGGCTCGACCAGTGCCGTCCGGTGGGGCCGACAGGGCAGCACGCCGTCATGCAAGTGGCCGACGGAACGTCGGGCATCGAGGCGATCATGTTCCGGTGCCCTGACATCGCGGGTCTCGGACGCCTCGGCGCCGCCGACGTCATCGCGTCTGTCGAGCGCTCGACCTGGCGCGGTCGCGAGCGCGTGCGGCTGCTGGTGCAGGAGGTCCTGGAGCCACAACCAGCACGGTAAGCTTCCGCGGCCGCTCGGCGCTTCCAGCGCGTATACTTATGCTCCCGTCCGCTGCGGCCGCTTCGCGAGCGTCCGCCGCACCGAGGTGAGCACGTGCCGGCGACCATCGAGTCCATCGAAGCCATCGTCCGGTCGTACAGCCCAGGCGCCGACCTCTCTGGGCTGCGCGACGCGTACACCTTCGCGCTCGAGAAGCACGCCGGGCAGCAGCGCAAGTCCGGCGAGGAGTTCGTCTCGCACCCGCTCGAGGTCACGAAGATCCTCGCCGAGCTCCACCTCGACACCATCACGCTCCAGGCCGCGCTCCTGCACGACGTCGTCGAGGACAGCGGCGTGAAGCTTGCCGAGATCCGCGCCCGGTTCGGGCCCGAGGTCGCCGCGCTCGTCGATGGCGTCACCAAGCTGGGCCGCATCAAGTACTCGACGGTGGCCGAGGCGCAGTCACAGAACCTGCGCAAGATGCTCATCGCGATGGCCAAGGACATCCGGGTCATCCTCATCAAGCTCGCCGACCGCCTGCACAACATGCGGACGCTGTCGGCGCTCCCGCCCGAGAAGCAGCGCGAGAAGGCCATCGAGACGATGGAGATCTACGCGCCGCTCGCGCACCGCCTCGGCATCTCGCAGATCAAGTGGGAGCTCGAAGACCTGGCGTTCTTCTACCTGGAGCCGAAGAAGTTCAACCAGATCCAGCGGATGGTGGCCGAGAGCCGCGCTGCCCGCGAGGAGTACCTGGAGCAGGTGATCCAGCAGCTCAGAAGCGAGCTCGAGGCCGTCGGCATCGCCTCGGAGATATCTGGCCGGCCCAAGCACCTGTACAGCATCTACCAGAAGATGACGCAGCGCGGGAAAGACTTCTCGGAGATCTACGACCTCATCGCGCTGCGCGTCATCGTAGGCTCAGTGAAGGACTGCTACGGCGCGCTCGGCACCGTCCACTCCATCTGGAAGCCGGTCCCCGGCCGGTTCAAAGACTACGTGGCGATGCCGAAGTTCAACATGTACCAGTCGCTGCACACCACGGTCATCGGGCCTGCCGGCCGTCCGCTCGAGATCCAGATCCGCACCGAAGAGATGCACCGCACCGCCGAGTACGGCATCGCGGCGCACTGGCGCTACAAAGAAGGCGGGCGCGACGAGTCCTTCGACGAGCGGCTCGCCTGGCTCCGCCAGATGCTCGAGTGGCAGACCGAGCTCAAGGACCCGCGCGAGTTCATGGAGGCGCTCAAGATCGACCTGTTCGAAGACGAGGTCTTCGTCTTCACGCCGAAAGGCGACGTCATCTCGCTTCGGCGCGGCTCGACGCCCATCGACTTCGCGTACGCGATCCATACCGAGGTCGGCCACCACTGCGTCGGTGCGAAGGTGAACGGCAGCATCGTGCCGCTCTCGTACGAGCTCCAGATGGGCGACCGCGTCGAGATCTTGACGTCGAAGAACGCGAGCCCGTCGCGGGACTGGCTGGCCATCGTCAAGACCTCGTCGGCGCGCTCGAAGATCAAGGCGTACTTCAGCAAGGTCGCGCGCACGGATGACCTGCAGACCGGACGCGAGGAGTTGCTGAAGGCGCTGCGCAAGCACGGGCTTGGGCTCGGGAGCCACGGGGTCGGCAAGGCGCTCGAAGCGGTCGCGAAGGAGATGAACTTTGCGACGGCCGACGACCTGCTCGCGCAGATCGGCGCTGGCAAGCAAAGCCCCAGGCAGGTCGCGACGAAGTTGATCAAGCACCTGTCGCGCGAAGGCGTGGTGCAGCCGCAGCCAGAAGAGCGGCCGGCCGCGCTGCCGCTCGACAAGCCGATGACGCCGCCGCGCGCGAAGCGCCGCCGAAGTCCCGTCGGCGTGCGCGTCGCGGGCGTCGACGACCTGCTCATCCGCCTCGCGCGCTGCTGCAACCCGGTGCCGGGTGACGAGATCGTCGGGTTCGTCACGCGCGGGCGCGGCGTGTCCGTGCACCGCAAGGACTGCCCGAACGCGCGCGAGCTGCTCTCGCAGCCCGAGCGCATCATCGCCGTCGAGTGGGACACGGGAGCGGCCAGCGTCTACCAGGTCGAGATCTTGATCGAGGCGCTCGACCGCACGCGACTGCTGCAAGACGTGTCGATCGCGCTTGCCGACGCCGGCGTGAACGTGCTCTCGGCGTCCGTGTCCACGGACCGGCAGGGCATCGCGACGATGCGATTCTTGCTGGAGTTGGGAAGCATGGAGCAGCTGACGAAGGTGCTGAACTCGGTGCGCAGCGTCGGCGGCGTGTTCGACGCACGCCGCAGCCTGCCGGAGCCGAATGGGGCGAAGCGGGTGCGATCGTGATTGTCAGGCGGCTCATCATCGGTCCGCTGGAAACGAACTGCTGGCTCGTGTCGCAAGACGGCGATCGGCTCATCGTCATCGATCCGGCGGGTGAGCCCGTGCGGCTGCTTGAGGTGATAGGCGGCCGGCCGGTGGAGGCGGTGGTGCTCACGCACGGGCACTTCGACCACATCGGAGCCGCTGCTGCGCTGGTGACGCAGACCGGCGCGCCGCTTTTCGTGCACGAGCTCGACGCGGACGCGATCACCTCGCCCGACCGCAACGGCGGGCGGATCTTCGGCTTCGACGTGGAGGCGCCGGCCGCGGACCGGTTGCTTGCTGACGGGGATGCCGTAGAGGCCGCTGGCGCCCGGTTGGAGGTTCTGCACACGCCAGGGCACACGCCCGGTTCGATCTGCCTGCTCGGGGAGGGGCACCTGTTCACGGGCGACACGCTGTTCTCCGGCAGCGTGGGGCGAACTGACTTTCCTGGGGGCGACTCGAGGGCGATGGCGCGCTCCATCGCGCGGCTTGCGGCGCTGCCGGATGAGACGGCCGTGCATCCGGGGCACGGGCCCGACACCACCATCGGACGAGAGCGACGCATCAACCCGTTCTTCCCGAGGGCGTGATGAAGCCCAGAGACGGGGCTCTTCAGGTGTTATCATGTAGCCAGTCTTGCGGTCAGGCACGTATACTGCGCATGTGAATGGTGGCGCAAAGGGGGTGACGATGCGGAACTGCATACGAGCAATCGGTCCCCTTTGCGGTGCCGCGTTCCGCGTCGTCGTGTCTGGCACGGTTCTTCTCGCAGTGTTCAGCCTCGCCTCGATCGCCCAGCCTGAGGCGGCTTTCGCTGTCGCCCCGCACACAGTGTTCACGAACAGCACGAAGGCGTGCCAGGTGTGCCATCGACTGCACCAGGCCGCCGGTCCGAATCTGGTTGCAACGTCGTCTGCCGGAGATTCCTTGTCGACCGGGGCGTGCTATGTCTGCCACGACGGTACTGCCGCGCTCACGAACGTGAAGACCGCCCCCGCGAACTCCTTCGCGCTGGCGAGCGGGCATGCCATGGAAGGGGTCGCCGGCACGACCGTCACGCCGGATCTCACTGACGGCTGCGCGAGCTGCCACTCGCCGCACCGGCGCTACGGCATCGACCTGCGGCTGCCGAAGGCATCGATCGTCACCTCGTCAGGCACATACGCAGTGACTTCCGCCAACGACAACTCGTGGTGCTTCGCGTGCCACAACGACGCGAACGACTGGTTCACGTCGACGACGAGCACCCCGTATCCCGCCTCCTGGTCGCCGATCCGGGGAGCTGACCTGTACCCGTTGTACGGCACGTTCCCTGGCCGGAGCGTGTACACCAGCGCGAGCGCGAACCTCCACTCGGCCATCCCGACGGGCACCGTGCCCGACCCGATCGTGGCCACCGCGACCGTCGTACGGGGACGCGGCGACTGCCTCTGGTGCCACGCCGGCCACCGCGGTGTGAGCCGCTATGACAGCTTGCTTGCGACGTTCGCCGCGCCGACGACCGCCACGGTCATGCAGGACCGCACGAACGGCGATTACGCAGCTTCCTGCTTCGCCTGCCATGGCGGCGGCTCGTGGGAAGCTTCGGGCGCGGTCAACATAAAGCAGTACGCCACCAAGACGCCCGACGACACGAACGCCACCAACGGCCACCGCATCAAGACGGGCGGGGCCGCGTTGCCCGTGAACGCGCCGCTTCCGTGCTACGAGTGCCACAACCCGCACGGCTCCGCGCGCGGCAACAAGATGCTGCTCGCCGACACTTTGGGCCGCAGCCTGGAGTCGTCCACCAGCGGCGGCAGCGTCATCACCGCTGGGACGGACGTGCGCAAGCTGTGCTTCTGCTGCCACTCGACGTCGGATGCGACGCCCCGCGTTTGGGACGCGACGGCGAGCGCGTATGTGACCTGCACGCCCGACATGACGTTCTACGGCCTGCGCCGCGATGGCACGCTGCTGCCCGGCCAGACGAAGCCCGCGGGCTACTCTCTGAATCAGAACTACCTGCGCTTGAAGACGATCGGCGGCGACCACCACGGGATGTCGTCGACCAAGAGCTGCTACGACTGCCATGGCGGCACGTACACGGGCGCAAGCAGCCCGAATGTGCACGCCCCCACGATGGGTGCTTCGGGAGGCCGGATGGCGTGCTACGGCTGCCATTCCGAATACCAGCCTATGGAGGACAACATCGGCTCGGTGACCGGCGGGACCGCACGGCTCTCGTACTACCACCACGTGCTCGGCTCGTCGACCTACGACGGTGACTACGCGCCCGCCACATCCAGCGCATACCCGACGTCCCCCACCGACGTGTACTGCGTGTCGTGCCACGCGGACCACGACCTCTTCAACAGCAACACCGGCGCGAACCTCCGCACGACCATCGGCGCCGCCAGCGCGACGGTGACCAACACGGACTTCATCGCTCCGGGGACGGCGGGCGCGCCGGGCATCTGCGTGTCGTGCCACTCGGTGCAGCGCACCAAGCAGAACGCCGATCAGAAGGTGAGCGCCACCACCCCCACCACCTACACCGTGAGCGTGGACGCGACGGGCTACGCCGCCTCGGCGCACAGGTACTCGGTCGTCTCGACATTCGGCACGTCGCCGTTCAGGGCGGATTGCGCGAAGTGCCACAACGACACGATGACCAAGACCTATCAAGATGCGAGCGGGCCGCTCGGGACGCTTGCGACCTTCGGCGTGCACCTGAGCTCGGAGGCGCGGATACTGGCGGCGCTCGGGGGCACGATCGCAGACCCGTACGAAGAGGGCTTCTGCTACAAGTGCCACAGCCGGGCTGTCGACGGCCAGGGTGCGACGTGGACCGCGAGCTACCAGTTCGACCGCTACGGCCGCGCATCTATGAGCGCGACCTCGGTAGCGATTTACCAGCAGATGCAGCGCACATACGGCCACAAGGTGCAGAACTACTCAGGCAAGCATAAGGCGTCGCCCTCGGACGAGACGACAGCGTACATCGGGCAGTCCACAAGCAAGCACATCGAATGCGCGGACTGCCACAACCCGCACAGCGCGAAGAAGGGGGCGCGCACCGTCGGCGGGACGAACGGGAACTACGCGGGACCTGCGCTCGCGGGCGCCTGGGGCTATGCGCTGAACTGGACTGGGCTCTCGCTGTGGACGACGCCGACGGCGAGCAGGTACTCGCTCGTCACGAGCGTCACATACGAGTACCAGGTCTGCTTCAAGTGCCATACCACCGGCACGAACGCCGCGCTCTCGAGCTGGGGCGGCGCGGGTGCGGATGCGTGGACAGACGTGGCGCTGGAGTTCAACCCGGCCAACCGCTCGTACCACCCGGTGCTCGCGGTGACGACGGGCAACGCGCCAGCCTACAACGCATGGATGAAGAGCCCGTGGACTAATGTGGGCGCTCAGACGATGATGTGCTCTGACTGCCACGGCGATTTCAGCGCTGTGGCGGCAGGTCCCCACGGGTCTTCGATCAAGCATATCCTCAAGGGCTACTGGCCGCTCAATGCGAGCGGAACGGCGTATACCCTCAGCAACGCCGACGATAACCTGTTGTGTCGCCGATGCCACTATGTGCAGGCGTCCACCACGGGACCGACGGTCCACATCGGTGGAAACAACAACCATCGATCCACGCCGTGTTACAGGTGCCACATAGTGATTCCCCACGGCGGCGGGCTGCAAGGGTTCATCGGGGACTCCAACAGTCAGATGCCGGCCCGCTATGCATACGGTGCGAACAAGGCGAACTTGGTGTTCACTGGCTATACTGGCGGTGACGGCAACACGCGGTCCAACTGCTTTGTGGTGTCGGCATGTCAGCCGTCGAGCCACGGGGGGTCTACCCCTCCTGCTAATGGTGAGTGGTAGGTTGTCTGGTCTTGCCGTGGCGTCCGCTTCTTCGTTCCCTCCGTCTCTTGTGCTTGCGCAGACGCGCGGTGACCGTGTCCACTGTTCTGGCGGCAGGCGCAAGCGCGTATCTCGCATTCCGTAGCACGATTCTGGCCAGCTGGCTCGCTGATGGATCCAAGTCTTCCCGCTCAAGTCCAGCGGAGGGGCTGATGCATGCTGTCGCGATAGCTGTGGTTGCGGTTGGGTTCTTGCAGCTGCTTTGGGCCACAGCAGCCATCTTGCAGCGAGACAGCTGTCGTCTGAGAGGCTCTCCGAAAGAGCGAAGATCGTGCACGGGGGCTCGTTTTGAAGTGCCTGAGCTTGCCGTGTTTGCCAAGGTGCTTCGAGACCAAGGCTACCGGCGCACATTTTCGAGCGTGAGCGACGCGCGGTTCGTCAAGCATCGCTTCGGTTTCCTCGGCGCCACGGTGCTGCATGCGGGCCTTCTGCTCGCGGGCGTCGGCGTGGCCGCAGTCTCGCTCACGCAGAGCACAGGGCTGCTCGCGCTCGTGGAGGGCGCGACGGTCCCGGCCGGCTCGCCGCTTGGGGATCCGTCTCGCGGCTGGCTCGGGGCGCCTGCGGTGGCTCCCGTCGACATCACGCTCGAACGCGTCGACGCATCGTTCTGGCCGACCGGCGAGCCGCGGCGCTACGTGTGCACGTACGTCCTGAGCGGCGCCGCGGGCTGGCGCCGCGTGAACCTGGCCGTCAACGCTCCGCGGCGCATCGACGGCGTGCGGTACCACCAGGAGAACCGTGTCGGCTACGCGTTCTTCCTCACGGTGGACGGCTCTTCCGGCAGCACCAAGCAGCGCCTCGACATGCCGCAGCCGCCGTCTGCGTCAGAAGCGTCGTATCTCACGCGCCAGCTGCCGGACGGAACCGTCCTGGATGCCAAGTGCGAGGTGGACGAGGTCGCAGGCGCGCAGCCGGTGCTCACGGTGCGGCTCACGCGCGACGGCACGCGGCTCGGGCAGGCGACGCTTTCGGAGGGCGACGCGGCGACTGTCGGCCCCTACCGCATCTCGGCGGATGCGGTGTTCCGTTGGGCGGTGCTCACGATCGACCGCAGCCGCGGGTACGGCATCCTGTTCCCGAGCTTTTTCGTCATCTTCCTCGGCGGCGTGCTGTTGTACGGCTTCGTGCCTCGCGAGGTCACGGTGTGGAAGGCCGAGGACGGCACTGTGTGGGCAGACTGGTATGCGCCGCGGTTCGCGGATTGGTATCGTGACGAGCTGAAGGCGCTCGAACGGGCCGCGAGAGGCGAGGCAGAGGAGGTCGCGTGAGCCAGCAGCTGGTCCAGGCAGCGGCGTTGCTGCACCTTGCCGCAGCCGTCCTGTACGCTATCGCGTCGGCAGGCGCCGTCTTCGCGCTCGGCAAGACGCGCTCGGGCGCGGACCGCGTCTCGCGGCTGGCCGGCGCGGCGGGGCTTGCCGTCCACGTGGCCGGGATCGCCGTGCTCTGGGTCGCCGTGGGGCATGGACCCTTCGTCTCGCGCTTCGAGAACCTGTCGTCCTACGCGCTTGCAACGAGCGCGCTTACGCTTGCGCTCGTCTGGCGCCGGCCTGGCTTCGCGCCCGTCCGCGTCGTCTCCTACCCGGTGGCGTTCCTGCTGCTCGGCCTGGGGCTGTACTCGGGGGCCGGCGTCTCAGTGCTGCCGCCCACGTTCACGGGCGTGTGGCTCGTGCTGCACGTGTGCTTCTACTTCCTCGCCTTCGGGACCGCGGTGGTGTCGCTAGGGGCGTCCGTGCTGATCCTCGCTGGCCGGGCGCGGGGACGCAGAGCGTCTGGCGGCGCGTTCGACGCGGAGCAGCTCGACGGGCTCGCCTACCGGTACGGCGGCCTGGCGTTCGCGTTCTGGGGCATCGGCATGCTCACGGGCGCGATCTGGGCGAACAACGCGTGGGGCCGCTACTGGGGCTGGGACCCGGTGGAGTCGTGGTCGCTGCTGACGTGGCTCGTCTTCGGCATCTACCTGCACCTGAGGCGGTTCTACGCCTGGAAAGGCGCCCGGGCGGCGTGGCTCATGGTCGTGTGCTTCGCGCTCGCCATCATCTCGCTGTTCGGGACCTCGCTCGTCACGAACTCGATCCACTCGGTGTACTTCCGGTCATGAGGCGGACTTCGCGGATAGCGCGCGTTCTTGCCCTCGGCATCGCCGCGGCGCTCCTGGCTGCGCTCGCGGCGTGCGCGCCCGCCGACGAGCTTCGGGCCGAAGACTCCGTCATCTCAACGGTGCGCGAGTACAACCGCTTGCTGGTGCGAGCGTACGCGCAGATGGACATGAACGTGCTCCAGCCGGTGGCCACGGTCGAGCAGGCGGCCAAGGAGTACACGCTGATGGCGGCGCTCGGCGAGGGCAAGGCGCGGATGGTGGCCCGTCTCGAGCGCATCGAGTTCGGCCCGGTGCGGTTCTCGGGCGAGACGACCGCGAGCGTCGATACCACCGAGACCTGGAGCTACAAGCACGTCTCGCTGGAGACGAGCGCGACGATCCGCGAGGAGTCAGGCGTCGTGTACCGGCTGCGGTACACCCTCGTGAACGCCGACGGCCGCTGGCTGGTCGCCGAGGTGGCGTCGCGGGACGAGACGTCGTCTGGGGGGCCGCAGGCGCCATGACGAGCATCCTCATCATCCTCAACAACTACTTCCACGACGTCGCCACCGCGGTGCTCTTGTCGAGCGCGGTCGTGCTGCTCGTCGTCGCGCGCGTGGCGGGCGAAGACGCGCTCGTGCGCGTGTACCCCGCGCTCACGCGGTTCGCTCGCGGCGCGCTTGCGTGGATCGTCGTAGGCGGCATCCCGCGCACCATCTTCTTCACCCGCTACGAGTGGGTCCCTGCCGTGGTGAAGGGCATCGTGCCGGCGCTCGTCGTCAAGCACACGCTCATGGCGGCCGCGGTCATCGCCGGGAGCATCATGTGGGTGCGCATCGGCCGCCGCGTGCGGGCGGGTGGGGGCGCCGGCGCCCGCGACGCGTAGCCCAGGTGGTGCGGCGGGGGCTCGGGACGCGTAGCCGCCGCGGCGCGATCGCTCCATGCGTAGCCCCTCCCGGCTCCATCCGGTACACTCTGAAACCGCACTCGACCCCTCCAGGAAGGCGTCCCGTGGAGCTTCGCGCACCCAAAGGCACCGCAGACATGCTGCCCGAGACCGCGCGCGCGTGGGAGCGGCTGCAGGCAGCCGCTGCTGCGCTCTTCGAGCGGTACGGCTACGAGCCCATCTACACGCCGCTGTTCGAGCACACCGAGCTCTTCGCGCGCGGCATCGGCGAGGCGACCGACATCGTCGGCAAGGAGATGTACACCTTCGACGACCGCTCGGGCCGCTCGATCACGCTGCGCCCGGAGGGCACGGCAGGCGTCGTGCGGGCCGCCATCGAGCACGCGCTCGTGCCGCAGGGCTCTGTGGCGAAGCTCTACTACGCCGGCCCGATGTTCCGCTACGAGCGCCCGCAGAAGGGCCGCATGCGGCAGTTCTGGCAGATCGGCGTGGAGCTGCTCGGCGCCGCCGAGCCGAGCGCGGACGCCGAGGCCGTGGCGCTGCTCGTGCGGTACTTCGAGTCGGTGGGGCTGCCGCGCGAGCGCATGCGGCTGCTCGTCAACAGCATGGGCGACGAGCGCTGCCGGCCGGCGTACCGCGACGCGGTCGCGGCCCACATCCGCGCGAACGCAGACGGCCTGTGCGAGGAGTGCCGCAGGCGCGCTGACACCAACCCGCTTCGCGCCTTCGACTGCAAGAACGAGCGCTGCCAGGCGGTGATGGCGGACGCGCCGCGGATCACGGATGCGCTTTGCGACGAGTGCCGCGAGCACTACGAGGCCGTCAAGCGGCGCCTCGACGCGCTCGGCATCGCCTACGAGGAGGCGCCGCGGCTCGTGCGCGGGCTCGACTACTACACGCGCACGGTCTTCGAGGTGCAGGCTGAGGGGCTCGGCGCGCAGAACGCGATCGGCGGAGGCGGCCGCTACGACGGGCTGTTCGCCACGCTCGGCGGCGCGCGGACGCCGGGCTTGGGCTTCGCGCTCGGGTTCGAGCGCACCCTGCTCGCGCTTCAGGCGGCCGGCGTCGAGCCGGGGACGTCGCACGGCGTGGCGGCGTACGTGGCGGCCGTCGACGAGTCGTGCCGCGCCGCGGCGTTCGCGCTCGCGATGGCGCTTCGCGACGCCGGGGTGGCGGCAGAGCTCGACCACCGCGCTCGCAGCCTCAAGGCGCAGTTCAAGCACGCGGACAAGCTCGGGGCGCGCGTCGTCGTGGTGCTCGGCCCGGACGAGCTCGCGGCCGGCCAGGCCACGGTCCGCGACATGGAGACCAAAGAAGAGCGGAAAGTCGCGCTCGCAGACGTGCCGTCGCGCGTCGCGGCGCTCATCGGCTAGAGAGGCAGACGCATGTTCGACGCCCGCTACTCCATCCGTTCGCACGTCGCAGGCGCGCTGCGCGCGTCAGACGTCGGCGAGCGCGTCACGCTCGCAGGCTGGGTGCACCGGCGCCGCGACCACGGCGGGCTCGTCTTCGTCGACCTGCGCGACAGAAGCGGCCTCGTGCAGTGCGTGTTCGACCCGGCCGAGTCGGTGGCGGCGTTCGCGGTGGCAGAGGCCGTGCGGCCCGAGTGGGTCGTGAGGGTCTCGGGCACCGTCCGGAAGCGCCCGCCGGGCACCGAGAACCCGGCGCTCGCGACCGGCGAGGTCGAGGTGCTCGTCGCCGAGGCCGAGGTGCTGAACAAGAGCGAGACGCCGCCGTTCGAGGTGGATACGGCGATCGCCACGGACGAGACGCTTCGCCTGAAGCACCGCTACATCGACATGCGGCGGCCCGAGGTGCTCGAAGCGCTCGTGCTGCGCGACCGCATCACGCAGCGGTTCCGCAAGGCGCTCGAACACCGCGGGTTCATCGAGGTCGAGACGCCGATGCTCGGCCGCTCGACGCCAGAAGGCGCGCGCGACTTCATCGTCCCGAGCCGCCTCAACCCAGGCGAGTTCTACGCGCTGCCGCAGTCCCCGCAGCTCTACAAGCAGCTGCTGATGGTCGGCGGCATCGAGCGGTACTACCAGATCGCGCGCTGCTTCCGCGACGAGGACCTGCGCGCCGACCGGCAGCCCGAGTTCACGCAGGTCGACATCGAGATGTCGTTCGTCACGCAAGACGACCTGCTCCAGATGATGGAAGAGGTCATGCACGAGGTCGTGCGCGAAGCGGGCGTCGACCTGCCGCTGCCGCTGCCGCGGCTGACGTACGCCGAGGCGATGGACCGCTTCGGCAGCGACCGGCCGGACACGCGCTTCGGCATGGAGCTGCACGACCTGTCGGACGTCTTCGCGGGCAGCGCGTTCAAGGTCTTCGCATCGGCGCTCGAGGCCGGCGGGGCCGTGAAGGCCATCGCCGCGCCTGGCGCGGGGGACTGGAGCCGCGGGCGCATCGACGCGCTGCAGCCCGTCGCGCAAGAGGCGGGCGCGAAAGGCCTCGCGTGGATCGCGTTCACCTCCGAAGGAGAGGTGCGCTCTCCGATTGCGAAGTTCCTGAGCGAGCAGGAGATGGCGGCGCTGCGCGAGCGCCTCGGCGTGGCGCCCGGCGACCTCGTGCTGTTCGCCGCTGACGAGCGCATGGCTGCCAACGAGGTGCTCGGCACGCTCCGCACGCACCTCGCGGGCGAGCTCGGGCTCGTCAAAGGCGGGTTCTCGTGCCTGTGGGTGGTGGACTTCCCGCTGTTCAAGTGGGACACCGAAGAGGACAAGTGGTCCGCGAACCACCACCCGTTCACGCGGCCGTTCGACGAGCACCTGGACCGGATCGAGTCGGATCCGGCGTCGGTGCTTTCGTACTCGTACGACCTCGTGATGAACGGCGTGGAGGTCGGCGGAGGCACGCTGCGCATCCACGACCCTGAGCTGCAGCGGCGGGTGCTCGCGGTGCTCGGCATCGGCGAGGAGGACGCCCGCGAGCAGTTCGGCTTCCTGCTCGACGCGCTCGCGTACGGAGCGCCGCCGCACGGCGGGATCGCGCTCGGGCTCGACCGGCTGGTCATGCTGCTCGCAGGCAAGCATTCCATCCGCGACGTCATCGCGTTCCCGAAGACGTCGTCTGGCGCGTGCCCGCTCACCGGCGCCCCGGCGCCCGTGAGCGCGCGCCAGCTGCGCGAGGTGCACCTGCGGACGGAGTGAGAGGCGGGGAGGCGCGGTGTCGGGGGAGCTCATCGCAGCGGTCGTGGTGGTGATCCTGTCGTCCACCACGTTCATCGCAGTGGGCACCCTGACCGGCTGGGACTTCACGTCCCGCACCTACGCGTACGCGATGCGCGCGCTCGGCGTGGCGACCCTCGTCGCGCTCGGCGCCGTCGCGGCGTGGTCCCGCCGCGGCGAGCCGGTGGCGGCAGCGGCGATCCTCGTAGCGGCCGGGCTGGCGTCGTTCGGCTACGTGCGCGCCCACGTCTCGTTGACCCGCAGGTTGACAGATCAGGCCGACGGCGACCGGGCGTCGCGGCCATAGGCCGCCCTGGTTGTGGCGGCTGTCGGCCGCAGGTGCTACGATACAGGTGCTTCGCCTTGCGCTGCTTCGGCCAAATCGGTCGAACCAACACTTCTTGACAGGGAGCCCTAACGATCCCTCGGCGGAACGGGATCCTCCTTGCTGAGGAAGCGCGAAGCCGCGGTGCGGGCACCCACCTGCTGAGGCAGGTTCACCTGCCGGAGCGCGCGAGGCGAAGTACGTGCTGTGCCGAGATCGGGAGGGTGTCGATGCGCAGGATCATCGCAGCCATCGTCGTCGCTTCGTGTGCGCTCGCGCTCGTCGGATGCGGCGGAGGAGGAGGTGGCGGAACGGAGCAGGCCCAGAGCCAGACGCCCCCGCCCCCGGCTTCTTCTGGCCAGCAGCAGCCCCAGGTCGTCGACCGGTCGCCGGTGGAGACGCCGACGGCGGTCCCGTTCCCATCGCAGATCTCGACGGCGATGCCCGAATCGGTCAAGTCGAAGCTCGACGCCGGGCGGCCGATGATCCTCTTCTTCTACGACACCACCGAGTCCGAGACGAAGCAGCAGCGCGCTGAGATCGATGCCGTGCTGAAGGAGTATCGCGGGCTCATCGACCTGGTGACCTTCGACGTCACGCTCCCGAAGTCCGGCTCGCCGAGCGATGCGGTCAAGCGCGCCGCGTCGTTCGCGACCGACCTCGGCGTGAAGAGCACGCCGTACATCATCGTGGTCGACAGCGGCGGGTTCATCACCTGGCGGTGGCTCGGGTTCGTCGACCGCGACGTGATCGAGCGCGAGGTGTTGCGCGCCACGCAGTGACGCGCCGGCCGATGGACGACCTGTTCTCAGCGAGCGCCGGCGACGCGCTCGCCGCAGCGGCTCCGCTGGCCGTGCGCATGCGGCCGCGGACGCTGGACGAGATCGTCGGACAAGACGACGTGGTCGGTCCAGGGACGTTCCTGCGCCACGCCATCGAGACGGACACGCTGTCCTCGGTCATCCTCTATGGGCCGCCAGGCTGCGGCAAGACGAGCCTCGCGCGCGTCATCGCGTCTGCGACGAAAGCGCGCTTCGTCGAGCTCTCGGCTGTGACCGCCGGCGTCAAGGAGGTCCGGGCGCTCATCGAGCAGGCTCGCGACCACCTCGCCATATCCGGCGTCCGCACGATCCTGTTCATCGACGAGATCCACCGCTTCAACAAGTCGCAGCAAGACGCGCTGCTGCACGCGGTCGAAGACCGTCTGATCGTGCTCATAGGAGCGACCACCGAGAACCCGTTCTTCGAAGTCAACGCGCCGCTGATCAGCCGATCCCGCGTCATCGTCATGCGGGCGCTCTCGGACGAGGCGGTGCGCGAGATCGTGCGTCAGGCGGTGGCTGACCAGGAGCGAGGGCTCGGCGGTTCGGTCATGCTGGAGCCCGAAGCCGAGGACCGCATCGTGCGGGCCGCTTCCGGCGACGCGCGCGCGGCGCTGAACGCGCTCGAGCTCGCGGCGGGCCTGGCGGCGGCAGACTCGCGGGGAGAGCGGCGCATCACCCCAGAGCTCGTCGCAGAAGTCACGCAGACGCGGCACCTCCGCTACGACAGAGCAGGCGACGAGCACTACGACGTCGCATCGGCGTTCATCAAGTCGATGAGGGGGAGCGACCCGGACGCTGCGGTCTACTACCTCGCCCGCATGATCGCGGCAGGGGAGGACCCGAAGTTCATCGCGCGCAGGATGCTCATCTTCGCCTCGGAAGACGTCGGCATGGCGGATCCGCAGGCGCTGCTCGTCGCGCACGCGGCGGTCAAGGCGGCCGAGTTCGTCGGGCTTCCCGAGTGCCGCATCAACCTCGCGCACGCTGCCATCTACCTCGCGCTGGCTCCCAAGTCGAACGCGTGCTACCGGGCGATCGACGAGGCTCTCGCGGCGGTGGAGCGCGGTCCGGCGGCAGCGGTCCCGGAGCACCTGCGCGACCGGCACCGGCCAGGCGCCGAGGCGTACCCCGAGTACGTCTACCCGCACGACCGGCCCGAGGAGGCCAAACGTCAGACCTACCTTCCGGAGGAGCTGTCGGGCGCGCGGTTCTACCGGCGGGAGGGGCCTGAGGGAGAGCTCGGGCGACAGGCCGGACGCGAGGTCTGACCGGCCCGTCGTTTGCTACACTGAGGCGGCAGCAACCTGCGGCTGGAAGGTCACGTGATCGCACATGGACGCGATGTCGATCGTCTTAGGAGCGCTCGGCGCCATCGCGCTCGGGGCCGCCATCTACGCCGCCGTGGAGGTCGTCCGGCTTGCACGGCGCACCGAACGCGTCGTCGCGCACCTCGAGCAGACGCTGCCCCCGCTTCTCGAGAAGATCGACGTCGCCGTCGATGCGGTCAACGTCGAGCTGCTGCGGATCGACGGCATCGTCTCGGACGTCGAGAGCGTGTCGGACACGGTCTCCTCGGCCACCGACGTCATCAGGACCCCGATGGAAGCGCTCGCCTCGCTCGGCGGCAGGATCGCGCGGGCCGTCTCGCGCGCCCGCCGGTCGTAGGCCGCCTCCTTAGAACGGAGGAAGCATGGCTGCAGAACGCGTCAGTCTGACCGTCCCCGCGCGGGGAGAGTACGCACGCACGGTGCGCATGGCCGCCTCCGAGCTGGCTGTCCGCCTCGGCATGCCCTACGACCAGGTCGAGGACGTTCGAATGGCCGCGGACGAGGCGTTCGTGTACGCGTGCGGCCGTACCGGCCCCGACGGCACCGTGGTGTTCGAGTTCGATCTGTCCGACGACGCGCTGACGATGTGCGTCGGCCCCGTCGCGGGCCGTGCGGATCTTGAAGCGGCCCTGGACGACGCGCCCGGTCGCTACGCGGCCTTCATCCTCGAGGCGGTGTGCGACACCTTCGTCGTCGAGCCCGGCGAGGACGGTACGCGGTTGCGGATCGTCAAGCGGCTGTCTGGCGAGGAGTGACGGTGTCCGCTTCCTCGAAGAAGCCCGTCCGCCGCCTCGTGTGGGACAAGGCCCGGACCCGCGAGCTGTTCCGCCGGTACCGTGAGAATGGCGACGAAGCGGCACGCGACGAGTTGGTCTCGATGTACCTGAACCTCGTGCGCTACCTCGCGAGCAGGTTCCGCAACCGCGGCGAGCCGCTCGACGACCTGGTCCAGGTCGGCACCATCGGGCTCATCAAGGCCATCGACAGGTTCGACGTCGACCGGGACGTGGAGTTCACGACGTACGCCACCCCGACGATCGTCGGCGAGATCAAGCGGCACTTCCGCGACAAGGGCTGGGCGGTCAAGGTGCCGCGCCGGCTGCAGGAGCTCTCGTTCAAAGTCAACCAGTCGCTTGACTCTCTAACGCAGGAGCTCAAGCGCGCTCCGACCATCGAGGAGATCGCGGAGCGCGTGGGCGCGAGCGCAGAAGAGGTGCTCGAAGCGCTGGAGTCGAGCGAGGCGTACAACTTCGTGTCGCTCGAAAGCGACCGCAACAGCGACTCGCAGGACTCGACGTTCTCCATCCTCGAGTACGTGGGCAAGAACGACCACCTCATCGACGTCGTCGAGGACCGGGCGACGCTCGCCGAGGGGTTGAAGCAGCTGAGCCCGCTGGAGCAGCAGGTGCTGTACCTGCGGTTCTTCGAAGGGCTCACGCAGACGGACATCGCATCCCGCCTCGGCGTCTCGCAGATGCAGGTCTCGCGCATGCTGCGCAAGACGTTGCGAGTGCTGCGCGAGGCGCTCGTTCCGGAGGAGGTGTGACGGGTGGCTGACGCGCCGCGGCACTCCGTGGAGCGGTGGCGGCGGGCGCTCACGGTGTCGTGGGCGCTCATCGGCATGCTCGTGCTGGCGGCCGCCGCCGTCTTCGCGCTCGTGCGGATCTCGTCTGCGCTCGTGCCCTTCGGGCTCGCGCTCGTGATCGTCTTCCTGCTGCGCACCCCCGTCGCCGCGCTCGAGCGCCGCGGCCTCAAGCGGGGGCTCGCCGTCGCCGTGTGCTACTTGGCAGTCGTGGCAGCGCTCGTCGTCGTGGGGCTGTTCGTCGTCCCGCCGTTGGTCGCCCAGGTGCGGGAATTCCTGCAAGCGTTCCCCGGTTACTACGACCGCGTCTTGAACCTGTGGGAGCAGCTGCAGCAGCGCTACAGCGCGGTCGCGTGGCCGGCGTGGGTCGACGACGCGCTGGTCAACGTCAGGGGCGAGCTGGCGAAGCAGCTGGCCTCGTGGTCGGCGCAGCTGGCCAGGGAGATCTTCTCGGTCGGCGGCGGGGCGGTCGCGTTCCTGCTGAACTGCTTCTTGGCGCTCGTGGTCGCGTTCTGGCTGCTGAAGGACATGGACGTGATCAAGCGCGAGTTCGTCGCGCTCGCGGGTCCGCGGCGCCGCGAAGAGGCCTCACTGGTGATGGGGAAGGTGTCCAAGGTCCTCAGCGGCTACCTCCGCGGTCAGGCGATCATCTCGGCCGCGACCGCTGTCATCGTGACCCTGGGCTTCACTCTGCTCGGCGTGCCGTATGCGCTCGTGCTCGGCCTGCTCGCCGGCGTGCTGAACGTCATCCCGTGGTTCGGCCCGTTGATCGCGGAGGTCATCTCGGCCATCGCAGCAGCCTTCGTGAGCCCGTGGCTGGCCTTGGGTGCTGTGCTGGTCGTGGTGGGGGCGCAGCAGATCACCGACATGTTCATCACGCCGCGCGTGATGTCCGAGCAGGTCGACCTGCATCCCGTGCTCGTGATATTCTCGCTGCTCACCGGTGCCGCGCTCGCAGGCATCGTCGGGATGGTGCTCGCCATACCGGTCGCTGCCGTCGCCAAGGGCCTCTTCGTCTACTACTTCGAGAAGTGGACCGAGTCGAGGCTTGCCACCGAGGACGGCGCTCTGTTCCGGACGGCGTCGTGCGAGACGGACACCGGCACGGATACGACTGACGAGGAGCGCCAGTGAAGTCTGCTGAGATCAGGGAAAGCTTCCTTCAATTCTTCGAGGGCAAGGGCTGCACGCGGGTGCCGTCGTCGTCGCTGGTGCCCGACGACCCGTCGCTGCTGCTCACCTCGGCAGGCATGGTGCAGTTCAAGCCCGTGTTCCTGGGGCTCGTCGATCCGGGCTACACGCGCGCGACGACCTGCCAGAAGTGCGCGCGCACGACCGACATCGACATCATCGGCACGACCGGCCGCCACCACAGCTTCTTCGAGATGCTCGGCAACTTCAGCTTCGGCGACTACTTCAAGAGCGAGGCGTGCGCCTGGGCGTACGAGTACTCCACGCAGGTGCTCGGGCTCGACCCCGACCGCCTGTGGTTCTCGATCTACGAGGACGACGACGAGGCGGAGGCGGTCTGGCGCGACGAGGTCGGCGTGCCCGCCGAGCGCATCATCCGGATGGGCGCGAAGGACAACTTCTGGTCGGCAGGCCCGACGGGCCCCTGCGGACCGTGCTCGGAGCTCTACTACGACCAGGGACCTGAGGTCGGCTGCGGCTCGCCCGACTGCAAGCCGGGCTGCGACTGCGACCGGTTCTTGGAGTACTGGAACCTCGTGTTCATGCAGTTCGACCGGCAGGAAGACGGCACGCTCGTCCCGCTGCCGAAGAAGAACATCGACACTGGCATGGGGCTCGAGCGCGTCGCAACCATCATGCAAGGCGTGCACTCCAACTTCGAGACCGACATCTTGCGCGGCATCCTCGCCGTCGCCGAGCGCGTCTCGGGGGTCGAGTACGGGCGTTCCGCGAAGACGGACACGTCGCTCCGCATCCTCACCGATCACGCGCGTGCGGTGACGTTCCTGATCGCCGACGGCGTGCTGCCGTCGAACGAGGGCCGCGGGTACGTGCTCAGGCGGCTGCTCAGGCGCGCGGTCCGGCACGGACGCCTGCTCGGCGTCGAGCGCCCGTTCCTGGGCGAGTTGGTCGACGAGACGGTCGAGCGGATGGGCGACGCGTATCCGGAGATCGTCGAGCACCATGACCTCGTCAAGCGCATCGTGCTGAGCGAGGAGGAGCGATTCGGGGCGACGCTCAAGCAAGGGCTCGCGCTGCTCTCCGACGAGATCGAGCGCACGAAGCGCGAGGGGGTGTCGACGCTCGACGGCGCGTTCGCCTTCATGCTCCACGACACCTACGGGTTCCCGTTCGAGCTCACTGCCGAGATCGCAGGCGAGTCCGGCCTCGCAGTCGACCACGAGGCGTTTGAGCGCAACATGGCCGAGCAGCGCGAGCGGGCACGCGCGGCCGTGCAAGACGAGTCGTGGAGCGGCATCAGCGCGGCGTTCGCCGAGATCGGCAAGGAGCTGGGCGGCGTCGAGTTCGTCGGGTACCAGCGTGACGAGCACGACGCCACCGTCGCGGGCATCGTCGTCGGCGGCGAGCGGGTCGGCCGCATCGCAGCCGGAACGGAGGCCGAGGTCGTGCTCGACGCCACGCCGTTCTACGGTGAACAAGGCGGCCAGGTCGGCGACACGGGCGTCATCGAGGCCGACGGCGCGCGGTTCGTGGTGCGCGACACGAAGATCCCTGCGCCTGGCGTCATCTCCCACGTCGGCGTGCTGGAGCGGGGTACGCTGGCCGTCGGGGACCGCGTCCACGCCGCCATCGACGTCGCTCGGCGGGAACGCATCCGCCGCAACCACACAGCCACGCACATCCTGCACTGGGCGCTCCGCGTCGTGCTCGGCGAGCACGTGCGGCAGTCGGGCTCGCTCGTGGCGCCCGACCGCCTGCGGTTCGACTTCACGCACTTCGAGGCGCCTGGAGCGGACGCGCTCGAGAAGATCGAGCGGCTCGTCAACGCCAAGATCATGGAGAACCACCCGGTCCGCAACTACGAGACGTCGCTTGCTGCGGCGCGCGAGATGGGCGTGACCGCGCTGTTCGGCGAGAAGTACGGCGAGATCGTCCGTGTGCTCGAAGTCGGCTCGTTCTCGAAGGAGCTCTGCGGCGGCACGCACGTGGGGCGCACGAGCGAGATCGGGTTCTTGAAGATCGTCTCCGAAGGCAGCGTCGGCGCGAACCTGCGGCGCATCGAGGCCGTGACCTCGTTCGACGCGCTCGAGTTCGTCTACCGTGAGGAGGCCGTCCTGGGCGAGCTCGAGCGGACGCTCAAGGCCCGGGTCCACGAGCTGCCTGCCAAAGTAGAGGCGCTGCTCGCGCGCGTGAGAGAAGCCGAGGCGCGCGCGAGGTCTGCCGCGACGCGGTCGGTAGATGCCACGGCTGTGCCCGAGATCCGGGCAGGCGGCGGTTACCGCGTGCGCATCGGCCGCGTGGACGGGCTGGACGCCGAGGCGTTGCGCACGCTGGCCGATGAGTTGCGCACGACGTCCGACGCGGTGTTCCTGGCGAGCGTGAAGGACGGCGCGGTGCTGCTCGTCGCTGCGGGCACGGACGCGGCCGTCGCGTCGGGCTTCGACGCAGGCGCGCTCGTCCGCGAGGCCGCTCGGGCCGTCGGCGGCGGCGGGGGAGGAAAGCCGGCCTTCGCGCAAGCGGGAGGCAAGGACGCGAGCGCCGTGGACGCAGCGCTCGACGCGGTGAAGGCCGCCCTAGGAGCCGAGTGAGCCGTGCGCGTGCTCGGGCTCGACATCGGGAGCGTGAGGATCGGCGTCGCGATATCCGACCCGAGCGGGACGGTGGCGTCCCCGCTCGCCGTGCTCGACGCCCGTGCGCTTCGCGACGACCCCGCGGCGCTGCGCGAGATCGTCGAAGAGAACGGAGTCGAGCTGCTCGTCGTCGGCTTGCCCGTGACCATGGCGGGAGGGGAAGGCCCTCAAGCGCGCGCGGTGCGCGAGACTGCGGAGCACCTCGGGCGTGCGCTCGGACTGCCCGTGGCCTTCGTGGACGAGCGGCTCTCGACGACCGAGGCCGCCGCTGCGATGCGGGCGGGCGGCGTCCGGTCTCGCAAGCAGCGAGGCCAGGTGGACAAGGTGGCCGCTGCGCTCGTCCTGCAGGCGTACCTCGACGCCCCGAGAGCGAGGTGCGGCGATGGCTGAGAAGCGCGGCGGCGACGCCAGGCGGGTTCCGCGTGCGGCTCGCCGCAGGGTTCCGAGAGAACCGGTCCTGATCGCCGAAGACCATCCGCCCCTCGGGCGGCCGCGGCCTGAGGAGCGTGCGAAGCGGCGCAAGACCCTCTTCGCGGTGTTCGTCCTCGGGGCGGTGCTGCTCGCAGTGGCTATCCCGTCGTTCGCCGCGTACACGCTGCTGCTCAAGCCCGAGACTCGCGTCGAGGCCGGCCGCCCCGTCGTCGTGGAGGTGCCTGAAGGTGCGGGCACCGCGGAGATCGCGCGCGTGCTCGCCGAGGCGGGGGTGGTGGAGAACGCGCAGATGTTCCGGCTCCGGGCGCGGCTCGACGGCATCGATGGTCAGCTGAAGCCGGGCACGTACGAGCTCGCAACGAGGATGCCGTACGACGAGCTCGTCAAGCGGCTGCTCGCGGGACCGCCGCTGTCGTTCGTCGACGTGACCATCCCTGAGGGCTTCACCGTGGACCAGATCGCCGCGCGGCTCGCGGAGAAGGCAGGCATCCCCTCAGACGAGTTCTTGGCGCTCGCGAAGTCCGGCGCGGCCCGGTATGCCGAAGAGCGTCCGTACCTGCGCGAGGTCAAGACCGGCTCCCTCGAGGGCTACCTGTTTCCAAAGACGTACCGCATCACCGAAGGCATGACGGCCGCCGACGTGGTCGAGATGATGCTCGACCAGTTCGACGCCGAGATCTCGAAGGTCGACATGAGCTACGCGCAGAGCAAGAACCTCACGCTTCACGACGTCGTCATCATCGCGTCGATGATCGAGCGCGAGGCGCGCCTCGAGAAGGAGCGCCCGCTCGTGTCGTCCGTCATCTACAACCGGCTGAAGAAGGGCATGAAGCTCGAGATCGACGCGACGATCGAGTACGTGTTGCCGGGCAATCGTCCGCGGCTTCTCAACAAGCACTTGAAGATCGACAGCCCGTACAACACCTACCTGTATCCCGGGCTGCCGATCGGCCCGATTTCGAATCCTGGGCTCGCATCGCTCAAGGCAGCGGCGCAACCGGCCGACACATCGTACCTGTACTACGTGCTGACCGGCACCGACGGCTCGCACACGTTCGCGACCACGTACGCGGAGTTCCAGCGGGCCAAAGCCAAGTCGAAGGAGGTGCTGCCATGAGCGAGCGGGCGAGCGACGACGCCGCGATCCGCATCGAGGGGGCGCGCAAGGTCTATCGTTCGCTGCTCGGCCGGCAGAAGGAGGCCGTCAAGGACGTCTCCATCACGGTCAAGCGTGGCACGATCCACGGGCTGCTCGGTCCTAACGGTGCTGGCAAGACGACGACGCTGAAGATGCTGCTCGGCCTCGTCAGGCCCACCGCTGGCAGGTTCGAGATCCTCGGCGACGACGCCGGGTCGCCCGAGGCGAGGAGGCGGATCGGCTTCCTGCCGGAGCAGCCCTACTTCCCGGTGCATCTCACGGCTTTGCAGGCCATGCGCTTCTACGGGGCCCTCGCGGGCGTCCCGGAGGAGCGCCTCGACTCGCAAGCCGCCGAGCTGCTGGAGCGCGTCGGTCTTGCAGACGCCGTGCGCGCCGAGCTGTCGAGGTTCTCGCGCGGCATGCTTCAGCGGCTCGGCATCGCGCAAGCGCTCCTCGGGTCGCCGGAGGTCGTCATCTTGGACGAGCCCGCGTCCGGGCTCGACCCGGTCGGCCAGCGCGATGTGCGGAACCTGATGCTCGAGCTTAGGGCGGCGGGGACGACCGTGCTGCTGAGCTCCCACCAGCTTTCGGAGGTCGAGGCGGTGTGCGACCGCGTCACCATCTTGCACCGGGGCGCCGTCGCCGCCGAAGACCACATCGACCGCCTGCTCGACGTCGAAGGCAAGACCGCCGTCCGTGCGCGTGGCATCGAACGCCTTCCCGAGGCCGTGGCGGCCGTCGCGGACGACGTCGCTTTCTCAGGGAGCGTCTGGGCGTTCTCGGTGCCCGACGGAGCGGTACGCACGGTCGTCGACGCCATCGACGATGCGGGCGGCGTGGTGCTGGCCGTGCAGCCGAAGCGCGAGTCGCTCGAGGACTACTTCGCGCGGCTCCTCGCCCGCGCAGGCGAGGAGGTGGCCTGATGCGCAGCGTCGTGACGATCGCGAAGGCCGTCTTCTTCGACAGCATACGGCGGCGCATCCTGCTCGCCGTGCTGGTCTTCGCCGGCATCATGGTCGCGTTGATCCCGTCGTTGCCGGACTACGGCGTCGGCGTCGAGCGGGCCGTGTTCGGCGAGATCGCTCTGGCCGTCACCTTCCTGGCGTCGCTCGTCGTCACGCTCGGGCTTGCCGTGACGCGCGTGCCGAGCGAGGTCGAGCGGCGGACCGTCTACGCGGTGCTCGCGCGGCCGGTCGCGCGGTGGCAGTACTTGGTCGGGACGTGGCTCGGCACGTTCGCCATGGTCGGGGTGCTGGTGGCAGCGTTCGTGGCGGTCGACATCGCGGTCGGCGCTGCGGTCTACGGCGCGCTCATGTGGCGTCTCGCGCTCGGCGCGCTCGGCATCTGGCTCGAGATGGGCGTGCTCGCGGCGTTCGGCATCGCCGTCTCCACGGTCGTGTCTCCAGTGACGGCCATCGTCGCCGAGGCGGCGTTCCTGTTCATCGGGCACTCCAAGGCGACGCTGCTCGGCGCGGAAGGCGCCCTCGCGCTCAAGGCGTTCTATCCGTCGCTTGACGCGTTCAACGTCGTGGCGCCCGTGACGCACGGCACCGGCGTCCCGCCGCTGTACCTGGCGAGCATGTTCGTCGTGTTCGTGGGGTTCGTGGGCATGTTGCTGGTTCTCGGGGCCGTGCTGTTCGGTGGCAGGGACTTGTGATGGTCTCGGCGGGTCGCACCCAGAAACTCGTGGCGCTCGTGCTCGCGGCCGTCTTCTTCGCGCTCGTCGTGGGCGGGCAGGTGGTAGGCGAAGCGGCCATGCCGTCCTCGGAGCGCACGGACACCACCCGGATCATCGGCCGTGCAGGATGGTCCTACCTCGGCGGGCTCCGGACGTTCGCGGCCGCCGTGATGTGGAACCGAATCGAGCCGATCTTCCACTCGTACTACGAAGAGGTTCCTCTGGAGCAGCAGCGGTACATGCTGCCGTGGATCGCGCTCGTCACCGCGCTCGACCCGTCGCTGCTCGACCCGTGGTACGTCGGCTCGTGGATCGTCGCGCGCAACGGGAACGTCGAAGAGGGCATCGCGCTCGCTCGCAGGGGCATGGAGGCGAACCCGCGGTCCGGGCTGCTCGCCGCGTCGTACGCGCAGATGCTGTACCTGTTTCGTCGCGACGCGAAAGCGGCGCTCCCGTACGCCCGCCGCGCGCTTGAGCCGCAGATGGACTGGCGCTCGCTCGCCGAGCAGTACGAGGGGTACGCCGCGATGCGCGACATCCTGCGTGCGAACGGGCTCGACGACGAGGTCCGCGAGGTCGAGTCTCGACTGCAGGAGCTCGGCCGCCGGATCGAGGCGGGCGAGGGCGCGGCGGACGGCCACGACGATCCTGACCACGGCGAGTGACTCCGCGGTGCTGAAGCCCCACGCACTCTGTCGAAGCGTCGAGCGCATCAGGCCCGAGCGGCTGCTGTCCCGTGGCATCCGTGCTGCGATCGTCGACCTGGACAACACGCTGATGCCACGCGATACCGGCCAGGTGCCCCCTCCGGTGCGCGAATGGCTGAGAGCGATGCAGGACGCCGGCCTGCCGATCGTCTTGGTGTCGAACAACTGGCACCGGAGCGCGGAAGAGGCGGCTCGCGAGCTCGGACTGCCGATCGTCACCAAGGCCGTCAAACCTCTGCCGTTCGCATTCTGGAAAGCGCTCGGCCTGCTCGGCGTGCGCCCTCGCGAGTGCGCGGTCATCGGAGACCAGCTCTTCACCGACGTGCTCGGGGGGCGCCTCGTCGGCTGCTTGACGATCATGGTGCCGCCGCAGTCGTCGCACGACCTTCCGCACACGCTTGTGCTCAGGCGCCTCGAGTCGCTCATAATGGGCAAGAGCGCCGCGGAGCTCGCGAACGAGGAGTCTTCATGCGGATAGACGGACGGACCAAGCTCGCAGGCCTGGTGGGGTGGCCGATCGACCGGACGCTGTCTCCGGCGATGCACAACGCTGCGTACGAGGCGCTGGGGCTGAACTGGGCGTACCTGCCGTTCCCGGTCCAGGACCAGCGCGGGCTCGCGGCCTTCGTCGAGGCCGTGCGAGCGCTGCCGTTCGTCGGGTTCAACGTCACGATGCCGCATAAGCAGGCGATCCTCGCGCTGTGCGACGAGGTCGCGATGTTCGCGCAGATGGCGGACGCTGTGAACACGGTCCACTGCGTCGACGGGACCCTCGTCGGCTACAACACGGACGGGCGGGGGCTGGTCGATGCCCTCAGGGTGGAGACCGGCTTCGACCCGGCGGGCAAGAGGGCCGCGGTCATCGGCGCAGGCGGCGCTGCAGGCGCAGCCGTAGTCGGCCTGATCCTTGCGAAAGCCGCGAGCATTACTCTTGTCAACCGCTCGGTCGAGCGTGCAGAGGCCGTCGTGGACCGGATGCGGCCGTATCTTCGCGGAGCGGCAGCCGAAGCCGTCCCGCTCGACGCCGGCGCGCGCGAGGCGATCGAGACTGCCGACCTCATCGTGAACGCGACGCCGGTCGGGATGGTCGAAGGGGACGGCAGCCCAGTGCCGCCCGAGTGGCTGCACGAGGGCCAGGTCATCTGCGACATGATCTATCAGCGGCCTGAGACGGAGCTCATGCGAGTCGGGCGTGCCGCCGGCGCGACGGTCGTCGGGGGCCTGCCGATGCTCGTCGAGCAAGGCGCGCTCGCCATCGAGATCTGGAGCGGCGCGTCGCAGGTCAACGTCCCGCGAGACGTCATGCGCCGTGCGGCGGAAGACTCTCTGTCGCGCCACACAGGGGAGCGGGAAGCATGACGGCGGCGGCTTCAGGGCGGCGGCTCGGCAAGATCCTCGTGCAGGCGGGGGTCTGCTCGCCTGAGCAGCTCGAGGAGGCGTTGAAGCGGAGCGAGTCCGAGGACTCCTCGCTCACCTCGGTGCTGGTCGAGATGGGGATCGCGAGCGAGCAGCGAATCGCCCAGGCGGTCGCCGAGAACATGGGGCTGGCGTTCGTGGACCTCGGCGGGTACGAGATCGACCCGAACGCCGCGATGCTGCTCAGCACGGACCTCGCGAAGCGCCACAAGGCGCTTCCCATCAAGATCGAGGAAGACGAGCTGCTCGTCGCCATGGCCGACCCGGCCAACATCTTCGCCATCGACGACCTGCGGATCGTCACCGGGTACGAGATCAGGCCGGTCGTCGTGACCGAAAGCGACGTGCTCGCCGCCATCGAGAAGTTCGCCACCATGCACCAAGACGTGGACCGCATGGTCGGCGACCTCGAGGGCACGACGGCCGAAGCGGAGCGCGAGGCCGAAGAAGAGGCCGCCGACGAGAGCGCTCCGGTCGCTAAGCTCATGAACGTGATCGTCACCGAGGCGATCCGGCAGGGCGCCGGCGACATCTACGTGGAACCGCTCGAGAACGAGCTCCGCGTCAGGTACCGCATCGACGGCGTGTGCCAGGAGGTCATGCGCGCTCCGAAGAAGCTCCATCGCCAGCTCATCAGCCGCATCAAGATCGCCTCCGGCATGGACATCGCCGAGAAGCGGATCCCGCAAGACGGCCGTTTCGGCGTGGTGCTCGACGGCAAAGAGGTCGACTTCCGCGTCGCGGTGCTCCCGGCCGTCAACGGCGAGATGTCGGTCATGCGTCTGCTTCGCAAAGACGCGATCATGCTCGGTCTTGAAGACCTCGGCTTCCTCGACGACCCGATGCAGAAGCTCCTGTGGGCGCTCGACAAGCCGTACGGCGCCATCCTCGTCACCGGTCCGACGGGGTCAGGCAAGTCGACGACGCTGTACGCCGCCATCAACCGCACCACCAAGCCCACGGTGAACCTGATCACCGTCGAAGACCCGGTCGAGTACCGGCTCGCCGGTCTCTCGCAGGTCCAGGTCAACGAAAAGGCAGGGCTTACGTTCGCGGCCGCGCTGCGCTCGATCCTGCGCCAGGACCCCGACGTGGTCATGATCGGCGAGATCCGCGACAAGGAGACGGCGACGATCGCCATCGAGGCGGCGCTCACCGGGCACCTGGTGCTCTCGACGCTGCACACCAACGACGCGCCATCTGCGCTCACGCGCCTGACCGAGATGGGCGTCGAGCCCTTCTTGACGGCCTCGGCCGTGAACTGCGTGCTGGCGCAGCGTCTCGCGCGGCGGCTGTGCAAGGACTGCAAGCAGCCGTACACCCCGGAGCCGGAGACGCTGGACCGGGTGGGGTTCCCGTACGAGCCGGGCAACGTACCCACTCTGTACCGACCGGTCGGCTGCAACAAGTGCAACAACATCGGCTACAAGGGCCGCATGGGCGTCCACGAGGTCATGGTCGTGACCGAGGAGATCGAGCGTGCGTGCGTCGAGCATGCGTCTGGCGACGAGATCAAGCGCATCGCCGTCTCGCAGGGCATGCGCACGCTGCGCGACGACGGCTTCGAGAAGGTCCGCATGGGCCTGACTTCCATCGAAGAGGTCCTGCGCGTCGTGGTGTAGGCGTCGCCGCGGTGCGTTCGGGCTCTGTTGTATCAGCCAGCCAAGCGTGAGAAACTGAGCACGTTCATGCAGCGTAGGAGCGGTGCTCTTGCATCAGGCTGCTCGCGCGACCCGTGCTCGGAGGTGTATGGGATGGTCGACCAGGGCGTCGGCGACTACTTCATCAGCGATGCCGATGTGCAGTCAACGGACGACGACGACCTGCTCAAGCCGCCGGTCGTGATCCCGCGGCAGGCGGCTGCCGCACCGGCGGCCCCCGTCGTGGAGTCCGCCGTGCAGACGCCCGCAGCCGCGCCCGCTCCCGTGCAGACGGCTGCTGCTGCGCCGCAACCCGTGGCGCCCGCTGCGGCGCCGGAGCGTCCCGTTGCGACCGTCGGCCGTCCAGCGTCTCGCGAAGAGCGCTTGGCGGCCGTGCTCGACGCGCTGATCCAAGGCGACCCGGACGTGCAGGCTGCGGCGCTGGTCAGCCTCGACGGCTTCACGATGGCTTCGGCCTTGCCTCCGGGGATGCAGTCCGACAGGGTCGGCGCGATGTCCGCGGCGATCCTCGGCCTGGGCGAGCGCGCTGCGGCCGAGCTCGGGCGCGGCCACTTGTCCCAGGTGTTCATCGAGGGGGAAGACGGGTACGTGCTGTTGGTGGCGGCGGGCTCGCGCGCTGTCCTCACGGTCATAGCGAGCGCTCAGGCCAAGCTCGGGCTCGTCCTGTACGATATGAAGACGGCCGCAGCGCAGGTGGCGGAGATCCTCGGATAGCGGGGGAGCGCCGCTGCGCTCCGGCGAGGCGGCGATAGACGGGAAGGGCGATCGCAGGCGACATGGCGCTTCGCGGCAACCTCAAAGACTTCAGCCTCCCTGACGTCTTCCAGCTCGTCCAGCTGAGCAAGAAGACGGGGGTGCTGCGCATCAAGCGCGCCGACGCGGAAGGCTCCATCTGGTTCCGCGACGGCGAGGTCTTCTTCGCTCAGTCCGACTGGAACCGGGAGCCGCTCGGCCAGCGTCTCGTCAATGCCGGCAGGATCACGCCGAGCGCGCTGGCGAAGGCCATCGAGATCCGGTCCAGGGAGTCCGAAGGCGGACGCCGGCTGGGCCAGATCCTGGTCGACGAGGGCTACGTGACGCAGCCGGTGCTCGAGGCGTTCGTCCAGGAACAGATCCAAGACACGATCTTCGACCTCATGCGCTGGGACGAGGGCGAGTTCGACTTCGAGATACTGCCCGCGGTCGTCGAGGAGGACATCGGGCTTTCTGTCTCCATCGAGAACATCGTGATGGAGGGCAGCCGTCGCATCGAGGAGTGGAACCGCATCAAGAAGAAGGTCCCCTCGATGGACATGGTGTTCAAGATGGCCACGGCGCCGGGCGAGGGCACCTTCGAGATCTCGCTCAAGCCCACTGAGTGGAACCTGCTGCTCCTGACTGATGGCACGCGGACCGTCGGGGAGCTCGCGCGAGACCTCGGCAAGACGGACTTCGAAGTCGCGCGCATCATCTACGGGCTGTTCTCGGCGGGACTGCTCGAAGTCGCGTCCGACGAGGAGGTCGAGCGGCTGCGAGCAGAGCGGGCGGAGCGAGAGGCGCGCAGGGCGGCGCGTGCGGAAGCGGCACCGGCGCCTGCTCCGACCGCGCCGGCCGCTGCACCCGAAGCACCTGCGCCGGCCGTGGCGGAAGCGCCTGCGCCAGCCGTAGCGGAGGCGGTCCCGCTGTCCGTGGCGGAGGTCCCGCAAGCCCCCGCGGAGGAGCCGGAGTTCCTGTCCGCCCCGAAAGCCGCGCCGAGCGCGGACGACATGGCGGTCTTCGAGCAGATGATGGGGGCCGTGCTCAAGCCCCAGCCGGAGGCGCATCCCGCAGCGCCTCCCGTCCCCGAAGCTCCGGCGCCCGCGCCTCCCGTCCCCGAAGCCGAGGAGCCTGTCGCTGTGCAGGAGCCGCCGGCAGTGCCCGAGCCGCCCGTCGAGGCGGAGGCCGTTCTCGAGTCGGAGACCCCCGAAGTCGGCCCGATCTCCGCTGCGGAACTCAGCGAGATACCGGTCGCGCCCGTCCTCGAAGCGGTGCCGCAGGAGCCAGCGGCGCCAGTGGAGGCGACGGGGCCTGCGGCTCCCTCGTTCGTGCCGACCGGCGACCTCGAGAAGGACCTCCTTGCTCTCGGCCTGGGCGAGCTGCCGGCCGAGGAGGCCGTCGTGACGCCGCCTGCCGAGACGCCGGCTCAAGCCGGGGCCGTCGTGGAGGAGCAGCCGCAGGTCGAGGTCGTGCCTGAGCCCGAAGTCCGCGAGCCCATCGGCGTGCAGGAAGGCGCGCCGCCAGCGGTCGAGCAGGTTTCGACGGACGCCGCCTTGTCTGACCTGCTGCGTTCGCTCGGCGGCGAGGAGGAGCCTCCGGCTGCGGAAGAGCGCGAGGCGCCGAAGGTCATCTCGACCGATGCGTACCTTGCCGAGTTCGAGACAGACGTGTCTCTCACGAGCGCGCTCACCGACGAGATCACGGCGCTGACGGGCGGCGGGTCTGCTCGGCCGCGGCCTACCACGACCGTCACGAAGCTGCCGGAGCCCGGCGAGCAGCCCGCGATCCACCGCGACAAGCTGGTCGACCGCGACCTGGTCCTGAAGATCATCGATGGCATCGAGAAGCTGTAGACGAGGAGCGGAACCCGAATGCAGTCTGTGAAAGTCGTCGTCACCGGGCCGTTCAACGCGGGGAAGACCACGTTCATCAAGTCGGTGAGCGAGATAACCGTCCTGTCGACTGAGCGCCAGGTCAGCGATATCTCGGGCGAAGGCGGTGGCGAGACCACGGTCGCCATGGACTTCGGGCGCATCACGATCTCCGACGACGTCGTGCTGTACCTCTTTGGGACGCCGGGGCAAGAGCGGTTCTCCTTCATGTGGGAGACGCTCTCTGAGGGCATGCTTGGGTTCGTGCTTCTCGTCGACGGCCTCTCGCCCGAGTCGATATCCGACGCCCGCTCGATGATCGAGTTCTTCACGAACATGTCCGACGTGCCCTTCGTGGTGGCAGCCAACAAGATCGCCGGCGACGACGTCGCCTCGCTGTCCCGCATCCGCTCCGAGCTCGATCTGCCGACGGAGGTGCCGTTGCTGCCCTGCGACGCCCGGAGCAAGGAGAGCGTCAAGGCGGTGTTGCTCGGTCTCCTCTATCGCATCCTCGAGAGCATGAGCTGAGGTGTTGGATCTGCGCTTGTACATCCTGGGCGCGCTCGCGCTTCTGTCGCTGGTGTCGGTCTTGTACCTCGTCGTGGCCGCGATCCAACACGCCGCGCGCCTTGTCCGCGCACGGCGTGTCTCCGCACCGGGCGCGGTGGCGTTGGAAGAGCGCATCGACGTCGTTCCCGAGCCGGTGGTGCCGCTCGGGCCTCCTCCCGTGCTGGAGTCTGACCCGTTCAGGAACGGCGCGCCTGCGCAGGCCGAGCCGCGAGTCGAAGACACGGCGGTCACGCTCCCTCCCGTGCCGTCGCCCGCCGCTCCGGCAGCCCAGGCACCGTCTCCAGTCGAGCCGGTTGCCGAGGTTCCAGAGGCAGCCTCCGAGTCTCCCATGGGCACCGAGCACGTGGGCGAGCCGCTCTCGACAGATCAGACCGAGCGCATCGCTGCGCTGCTCGCGTCGCTCGAGCAGCAGGCTGAGGCGGAAGTGATCGCTGCGGAGCCGATCCCGGCGGTGGAGTCCGTATCCACGCAGGAACAGCCGGTCCCCGTCCCGCCTCCCATGGAGCTTGCCGCGGAGCCGGTCACCCTGCCTGACGCGCAGCCACCTCTCCGGCCTGCGGCAGAGCCGGTCCCTGAGGTCGCCGAGTATCGGCTCGTCGCGCCGGTGGAGCTGCACTTCACCGACGGATCCAGCCGTGTCGGAGTGCGCCCTGGCACCCGCACGCACGACGAGTTCCAGCGGCTTGCGAACACCCTGCTCGGCGAGCTCAGGCGCGCGCGCTCGGGTTTCGAGCAGTAGCCAGCGAGCGCGTCTCGGCGTAGCATTATCATGTACGCGGACAGGTCTGTCCTGGCCGCTTCTGACGCGTGACGGGGGTCGTCTGGTTTGGCTGAAGCGGGCGAACGCCTGGGCTTGCTGTTGGTGCGCGCCGGTATCATCACCGAGCGCCAGCTCAACGATGCCCTCGAAGTCCACAAGGCGACGGGCAGCCCTCTGGGCCGGGTCCTCGTTGATCTCGGGTACGCCACGCAGGGCGCCATCCTGTCGGTGATGGCCCGGCAGATCGGCATCCCGTACGTCGACTTCTCCCAGCAGAAGCCCGATCCGGCCGCCGTCGCCGTCGTGCCCAAGGAGCTGGCCAACCGGTACACGCTCATGCCGGTCGAGTTCGACGAGGAAGGCCGGCTGCTCGTCGCGATGGCCGACCCGCACAACGTGCTGGCGCTCGACGACCTGCGCATCATCACGGGCTACGAGATCAAGCCAGGCATCTCCACCAAGGACGACATCGTCGCAGCCATCAACGAGTACTACCGCGTCGCCGAGCACATCGACGTCGACGCTGGTGCCGTAGAAGAGGAAGAGGTCGACCTCTCGCAGCTCACCGAGCTCGTCGACGAGGCGCCGATCGTCAAGCTCGTCAACTACATCATCAACAAAGCCGTCGCCGACCGCGCTTCAGACATCCACATCGAGCCGCAGGAGAAGGACCTCCGCGTCCGGTACCGCATCGACGGCGTGCTCCACGAGATGATGCGCAGCCCGAAGTCCACGCAGCAGGCGATCATCAGCCGCTTCAAGATCATGTCCGACATGGACATCGCCGAGTCGCGCAAGCCGCAGGACGGCCACACCGCGCTCACGATCGGCGGCCACAAGATGGACTTCCGCGTCTCGACGCTCCCCACGGTCTACGGAGAGCGGGTCGTGCTGCGTATCCTGCGCAAGGACAACATCATGCTCAAGTTGGAGGACCTCGGGTTCCTCCCGCAGTCGCTCGAGCGCTTCGAGTCGTCGTTCCGCAAGCCGTACGGCGCGATCCTCGTCACCGGTCCGACCGGCTCGGGCAAGTCGACGACGCTGTACGCGGCCGTCAACGTCCTCAACGAGCCGGCGCGGCACATCATCACTGCCGAGGACCCCGTCGAGTACCGGCTGCCCGGCGTCAACCAGATCCAGACGAACCCGAAGGCAGGTCTGACCTTCGCGCGGGCGTTGCGCTCGTTCCTGCGATGCTCGCCGGACGTGATCCTCGTCGGCGAGATCCGCGACCAGGAGACCGCGAAGATCGCCATCGAGTCGGCGCTCACCGGCCACCTGGTGCTGTCGACGCTCCACACGAACGACGCGCCGGGCGCCATCACGCGCTTGATCGAGATGGGCGTCGAGCCGTTCCTGGTCGCTTCAGCTGTCGACTGCGTGCTCGCGCAGCGGCTCGCCCGACGCTTGTGCAAAGACTGCAAGGAAGAGTACACGCCGCCGAAACAGGCGCTCATCGACGCCGGGTTCTCTGAGGACAACCTGCCTGAGCGCATCTTCCGTCCTGTCGGGTGCAAGAAGTGCGGCGGGACCGGCTACAAGGGCCGCATGGGCATCCACGAGGTGATGCTCGTGAGCGAGGAGATCTCCGATCTGACGGTCAAGGAGGCGACGGCCGAGAAGATCAGGCAGGTCGCCATCGAGCAGGGCATGCTCACGCTGAGGCAGGACGGCTTGGAGAAGGTCCGGATGGGGTTGACGTCGCTGGAGGAGATCGCCAGAGTCGTCGTCTAGCAGGGGGGCGTTATGGATCTGTCGGAGCTTCTTGTCGAGCTGGTCGAGCGGGGTGCCTCGGACCTGCATCTCACTGCAGGGATGCCTCCGGTCCTGCGAATCAACGGCGCACTCACCGCGACGAACCACCCCCGTCTCACCAGCCGTGATACGAAGGAGCTGCTGTATTCGATCCTGACAGAGGATCAGCGAGAGCGGCTCGAGCGTGAGTGGGAGTACGACTTCGCCTACTCCCTTCCCGGCGTCGCCCGGTTCCGCGTGAACGCCTACTACCAGCGGGCGAGCGTCGGCGCCGCGTTCCGGCATATCCCGGCGGAGATCAGGAGCTTCGAGGAGCTCGGCTTGCCGAGCGTGGTTGGCGGGCTGTGCGAGAAGCCGAGGGGATTCGTGCTGGTCACCGGCCCTACCGGCTCCGGAAAATCGACCACGCTTGCGGCGATGGTGGACCACATCAACGAGCACTGCGAAGTGCACATCATCACCGTCGAGGACCCGATCGAGTACCTGCACCACCACAAGAAAGCGATGGTGAACCAGCGCGAGGTCGGGTCTGATACGAAGAGCTTCTCGATGGCCCTCAAGCACGTCCTGCGGCAGGATCCCGACGTCATCCTGATCGGCGAGATGCGGGACTTGGAGACGATTTCGGCGGCATTGACGGCAGCCGAGACCGGCCACCTCGTGCTCGCCACGCTTCACACGCAAGACGCTGTGCAGACCGTCGACCGCATCATCGACGTGTTCCCGCCCCACCAGCAGTCGCAGGTGCGTGTGCAGCTCGCAGGTACCCTGCAGGGCATCGTAAGCCAGCAGCTCCTTCCGACCGCCGACGGCCGGGGCCGCGTGTTGGCGTGCGAGGTGCTCGTGCCTACGGCGGGCATCCGCAACCTCATCCGCGAAGGCAAGACGCACCAACTCACCACGGCGATGCAGTCTGGTCAGCAGTATGGTATGGTCACGATGGATCAGAGCCTCGCCGAGCTGTGCCGCAGGGGGCTCATCAGCCAGGACACGGCGCTGCAGCGGGCCATCGATCCGAATACGCTCAAGACGCTCCTGGGCCGGAGCCGATAACTAGCACGATACGCAGCCTGATCCGCAGCGGAGAAGAAGGGGCGCACGATGGCCACCATCACCTTCAAGTACACGGTCCGGGACAAGACCGGCAAGGTCGTGAGCGGCCGCCTGGAAGGCGAGAGCCGCGATGCTGTGGCGGTCAAGCTCCGTCAGATGGGCTACATCGTCCTCGACTTGAGCGAAGACCGGCTCGCCGCGCTGAACAAGATCCAGTTCGGGACGTCTGTCAAGACCAAGGACATCACGGTCTTTGCGCGGCAGTTCGCGACCATGATCAACGCCGGCCTGTCGCTCACGAAATGCCTGGCGATCTTGGCTGAGCAGTCCGACAGCAAGGAGCTCAGAGAGGTCATCGCGCAGGTCGGCCGGGACGTCGAAGCTGGGCAGTCGCTGTCGGACGCCATGGCGAAACACCCGAAGATCTTCCCGCCCATCTTCATCAACATGGTGCGGGCCGGCGAGACCGGTGGTGTGTTGGACGAGGTCCTGCTGCGTGTGGCGGACCACTTCGAGAACGACGCCCGCCTCAAGGGCCGCATCAAGTCGGCGATGACGTACCCGGTGGCAATGGCCGTCCTCGTGTTCCTCGTGCTCGTCGCGATGATGATCTTCGTCGTGCCCACCTTCCAGAAGATGTTCGCGGACATGGGCGGTACGCTGCCGCTTCCCACGCAGATCCTGGTCAACATCTCGGAGGGCGCGCGTGGGCTCCCTGGACTCATCACGCTCATCGCGGTGATCGTCGGCGCGATCGCGTTCAACATGTGGAAGGGCACCGACGCCGGGCGGCTGATCTGGGACGGCATCAAGCTCAGGATGCCCATCGTCGGGCCGCTCGTCCGCAAGATGTCGCTCGCGCGGTTCACGCGGACGTTCGGCACGCTCGTGGCGGCCGGTGTGCCGATCCTCTCAGCCCTCGATATCGTGGCCGACACCTCGGGCAACGAGGTCGTCGCGCAAGCGGTGAAAAAGGTGCGGTCCGCCATCAAGGAAGGCGAGACCATCGCCAAGCCGCTCGGCGAGAACCCGTTGTTCCCCTCGATGCTCGTGCAGATGATCGCGGTCGGCGAAGAGACGGGCGCGCTCGACGCCATGCTCACGAAGATCGCCGACTTCTACGACGAAGAGGTGAGCACGACGGTCGACGGCCTCACCTCGATCATCGAGCCGCTCATGATGGCGACCCTCGCGGTCGTCGTCGGCGGCATCGTCATCGCGCTGTACATGCCGATGTTCCAGGTCATCACGCTCGTGAAGTGAGGGCCGGGACGATTCTGGGAATCTTGTAGATTGCGTCTCAAGCGCGGCTTGCAGATGCCGATACAAGGCATGTAGGCAGTGGGGCGGGAGCCCCGAGCAAGAGGAGGTGGGCATCCATGCGGATGTTCAAGAGGGACGAGGGCTTCACTCTCGTCGAACTGATGGTCGTCGTGCTTATTATCGGTATCCTTGTCGCCATCGCTATCCCGGTCTTCAACGCAGCGTCCCGCAACGCCCGTCTGCGCACCTGCCACTCGAACCAGCGCACGATCGAAGGCGCTGTGCAGCAGTGGCTCGCGGCCGACCCCAACAACCAGTGGACGGCCAAGGCCATCGACGGCAACGACGAACTGACCACTGGCGGCGCGTACATCAAGGACGTCCCGCACTGCCCGGCAGGCACCACTGCTGACCTGTACTATGTCAACGCCGCTGGCACCGTGACGGGCGACGATGGCGACGGCGTCTGGCTGACCGACGGCACGCTCCGCCACTCGCACTTCTAGTCTTCGACGCAGCACGCACGCGAGAGGCCGCGGAATTCCCGCGGCCTCTTCGTGTATCCTGTGGCCTTGCTGCCACCATCGGATCCGAGGGAACGGCATGTCGGTCGAATCGGTCGCCCTGGTTCTTGGAGCATCTCTGTTCGGGCTCGCGTTCGGGTCGTTCGCGAACGTCGTCATCTGGCGCTTGCCGCGCGGCGAGTCGCTCGTGTCGCCGCCTTCGCACTGTCCGCGGTGCGGGGCGCCGATCCGCTGGTACGACAACGTCCCAGTGCTCTCGTGGCTCTTGCTGCGTGGGCGGTGCCGCTCCTGCGGCGAGCCGATCTCGTGGCGATACCCTGCAGTCGAACTCGCGTCCGGCGTCTTGTGGGCGGCGGCCGCGCTCGCGTGGGGTGCATCGCCGCGCGCGCTGTTCGGGATCGCGCTCTTCTACCTGTCGCTCATCCTCGCGGCCATCGACCTCGACCACCGCCGGCTGCCGAATGCGCTCGTGGCGATGCTCGGCGGAGTCGGCCTGCTGGGGGTGGTCGTTGCGCTGGTCGGCGTCCCGGCGTGTCCGCTGGTTGGGTCCGCGGCTGGCCCTTGGGCCGCAACGAGCGCTCTTCTCGGGCTCCTGCTTGGTGGCGGCGTGCCGCTTTCAGCCGCGCTCGTCTACGAGCGGCTGCGTGGCCGCGCCGGGCTCGGCATGGGGGACGTGAAGCTGCTCGCCGCATACGGACTGTACCTCGGGCCGTTCGTGCTGATGGCGCTCCTCGTCGGAAGCTTTGCCGGAGCAATTGTCGGCGTGGCGTCGAAGCGCGGAGCCCGTGATGCGGCGATCCCGTTCGGCCCGTTCCTCGCGCTCGGCGCGATCGTGACGGCGCTGTGGGGTAAGCCCCTGCTTGCCGCATACCTGCGCCTTGCAGGTCTTTCGTGACGGCCAGGGTACAATTAAGAGTGTGTTGAGCGTCACTGCGCGCTCAAGCGAGCCGCGGCGTGCGCCGATACACTGGTCAGCGACGCGACCGACCACAGGGGCGATTGCGATGAGCAAGAACGGTCTCATGAAGCGGCTGTCTGCCGACGATGGTCTCGGCATGCTCGAGATCGTCGTCTCGGCCGTCATCTTCTTCTTCGTGCTGACGGCCGTGCTCGGCCTCCTCGGGACGACCACGCAGATGAGCCTGACCGCCAAGCAGCGGGCGGTCATGACGAACGCGATCAACGCGTATGTCGAGCGCGTGAGCGCGATGCCGTTCTCGCAGGTGAAGCTCGTGAGCGAGGGTGGCGCGCTGGCGGCGGTCGAGACGCAGACGGTCGGCGAGTACGTCGTGGTGATTCGGCCCACGGTCTCGATTCCGACGACGCTCACGTCTTCGACCAGCCCGAATCTGAAGCGGTTGCGGCTCGCGGTCACCGTCACCCGCGGCAGCGCGAACCCGATGTCGTACGTCACCGAGGTGCTCATCCGCGACCGCGACCAGTTCCTCACGCAAGCGGTCAGCAATCCGCAGACCGATCCGACTATCGCCTTCACGAGCTCTACGCCTCCTGAGAACACGGTGGTATGGGGATCGCAGCATTCTGGCGGAGCGCTCACGGTGGGCGCGGTGGCAGAAGCTTCGGAAGGCCGCACGGTCAGCTCCGTCATCCTGTGGTGCGACGACCAGTTCGTGCTGAAGGACTCGATGGGCAACCTCGGGTCGTGGGCGAACATCGACCAGCAGTCGTTCACGACGCCTTCGTTCATCTGGAACACGCTGCAGACGGACGAGCTTGGCACGCAGGAGATCGTCGACGGATATCGCACCATCAGCGCGTACGTGCTTGACTCCGGGGGAGTCAGCAAGTACACAGTGCGGCACTTCCTCGTGGACAATTACGCGCCACCGTTGCAGACGACCTCGACAGTGGAGGCGCGCACGGCCACCGAGAGCTACCTGAGCTGGAACGAGGTCATGGACGGTACGACGCCGACCGACCACTACCGGGTGGAGTGCTACAAGCAGGCTGCATCGAGCGACACGTGGACGTTCACATCGTTCGTCGGCGGTACGAACACCTACCGCAGCACGAGCGGTACAGTCCCCACGGACCCGTTCTCGCGCTACTACATGCGCATGCAAGCGCACAGCGCCCGCAACCTGCGGCTCCCTGACTGGTACTACCACCCGCAGGCCTGGGTGAGCCGGCCGGCGCTGACGGCGACAAGCACTGTGTCAGGCAGCAACCGCACTGTCGTGCTCACCTGCTCACCTCCACAGTTCCCGTACGTGAGCGGCAGCCTTACCTACAGATTGTACAGAGGCGCGAGCCCGACCACGCTGACGCTGTACCAGACCCTGACCACCAACACATACACCGACTCGCACAAGAAGACGACCGACTACTACTACCAGTTCGAGGTCACCGTGACACCGACCGGCACGGCAGGCGGCCTGTTGCAGACGCCGGTCCCCGTCACCGTGCGTTCGAATATCGTGGGCCCGAGCGGTACTTCGCCGCTGCCCACGTACGGGTGGTGACGCCGGATGGATCGCCTGCACAGAGACGACGGTTTCACCCTCTCCGAGCTGGTGGCGGCGCTCGGGCTGCTCGGCATCATCCTGGCGGCGACGTGGGCAGGCTTCCAGGCCTCCCACACCTACAGCCGGCTGTCGGACCGCCAGGCCTGGTTCGCGCGCGAAGTGAGCTCGCCGCTTCTCCAGATCGAGCGCGTGATGCAGCAGCAGTACCGTATCGACTCGACGTATCCCGGTGTGACCGCGTATCGGATCAAGTGCGAAGCGGACGCTGACTCCGATGGACACCGAGAGGTTTGGGAGATGCAGGCGACGGCAGACCACAGGCTTGTCATCTCGAACGCGGAGATCAGGCAGGACGGCACGTACGAACGCAGCCCGACCACGTACGCCTGGTCGACCCACAACTACAACGTGCAGACCGGCACGCCGCTGTTCCGTTTCTACGACAAGGCCGGCAACCAGATCACCAACATGGGCGACGTGCCGTCGAAAGCCATCCGAGTCGTCGTCACGGTGGTGACGATGTACGACGGACGGCAGTTCTCCGATTCCCGCACCGTGCTGTTCCGCAACTACTGACGAGGGCGTGGTCGAGATGGTCGAGAAGATCGTGAAGAAGGCGCGACTGGTCGTGCGCGACGATTCGGGCGTCGCGATGATCACGGTGCTCGGAGTCATCGCGGTCATCACCGTGCTCGCGGTCGGCTCGTACGCTCTCGCGAGCCAGTCGCTGCACGAGTCGCGGCGCGTCGAGAACGAGTCCAAAGCCTTTCGGGCCGCCAACACCGGCCTCGACCGGGTGCTTGCTTCGTTCACCGAGGAAAGCATCTCGAACGGAACGTTCCCGGTGACCGGAACCACCCCTGACGGCTCGTACACCGTCACGATCGAAAGTCTCGACCCGGGCTACGGCGAGTATCGGCTGACGTCGGTCGGCGTCGGGAAGGACGGGACGCAGGAGACGGTCGCGCAGCACTTCTACTTCATGAACCTGTGGAAGATGAACTTCGCCGGGACAGGCGACCAGACCCTCATCAGCGGTTCGGGCGGTCTGAAGGGCACGAGCAACATCGTCGGGCCGTTCTACATGAAGGGCAACCTGGCCATCGCTGCCAACATGAAGGTGCTCGAAGGGCCGCTGTTCGTGAAGGGCGGCAGCGTCAGCGTCGCGTCGAGCGGGCAGCTCGGCTCCGAGACGCAGTACATCCGCGTGTTCTGCGACGGCACCGTGCCGCCGAACGACACCAAAGGCGGTGCGGGAGGCGTGTTCGTGAGCCAGGTTTCGCGTTCGGTGCCCGACATCACGCTGCCGAGCATCTCCGCCGAGCAGCTCCAGGCGTGGGCGACCAAGGCGCAGGCGGAATCCGTCGATAACATCATGGGACCGGCGGACCGCTCGACCACGGCCAACCTCGAGTCCATCGGCAACGACCCGAACACCTACACCACGATGCAGCCGCCGAACAGCTCGACGTGGGCCCGGCAGTACGCGGACACACGGCCCGCTGGCACGCGCAACGCGTGCTACAAGTTCATCGGCAACGCCGACGGCAGCATCTCTGCGCCGGGGCAGGGGTCGACCGCGCTGTCGATCGGCGGGCGCACCTTCGGATCGTGGGGGTCGCTCACCACGACGGGCACGACGCTCTCGGGCGACGGTCACTATACGCTCACGAACAGCCACGACGACTTCGCGTACGACAACACACGCAAGATCCTGTACATCGAGGGCACGGTGTTCGTGGACGGGCCGGTGACGTTCACCGAAGACATGTACTACATCGGCAACGGCACCATCGTCGCGAACGGCAACATCACCATCAACGGCATGCTGCGTCCGTACGGCAGCGACACCCCGGACGCATCGGGCAACTACAACTGGATCGGCGAGCAGAACAAGTGGGCGCTCGGCCTTGCCACCCCCGGCAACCTGATCGTCGCCACGCAAGACAACAACTCGCTCGGCGGCAACTCGGCGCTGGAACTGGCGCGCAAGGCGTCGCCGACCGTCGCGGGCGCGTTCTACGCGCAAGGTGTGGTCACCTTCCAGCACAACGTGCTGATGCGTGGCTCCGTCATCGCAGGGCGCATCGACTCGCAGCACCCGAACATGTGCCTGGTGACCAACCCGCTCCTGCCGACCTACCTGCCGCAGTCGCTTCCGGGCGTCGATTCCGGCCTGCTGATGCCTGGCCTGTGGACGCGCCGCTGACATAGGCCGCGAACGGCACGTATTGACAATCCGGCGACACTGCGGTTCGATGTTCATGCACGGATTCACATGGCCGCTCGCTCGTAGGGCCTGATGGAACCACGAGGGGGTATACGCAGCACACACCCAGCACTGGTCGCAGCTTCGTCGTGGCACTGTTGAAGGAGGGTCGCGTGGTCTCCGTCTCCTTCGGTGGCGGATCCGCCGCCGTCGGTCTCGACATCGGGACCGATCACGTCAGAGTCGCTCAGCTCCGCCCATCGGGTGCTGGGTTCGCCGTGTCTGCGTACGGGATGGTCGACGTGCCCATGGGGGCGGTCGTCGCTGGCGAGATCGTCGCACCTGACAGCGTCTCGGCCGCGATACGCGAGCTCTGGCGGCGCTCAGGCGTGCGCGGCAAGGACGTCTGCGTCGGCGTGGCGAACCAGAAGGTCGTCGTCCGGCTCATCGACCTGCCGTTCATGGAACGAGCTGAACTGGAAGGCGCGATCCAGTACCAGGCGCAGGACTACATCCCCATGGCTGTCGAGGAGAGCATCCTCGACTTCCAGATCCTCGGCGACTACATGACCCCGTCCGATGAGCACATGATGGAAGTGCTCCTCGTCGCGGCCCAGCGCGACATGATCGGCAACGTCGTGGCAGCTGTGGAAGGGGCGGGGCTCAAGCTCACCCAGATCGACGTGAACTCGTTCGCGATCGTGCGTGCCCTTCTGGGTGGCCAGGGCGGATTCCTCGAGGACGAGTCTGGCGCCACGGGCGTCATCCACATCGCGTCCGACATCACGAACATCACGGTCGTGGAGCGCGGCATCCCGCGCTTCAACCGCATCTCGTCGCTTGCGGGTGAACAGTTCACGAACGCCATCGCCAACGCTCTCGGTCTGACGTTCGACGAGGCTGAGGCGTTGAAGATCAAGGTGGGCCTGCCTGACATAACGACCGGCATCGGCGATGTGCCGCCGGAAGTCGACGCTCAGACGGCGCAAGCGGTGCAAGACGCCCTCGAGCGCGAGGTGAACAAGTTCATCGCAGAAGTGCGTCGCTCGCTCGATTACTACCTCACGCAGACTTCGCAGGTGAGGTCGATCCAGAAGATCATCGTCACTGGAAGCGGCGCAAAGCTGAAGAACCTCGTCGGGTACCTCGAGAAGGGGCTCCAGGCGAGCGTGGTGCCCGGAGATCCGCTCGCCCGGCTCCAGGTGCCCAGCAATCTGCAGGCTATCCTGACTGAAGATCGCATGGGCTGCGTCACTGCGGTCGGGCTTGCGATGGGAGGGCTGCAGGCATGATCCGCGTGAACCTGCTTCCTCCGGAGATACTCGAGAAGCGCAAAGCGGAGCGCCGGCTGGCGTACATGGTCGCGGCCCTCGTCCTGGTGTCGCTGGTTCTCGCCGGGGTCTGGGTGTTCGCGTTCACGCGGGCGAACGCGAAGCAGCGCGACCTCGAGGCGAAGCAGCAGGAGCTGCAGCAGGTCACCGCGCAGGCGGCCTCGCTCGAGATCTTCGAGGTGCAGCAGGCGGAGCTTGCTCGCAGACGTTCGGTGGCGCAGCTCGCTCTCGACGCCCGTCAGAACTGGGCGAAGCTGTTCGACGAGATCTCGCTTGTGCTTCCTTCGGACATGTGGGTGTCCGTGCTCCAGGCGACCGCAGAGTCGAAGCTGCAGATCGACGGCTTCTCGGTCGACGCGACGGACACGCCGGACTACGGTCACAAGACAGTCGCGAAGCTCTTGGTCCGCCTGGCAGAGCTCGAGCAGCTGGCCGACGTATGGCTGTCGAACTCCGTGAAGACCGAAGTCGAGGACCAGCCGGCGCTGCAGTTCACGGTGACGGCTGGCGTCGTGAAGGCTGCGTCCACGGCCACGGGCACGGCCGGAGCGGGAGGCAGGTGATCGCATGAACCGCCTTTCCGCACAGAACCAGCTGATCATCGGCATCGTGGTGATCGTGGCCGTGACGGCCGCGGCGATCTTCCTCGCGATACTGCCGCAGTTCGACCGCGCCAAGCGCATCGACGGCGAAATCGCGCAGGTCGAGAGCGACATCCAGGCGCAGCGCGCGATCGTCGCCAGGCGGATGAGCGCCAAGCAGCAGGCCGCCGACGCCCAGGTGGAGATGCTGCGCATCGCGAACCAGGTGCCGGAAGCTCCGGAGCTCCCGACGATCATCGTGAACCTGCAGGACGCGGCCAACGCTGCCGGGCTGACCTTCGCCCAGATCACGCCTGGCGAGCCGGTCCCCGCCGTCGACCAGGCCAACAAGGACCTCGGATACACGAAGATCCCGATCTCGGTGATCGTGCAGGGCGCTTGGTCCGACCACATCGACTACCTCCGCCGCATCGCGAAGCTTGAGCGGGGGGTGCGTGTCACCGACGCGACGTACACCTACGTCGCGTCGACTGAGGACGAGAAGCCGTACGTGGAAGCCTTGATCAAGCTCGAGGTGTACACGATGTCGATCGTGCAGCCGTCAACGTCTGCAGCCGGGGCGCAGCCGTCGGCGCCGGCGACGCCGCCTGCGGGCGCGACGCCGTCGGAGTAGGCAAGCGGGAGGCGACGATGGCGGAAGAGATCGTGCAGAATCCAGAGCAGCCGGAGCAGGGCAAGGCCGGCTTCTTCTCGACGCCCGCAGGCAAAGCGGTGATGATCGTCGGCGCGCTGGGCGTGCTCGCGGTCATCGCTGGCGTCGCCGTGGCCGTCGTGCTCAGGTTCGTGCTCCCGCAGGTGGCTGACGTCGAGATCCGCGTGCCCGAGCAGCAAGCGAGCAAGCCGACGACGCAGACCGCAGGCGGCAAGGAGAGCCCCGCTCAGCCGGCTCCAGCGGTGTCGTACGACCAGGTCTTCCGATTCCGCGACATCTTCGATCCGCTGATCAAGCCGTCGGAGGAGACGAGCGAAGAGCCCGCCCCGACCGAGACGACGACCGATACGGTTGACGCGACAGAGTACGCTCCGAACACCCTGTACTTCATCAACATCGCGCAGGATTCAGAGCGGCTCTATGCGGTGCTCGTATGGAACGGGACCGTGTACACGCTGCCGGAGGGCGGCGTCATCCCGGATTCTCCGTGGAAGGTGCTCGACATACGGACGTCGTCCGTCATCATGCTCTATGGCGACCAGCAGGTCGTGATAGCGCTCGGGCAAGGCGTCCAGAAGTAGCGAGACACGACACGCAGCAGTCCCGGGTGCCCCGCCCGGTACCAGGACCCCGTGAGCGCCGCGCCTGCGGCGCTCCGCGTTTCCGGTAGAATCGGTGTGCGCAAGGAGGGCCGATGCGATATACGACGGCAGGGGAGTCCCACGGCAGAGCGCTCGTCGCGATCGTGAGCGACGTGCCGGCCGGCGTGCCCATATCCGTCGCGGACATCGACCGGGACCTGGCGCGCAGGCAGCAGGGTTACGGCCGCGGCGGCCGGATGGCCATCGAGCGCGACAGCGCGCAGATCCTCTCCGGAGTACGTTTCGGCAAGACCATCGGATCGCCGGTGGCGCTCACCATCACGAATCGCGACTGGGACCAGTGGACCGACGTCATGGCGGTTGCGGGGGAGCCGGTCGCACGGGCGCGGGTGACTGCTCCGCGTCCAGGGCACGCCGACCTCGCGGGTCTCTTCAGGAACGCTGCCGGAGACGTGCGCGACGTGCTCGAGCGTGCGAGTGCCCGCGAGACCGCCGCCCGGGTGGCGGCGGGCGCTGTGGCCAAGGCGCTGCTCGCGCAGCTGGGCGTGAGCTTCGTGTCGTTCGTCTCACGGATCGGAGAGGCGGCTCTCGAGACGGAGCCCGATCCGCGCGAGATCGACGTCGATGCCGTCGAGGCGTCGGACGTCAGGTGCCCGGACGAGCGCGTGGCGGCGGAGATGCGCGCGGCCATCGACGCCGCGAGGGCGGACGGCGAGAGCCTGGGAGGCATCTTCGTGGTCGCCGCGCTGGGGGTGGTGCCCGGGCTCGGCGGCTACGCTGAGGCGCCGCAGCGGCTCGACGCCCGGCTGGGGGCTGCGATGCTGTCGATCCCAGCCATCAAAGGCGTGGAGTTCGGGGATGGCTTCGCGGCGGCGGCGCGGCCCGGTTCGCTCGTCCACGATCCCATCGTCTACGAGCCTGGCCGCGGCATCGTGAGGCCGACCAACCGTGCGGGCGGGCTTGAGGGCGGCATGACGAACGGCGAGCCCGTCGTCGTCCGCGCCGCGATGAAGCCGATACCGACGCTGATGCGCCCGCTGCCCAGCGTCGATCTCGACACTCTCGAGCCCGTGGACGCGGCGAAGGAGCGATCCGATGTCTGCGCGGTTCCGGCCGCCGCCGTCGTCGGGGAGGCCGAGGTCGCGATGGTGCTCGCTGACGCCTACCAGCAGGCGTTCGGCGGACGGAACCTCGAGGAGATGCTCGAAGCGGTCGCTCGCTACCGGGAGAGGCTGCCCCGATGAGCCACGTGTTCCTCACCGGCTTCATGGGCTCGGGCAAGTCGACGGTCGGCCGCCTCGTGGCGGAGCGGCTCGGGCGGCCGTTCGTGGACCTCGATGCGGAGATCGAGCAGCGGACAGGGATGCGCATCTCGCAGCTCTTCCAGTCGGCCGGCGAAGACGGTTTCCGCGAAGCGGAGCACGAGGCGCTGGCGGCGGCCGTCCAAGGCCCCGCGTCGGTGATCGCGTGCGGCGGCGGCGTCGTTCTGCGAGACGAGAACCGCCGCTTGCTGAAGCGGTGGGGCACGGTCGTCTACCTGTCGGTCACCGCCGAGGAGGCGCTCGCTCGCATCGGCGATGCGGCAGACCGTCCGCTGCTGGCTGGTGACGCGCGAGGGATCGCGCCGAGGATACTCGAGGCGAGGTTGGGCCTCTATCGGGCGACTGCAGACCTGACGGTCGACACGACTGGCCGCACGGTCGAAGAGGTCGCGGACGAGGTCGTGCGGCAGCTCTCGGGGTCGGCGGTGCGCGTGGTGGAGGTGCCCGTGGATCTGCCGTACCAAGCCTTCGTCGGCAGAGGTGCGCTCGAGCTGCTGCCGCAGGCGTTGTCGCGCGTCGCCGCGAGCGGCTCCGTTGCCGTGGTGACTGACGAGACCGTCGGCGGGCTGCACGGGGGCGCGATCGAGCGTCTCGTGAGTGAAGCAGGGTTCCAAACCGTCATCGAGCAGGTTCCGCCGGGCGAGCGCTCGAAGTCGTGGCAGACGGCCGGTAAGCTGGTCGAGCGGTTCGCGGCCGCCGCCCTTGACCGCGGCAGCGCGGTGGTCGCCTTCGGGGGCGGCGTCGTCGGCGACCTCGCCGGATTCGCGGCCTCGGTGTACATGCGTGGCATCCCCGTGGTACAGGTACCCACGACGTTGCTCGCGCAGGTGGACAGCTCGATCGGAGGGAAGACCGGGGTCGACCTAGAGCACGGCAAGAACCTCGCGGGAACGTTCTGGCAGCCAGCGGCGGTCATCGCCGACACGGGCCTGCTGCACACGTTGCCCGACGGCGAGTGGGCGAACGGCTGGGCGGAGGTCGTCAAGACCGCCTTGCTCGCCGGAGGCGGGCTCTGGGAGATGGTCGCGGGCTCCACCGAGCGTCTCGCGGCGAGAGACGACGGCGTCGTGCTCGATGTCGTCGGATCGTGCGTCCGCTTCAAAGCGAGCGTCGTGGGCGACGACCCCCGTGAGTCATCAGGGCTGCGGGAGTGTTTGAACCTGGGGCACACGCTCGGGCACGCGATCGAACGCGAGCTCGGCTACGGGACGGTGTCGCACGGTGTGGCTGTAGCCGAGGGCCTCCGCTTCGCCGCACGTCTGAGCGCCGCGCTCGTCGGGCTGGACGAAGCGGTCGTGGAGCGTATCGACGAAGTGCTGCGCGAGCTCGGAGTCCCGCACGCACCTCTTGAGCGCTTGCCAGCCGAACGCTTGCTGGCGGCGATGCGCGCTGACAAGAAGGCGCTCAAGGGAGAGGTCCGGTTCGTGCTTCTCCATGCGCCAGGCGAGTGGGTCGTCGAACGCGTCGACGGCGAAATGCTCGATGCGCATCTTCAAGGCTTCCTGGAAGAGGGAGGTGTCACGGCATGAAACGGGTTCTGGTGGTGAACGGCCCGAACCTGAATATGCTCGGCGTCAGAGAGCCGGAGGTGTACGGCCGGACGACGCTCGCTCAGATCGAGACTGATCTAGTGCGGCTCGCTGACCAGCTCGGGGTGCAGGTCTCGTTCGTCCAGTCCAATCACGAGGGCGAGCTGATCGACGCCATCCACGCTGCTGCTCGAGACGCGGACGGGATCGTGATCAACCCAGGCGCGTACACGCACTACTCGTACGCGCTGCGCGACGCGCTGATCGCCGCTGGCGTCCCTGCCGTCGAAGTCCACCTAAGCAACATCCACGCCCGCGAGGACTTCCGGGCGGTGAGCGTCACCGCTCCGGCGTGCGTCGGCGTCGTGACGGGCTTCGGGGCCGCTTCGTACGCGCTCGGCCTGCGCGCTGTGGTCGCATCGATGGAGGAGGCTGGGTCGTGAACGCTGAGCAGAGGCTTGCCGCCCTGCGCCGGACGCTCGCGGCGGACGGGCTCCCCGCGATGCTCGTCACCGGCGTCTCGAACATGCGCTACCTCACGGGCTTCCAGGAGGTGTTCGACGACGGCATCAACGCTGCGTGCCTCGTCACGGCCGAGCACGCTCGGTTCTACACGGATGCGCGGTACGCGGAGGCGGCACGTGCCGCAGCCGAGGGAACGCCGTGGACTGTTCGCGGGGAATCCCGGCAGATGTACGTCGAGATCTGCCGCGAGCTGCAGTCCGAAGGCGTCACGGAGCTGGGCTTGGAAAGCTCCGTGCCCTACGGGCGGTTCAAGTTCATCTCCGAGCAGTTCGTCGGCTCCGTCCGGGTGCTCGACGGCACGGTCGAGCGGCTGCGGCAGGTCAAGGAGGCGGCCGAGGTCGAGCGGATCGCGGAGGCGGCCCGGATCACCGACGAGGCGTTCGAGCACATCCTGGGCTTCATACGCGCAGGGCGCACCGAACGCGAGGTCGCGCTCGAGCTCGAGTTCTGGATGCGCCGGAACGGCTCCGAGGGCGTGGCGTTCGCCCCGATCGTGGCGAGCGGGCCGAACTCGTCGCGGCCGCACGCCACGGTGACAGACCGCCGCATCGAGCCGGGCGACTTCGTGACCCTCGACTTCGGGGCGTGCGTGGACGGCTATCGGGCGGACATGACGCGCACGGTGGCAGTGGGCCGGGTCGACGGAGAGAAGCGGGAGGTCTACGAGGCGGTCCTGGAGGCGAACCGAGCGGGCATCGATGCGGTCCGGGGAGGCGTGCTCGCCAAGGAGGTGCACGAGGTCGCCCGCGCAGTGCTCGAGCGTGCCGGGTTGGCTGACCGCTTCACGCACGGGCTCGGCCATGGGGTCGGGCTGGACATCCACGAATTGCCGACACTCAACGCCGAGAGCAGGGACCAGTTGCGCACGGGCTCCGTCGTCACGGTGGAGCCGGGCGTGTACTTGGAGGGGGCCTTCGGTGTTAGAATCGAGGACTCGGTGGTCGTCGAGGAGGCGGGGTGCCGCGTCCTGACGCGATCGCCGAAAGGGTTGATCGAGCTGGAGTAAGGAAGGACGCAGGCGCCATGGCTGTCAGCACCAACAACTTCAAGAACGGCATGTGCATCATGCACGACGGCAAGATGTGGATCATCGTCGAGTTCCAGCACGTCAAGCCTGGCAAGGGCGGGGCGTTCGTCCGCACGAAGCTCAAAGAGCTCAAGACCGGGCGCGTCGTCGACGTGACGTTCCGGGCGGGCGAGAAGGTCGACGACGTCCGCGTTGAGACGAAGAAGCTGCAGTACCTCTACTCGGACGGCGCCGCCTTCCACTTCATGGACACCGAGACCTACGAGCAGTTCGAGCTCGCTGCGGACTTCGTCGGCGATGCCGCCAAGTGGCTCAAGGAGAACGACGAGGCCCAGGTGCTGATCGCTGACGGCCAGATGGTCGGCGTCGAGCCACCGATGTTCGTCGAGCTCGCGGTGGTCGACACCGAGCCTGGCTTCAAGGGCGACACGGTCCAGGGCGGCAGCAAGCCAGCGACGCTCGAGACCGGCGCTGTGGTGCAGGTCCCGATGTTCGTGAACACCGGCGACGTCATCAAGGTCGACACTCGCGACGGCCGGTACGTCACTCGCGTCTGATCTTCACAGCCAACCGGACGAGATGACGGGAAGCGCGGCCGTGGCGCTTCCCGTCCTGTATACTATTTCGACCGACTGTCGCGGCCGTCTGGCCCGCCGCAGCCGAAGGGACGGTGGCATGAGCCGGATCCACATAACCGACACCACCTTGCGCGACGCGCACCAGTCGCTGTGGGCGACGCGGATGACGCTCGCGGACATGCTGCCCATCCTGCCGAAGATGGACTCGGTGGGGTACTGGTCCCTCGAGGTCTGGGGCGGCGCGACCTTCGATGCTGCGCTGCGGTTCCTCGACGAGAACCCCTGGGAGCGCCTTCGCATCATCAAGCAGCACGCGCCGAAAACGCCGCTGCAGATGCTGCTCCGGGGCCAGAACCTCGTCGGGTACCGGCACTACTCCGACGAAATCTGCCGCCGCTTCGTGTTCGCCGCCAAGCGCAACGGCATCGACGTATTCCGGATCTTCGACGCGCTCAACGACATCCGCAACGTCCAAGCGACCGCGGAGGCGGTCAAGGAGTGCGGCGGCCACTTCGAGGGCGCGATCAGCTACACGGTCTCGCCGGTCCACACGCTTGACGCGTACGTCGAGTACGCGCACAAGCTCAAGGACCTGGGTGCAGACACCATCTGCATCAAGGACATGGCGGGCATGCTCACGCCGTTCCGCACGGAGCGCCTGGTCCGCGTGCTCAAGGAAGAGATCGGGCTTCCGGTCCACGTGCACTGCCACTACATCGGCGGCATGGCGCCCATGAACTACCTCAAGGCGGCGGAGGCAGGAGCGGAGATCATCGACACGGCCGTGGTCGCGCTGGCGTTCGGCAACAGCCAGCCAGCCGTCGAGATGATCGTGGCGGCGCTCAAGGAGTCGCAGTACGACACGGGCCTCGACCTCGACCTGCTGTTCGAGATCGCCGAGTACTGGGAGCGCGTCCGCGAAGAGAAGAAGCTCAAGCGCGGCGTGACCTCGCTGATGCACATGGAGGTCTTCAGCCACCAGGTCCCCGGCGGCATGCTGTCGAACCTGATGAGCCAGCTCGAGCTGCAGAAGGCGGCCGATCGGCTGCCTGACGTGCTGCGCGAGATCCCCCGCGTGCGCGCCGAGGTAGGCTATCCGCCGCTCGTCACGCCGATGTCGCAGATCGTGGGCACGCAGGCGGTGATCAACGTGCTCACCGGGCGCCGGTGGTCGGTCGTGCCGCAGGAGATGAAGGACTACATCCGCGGCCTGTACGGCAAGGCGCCCGGGCCGATGGACGAGGACGTCGTCAAGAAAGTGCTCGGCGACGAGAAGCCGCTGCCGACGGACGTCAGGCCCGGAAGCCTCGTCACCACGACTTACGACGAGGTCGCGGCCGAAATCGGCGACCTTGCGCGCTCGGAGGAAGACGTGCTGATGTACGCGCTCTTCCCGAACGAGGCGCGCGCATACCTGCAGAAGCACCGCGAAGGCGTCGAGCGCGCGGTGTTCATGACAGGCGAGGAGATCGACACCGTCAGGGAGGACGACGCCGTGAACGTGAGCCAGATCCGTGAGCTCGTGAAGATGGTGGAAGAATCGGGTGTCACGGAGATCGTGGTCGAAGAGGGCGATACCCGCATCGTGGTGCGCAAGGGAGGCGTGTCGAGCGAGCCAGTCCAGCACCATGCGCCGGCGCAGGCGGCCGCGGACCGCGGCACGCCCGCATCGCCTGAGTCGCCGCAAGTGCTGGAGACCGCGAGCCAGCCTTCTGAGACCCCCGCATCGTGGAAAGCCGTCACCGCGCCGATGGTCGGCACGTTCTACGAGGCGCCGGCCCCTGGGGCGGAGCCGTTCGTGAAGGTCGGCGACCGCGTCGAGGAAGGCCAGACCCTGTGCATCCTCGAGGCGATGAAGCTCATGAACGAGATCGTCGCCGAAGAGCCGGGCGTCATCCGGCAGGTGTGCGTCGAGAACGCGCAGCCTGTCGAGTACGGCACGGTCCTGTTCTACTACGAGCCGGTCTCGTGACGATGTTCAAGAAGGTCTTGATCGCGAACCGCGGCGAGGTCGCGCTCCGCATCATCCGAGCGTGCCGCGAGATGGGCATCGAGACGGTCGCCGTCTACTCCGAGGCGGACAAGGACTGCCTGCACGCCAAGATGGCCGACCAGGCCGTCTGCATCGGGCCCGCGCCTTCCGCCCAAAGCTACCTCTCGATGCCGGCCGTGGTTTCCGCTGCGCTCATCACCGGCGCCGAGGCCGTGCACCCCGGCTACGGGTTTCTGGCGGAGAAAGCGGCGTTCGCGCGCGCCGTGGTGGATTCGGGGCTCGTGTTCATCGGGCCGTCCGCTGAGGCCATCGAGAAGATGGGCGACAAGGCCGTCGCTCGGACCACGATGATGGCCGCCGGCGTTCCCGTCGTGCCAGGCAGCGACGGCGTCGTCGAGCGCGTCGAGGACGCGCTCGCGTTCGCCGCGGAAGTGGGGTATCCGGTGCTCGTGAAGGCCGCGGCCGGCGGCGGCGGCAAGGGCATGCGGGTCGCCAACGACCCGGACGAGCTCGAACGGAACTTCACGGCCGCGAAGACGGAGGCAGCCGCCGCGTTCGGCGACGATTCCGTCTACATCGAGAAGTACCTGGCGCGCCCGCGGCACGTGGAGATCCAGGTGCTCGCGGACACGCACGGCAACGCTGTGCACCTGTTCGAGCGTGACTGCTCGGTCCAGCGCCGCCACCAGAAGCTCATCGAGGAGGCGCCGAGCCCCGCGCTCACTCCGGAGGTCCGGCAGGCCATGGGTGAGGCGGCGATCAGAGCGGTCCGAGCGGTGGGCTACGTCAATGCCGGCACGGTCGAGTTCCTGCTCGACCAAGACGGGCGGTTCTACTTCATGGAGATGAACACGCGGGTACAGGTCGAGCATCCGGTTACGGAGCAGATAACGGGCGTGGATATCATCAAGGAGCAGATCCGCATCGCGGCCGGCGAGCCGATGAAGCACGCCAAGCAAGAGGACGTGCGTATGAGCGGCCACGCCATCGAGTTCCGCATCAACGCCGAAGACCCGCTCCACAACTTCCGGCCGCATCCGGGCAAGGTGGACGTCTTCGGGCCGCCTGGCGGGTTCGGAGTGCGGTTCGACTCGCACGTGTACTCGGGCTATCAGGTCCCGCCGCACTACGACTCGCTCATCGCGAAGCTCGTCGTCTGGGGCGAGACGCGCGAGGAGGCGATCGCGCGGGCCCGTCGCGCGCTCGACGAGTTCATCGTCGTGGGGATACCGACCACGATCCCGTTCCACCAGTTCGTCGTCGAGGAGCCGCACTTCGTGCGCGGCGAGGTCTATACTGACTACGTGGAGAAGCACGTCCCCCACGGCGCTTTGGAGGCGTTCGTACGGGGTCATCGCAAGGAGGCCCACGGTGGGTGAGGAGATCCTGCTCGAAGGGCTCGGAGTCGCCCCATCGGTGCTGGAGACGATAGCGACGCTTGCGGCCGAGGGCGTGGACGGGGTCGAGGCGGTCGTCGCGCGGCCGGTCGCAGGACTCGTCGGCAAGGTCCCGACGCGAGGGGTCTGCGTCGAAGTCAGCGACGATGGAGCGCTCGCAGTCCAGGTGCACATCCAGGTGCGGTACGGTCGTCCGCTGCGCCAGGTCGCAGAGGAGGTCAAGACGGCCATCGCAGACGCCATGCGGGCCCAGACGGGGCACGAGGTCGGCACGGTGGACGTGTTCATCGACGGCATCTCGTTTCCCGAGCAGTGACGCCGGCGGTGCGGTGATGGCGATGCTCGAGCGTACGCGCGCGAGGCGGCAGGCGCTGCAGATCCTGTACCAGAAAGACATCACCGGCGAGCAGTGCAGGAGCATCCTGTCGAACCGCACCTACGCGCTCGAAGAGGGAGAGCCGAGCCAGTACTGCGAGCAGGTGGTGCTGGGGGTGGAGGCGCACCAAGAGCGTATCGACGACGAGATCGAGCGCACCTCCGAGCACTGGACGCTGTCGCGGATGCCGATCGTCGATCGCAACATCCTGCGCATCGCCGTGTACGAGATCATCTTCGAAGACGAAGTGCCGAACTCTGTGGCGATCAACGAAGCGGTGGAGCTGGGGAAGGTGTTCGGCGGGGAAGATTCGTCGAAGTTCATCAACGGCGTGCTCGGCAGAATCGCCGAGCGGTACGAAGAGCCGATGCCCGAGCAGAGAGAAGGGTCGGCAGCGACGACGGAGGGTGCCGGTGAGTGACGAGCGCTATACCTTCGAGCAGGCCCGGGCAAGGCTCGAGGAGATCGCGGCTCTGGTTCGCAAGAAGGACACGTCGCTCGAGCGCAGCCTGGAGCTGCTCGAGGAAAGCGTGCGGCTCGCCAACGTGTGCACCGAGCTCGTCGACCGCACCGACCTCGGTGCGACGGCGGCGGTCGAGCGGGTCGATGCCGCGCCGACGCTCGCCGGCCGGCACGCGGGTGGGGCCGGTGCGGAGGCAGCCGGCGCCGAAGCAGGGGGCGTGCCAGTCGCGGACGAAGGGGCGGACGACGGCCACGGCGGCACGTGACGGGACGGTGACTGCGGGAGCGGCCGTCGCACGGTCGTGCTACCATCGGAGAATCGAAGCCGCTTCAGCGGCGCTCTCGCGTTGGAGATGAATGTCCGTGTGCGCTGAGCGCATCCTCGATACCATAGACTCGCCCGCCGACCTCAAGCCGCTTTCCCGCGACCAGCTCGAGCAGCTGGCCCGGGAGATACGAGAGCTGCTCATCGAGACGGTCTCGAAGACGGGCGGCCACCTGGCGCCGAACCTCGGCGTGGTGGAGCTCACCATCGGCCTGCATCGAGCGCTCGACTGTCCCCACGACAAGATCGTCTGGGACGTCGGGCATCAGGCGTATGTGCACAAGCTGCTCACTGGGAGGCGGGAACGGTTCGACACGTTGCGAACGTACGGCGGCGTGTGCGGGTTCCCGAAGCGCTCTGAAAGCCCGTACGACGTGCACGACACGGGCCATGCGTCGACGTCGGTGTCGGTGGCGCTCGGATACGCCTGCGCGAGGGACCTCGTCGGCGGCGACGAGACCATCGTGGCGGTGATCGGAGACGGCTCGCTCACCGGAGGGATGGCGTTCGAGGCGCTGAACCACCTCGGGCACTTGCAGACCCGGCTGATCGTCGTGCTCAACGACAACGAGATGTCGATCTCGCGCAACGTCGGCGCGCTTGCGAGCTACCTCGGCCGCGTGCGGCTCGACCGCCGCTATCGCCGGCTGCGCGACGACGTCGAATCTGCGCTCGCGCGCACGAAGCTCGGCGCCGCCATGGTGGCTGCTGGCGAAGCGGCGAAGGAGTCCTTCAAGCAGCTGCTCGTTCCGGGCATGCTGTTCGAGGAGCTGGGGCTCAAGTACGTCGGCCCGATCGACGGGCACGACATCGGCCAGGTGGAAGGCGCCATCAGGGCGGCCAAGGACGTCGACGGCCCCGTGCTCATCCACGCGGTGACGCGCAAGGGCAAGGGGTACGTCCACGCTGAGGACCGGCCTGACGCGTTCCACGGCATCAGCCCGTTCTCCATCGAGAGCGGCAAGATCAACGGCTCGAGCGGCTCGCTGTCGTACACCGAGGTCTTCGGCCGGGCGCTGGTCGCCGAGGCCGAGCGCGACGAGCGCATCGTCGCCATCACCGCGGCGATGCCGTCCGGAACGGGGCTGTCGTACTTCGCCGAGCGTTTTCCCGAGCGGTTCTTCGACGTCGGCATCGCCGAGGAGCATGCGGTCGGCTTGGCGGCAGGGCTCGCCTCGGGCGGTCTCGTGCCGGTGGTCGCCATCTACTCGACGTTCCTCCAGCGGGCGTACGACCAATTGATCATGGACGTGGCGCTGCAGGGCCTCCACGTCGTCTTCGCGATGGACCGCGCAGGCATCGTCGGGGAGGACGGGCCGACGCACCACGGCGTGTTCGACCTGACGTACTTGCGGTCCGTCCCAGGATTCAGCATTCTCGCGCCGGCCGACGAGGCGGAGCTCGTCCACATGCTGAGGACCGCGATCGTCGCTGACGGACCCGTCGCCATCCGGTATCCGCGCGGTGCTGGCAAAGGCGTGCCGTTACCGACGGAGCCTGCGGTCTTAGAGGCCGGCCGAGCGGAGGTGCGCAGGCAGGGCAGCGACGTCGCGCTCCTGGCTGTCGGCCGTATGGTGGGCGTCGCTGAGGAGGCGGCCGCCCTGCTGGCCGATGACGGCGTGGACGCGACGGTCGTCAACGCCCGGTGGGTGAAGCCCCTCGACTTGGAGGCGGTCTCTGAGGCGGCGCGCAGGCATCGCCTCGTCGTCACGGTCGAAGAGAGCTCGGGCTGCGGCGGCTTCGGAGCCGCGGTGCTGGAGGCGCTGGCCGACCTCGGGATCGACGTCCCCGTGCTGAGACTCGCCGTGCCGGACTGCTTCGTCACGCACGGCGCTACCGACGTGCTGCTGCACGAGATCGGGTTGGACCCCGAAGGCGTGCGCGGAGCCGTCCTCGGCCGGCTGCTCGATCTGGCGCCGGGGCCGCGCGAAAGGCGGAGCAGTGCGGAACGTCCGGCTCGACGTCGCGCTCGTTGAGCGCGGGCTGTTCCCGACGCGGGAGCGGGCCCGAGCGGCCGTGCTCGCCGGCGAAGTGCGTGTCGACGGGAGCGTCGCGACGAAGCCGGGCCAGACGGTCTCCCCATCGGCGCGGATAGAGGTGGCGGACCGCCCCCGGTTCGTATCCCGCGGCGGCGAGAAGCTCGAAGGTGCGCTCGATGCGTTCGGGATCGACGTGCGCGGGATGCGGGCGATCGACGTGGGGGCGTCGACCGGGGGATTCACGGATTGCTTGCTCTCGCGAGGCGCGGCATCGGTCGTGGCGCTCGACGTCGGGTATGGCCAGCTCGCGTGGAAGCTCCGGACCGACGAACGTGTCACCGTGGTCGAGCGGACGAACGTCCGTGACGCCGACTCGAAGGCCCTCGGAGCGCCGTTCGACCTCGTCGTGTGCGACGTCTCGTTCATCTCGCTTCGGCTCGTGCTGCCCAAGCTCGTGGAACTCGCGGGCGAGCGCGGGGAGGTCCTGGCGCTCGTTAAGCCGCAGTTCGAGGTGGGGAAAGGCCGCGTCGGTAAGAAAGGCGTGGTGCGCGAAGCAGCCCTGCACGCGGAGGCGCTCGACGGGGTGGCTCAGGCGGTCCGCGCAGCGGGTTGGAGGGTCCGGGGCATGACGTTCTCGCCGCTCAAAGGGCCAGAGGGTAACATAGAGTTCTGGGTGTGGGCGGCTGCTCACGGCGAGGAGACGGCCGAGCGCGCCGAGGACGTGGTCGCTGCGGCTCACGAACGGTTAGGGGACTGACGTGCGCGTACTGCTGGTGCCGAACGCGGCGAATCCGCGCTCCATCGAGGCCACGCGCGCCGCTGCCGCATGGCTTGCTGCCCGAGGCGTGAGCGTGGTCTTGGAGGCTGGCGATGCGCAAGCCGCCGGTCTGCCGGAGCTCGGCGTTCCGCGCGCCGATGCGCGAACCGCGGATCTTGCCGTGGCGCTCGGCGGCGACGGCACCATGCTCAAAGCCGTGCACGCGATCGGCACTCCGGACGTGCCCCTGTTGGGGATCAATCTCGGCCGCCTCGGGTTCCTCTCAGGAGCCGAGTCTGAGCACATGGAGCAGGCCTTGGAGGCGGCTTTGGCGGGTGAGGCGCGGGTCGAGCGCCGGAGCGTGCTCGAGGCCGTGGTGACTGCCGGCGGGCGCCACGCGGGGACCTTCCACGCTCTCAACGAGGTGCACGTTGGCCGTGCCGGCGGCGCGCGGGCAGTGGAGCTCGAGGTCTCCGTGAACGGGGTCAGGCTGTGGAGGTTCGTGTGCGACGGCGTGGTGGTCGCCACACCGACGGGCTCCACGGCGTACGCGCTGTCCGCCGGCGGGCCGATCGTCTCGCCGGAGGTGCGGGGCTCGATCGTGGTCCCCGTCGCGCCGCACGCGCTCGGGGTTCGGCCCGTGGTCGTGGCGACGAGCGACGTGGTCGAGGTGGGCTGCCCGAATCCTGCGCGCGCGGACGCGTGCGTGACGGTGGACGGAGACGAGATCCCGTGCCGCACGAACCTGGAGCGCGTGACCATCACGAGCGGCTCCCGGGAGGCCTCCCTGCTCAAAGTGGACGGCGAAGGCTTCTTCAAGGTGCTCGCCGACAAGCTCCTGGAGCGGTGAGATGCTGCTCGACCTGCACGTGAAGGATCTCGCGCTCGTGGAAGAGGTCTGGTTGGAGCTCGGCCCCGGCATGACCGTGCTGACGGGCGAGACGGGCGCAGGCAAGACCGTGCTGGTCGGCGCCCTGAAGCTGCTCCTGGGCGAGCGTGCAGACGCCTCGGCGGTGCGGGAAGGCTCAGCGGAGGCGCTCGTCGAAGGCCGGTTCCTCGTCGACGACGAAGAGCGCCTGGTGAAGCGTCGGATCGGCGCTGACGGCCGCTCCAGGTGCTCCGTGGACGGCGAGATGGCTACGGTGGGGATGCTCGCTCAGGTGCTCGGCGACGTCGTCGACCTTCACGGGCAGCACGAGCACCAGTCGTTGCTTTCTCCGGCACGCCATGCGGGGTTCCTCGACCGCTACCTCGGCGAAGAGGCCGGATCCGCGCTCGCCGCGTATCGCGAGGCGTACCGCGAGCATCGCGAGGCCGCGAAGGCGCTCGACGCGCTCAGAGAGCTGATCGAAGAGAGGGATCAGCGTGCTGATCTGTTGCGTTTCACGGTCGAGGAGATAGAGGCGGTCGCTCCCGCCCCTGGAGAAGACGCCGAGATCGAAGAGCGTCTCGTGCGCATGCGCAACGCCGATCGGCTGGTGACGGCCGCGGAAGAGTCTTGGAGAGCCCTGAAAGCGGACGGCGGCGCCATCGACTTGCTGGGCGCCGCAGAGAGGGCTTTGGCTGGCGCGTCCTCTCTCGACCCGGCGCTCGGGCCGCTTGCCGATGAAGTCCGCGCGATCGCTGAGCGCGTCAACGACATCGGGCTTGAGATCAAGTCCTACGAGTCGTCAATCGAGCACGACCCGGCGGTCCTCGAGTCCCTTGAGGCCCGGCATGCCGCGATCCGCCAGCTGGTGCGCAAGCATGGTGGCAGCATCGAGAGCGTGCTGGCAGTCGCGGCGGAGGCCCGAGCGGAGCTGCAGCGGCTGGAATCGGCCGACCTGGAGGTCGCAGCGGCTGAGGCCCGGGCACACGCCGCCCGTGACGCGTTGCTGGCGGCAGGGGAGCGGCTCAGCGCCGTGCGCGCCGAAGGTGCGCGAGGCTTCACCGAGGCGCTGCGGGCCGCTGCGGCAGACCTCGCGCTGCCGAACGCTGCGTTCGACGTGGTGTTCGAGGATCTGCCGTTCGAGCGCTGGACGCTCGACGGGCCGCACAAGGTGGAGTTCCTGTTCTCGGCTTCAGGCAGCGAGCGCCCGCGTCCGCTCGCGAAGATCGCTTCCGGTGGCGAGATGTCGCGGGTGATGCTCGCTTTGAAGAGCATCTTGGGAGCGGCAGACCAGACCCCAGTGCTCGTCTTCGACGAGGTCGACGCCGGCATCGGGGGTGCGACCGCCGTCGCGGTCGGCAAGCGGCTCAAGTCGCTCTCGTACCGGCGCCAGGTGCTCGTGGTGACGCACCTGGCGCAGGTCGCAGCCTTCGCGGACCGTCACATCGTCGTGGAGAAGCGCGTCGGAGCGGACGGGCGGGAGGTCACGGTCGCTCGAGAGGTGACCGGAGAGGCTCGAGTGTCCGAGGTTGCGCGTATGCTGTCCGGCGGCGCCACGGACGTCGGGCTGGAGCACGCCCGGGAGCTTCTCGCCGCGGCCACGGCCTGAGTCCGCAGCCGGTCCGTACACCGTCTGGTAGACTGGGTCGTCGTCGCCTGAAGGGCTTGCATGCGCATAGTCGGCACTGCGCGGCTCGGCCGCCGCACGAAAGACCTCGTCAAGCGGCTCGGCCGCAACGACATCGCCATCGTGGACCACGCGGACATGGACCGCGTGAGCGCTGAGGCGCTCCTCGAGACGGGCGTTGAGGCGGTCGTCAACGCGGCCCCGTCCATCTCCGGGGCTTACCCCAACCTCGGCCCGCTCGTGCTGGTGCGCGGCGGCGTGCGCTTGATCGACGACGTCGGCCACGAGGTGTTCGAGCGGCTCTCGGATGGCGACCAGATCGAGATCGTCGGCGGCGACGTGCTCAAGGACGGCGTGGTCGTAGCGTCTGGCACGCCGCTCTCGGTCGACGACGTCGAGCGCGCGATGGAGGCCGCGAAGGAGGGTCTCGACCAGCAGCTCGAGCAGTTCGCGCGCAACACGCTCGAGCACATGCTGCGCGAGCGCCGGCTGCTCACGGAAGGCGTGTCGGTACCGGTCGTTGCGACGCCGATCGCTGGACGGGACGTGCTCGTCGTCGTGCGTGGCTACGACTACAAAGACGACCTTCGAGCGCTGCTGCCGTACATCCGCGAGGTGCGGCCGGTCCTCATCGGCGTGGACGGGGGAGCGGACGCCCTGCTGGAGGTCGGCCTCAAGCCGGATCTGATCGTGGGCGACATGGACTCCGTCAGCGATCGTGCGCTGGGATGCGGAGCCGAGCTCATCGTCCACGCGTATCCGGACGGAAGATGTCCGGGGCGGGAGCGTTTGGAGGCTCTTGGCCTGCGCGGCTTGGAATGGGCGATGCCTGGGACGAGCGAGGATCTTGCGCTTCTGCTCGCGTACGAGTCTGGGGCCGAGCTGATCGTGGCGGTGGGCACGCACACGAATCTGATCGAGATGCTGGACAAGGGCCGGAAGGGCGCCGCGTCGACGTTCCTGGTCCGGCTGAAGGTCGGCCCGAAGCTCGTCGACGCCAAAGGCGTCAGCCGCTTGTACAAAGCCTCGGTAGGCGCCGGAGAGATGATTGCCCTGACCGTGGCGGCCATCGCCGTGATGGCGGCGGCGGTCCTCGTGTCGCCGGCTGCGCGGACGCTCGTGCGGCTCGTGATCCTCCGGGTGCGTGCCGCGCTCGGCATCTGAAAGGAAAGGCGAGGGTAGGCCATGTACAACCTGCGGTATCACGTGGCGTCGCTCGTGGCGGTGTTCCTGGCGTTGACGGTAGGGCTGGTGCTCGGCGGAGTGGTCGCGGAACGCGGCTCTGTGAGCGGGCGGGTCGAGTCGCTCGTCCAGCAGTTGCAGACCCGCTTCGATGCGCTTGCGCAGGAGAACGCTGGCCTGAAGCGGTCTTTGGAGCACGAGCGGTCATTCGCTCAGGCTGCGGTTGCAGCGCTGAGCCGCGATGCGCTTGCGGGTCGGCGGGTCGTCATCGTCGTGAATGCAGGGCGCGCGGACGGGCTGGACGCTGCGAGATCGGCTGTGGAGCAGGCGGGGGGCACGGTGGGCGTCGTCATGTTGGAGAAGCCGCTGGCGGGCCTCGATGCGGCAGCCCCGTCTGCGCTCGGGACCGGGCTGGCGGAGGGCAAGCCCGCCATTGAAGCGGCTGCGAGAGCTGTGGCGGCTGAGTTGGCGACGTCAGGGCCGCGGCCGGTGCTCGACTCGCTGGTGAGCGCAGGGGCGGTGTCGCTGCGAGACGTGGCGGCGCCCGTAGACGGCTGTGTCGTGATGGCGCTGGCCGACGATGAGCCGGATGCGTTCGGCATCGCTCTCGGGGCTGCGCTGTCCTCCGCCGGCATCCCGTGCGTCGGCGTCGAGTCGAGCGCTCGTGACACCGGCGTGGCTGCGGCGGCCGCCGCCGAGGGATACTCGGCCGTCGACCACGTCGACTATCCTGCCGGTTCATGCTCGCTGGTGTGGTGCCTGAGCGGCCGGGCCGAAGGGTGGTTCGGCCTGAAGAAGGGGGCGAAGGCGGCGTTCCCCGAGCTGTAAGCTCAGCGCCGGCGCAACGTCCGCGCGAGCGCAAGACCGGCGAGCGAGCGGGCCACGTCCGCGAACTGCTTGCCCCTGTGGAGGAACCCCGGGATGTCGCGGCCGGTCGCCGCGTGGGACATGGGTGCCGGAACCTCCTGTATCGCGAGCCCCGCCCACGCTGCCCGCACGGTCATCGCGACCTCGACCCCGAATCCGCCCGCGAACGGCAGCACGGCGCTGAGCGCTTCTGTCGTGAGCGCTCGCTGGCCCGACAGCGGGGCCTGCGCTTCGAATCCGCAGAGGCGCGCGATGCCCCATCGGGCAAGCGCTTTGACGAGCCCGAAGCCGCCCGAGCCGGGCGGCGACGGAAGGACGGCGATGACCAGCTGCGCCGACCCGTCGTGGAGCGGTTCGAGCAGCAACGCGGCGTATGAGGCGGTGTCGCCGAGGTCGGCGTCGAGCAGCAGCACTGCGTCCGCGTCGGGCGGGACGCGTCTGACGCCTTCGTTCAGCGCAGCGCCCTTGCCGCGGTTTCGGTCGAGCTGGACGACCGTGGCTCCGGCTTCGCGGGCCCGCTGCGCCGTATCGTCGGACGACCCGTCGTCCACGACGATCACGGAAGCCACGTCCTCTATCGCGGTTGCCGCCCGGACGGTGTCGGCGATCGAGGCGGCTGCGTCGTACGCAGGTATGACGACGACGGCCCTCATGGCTCTCGGCGGAACCGCGAGACGACGATCTGTTGGATCCGGCGGGTGCCGCTCGAGACCTCGCGTACGCCGAGCGCGGCAGCGAGCGAGTAGGTGACGGTCAGTCCGATGACGCCGGCAGCGAGAAGCTGCACGATGAACGCTCCAGGTCCAGAGAGGCCGGGCGTGGCGCGGACGAACGCTGCGGCCGCGCCTGCGCCGACGAGCGCTGCCGCCGCCGTCTTGAGCGTGGTGGCGACGAGGTCGCTGAGGCCGTACGGGCCGACCTTCCTGCGCAGGATGACGAGCAGCGCTGTCACGTGCAGCGCGAAGAACACTCCGTCGGCGACCGGGATACCCGCGAGCCCGATGCCGGACCAGGAACCGAGCCCGCTCGTCAGCAGCGCGTACAGCGAGACCTGCAGCACGCTGCCGAGGAGGTTCGTGACCATCGGGGTCTTCGTGTCTTGAAGCGCGTAGAAGGTTCTGAGCACGTACATGTTCGCGGACATGAAGAGCAGCCCGGCCGCCCACCACACGAGCACTTCGGCCACGACCGGCACGTCCTGCGCGGTGAAGCTCCCTGCTCGATACAGCCGTATGACCGGCGTTGCGAGCGCGATGAGCATCGCGGCGAGCGGCAGCATGAGCACCGTGAGCGACTTCAGGCCGCGCAGGAACATGCGCTTGAACCCGTCCCAGTCGCGCGCCCCGGCAAGCGACGCGATCTCCGGGAAGATCGCGGTGGACAGCGCGATGGCGAACACGCCGTAGGGGAGCTGGTAGAAGTTCCACGCGTACGCGAGCACGGCCGGCCCGGTCTCGCTCGTCTGGAAGGCATACGCGTTCCGGAACGAGACGCAGACGAGGTTGATGATGGTGTAGACCACCATGGGCGCCATCTTGCGCAGCAGGGTCTTCAGCCCGGGGTGGCGCCAGTCGATCGTCAGGGAGAAGCGCGCGCCGATCCGGACGAGCGCCGGGACCTGGACGAGAGCCATCGTGGCGACGCCGAGGGTCGTGCCGACCGCGAGGCCCGTGATCGCTGTTTGGGGATGCGTGTCCTTCAGCGGCAGGTACACGCCCAGCATCGTGACGATGACGACGATGTTGTTGAAGATGGGCGCGATCGCCGGGGTGAGGAACTTGCGGTGGGAGTTCAGCACGCCCGTCCAGATCGCGAGCGCGCCGTAGAACACGACCTGCACCGCGAAGAACCGGAACAGGTAGACCGCGAGCCGGGCCTTCTCGGGCGAGATGCGGAAGGTCTGGGTGCGCACGAGGGGCTCCGGCCACAGCGTCCCGAAGAGGGCGACGAGTCCGAGGGCAAGGACGGTCAGGTTGAGCACGGTGCTCGCGAACCGCCACGCCTCGTCCTTGCCGTCGCGCTGCATCCGCTCGATGAACAGCGGGATGAACACCGACGAGAGCGTGCCTCCTGCCACGAGCTCGTAAATCATGTTCGGGATGTTGTTGGCGACCTGGTAGGACGCGGAGAGCACGGTGACGCCGAGCGCGTACGCCATCGCCCAAGTCCGCGCGAAGCCGGTGACGCGAGAGACGGTCGTGGCGACCGACATCGTCGCGGTGGAACGCGCTATCGACGGCTTCTTCTCGATGTCATGCTCCTCGGGACTCGTGGACGACGCGACGATTGTAGCCGACCGGCTCTGACGACGCCCGCGTCCGAGACGCAGCCGTTTCCTTCGGTATACACTGCAGGCGTGTCCAGCCCGTGCGTGCGGCAGCGCGTGATCCTCTGGAGTCGTCCATGCGGCAACGTTTCGCTCGTCTGTTGATCGCGTCGGTGTTCGCAGCGCTTCTCGCGGCCGCGGGGTGCGCCCCGGCCTCCGAGCCGTTGCCGCGCGCTGGCTCGCTGACGGTGGTGCTGTGCCGCTCGCTCACGGCGAAGCAGGTCGCAGGCGGCACCCTGCCGTCGGCCGCCGCCCTCGCGGCGCGAGGCGCCTCTGCGCTCGTCGCCAGACCGGTCCGTGAGTACGAGCCGCTTGCGGATGCCGTCGCCCGCGCAGGCGTCCGCGTCGTGCAGGCCGGGGATGCGGTCGCGGATCCCGAAGGCGCGGACGCAGCGATCGCGAGGGTCGTCCGCGAGGACCCGCGAGGCGCAGTGCTCGTCGTCAGCGAGCCGTCCGATGGCAGCCACGGCTTCGTGACGGTGGCTGGACCCGGGGTCGAGCCCGGTCTGCTGGCGAGCATGAACGCGCATGCGGCGGGGGTGCTCGCGGCCGACGACGTCGCATCGCTCGCGCTTTTCCTCGCAGGCGATGGCGCACAGAGCCGTGGTGTGGACGTCGTGCCTTCACGTGGGACCGACGCGACGGAACGGCTCGCCCGTCTCGAGGCGTACTACGGAGCGGCGCGCGCGGCCCAGGCGCCGATAGTGGTGGCGTTCGGGGTGTTAGCGGGGCTCTCGGTGCTCGGTCTGTGGGGGTTGGCCGCAGCGGCAGACTCGGCGAGGACCCGCTACTGGCGGCTCGTCGCGCATCGCTCGCTGCTGTTCGCGCTGTGCTTGCCGTCGGCGACGCTGCTCAGCAGGCTCGTCGATCGGTATCCCCAGGATCCTGCGCGGGTGCTGGTGCTCGTCTTGGGCATCGCCGGAGCCACGTGGCTGGCGATGTCGGCAGTTCTGGAGAGGCGAGGCGCGGCGGCAGGCGTCGTCGCGGCGAGCGCTCTGACGGCGATCGTCTTGGCGGCCGATCAGTCCGCGGGCGCACCGCTTGTTCCCGGCACGGCGTTCTCGTACTCGCCGCTGGACGGCTTCCGCTACTACGGGATGGGGAACGAGGGTGCCGCGCTGCTCGTCGGGTCCTGGCTTGCGGCGGCAGCGCTGTCCTCTGACGTGAGCAAGCGGTCCCGATGGCTTCCTTGGACCGTGGCCGGAGGGCTCTTCGCGCTCGTCGTCGCGGCGCTGCCGGTGCTCGGAGCGAACTCAGCCGTCGCGCTTTGGGGGACAGTGACGATGGGCGTGTTCGTCGTGGAGGCGACGCACGGGAGGGTCCGGGTGCGCGATACCGCTGGAATCGCAGCAGCCGCCGCCGTCGCGGTCGGCCTCGTCGTGGTAGCGGAGCGGCTCTTCGGTGCGGCCACGCACGTGGGCGGCGCCGTCGCCGGAGGGTCGGCCGGCGTGCTCGCCGCGGCTGCGCAGCGTCTTGCGGCCGTCATCCGTGCGTACGCGGAGCACCCGACGGCGCTGGTCGGCTTCGCCGCGTGGGGTGTGCTCGCGTGGGCGCGCATCCGTCCGCCGGCAGCGCTGGCGCGCGCGATGGAGGCCAGGCCAGCGGTGCGCGCGGCCGCGACGGCCGCGCTCACGGGCGGCGCCTTCGCGTCGCTCGTGGAGGACTCCAGCGTCATCGTGATGGTGTTGCTCGCGCTGTACGCAGGAGCGGCGCTGGCAGTCGCGGCGCATGCGCCTCGCACGGAAGGGGAGTGACGTGGACGGGCTGTCGTGGACGCTCGGCATGGCCGTGACGGCGGTCTTGTGCGCCGCGCTGCCGTGGGCCGTCGCCTGCCTCGCAGTCCCTGCGTTGGAGGCTTCGCGACGCGCGCACGCGGCCAACTACCGCGGCAAGGACGTCGTGCTCGGCCTCGGCGTCGTGTGGCTCGCGTGGGGCGGCGGAGCGCTTCTCGCGGGATGGCTCCTCGGAGACCTCGGCGCGCCGCCGGCGGCGAGCGAGCTCATGCCGGTCGCTGGGCTGCTCGCCCTCGCCGGGGCTGCATTCGGGCTGTTCGACGACGCCTACGGCTCGCGTGACGCGCGCGGCTTCGCGGGCCACCTGCGTGCACTGCGCGCGGGGCGGCTCACCACGGGAGGACTGAAGCTCATCGGGATCGGCATCGCCGCTCTCGCGGCGGCGCGCTCGGTGGCGGACGTCGCGCCGTGGGGCGGTTCTCCGGCGGGAGTGGTGGTCGCGGGAGCAGCCGTCGCGCTCTCGGCGAACCTCGTCAACCTGCTCGATCTGCGCCCTGGCCGCGCGTTGAAGGCGTACGTCGTCCTCGCGGCGGCGGGCACGGCGCTCGCGGGAGCCTTCGTCGCTCGCATGCACGCTGGAAGCGGCCTGGGTGCTGGCGCGCTGCTCGGCGTGGCGCTCGTCGGACCTGCCGTCGCGTGCTGGCGATACGACCTCGGCGAGCGTGCCATGCTCGGCGACGCGGGTGCGAACGCCATGGGCGCCGTGGCGGGGCTCGTCATCGTCTCTGCGCTTCCGCTGGCCGGCGCCGCAGTGTTCGCTGGAGTCCTCTTGGCCGCCAACCTGGCCTCGGAGCGGGTTTCCTTCAGCTCGCTGATCGAGCGCGTGCCGGTCCTCGCCTGGATCGACGGTCTCGGTCGCGGCCGGGAGTCCGAGAGCGTAGATACGGACCCGCACGGCGGCCGGGCTTCGCGCTATGATGGCAACGGCATCACTGGCGGCGGCTCTCGGGAGGACTGAGCATCCGGATGGCGACGAAGCACATCTTCGTGACTGGCGGCGTGGTCTCGTCTTTGGGCAAGGGCATCACCGCAGCGTCGCTGGGACGGCTGTTGAAGTCCCGAGGTCTCAAGGTCACCATCCAGAAGCTCGACCCCTACCTCAACGTCGACCCTGGCACCATGAGCCCGTTCCAGCACGGGGAGGTGTTCGTCACCGACGACGGCGGCGAGACCGACCTCGACCTCGGGCACTACGAGCGCTTCATCGACGAGTCGCTCTCCCGCGAGTGCAACGTCACGGCCGGCTCCGTCTACCAGTCGCTCATCGCCAAGGAGCGCCGAGGCGACTTCCTCGGCGGGACGGTGCAGGTCATCCCGCACGTCACGAACGAGATCAAGGACCGCATCGTCCGGCTCGCGGAGCAGACGCAGCCCGACGTGATCATCACCGAGGTCGGCGGCACCGTGGGCGACATCGAGTCGCTGCCGTTTCTCGAGGCCATCCGGCAGATGCGCAAGGACCGCGGGCGCGACAACGTGTGCTACATCCACGTGACGCTCGTTCCGTACATCGCCGCATCCGGCGAGCTCAAGACCAAGCCGACGCAGCACTCGGTCCAGGAGCTCCGCAGCATCGGCATCCTGCCAGACTTCATCGTCTGCCGCTCCGACCGGCCCATCGACGCGGGCATCCGGCGCAAGATCGCGCTGTTCTGCGACGTCGAGCCGCAGGCGGTGATCTCCGCAGTGGACGCGGAAAGCATCTACGAGGTCCCGCTCACGCTCAAAGAGCAGGGGCTCGACGCGATGGTGATCGAGCGGCTCGGGCTCGAGTGCGGCGACGCCGACCTCGCCGAGTGGGAGTCGTTCGTCGAGCACCGCAAGGCGCTCACGCGCGAGGTCGACATCGCGCTCGTCGGCAAGTACGTGCAGCTGCCGGACGCATACCTCTCGGTGACTGAGGCGCTCCACCACGCGGGCATCTTCCACGAGCACAAGGTGAACGTGCACTGGGTCGACGCCGAGCGGCTGAACCCGGACGAGGTCGAAGAGGCGCTGCGGCCCTATGACGGCATCCTCGTGCCGGGCGGGTTCGGGGTGCGCGGCATCGAAGGCAAGATCCGCGCCGCGCAGTACGCCCGCGAGCACAAGGTGCCGTACCTCGGCATCTGCCTCGGGATGCAGGTCGCGGTCTGCGAGTTCGCCCGCAACGTGGCAGGGCTGGAAGGCGCGAACTCCAGCGAGTTCGACCCGGTGACGGAGCACCCGGTCATCGATCTGATGCACGAGCAGGAGAACGTCCGCGACATGGGAGGGACGATGCGGCTCGGCGCGTACCCCTGCAAGGTGACGCCGGGCACGAAGGCGTGGGAGGCGTACGGCGAGGAAGTCATCTACGAGCGCCACCGGCACCGCTACGAGGTGAACAACGCGTACCGGCAACGTCTCGTCGACGCCGGGCTCGTCATCAGCGGCGTTTCGCCGGACGGGCGCCTCGTCGAGATGGTCGAGCTTCCGGACCACCCCTGGTTCGTCGGCAACCAGGGCCATCCCGAGTTCAAGAGCCGTCCGACGCGTCCTGCGCCGCTGTTCCGCGAGTTCGTCGGCGCCGCTGTTCGCAGGCGCGCCGAGCGCGCGTAGAGCCGGCAGGAGCGGGCGATGCGGCTCGCGTGGGGCCAGGTCGCAGCCGTCGTCGCCGAGCGGCAGGGGCTCCAGCGGCTGCGGGTCGTCGTGGACGGAGCCGAGGCGCTCGCCGTGTGCCTGCCGCAGCTCACGGGGCCGTGCGCGCCGGGCGACCGCGTGTTGCTGAACACGACCGCAGTCGACCTCGGCCTCGGCACAGGCGGCGCGCACTTCGTGGTGGCGCGCGAGGGCGAGGGCTATGCCGACGCCTCAGGCGGCCACATCATGAAGCTCAGGTACACCCCGCTGCAGCGCGACGTGCTCGCGGTGGAGGAGCCGGCGAGCGAGCATGCGGCGCATCTCGCGGACGCTGAGGATATCGACGGCGTCCCCGTGGTGTGCTGCCCGCTTCACTCGCACGTGCTGCCTGTGGCGGCGGCGGTGAAGCAGGCCGCTCCCGACGCGCGCGTCGTGTACGTGATGACGGACCAAGCGGCGCTGCCGATCGCGATCTCCGACGCGGTCGCGGACATGCGGGTCGCCGGGCTCCTCGATGGGACGGTGACCGCCGGTCACGCCTTCGGCGGCGACCTGGAGGCCGTGACGACGCACTCCGCGCTGCTCGCGGCGGTGCGCGTGCTCGCGGCCGACGTCGTGGTGGCGTCCATCGGACCAGGCGTGCCGGGGACGGCGAGCAGGTTCGGGCACGGCGGCGTGGCGATGGGGGAGACCGTGAACGCGGTGGCGGCGGTGCGCGGGACGCCGGTAGCCGCGCTGCGGGTATCGTTCGCAGATTCCCGCGAACGCCATCGCGGCGTGAGCCACCATTCGCTCGTCGCGCTCGGCCGTGTCGCTATCGCTCGAGCGCAGGTCGCGGTGCCGCGCCTGGAGCCTGAGCAGGCGACTGTGGTGGACGACGCCCTCGAGCGCGCGGGAGTCTGGCGCGTGCACCAGCGCGTGCTCGTGGACGCTGAGCTCCCGGATAGCCGGGGCGTCCCCATGCGCTCGATGGGACGCACGCCAGAGCAAGACCCGGCGTTCTTCCTGGCGGCGTCCGCGGCCGGGAGGCTTGCGGCGACGATTATGCGTGAACGCCGGGCTGCGAACGGGTAGGTGATACACTGTTCAGGTGCGTTCCGTGCTTGCGGCTTCCGTCCGCGGACGAACCGGAGGCGCGAGCGTTCGATTCGGCGGCCAGGCGGGGAAAGGACGAGCGATGATCGTCGGCGTTCCTAAGGAGATCAAGAACAACGAGTACCGCGTCGGCATGACGCCGGGCGGTGTGCGCGAGTTCGTGCACCACGGCCACCACGTGCTCGTGCAGCGCTCCGCCGGCGAGGGCTCGTCGTTCACCGATGAGGCGTACGCAGCAGCGGGCGCCGAGCTCGTCGACACCGCCGAAGAGGTCTTCGCGCGCGCCGAGATGATCGTGAAGGTCAAAGAGCCGCAGGCAGTCGAGATCGAGATGCTCAGGCCCGGCCAGATCCTCTTCACCTACCTGCACCTCGCGCCAGACCTGCCGCAGACCCAAGGGCTCATCAAGTCGGGCGCTGTGTGTATCGCGTACGAGACCGTCGAGCTCCCGAACGGCACGCTGCCGCTGCTGGCGCCGATGTCGGAAGTCGCGGGCCGCATGGCCGCGCAGGTCGGCGCCACGTACCTGCAGAAGCCGTTCGGCGGTCGCGGCGTGCTGATGGGCGGCGTGCCCGGCGTGCTGCCGGCGAACGTGGTCGTCCTTGGCGGCGGCGTCGTGGGCACGAATGCGACGTACGTCGCGATGGGCATGGGCGCGAACGTGACGGTCATGGACATCAACATCGACCGGTTGCGCTATCTCGACGAGATCTGGGGCAACCGCATCCGGACTCTGTACTCGAGCAAGCACAACATCGAGGAGGCCGTCTACCAGGCCGATCTCGTGATCGGCGCCGTGCTGCTGCCGGGCGCGAAGACGCCGTGGCTGGTCACGCGCGAGATGCTCAAGCACATGAAGAAGGGCGCGGTCGTGGTCGACGTCTCGGTCGACCAAGGCGGGTGCATCGAGACGACGCATCCGACGACGCATGCTGATCCGACGTACGTGGTCGACGGCGTGCTGCACTACGGCGTCGCGAACATGCCGGGCGCGGTCCCGAACACCTCGACGCTCGCGCTCACGAACGCGACGCTCCGGTACGGGTTGGCGATCGCGGACAAGGGCTGGAAGCAGGCCGTGCTCGACGACCCCGCGCTCGCGAAAGGCGTGAACGTCTTGGACGGAAACATCACGTACAAGCCTGTCGCCGACGCGCACGGAATGAACTACACGCCGCTCGAGAAGCTGCTATAGCAGCGATCGCGAATCACCTGCGCGGCGGCGCCACGTCCTGGCGCCGCCGCGTCGCGTACAATGCGAGCATGGACGCGTCCATCCGCGACTTCCTTGCGCACCTTGCCGTCGAGCGCGGCGCGTCCGAGCACACGCTGGATGCATACCGGCGCGACCTGGCTCGCTACGAGCGCACGCTAGCGGACCGCGGGGTCGCCGTGGCCTCGCACGCGACGCGCGAGGATGTCGTCGAACACCAGCGCCGCCTCTTCGCGGCCGGGTACGCGCCGAGCACGGTCGAGCGCAACATGGCGGCGATCCGCTCGTTCCACCGCTTCTGCGTCCGGGAAGGGATCTCGGAGTTGGACCCCACCGCGCGCCTTCCGCTGCCCAAAGTCCCCTCGCGCCTCCCGGACGCGATATCCCTCGACGAAGCCGAGCGCCTGCTGTCCCAGCCGTTCCCCCAAGGACCGGTCGGGTATCGCGACAAGGCGATCCTCGAAGTCCTCTACGGGTGCGGCCTGCGCGTGAGCGAGCTTGTCGGACTCGACGTCAGCGACGTGGACCTCGCTGAGGGGCTGGTGCGCGTGTTCGGAAAAGGCTCGAAGGAGCGCATCGTTCCCATCGGCGGCTACGCGGCGCAGGCGGTCTCGGAGTACCTGACGCACGGGCGGCCGTACCTGCGCGCGAAGCGCAGCGCAGCGTCCGCCGACCGCTCGGCGCTGTTCGTCAACCAGCGCGGCGGCCGGCTCACGCGGCAGGCCGTCTTCGCGCTCGTGAAGCGGTACGGTGGCCGGGCCGGTCTCGACATCCACCCGCACACGCTCAGGCACTCTTTCGCGACGCACATGCTGCAAGGCGGAGCCGACCTGCGCTCGCTGCAGGAGATGCTCGGCCACGCGGACATCTCGACGACGCAGGTCTACACCCACGTCGACCGCAGCCACCTGGTCGAGGAGTATCTGAGCACGCATCCGCGCGCACGCCTCAGATAGCGCTTGCCCAGAGAAATGCCTGCTCAGGGCATCTGGTAGCGTCTGCAAGCAGAGGGGTATCATGAATACGATGTGCCGGTTCCCGTATAGAAGGAGGCGGTTGTAGCGTGAACACGAAGTGGAGCAGGATCCTCGCGGTGGCGCTCGCACTGACGCTGCTCGTGGCGTTCGTGCCTGGGTGCGCCAAGAAGACCACCGACGAGGGCACCACGGGCGGCGAGACCGAGGAGCCGAAGACCACGGTCAAGGCCGCGATGGTCACCGACGTCGGCGGCCTCGGCGACAAGTCCTTCAACGACCTGTCGTACGAGGGCCTCAAGCGTGCTGAGCAGGAGCTCGGCGTCGAGATCAAGGTCCTGGAGTCCAAGGAGATCACCGACTACGAGTCCAACATCGACCAGCTCGCGAACGCAGGCTACAGCCCCATCTTCGCCGTCGGGTTCCTCATGACCGACACGGTCTCCAAGATGGCCACGCAGTACCCGGACGTCCAGTTCGGCGGCGTCGACGAGTTCTTCGATCCGGTTCCGCCGAACGTCGTCGGCCTGACCTTCAAGGAGCACGAGGGCAGCTACCTCGCCGGCGTCGTCGCGGGTCTGGCGACGAAGGAGAAGGCGCTCTCGGACAAGATCAACGACAAGAACGTCATCGGCTTCGTGGGCGGCATGGACGTGCCGCTGATCAAGAAGTTCGAGGCGGGCTTCATCGCCGGCGCCAAGTCCGTGAACCCGGACGTGCAGGTCATCTCGCTGTACGCGGGCAACTTCACCGACCAGGCGAAGGGCAAGGAGCTCGGCTACTCGCTGATCGAGAAGGGCGCTGACGTCATCTACGCCGCCGCCGGCGCCGTGGGCCTCGGCACCATCGAGGCGTGCAAGGAGAAGGGCGCGCTGTTCATCGGCGTCGACGCCGACCAGTACCTCACGGTCCCGAACACCGGCGACGTCATGCTCACCTCGATGATGAAGCGCGTGGACGTCGCGGTGTTCGAGACGATCAAGGCCGCGGTCGAGGGCAACTTCCCGGGCGGCACCATCAAGGAGTTCGGCCTGAAGGAAGGCGGCGTCGGCCTTGCGCCGTTCCACGACTTCGAGAGCAAGGTCCCGCAGTCGATCAAGGACGCGGTCGAGAAGGCCAAGCAGGGCATCATCGACGGCACGATCCAGGTTCCTGACAAGCTGTAGCGGGGCCGCGTCGGCGCGCGTCCGCGCGCGCGTGGTGTAGACTGAAGGGCGGCCGGGGCACACCCGACCGCCCTTCCCCTGTGAGGCACAAGACCAGGACGGAGACGCACATGCCTGTCCTCGAGCTTCGCGGCATCACCAAGATCTTCCCTGGGGTCGTGGCCAACGATGACGTGTCCCTCGTGCTCGAGCGGGGCGAGATCGTCGCGCTGCTGGGCGAGAACGGCGCTGGGAAATCCACGCTGATGAACGTGGTGTACGGGCTGCTGTCGGCAGACCGCGGCGAGGTGCTCGTCGACGGCGCCCCAGCGCGCATCAAGTCACCGCGCGACGCGATCGACCACGGCATCGGCATGGTCCACCAGCACTTCATGCTCGTCGAGCCCCTCACCGTGACGGAGAACATCGTGCTCGGGAGGGAGCCGGGCAAGCTCGGCGTCATCGACTTCGACGCGGCTCGCGAGCGCGTCCGGGTGCTGTCGGACCAGTACGGCCTCAAGGTCGACCCCGATGCGAGGATCCAGGACTTGTCGGTCGGCATGCAGCAGCGCGTGGAGATCTTGAAAGCGCTGTACCAGGGCGCCCGGGTGCTGATCCTGGACGAGCCGACGGCCGTGCTCACGCCGCAGGAGGTGCACGAGCTCTTCTCGGTGGTGCGCTCGCTCGTGGACGAGGGGCTTTCCGTGGTGTTCATCACCCACAAGCTCGAGGAGGTCATGGCGGTTGCGGACCGCATCGTCGTGATGCGGGACGGACGGGTCGTAGGAGAGACCCGGCCGTCTGAAACCGACATGGTCGGCCTCGCGCGCATGATGGTCGGCCGGGACGTCGTGCTGCGCATCGAGAAGGCGGCTGCACGCTGCGGCGAGCCGGTCCTCGAGGTCGAGGACCTTCAAGTGCTCGACGACCGCAGGCTCGAAGCCGTCAGGGGCGTGACGTTCTCGGTGTGCGGCGGCGAGGTCGTGGCCATCGCGGGCGTGGACGGCAACGGCCAGCGGGAGCTCGTCGAGGCGATCGTCGGACTCCGGAGGCCGGTCGGCGGGAGCATCCGCCTCAAGGGGCGCGACGTGACGCACGCGAGCGCCCGGGAGGCCATCGAGGCCAAGATCTCGCACATCCCGGAAGACCGGCACCGCCGCGGCCTGGTCCTCGACTTCACGATCGCCGAGAACATGGTGCTCGGCGACCACCGGGTCGAGCCGTACGCGAAGCGAGGCATCATGCGGCCTGCCGCCATCGCGCAGATGGCCCGGGAGCGCATCGAGGCGTACGACGTGCGCACGCCGAGCGAGCGCGTGCAGGCATCTGCGCTCTCGGGCGGCAACCAGCAGAAGGTGGTCGTCGCGCGCGAGATCGGCCGCGGGCCCGAGCTGCTCGTTGCCGCGCAGCCGACGCGCGGGCTCGACGTCGGCGCGATCGAGTTCGTGCACCGGCAGATCATCGCGCAGCGCGACGCAGGCAAGGCGGTGTTGCTCGTGAGCTTCGAGCTCGAAGAGGTCATGGCGCTCGCGGACCGCATCCTCGTCATCTACGAGGGCAGGATCGTGCGCGAGTTCGTGGCCGGCGAGGCCGACGACGAGACGCTGGGCTACTACATGACTGGCGGCGGCGGGTCGAAGCTCGACCCGGCGTCAGAGGCTGGCGTTGCGGGAGGAGAGCGATGAGCGAGTCGCACGAAGCGCTGCCCGAGCAGAAGGCGTGGATGACCTTCCTCCAGAAGGCCGGAGCGCCGGTCGTGTCGGTGCTCATCGCCATCGGCATCGGGTCGGTCATCATGTGGGTGTCGGGCTACGACGCGATGGCCGCCTTCGCCGCGCTGTTCAAAGGGTCGCTCGGCAGCCCCAAGGCGTTCGGCGACACGCTGCTCAAGTCGATCCCGCTCATGTTCACCGGTCTGGCGGTCGCGTACGGCTTCCGTGCCGGGCTGTTCAACATCGGCGCTGAAGGCCAGCTGTTCATGGGCGGCTTGGCTGCGGCATATCTCGGGGTGCAGCTCGGCGGGCTGCCGCCGGTCATCGCGCTTCCGACCGTCTTGCTGGCCGCGATGGCCGCAGGAGCGGCGTGGGCGTTCGTGCCGGCGCTGCTCAAAGCGCGGATCGGGGCGCACGAGGTCATCACGACGATGATGTTCACCTACATCGGCCGCTACATCGTGTCGTGGCTCGTCGTGGGTCCGCTCAAGGCGCCCGGCCAGATACCGCAGACCGAGATGATCGGCGCTTCCGCGCAGCTCCCAAGGATCCAGTCGCTCTTCTCCGAGGCCACGCTCCAGGCGATGCCGGTGCTCAAGCTAGGCAGGGGGCACATGGGCATCTTCGTCGCGGTCTTCTTCGCGGTCGTCGTCTGGCTGATCCTGAAGTACACGACGCTCGGCTACGAGAACCGTGCCGTCGGCTTCAATCCCTGGGCGTCTGAGAACGCCGGCATCTCCGTGCCTGCGACGATCGTCAAGTCGCTGTGCATCTCCGGCGCCTTGGCGGGCCTCGCAGGCGCGGTCGAAGTGATGGGCGTGCACCACCGCATCTTCGACCAGTTCTCGTCCGGGTTCGGCTTCACCGGCATCGCGGTCGCGCTGGTGGCGAAGAACCATCCGCTCGGCGTCATCCCGGCGGCGCTCCTCTTCGGCGCGATGTCGGCGGGGTCCGGCACGATGCAGCTCGAAGCCGACGTGCCGCAGAAGATCGTGCTCATCATCCAGGCGCTCGTGATCTTCCTCATCGCGTCTGAATCCGTGGTGCAGTGGTTCATCCAGCGGCGGCAGAAGGAGGCGCTCGCTCGTGCTCGGTGACATCATCACCCCGGACCTCTTCGCTTCGGCGCTTCGCATGGCGACGCCGCTCGCGCTCGCGGCCATCGGGGGCACCATCTGCGAGCGGTCGGGCGTGGTGAACATCGCGCTTGAGGGCATCATGCTCACGGGCGCGTTCGCCGGCGCCGCCGTCACGCTAGCGACCGGCAACCCGTGGGTGGGCGTCCTCGCGGCCGTGGCCGCAGGCGTCGCCATCGCGGCGGTGCACGCGTTCGCGTCCATCAACCTGCGGGCAGACCAGGTCGTGTCCGGCACGGGAATCAACATCTTCGCCTTGGGGCTGACGGGCTTCCTGATGGAGCGCCTGTACGGGCATCCGGGGACGACGGATCCCGTGACGATGATTCGCCCGCTCATCTCGCTGCCGAAGCCGCCGGCAGGGTTCTTCGGCGAGGTGATGCGGTGGATCGAGGTCGTGTTCTTGTCGCACACGCCGATCGTGTATGTGGCGATCCTCATCGCTGTGGTCGCACAGTGGGCGCTCTACCGGACCCGATGGGGCTTGAGGCTGCGCGCGCTCGGCGAGCACCCGAAGGCGGCCGACACTGTCGGCATCAGCGTCTACCGGGGGCGGTGGGTCGCGGTGCTCATGAGCGGCGCGCTCGCGGGCCTTGCGGGGGCGAACCTGGTCATCGAGCAGGTCGGGAGCTTCACGGAGAACATGACGAACGGCCGCGGCTTCATCGCCCTTGCGGCCAACATCTTCGGGCGCTGGACGCCTGTCGGGTCGTACCTCGCGTCGCTCCTGTTCGGATTCGCCGACGCCCTGCAGATCAAGCTCCAGATGTTCCGCGGCGTCATCGACATCCCGCCGCAGTTCTTCTTGATGCTGCCGTACGTGCTCACGGTCATCGTGCTCGCCGGCGTCATCGGGCGTGCGGTCGCGCCGGCGGCCGTGGGGCAGCCGTACGAGAAGGGCTAGAGCCCGTGCGCATGCGTGCGCGAGACGGCGGAGCGTGGCGGCCGGGCGAGGCGCTCGCGAGCGCGGCCGCGTGGGGGCTCGGGGCGGCGACCGGCGTGCTTGCCGGCGCGTTCCTCACGAGCGTGGGGACGCAAGGCGCCCCCGGTCCAGCCTCGGTGGACGCGAGCGAGATGACGCTCGTGCCCGCGCTCGCCGGTGCGGCCGCGGCGACGGGTCGTCTTGCCGTGTCCGCCGTCGCCGCAGCCGTGCGAGGCGCGCGGAGCCGGCAAGAGCGCGTCAGCTGACCTCGTCCGTCGTGCCGGACGTCGGATCCCCGCCGACCGGCGGCTGCGACGCCGCCCTCTTGGCTCGCCTGCGGCGCACGAGCGCTCGCAGGCCGTAGAAGGCGAGCAGTCCGAGCACGACGAGCGGCAGCGCAGTCAGCACCACGACGATGAGCACCTTGATCGTCGCCGCGGCGCCGCGGATGCCCGTGGTGATCGCGTCGAGGAAGCCCCAGCTCTCGCCCTGGGGGCGGATGACCGGCTTCGGCTCTTCAAGCTCAATGGTGACCGTCGCCATAGCCGCCTGCTGCTCGAGGTACTTGACCTGCGCATCGAGGCTCTCGATCTCTCCGCGGACGCGTGAGAGCTCGCGCTCGATCGCGAGCATCTCGTCGACGTTCTTCGCTGCCGCGAAGAACTCCCGCAGGCGCTTCTCTTCGGCACGCAGGTTCTCGAGCCGGGCCTTCAGGTCGACGTGCTGCTGCGTGACGTCTTCAGCAGACTCAGACTGGCTCTTGATGGTGCCGATCCGGGTGACGTCCGTGACGAACGCGTTGAACGCCGTCACGGGTACCCGCACGGTGACCCATCCGCGCAGCGGGGTCAGCAGTCCGCCGCTCTCAGCGGTTTGCGGGCGGTAGACGGGCTCGTCCGTGTCGGTCGCGATCTGGAGGTTCGAGATGGATCCGCCGTGCTTCGCCGCCAGCGCCCGGATCTGCTCGACGGCGGGTTGCACGTCCTTGACTTCGACGCGCATCGTCTTGGTCTTGATGACGAGCGGCTGGACCGGGACCGTCGATGCCCCCTCGCTGGATCCGGTTTCGGCGACACCCTTATCGGTGTACCGGGAGGGAGCCTGCTCGTACCCGGGCTCTGACACGGCTCCGTCCGGTGCCGCGGCCTCGCCCGGCTGCGTGGCTCCGAGCACGTCGCCGATTTCTTTGACCCCGGCGCAGCCCGCAGCGACAAGCACGAGGAGAATGGCTGCGATCGCTGCGATGGCCTTCGCGATCGTCCGTGCGTCTGGCTTCATGGTTCCGCCCTCCGTTCCTGCCTGATGACGACGACGCCCTGACACTGCGCTTCAGGCGGGTCAGGGCGTCGAGCCAGCGGAATCGTCGGCGCGGGTGCTACGAGGTCTTCTCCTCGCGCGCCTTGAGCTGCTTCGCAGCGTAGACGAGGAAGCCGATCCCGATAGCCACCACGGCGAAGAACGCGACGACGAGCATGTTGAACACGATGCTCGCGACGTTGAAGCCCAGTGGTGCGAAGTCTCCCATAGGGGTGTTCACCTCCATCGCGCCCGCGGGTACGCGCTGATTCTATCGCTCAGCGCGATGCGCGGGCAACCGGGTCGCGCCGTCGCCTCTTGATTCCGCTGTCAAGGCCCGATTCCTGCCTGCATATCGTTCGACGGCCGTGAGGCGCGCAGGGTTCGTGGACACCGTGCAGCGGGTCCCGGATGCGTCATGCAGTGGGGAACGGGGCACATCGGTGGGAAATTGGGTGAAAAAGTGTTGCAAAGTGGGGCGCAGTGGAATATGGTAGTCGCAGCGAGGCGCCATTCAGCCTCGAAAGGGTCCCGGAGGAGCCAGGAGGGACGGGATGTTTCTCGGCGAGTACCAGCACACGCTGGACGCCAAGGGGCGCCTGTCTTTGCCTGTGAAGTACCGGGCGGAGATGACGGGCAAGCTCGTCGTCGCCAAGGGCCTGGGCGAGTGCCTCTACGTGTACTCCGCTGAGGAGTACCGCGAGTTCATCCGCCGGCTGATGGATCAAGACGACTTCGACCCGCGGTTCCGCCAGGTGCGTCGCTTCTTCACGTCCGGCGCTATCGAGACCGAGCTCGACTCGGCCGGCCGCATCACGCTGCCCGCGAACCTGCGGGAGCACGCGCGCCTCGAGAAGGACGTGGCAGTGATCGGGAACGGCAACCGCATCGAGCTGTGGGACGCGACCCGGTGGGCGCAGTACAACGGCGAGACTGCCGAGCGGATCGAGGACGTGGCACGGGAACTCGCTGAGCTCGGCATCTTGTAGGGCCTTGAGAATGGAATACCGGCACACCCCAGTTTTGCTGGCCGAGGTGACGCAGCACCTTCAGTTGCACGACGGTTCGATCGTTGTCGACTGTACCTTGGGCGGGGCAGGACACGCGAAACGGGCTGCACAGCTTATCGCGCCCACGGGGATCCTCGTGGGAATCGACAAAGACGACGCCGCACTCGCCGCAGCACGAGACGCACTACCCCTCGGCCAGCAAGCGATCATCCTGCTCAAGGGTGACTACGGGGACCTCGACGACCTGCTCGTCGAGGCGAGGATCCCGTACGTCGATGCGTTCATCTTCGACCTCGGGGTCTCTTCCTACCAGCTTGACGAGGCCGGCCGCGGTTTCTCGTACCACCGCGACGCGCCGCTCGACATGCGGATGGACGCCGCGTCATCGCAGCCGACCGCGGCCGACGTCGTCAACACGTACAGCGAGGAGGACCTTGCCCGCATCATCCGAGAGTACGGGGAGGAGCGGTGGGCCTCGCGCATCGCAGCTTTCATCGTCGCCGCGCGGGCCCGCCATCCGATCACGACCACCGGCGAGCTCGTCGACCTCGTCAAGGCGGCCGTGCCGGCATCGGCGCGTCGCGCCGGCGGCCATCCTGCCAAGCGCACGTTCCAGGCGTTGCGCATCGAGGTGAATCAGGAGCTCAAGTCGGTGGAGCGCGGTATCGAGGCGGCGATCCGCTGGCTCGTTCCGGGCGGCCGGCTCGCCGTGATCTCGTACCACTCGCTCGAGGATCGCATCGTGAAGCGGGCGTTCGCTGAGGCTTCCAGGGGATGCACGTGCCCGCCGGGGCTTCCTGAGTGCACGTGCGGGCGGGTGCCGGTGCTCCGTGTGGTGACAAAGCGGCCCGTCGTTCCGGCGGCCGAAGAGATAGCGGCCAACCCACGGGCGCGCAGCGCGCGGCTGCGGGTCGCGGAGAAGGTCGCCGAATCGGGTGTCTGACGAGGTGAGGCATGGGACTTCCAGCCCGGAAGATGGAGCAGGTGCGGGAGCCGGCACGGCGTGCCGGGTCTCGTGCTGCCGCTTCTGCGGCTCGGCGTCCATCTGCGCGGAAGGCGCGCGCGTCGGACCTCGTCACCAGGGCGGCCGTGCTCGCGATCGTGCTGCTCGCGCTGTCAGGGGTGGCGCGCGTCGCGATGGCCGTCAAGGCCGCCGAGGCCGCGATCGACGCGCATCGGCTCGAGCGGTCCATCCGTTCTGAGCTGCTCGAGGGCCGGGAGCTCGAAGCCGATTGCAGCGCCCTCGCAGCGCCGTCGCGGATCGGCGCCATCGCGTCGAGCACTCTCAACATGCGGGCTACCGCTGCTCCACGGTACATCTGCGTCCCATCGGATCCCGCGTCGGACGGCGACCGAGCGGCCGGAGGCGCTGATGAGCCACGGCCCGAAGGCCCGGCTGCCGAAGGACGCGGCGTGCTCGCCAGGCTGTTGGAGGACCTTGTCGCCGGGGAAGCGCAAGCGCTGCTCGTCGGCGACGTCGGGCTTGCATCGAGCCGATGACTTCCGGCGTCCGGCGGAAGGGTGCGGCGATGAGGGCGGTACGAAGCCCGGCACGGCGGCCCACGAGGCACGCGTTCATGCTCGTCCTGCTGCTGGCCGCGCTCGCGGCCGTTGCCGCCCGGCTGGTCCACATCCAGGTCGTCGAGGGCCCGGCGTATGCGGCGATGGCGCGGGAGCAGCGGGACCTGGAGCTTTCGATCCCGGCGCAGCGCGGCTCGATCTACGACCGTGAGGGCAAGCCGCTGGCAGTGACCACTGCTGCCAAGACCGTCTACGCCGTGCCGCGCGAGGTCGCAGACAAGCCGGCTGCGGCACGCGCCCTAGCGGCTGCGTTGGGCGGCAGCGAAGCGACGTACCTCGCCAAGCTGGGCAAGGAGGCGGGCTTCGTCTACATCGCGCGCAAGGTCCCGGTCGAGCGAGTGCAGTCCCTCGAGGAGCTCGAGCTCGCAGGCATCTACTTCCAAGACGACACGCGACGCGTCTATCCGAGCAACAGTCTGGCATGCCAAGTCCTCGGGTTCGTCGGCGTCGACGGCGAGGGGCTCTCGGGGATCGAGAAGCAGTACGACGCGCTTCTTGCCGGCACGCCAGGCAAGCTCATCTGCGAGAAGGGCCTGACGGGGGTCCCGATCCCAGGCGGCGTGACCGCCCGGGAAGAGCCCGTCGACGGCCAGAACCTGGTGCTCACCATCGACGCGGACATCCAGTACCAGGCGCAGGCCGTGCTCGCGGAGACCGTGGAGCGCTGGAAGGCGAAGAGCGGCTCCGTCGTCGTGATGGACGCGAAGACGGGGGCGCTCCTCGCTGTCGCGTCGGTCCCGGACTTCGACCCCAACCGGTACTCCGAGGCGGATCCGCAGTCGTTCAGGTGCAGGCCGATCACGGACCGATACGAGCCAGGCTCCACCATCAAAGCCATCACGGCCGCCGCCGCGATCGAGGAGGGGCTCGCGCGTCCCGACACGGTGTTCCGGCTGCCTCCGACCTTGAAGATCGGGGGCCGGACGATCCACGAGGCGCATCCCCGCGGCACCGTGGATTGGACGCTCACCGACATCGTGACGAACTCCTCGAACGTCGGAGCGGTGAAGTTGGGCCTGCTTCTTGGGCCGGAGAAGATGTACGAGTACCTGGAGCGCTACGGTCTTGCGGAGCGTTCTGAGGTCGACTTACCTGGAGAGGCGGCTCCGAGCGTGCCTCGCCCGTCTCACTGGTCGGCTACCAGCATCGGGAACATCCCCTTCGGGCAGGGGCTTGCCGTGACGCCGTTGCAGCTGGCCCGGGCGATGGCGGCCATCGGCAACGGCGGGTACCTGGTGACGCCGCACTTGCTGCAGGAGCTGCCCGATGCGCGGTCTCAGAAGCTGGAATGGCCGGTCCGGAAGGTGGCGTCCCCGGAGACCGTCTCGAAGATGCGGGAGGTGCTGAAGGCGGTCGTGACGGAAGGCACCGGGAAGGGCGCCGCGGTTCCTGGCTACACGGTCGCCGGCAAGACCGGGACTGCGCAGAAGCCACGCACGGACGGCGTGCGCGGGTACGCCAAGGGCAAGTACGTGGCGTCGTTCTCGGGATTCCTGCCGGCGGACGACCCGGCCGTCGTCATCGTCGTCACGATCGACGAACCGTCTGGCTCTATCTACGGCGGCACGGTGGCCGCGCCGGCGTTCTCGCGCATCGGGGCGTTCTGTATGACGCACCTCGGGATACCGCCGCGATACGGCGCGCCGCCAGGCGACGGCACGCCGAGCCGGCCTGGGACGGAAACGGCTCCGTCACAGGGCGGGCGAGGGTGAGCGATGGGCGCTGTGGCTGTGATACGATTCGCCGGCTGGCGACTGGACGGGCTCTACGATGCGTGATTCAAGACTGGAAGACCTCCTTGCGGATTGCGGCGCAGTACGCATGCCCGCCGACGGCATCCGCGTCACCGGGATCGCATACCGGTCGGACCGCGTGCGCGAAGGGGACGCCTTCTTCTGCATCCGCGGGTTCGCGCACGACGGCCACGACTTCGCGCGGGAAGCGGTGGCGCGGGGCGCTCGCGCGGTCGTCGCCGAGCGACCGCTGCCAGAGGTCGAAGCCTTCGCGCCCGTGGCGGTCGTCCGGGACACGCGCGAGGCGCTTGCTCGCGCCTCAGACCGCTTCTTCGACCACCCGAGCCGGTCGCTGCAGGTCGTCGGCGTGACGGGCACGAATGGCAAGACGACGACCACGTACATCGTCGATTCCATCGCGCGCGCGGCCGGGCGCTCGACCGGCATCGTCGGCACGGTGGAAGTCAGGGTCAAGGACGAGCGCAAGCCGGCCGGGCGGACCACCCCAGAGTCCCGGGACCTGCAGGAGCTGCTCGCGCAGATGCGCGACGCCGGCGTCGAGACCGTGGCGATGGAGGTCTCGTCGCACGCCATCGACCTGAAGCGTGTCGTCGGGATCCGATTCGCCGTCGCGGCGTTCACCAACTTGACGCAGGACCACCTCGACTACCACAAGACGATCGAGGAGTACTGGTCGGTCAAGAAGCGGCTGTTCACGGACCACGAGGCGGACGCCAGGGTCGTCAACGTCGACTCGGCTGCTGGGGTGGAGCTCGCGGCGAGCCTGGCGGGCGCGATCGCCGTCGGCCACGCGGCCGATGCGGCAGTGCGCGCCGAGCGCGAGTCCCACGCTCCCGACGGCACCGAGTTCGACCTGGTCATCGGCTCGTGGCGCCGTCGCGTGCGGCTCCCGTTGCCCGGGGCGCACAACGTCGAGAACGCGCTCGTGGCTGCGGGCTGCGCGCTCGCTCTCGGCATCGGGCCCGACGCCATCGCCGCAGGACTCGAGCGCTGCCCGCAAGTCCCGGGCCGGCTCGAGCGCATCGACGAAGGCCAGCCGTTCAGCGTCCTGGTCGACTATGCGCACACGCCGGATTCGCTCGCGAAAGCGATCGACGCCGTGCGCGAGGTGACGCCGGGTCGCGTGATCGTGGTGTTCGGCTGCGGCGGGGACCGCGACCGCGAGAAGCGGCCCTTGATGGGCGCCGCAGCTGGCGAGCGCGCCGACTTCGTCGTCCTGACGAGCGACAACCCGCGCAGCGAGGACCCGGTCGGCATCGTGCTCCAGATCGAAGACGGGCTGAAGCCGACCGGCGCGCCGTACGCGGTCGAGCTCGATCGGCGCGCCGCGATCCGTGCCGCGCTGCAGATGGCGCGCGCCGGAGACGCGGTGCTCATCGCTGGCAAGGGCCACGAGGACTACCAGATCTTCAGCGACCGTACCATCCGCTTCGACGACCGGGAGGTCGCTCGGGAGGAGTTGAGGCGGCTGTGCTCAGACTGAGCGTCGAGCGGCTGGCGGAGGTGACCGGCGGGCGCCTGCTCACCGGCGATCCGGCGACGATGATCAACGGCCTCGCGATCGACTCGCGGGCGGTAGAGCCCGGGAACGTGTTCGTGGCCCTCGTCGGCGAGCACGTCGACGGTCACGCGTTCGTCGCCTCTGCGATAGACGCGGGCGCGCGCGCAGCGCTCGTGACGCGCGACGACGAGCCCTTGCTTGCGGCAGTGTCGGCATCGCGCAATCCCGGCGCCGCGGTGGTCCTCGTGGAGGACGCGGTCGACGCGCTGCATGCGTTGGCGGCCTATCACCGCAGCCGTCTCCTGTGTCCGGTGATCGGCGTGACCGGCTCGACGGGCAAGACCACGACGAAGGACTTCCTCCGCGCTGTCCTCAGCAGCGCCTTCGACGTCGTCGCGACCGAAGGCAACCGGAACAACGAGATCGGCGTGCCCCTGACGATCTTCGCTGCGGGCGCAGACACCGGCGTGCTCGTGGTCGAGATGGCGATGCGGGGAGCGGGACAGATCGCCCGGCTGGCTCGCGTGGCGCGGCCCACCCACGGGCTGGTCACCAACGTGGGGCTGAGCCACGTGGGCGTCGTCGGCAGCCAAGAGGCGATCGCGGACGCCAAGGGCGAGCTTGTCGAGGCGATCCCGGAGGCCGGCGCGGTGTTCCTGAACGGCGACGACGCGTGGACCGAACGCCTCGCGTCGAAGGCGCAAGCACGCGTCGTGCGCTACGGCCTGAGCGAGGGCTGCGACGTGCGCGGCGACGGCGTGACGACCGACGAAGACGGGTTCCCTGTGTTCACGCTGGTCGCTGGTGACGCATCTGCTGCAGTGCGCTTGCCGATCCTCGGGAAGCACAACGTGTACAACGCGCTGGCGGCCGCAGCCGTGGCGCTCGAGCTCGGCATGGACCTCGAGGAGGTCGCCGAAGGGCTCGCGTGCGTGCAGCCGAGCGCCATGCGCATGGACGTGTTCGAGTCAGCCACGGGCGTCCTCGTCATCAACGACGCGTACAACGCGAACCCGACCTCGATGCGCGCGGCGCTCTCAGCGCTGCAAGACGTACCGGCGTCGGGGAGGCGCATCGCGGTGCTCGGCGACATGGCAGAGCTCGGCTCGCTTTCGGAGCTGGCTCACTTCCAGCTCGGCGAGGAAGTCGCCCGCTCCCGCATCGACGTGCTGGTGACTGTGGGGACTTTGGGCCGCCGGATCGCGGACGGAGCCCGCGCGGAAGGGATGGACCCCGACTCCATCCGCCCGTGCGCCACGCCTGAAGAGGCCAGCGAGGTGCTCGACGACCTGCTCGAGGCCGGAGACGCGGTCCTCGTCAAGGCCTCCCGGGTCATGGGGCTCGAGCGGGTCGTGGAAGGAATCATTCGACCTCATGTTTAGCTTTATCCCTGAGATAGCGCGCTATCCGACCTACCAGGTGCTTCTCGCGGCCGTGGTCGCGCTGCTGCTCGCAGGCGTGCTGTTCCCGCTCTGGATCCGCGTCTTGCGGTATCGGAACATCGGCCAGCAGGTGCGCGCTGATGGGCCGCAAGGCCACCTCGTCAAGCAGGGGACTCCGACGATGGGCGGGGTGCTCATCCTGCTCGTGGTCTCTGCCGTGTACCTTGGCGGCGGTGAGGTGGACCGCAAGGGCATGGTCGCTCTTATGGCCATGCTCGGGTGCGGGTTGCTCGGATTCATCGACGACTACGCCAAGGTGGTGCACGAGCGTTCGCTGGGGCTTCGGCCGCGAGCGAAGATCGCCGGACAGGCGGTCGTCGCGATCGCGGTGGCGCTCGCCGCCGTGAACTGGGCGCACATCTCGACGAAGGTGCTTCTGCCTCCCGTCGGCTACATCGACCTGGGCGTGCTCTCGAGCGTCGTCGACGTGGGCGCCGTGTCCGTACGCGTGCCCTGGCTCTACCTCGTGCTGGTGTGGTTCATGGTGGTTGGGGAGAGCAACGCCGTGAACCTGACCGACGGCTTGGACGGGCTGGCCGCCGGGACCGTCACGCTCGTGATGCTCTCGTACGCTGCCATCGCGTTCAGGCAGGACTCGCTCGCGGTCTCGCTCTTCGCCTCCACCGTCGCCGGCGCGTGCGTCGGGTTCCTCTGGTACAACAGCCATCCCGCGGACATCTTCATGGGTGACACCGGGTCTCTTGGCCTCGGGGCAGCGATCGCGGCGCTCGCGATCGTGACCAAGACCGAGCTGCTGCTGCTTCTGATCGGCGGCGTGTACCTGCTCGAGACGCTGTCCGTCGTGCTGCAGGTGGCGTCGTTCAAGCTGACCGGCAAGCGCATCTTCCGCATGGCGCCTATCCACCACCACTTCGAGATGCTCGGCTGGAGCGAGACGAAGGTCATGGTGAGGTTCTGGATCATCACCGGTATCATGGCGGGTGCGGGGTTCGCCCTGTACTTCGTCTCCACGGCGCTTTGGAAGCAGGCATGAGCGAGCGGTCCATCCCACGCGGTTCATACGCCGTCCTGGGCCTCGGACGGTCCGGTCAGGCGGTGTGCCGGTTCCTCGCCAAGCGTCTCGGCTCGGAGGTCGAGCGCATCGCCGCGTACGACGAGGCTGACACGTCCGAGCTGCGCGAGCGTGCCCGGGACCTTGAAGGCTTGGGTGTCTCGTGCCAGCTGGGGGCGGACGCGGTGGACGCAGCCGACGTCGCGGTCGTCAGCCCGGGGATCCGTCCCGACAGCGCGCTTATGCGCTCTGCGCTGGACCGCTGCGGTGAAGCGCTTGGCGAGATCGAGCTCGCGTACACCGCATCGGACTCTCCGTGGGTCGCCATCACGGGCACCAACGGCAAGACGACGACGACCGCGCTGATCGGGCATTTGCTGGACACAGCGGCCGTGCCGTGCGAGGTCGTGGGCAACATCGGCCGCCCCGCCGTCTCGGTCGTGGGCGATATCGGACCGGCGACGGTTGTGGTGGCCGAGGTTTCGAGCTTCCAGCTCAAGATGACCCTGAGGTTCCATCCTCGCGTGGCGGTGCTGCTGAACATCACGCCTGACCACATCGACTACCACGGGTCGTTCGAGGCGTACGCGGCAGACAAGGCGAGGATCTTCGCGCAGATGGGCCACGGAGACGTCGCCGTCATCGATGTCGACGACGCTGGCTCGGCCGGTTACGCCGCGTCAGTGGCCGCATCCGGCGTGCGGGTGGTACGCGTGAGCCGCGAGTCACGCCCTGCCGGAGGGGCGTACGTGCGCGACGGCGTGCTCGTGGTCGAGACCGACGGCGGCGTCGTGGAGCTGATCGGCCGCGACGAGCTCAAGATCCGTGGAGAACACAACGTCAGCAATGCGCTCGCGGCGGCAGCGGCTGCGCTGGCCGCCGGCGCGGACGCTGCGAGCGTCCGCGAAGGACTGCGGACGTTCGAGCCGCTCGCGCACCGCCTCGAGCCGGTCGGGGTCGTGGACGGCGTCGAGTACTTCAACGACTCGAAGGCGACCAATCCGGACAGCGTCCTGAAAGCCCTGACGGCCTTTGACGACCGTCCCGTCGTCCTGCTGTTGGGCGGCCGGAACAAGGGATCCAGCTTCGCGTCCCTCGCCGCTGCGGCGTCGGCGCGCGTCCGGGCGGTCGTTGCGTTCGGCGAGGCGAGGAGCGAGATACTGGCGGCCTTCGCGGGCCTGGAAGGCTGTCCGGTACGTGAAGCCCAGAACATGGCGGAGGCGGTCTATCTGGCGCGCTCGCTTGCTCAGCCAGGGGACGCCGTCTTGCTCTCTCCGGGCTGCGCGTCGTTCGACGAGTTCGACGGGTACGAGCACCGCGGAGAGACGTTCCGCAGCCTCGTCGGAGCCCTGGGGGTGCGGCGGTGAAGCGCCACGCGTCGGCTGCGCGGACGGGGAAGCGGCTGGTCTTGATCAGCGTGCTGGCGCTGAGCGCCTTCGGGCTAGTGATGGTGTATTCCGCGGCGTCGGTGCGCGATTACCAGGTCTTCGGGAACAGCGCGTACCACCTGATACGGCAGACGCAGTGGCTTCTGGTCGGCCTGTGCATCATGGCGCTCGCCGCCCGGCTCGACCTGCGCCTGAGCGACCGCCGGCTGCCCGCGCACCGGGACGCCGCGATGGTCGGCTGGGCGGTATGGGGCCTCTCGGTGGTCGGGTTGCTCGCCGTCGCTGTGTCTGGCGTCGAGCGCTATGGCGCCACTCGGTGGCTGCAGGTGGGTCCGTTCTCGCTCCAGCCGTCAGAGTTCGCCAAGCTGGGATGCGTGATGGTCACCGCTCTCCTGCTGGCCCGGTGGAAGCGAGGCGTCCTTACGGGTCTCGAGCTTGCTGCTGGCCTCTTGATGACCTCGCTGCCGGTGCTCGGCCTCGTGCTGCTGCAGCCGGACATGGGCACTGCCGTGTCCATCGCGGTCGGCGTCTTCGCCTTGCTGGTGCTTGGCGGGGTGGACGCGCGCGCGCTCGCAGGGCTCGCGGGGACGGGCGCGGCCCTCGGCGTCTTGCTGGCCACCAGCGCCGACTACCGGTACGAGCGGGTCTTGACGTACCTCGATCCGTGGCGCGACCCGTCCGGCGCGGGCTACCAGATCATCCAGTCCCTGCTGGCGTTCGGGTCGGGCGGCGTGGGCGGCGTCGGGCTCGGGCTCTCTCGCCAGAAGTTCTTCTACCTGCCGATGGCGCACACCGACTTCATCTTCGCGATCGTCGGCGAGGAGCTCGGTTTGATCGGAGCGCTGTGCGTCGTCGCGGCGTTCGCCGTCTTCCTCATCGGCGGTTTCATGGTGGCCATCGGCACGCGCAACGAGTACGACCGGCTGCTCGCCGGGGGGCTCACGATTCTCGTGGGCTCTCAGGCGGTCATCAACATGTGCGCCGTCACGGGCCTGCTGCCGGTGACGGGCATCCCGTTGCCGTTCGTGAGCTACGGCGGATCGTCGTTGATGTTCACCTTGGGATGCGTCGGACTGGTGCTCGGCGTTGCGCGAAGAGCCGAGCGGGCGCCAGCAGCCGTGCGCGGCTCTACGAGTACTGCGCGACGGGAGGCGGGCTCGCGCGCGGCGACGCATCCGATGACGATGAAAGGACAGTTGCGTGAGATTCCTGTTGAGCGGCGGCGGGACCGCGGGACACGTCTATCCCGCGCTGGCGGTCGCGCACATCCTCGAGCAGGACGGGCGTGACGAGGTCGTCTTCGTCGGGACTCCCGATTCAGTAGAGGCCCGTCTCGCGCGCGAGGCGGGCGTTCGATTCGTAGGCGTTCCGGCAGCGGGGTTCGACAGGGGCCGTCCCTGGACGTTGGCGACCTCGAGCGCGCGGGTCCTTGCGTCGGTCGTGCGCGCTGGAGCGATCATACGCCGTGAGCGGCCTGACGTCGTCGTGGGTTTCGGCGGGTACGCATCGTTGCCTGTAGGCATCGCCGCGGTGCTGTGGCGCACGCCGCTGGTGCTCCACGAGCAGAACTCCGTCCCTGGTCTCGCGAACCGGGTGCTGTCGCGCTTCGCCGCGGCAGTGGCGGTGACGTACCCTGGCTCCATCAAGCACTTGCGGCGGCCGGAGCGCGCCGTCGTCACCGGCAACCCTGTCCGCGAGCAGGTCCGTGCCGCAGACCGGTCGCGAGGCCGCGCGACGCTCGGGCTTTCACCGGATAGCACCGTGCTGCTCGTGTTCGGCGGAAGCCGGGGAGCGCGCCACATCAACGAGGCGATCGTCCGGCTGTGGCCGGTCCTTGCGTCTGTCGACCGGTTGCAGGTGGTTCACGTGGCCGGTAGGATTGAGGCCGCTTCCGTGGCGGAAGCGATGTCCGAAGCGCTGTCTGCCGCGGACGGGCGCTACCAGCTCCACGAGTACCTGGACGCGATGGGCGACGCCATCGCTGCGGCAGACGTGGTCGTGAGCCGCGCAGGAGCCACCTCGCTCGCGGAGATCACCGCCATCGGACGGGCTGCAGTGCTGGTGCCGTATCCGTACGCGACGGACGATCACCAGACGCTGAACGCTCGCGCCGTCGCCGCTGCGGGAGCAGCGCTCGTCGTCCCGGACGCGGAGCTGGACGGCGATGGGTTCCGCGACGCGCTGATGAAGCTGCTGGGCGACCCGGTGCTGCGCGGGCAGATGGCCGAAGCGTCGGCCAAGCTCGGCCGCCCGCGTGCAGCGGAGGAGGTCGCCGAGCTCGTCCGTGACGTCGCCGCTCGGTCCGCTGGCAAGGAGAGGTCGTGAGCAGGGTCTACGCACATTTCATCGGGATCGGGGGCGCGGGCATGAGCGCGCTTGCGCGCGTGCTGCACGAGCGCGGCGTCCCGGTGTCGGGTTCGGACCTCAAGGAGTCCCGCTACGCGAGCGCGCTGGCGTCGCTCGGTATCTCCGTCGCGATCGGCCATGCGGCTGAAAACCTTGGCGATCCCGAGGTCGTCGTGGTCTCGTCGGCGATCCCGGAGTCGAATCCTGAGCTCCTGGAGGCCAGACGGCGCGGGATACCCGTGTGGTCTCGCGCCGAGATGCTCGCGCACCTCGGCGCCGGGAGGAAGACGCTCGCGGTCGCCGGGACGCACGGCAAGACGACGACCTCGTCGATGCTCGCGACGGTGCTCGCGCACCTCGGCTGCGACCCGACCTTCCTGATCGGCGGCGAGCTCAACGACATGGGGTCCAACGCGCGCAACGGCAGCGGCGAGCACTACGTGGTGGAGGCCGACGAGAGCGACGGATCGTTCGTGTGCCTCGATCCATACGTGGCCGTCGTCACGAACATCGAAGCGGACCACCTCGACCACTACGGCTCGCTGGACGACGTGGTCGCGGCGTTCGGAGAGTTCATCGGCAAGACCGACCCGGACGGGTTCGTGGTGGCGTGCGCGGACGACCCCCGTCTGACGGAGGTCGCGCGCAGCCGCTCGCGCGCCCGGGTGATCACGTACGGCGCCTCAGCGGCCGCGGACGTGCGCTTCTCGCTGGTGGAGCAGCAGGGGATAGGCTGGGCATTCGACGTCGCATTCCCCGACGGGACTGTGCTCAGGTGCCAGACCTCGGTCCCAGGAGCGCACAACGCCTCGAACGCGACGGCGGTCCTTGCCGTCACGTGGGCGCTCGGGCTCGACGCTCAAGCCGCCACCGAGGCCGTGCGTGCGTTCAGCGGCGTGCGCAGGCGGTTCGAGCGCGTCGGCGAGCAGGGCGGGGTGACGGTCGTCGACGACTACGCCCACCATCCGACGGAGGTCCGGGCGACGCTTGCGGCGGCCCGCCAGGCGACCGGGGCCCGCCGCATCCTCGCGGTGTTCCAGCCGCACCGCTACTCCCGTACCGCTGCGCTCGCGCAGGAGTTCGGCGCGGCTTTCGGCGACGCGGACCAGGTCGTGCTGATGGACGTGTACGCGGCGGGGGAGGCCCCGATACCAGGCGTGTCGGGCAAGAGCGTCCTGGATGCGCTCCTCGAGCACGAGCCGAGGGCCGAGGCGGCCTACTTCCCGCACAGGGCCGACGTCGCTCCGTACGTGGCTCGGCGTGCGCGGCCTGGCGACCTCGTCATCACGCTCGGTGCAGGGGATGTGACGCTGCTCGCGCGCGACATCGTGCGCGAGTTGGCGGGGGAGTGAGCGGCGTGTCCGAGGCGGTCGACAGGGCGTATGCACGGCTCTCCGGCCGCATCGCCGGCGAGGTCCGCCGTGACGAGCCGATGCGGCGCCACACGTCGTTCCGCATCGGCGGTCCCGCGGACTTGTTCGTGGTGTGCGACACGGTGTCGGACCTCGCATCGGCCACGGAGGTGCTCGAAGGCGAGCAGGTGCCGTGGGTCGTGGTCGGCAAAGGCACGAACCTGCTCGTGGCCGATGCCGGGTATCGAGGCGCCGTCCTCGTGCTGGGCTCCGGGTTCCGGCGTCGCGCACGGGACGGCGAGACGCTGCGGGCCGGAGCGGGCGCGATCCTCGCGCACGTGGTGCAGGACGCGTTCCGTCACGGCTTGGCCGGGATGGAGTTCGCCGTCGGCATCCCCGGCACGCTCGGCGGCGCGATAGCCATGAACGCCGGGAGCCGCGACGTGTGGATGTCGTCGGTGGTCGAGAGCATCACCTTGTTCGTCCCAGGCTCCGGGCTGGAGAAGGTCCATGGCGCGGACGTGGGCTGGGGGTACCGGACGAGCGGCCTTGATGCTCGCGGTATCATAGTCGAGGCCGAGATCCGGTTGGCAGAAGGAGAGCCGAACCGCATCCGCTACGAGATGGAGCGCTCGCTGGAGCGCCGCAGGGCGACGCAGCCTGTCGGGGCGCCGAGCGCAGGAAGCGTGTTCGTGAACCCGCCCGGCATGTCGGCAGGACGCCTGATCGAACAGGCCGGGCTCAAGAACACGCGGCTCGGCGGCGCGCGCGTCTCGGATGTGCACGCGAACTTCATCGTCAACGACGGCGGCGCGAGCGCCGAAGACGTGCTTGGCCTCATACGAAAGATCAGACTCATCGTGAAGGAAACGCATGGCGTCGAGCTTCGACCGGAGATCAGGTTCCTCGGGGAGTTCGCGGGGCCGTGACAACCGGCCACGCGTCTCACGCACGCCCGGCATAGAGCCCACCCGGCCTGTGCAGCGGCGATCCGGCGGAGGCCACAAGCACGGCTGGCATCGGCAGCCGCGGTCAGCGGGCGCGACGCGCGGTGCTGCGTTGCCACGCGAGGACGGCATAGGGGCACGGATCGCCCGATCCAAGCAAGTGGAGCGGGAGCTGCGCCGCCGCCAGCGCCGCCGCAAGAACCAGCTGCGGGCGCTTGCGGCCGGCACGCTGATCGTGCTGGCCATCCTCGGTTTCAGGGCTCTGTACCGGTCGTCGGTGTTCGAGATCAGGTCGGTAGAGGTCGTCGGCATCGAGCACCTCAGCCGGGAGGCGGTCATCCAGAAGGCTGCGTTGCCGGAGGGAGCCACGCTGTTGCGGTTCCCGAAAGCGGCCATCGCACAGCGCATCGCCGCGGATCCGTGGGTCGCCGAGGTGCACGTGACGCGCGACTTCCCGCATACACTGAGGATCCGCATCGTCGAGAGGGTTCCATTCGCTCGCGTGGATACAGGGCAGGCAGCCATCTGGCTGGTCGACGCGAACGGCATGGTGTTGGGGGAGGACTCGGCGGAGGCCAGCGTCGCGGTGCCGGTCGTTCGCGACGTCCCTGGGCTCGATTGCAAGCCAGGACGGCGGTCCACCTCCGAGGTGCTGCACAACGCATTGCGCGTGCTCGCGGGCATCAGCCCAGAGCTGTACTCGCAAGTACGCGCCGTCAGCGCGCCGTCTATCGACGAGACGGCGCTCGTGACCACGAGCAATGTCGAGCTCATGTTCGGCGAGGCGGTGGACCTCGCGAAGAAAGACGCGGTGGTGCGCCGCATCATGCAGGAGCAGGGCGCATCTGTGGTCTTCATCGACGTGCGGAACCCCGACCGGCCCGTTTCTCGCGGCCTGACGGAATGAGGCGGTGCGATGCCGATCAGAAGGATCGCCCAAGTCGTCTACGTCTTCATCCGTGCGCTTCTGGCCGACCTGCGGCTCGCGCCCGCGGCCGTCAGCCGCGCCTACCTCGAGCCGCGCATGCGCCTCATCGAGCAGTCGTTCTCTGATACGGGCGTCCCATGCTCGATCGTCGAGGTGCTCGATGACGGCTGGATGCGTGCGTACATGAACGGGAAGGACGTCTTGATCTCGGTGACCTTCTCGCTCTCGCCGAACGACCTTCTGTCCACGCGGCGTATCATCAAGGCCGTCAAGCGGTTCGGGATGGCGGAAGGCGTCATCAGCCTCCTGATCGTGCCGCCCGCGAAGGTCGTCATGTCCAAGAAGGCCTACGTCCCGAGGATCGAGAAACGCTGATTCCGGGCAGGGAAGAGGCGGCGGTGGACGTAGCCGGTTTCGCCAAGATCATCGCGGATGTCACCTGAACCACGGTAGAAGGTGCCCCATCGCGCTCTGCGTTCGATGGAGCGGAGCGCCTCATGCACGAGAAGACTTGCGTCGTGCATGGCGATAGGGTAGAGTTCATGCAAAGATTGACCTTTTAGGACACGATATATACATCTACTTGAGGTCAAGGGTTGTGACTGGTCCCGGACGCGGGAGGCTGAGATGCTGGAGACGGGGGCGAACTACCTGGCGGTCATCAAGGTCGTCGGCGTGGGCGGAGGAGGTACCAACGCCGTCAACCGCATGGTCGAAGCAGGTGTGAAAGGCGTCGAATTCATCGCCATCAACACCGACGCCCAGGCGCTGCTCATGTCCGATGCTGACTACAAGGTGCACATCGGCGTGGGTCTCACCAAGGGTCTAGGCGCTGGCGCGGATCCCGACGTCGGGTTGCAGGCGGCGGAGGAGAGCCGGGCGGAGATCAAAGAGGCGCTCCAGGGCGCAGACATGGTGTTCATCACTGCTGGCGAGGGTGGCGGTACGGGCACGGGGGCTGCCCCAGTGATCGCTCAGATCGCAAAAGAGGAGCTGGGTGCGCTGACGGTCGCGGTCGTGACGCGGCCGTTCGCATTCGAGGGCCGCAAGCGCGCGCTGCAGGCGGAGGAGGGCATCAAGCGCCTCCGTGAGCACGTCGACACGCTCATCGTGATCCCGAACGACCGGCTGTTGCAGGTCGCCGAGCGCAAGACGACGATCCTGGACGCGTTCCGCATCGCGGATGACGTCCTCCGCCAAGGCACGCAGGGCATCACCGACCTGATCACCGTGCCAGGCCTGATCAACCTCGACTTCGCCGATGTCCGGACGATCATGAAGGACGCCGGCTCGGCGCTCATGGGCATCGGGCTTGCGAGCGGCGAGAACCGCGCGCACGAGGCCGCCAAGGCTGCGATCTCGAGCCCGCTCCTGGAGAGCAGCATCGAGGGCGCGCAGGGCGTCCTGCTCAGCATCACCGGCGGCAGCGACCTCGGGCTGTTCGAGGTCAACGAGGCCGCGGAAGTCGTCCAGGCGGCGGCAGCGCCGGATGCGAACATCATCTTCGGCGCCGTGATCGATGACTCGATGATGGACCAGATCCGTGTCACCGTGATCGCCACCGGCTTCGGTGCGAAGCGCAAGCAGGAGACGATGCAGTTCGAGAATCCTCTGGAGGCCGGGCCCGCGATTCCGACGTTCGAGCCCGTCAGGACGACGATTCCGGAGGACGAGTACGACATCCCCGAGTTCCTGAAAGGCAGATAGCCCACAGCAGGGCTGAAGACTCGAGCGGGCCGCACTCTCGCGAGGAGGGTGCGGCCCGCTCGGCACGTGCAGGACTCATTCAGGTGCTTCCGGCGGCGCAGGGGGCGCTGGAGGCGCCGGTGGAGCAGGCGGTGCGGGTGGTGCAGGTGGCGCTGGAGGCGCCGGTGGTGCGGGGGGCGCCGGGGGAGCAGCCGGCGGGGCCGGCGGGGCCGGGGGTGCCGGCGGCGCTGGCGGCGCCGGAGGCGGAGGCGCGTACGCGGCGCTTTGAGCCGGGGCAGTGACGCTGCCGCGCTTCACCTTCTTGTACACCATGAAGTAGTAGACGACGGCAGCGATGAGCGCCGCTCCCACGAACCACGAGACTGCCATGATGATGAGCCACGTGGTCTTGCTGTTTCCCCGAGAGTTCGGGAACTCGTACTCCTGGCGCTGGATCAAGTCGACGAGCATCCAGATCCAGAAGACCAATGACAACAGCCCAAAGATGCCGAGGCACGCGTAGATGCCGCACACCGCTCCGAGAGCGGCTCCGTCGTCGCCTTCGTACTGCGCAAACGCCTGGGTAGCGGGCAGGAGGGTCGCGATGCCGACGGCGACGGGGCGACGCGCTTGAGTGACTGCTTCATGCGATCACCCCCTTTCATCAGCAGTCGCGAGCATGGCGGGACGTGCGCCTGCTTGCACTTCCATTGTGCACGACTCGGGCCATGTCCGCTACTGTGTCGCTATGGACGTCTCAGGCAGCAAGCCACAGGGTCTTACGTCGAGCCCCGGCGGGGAGCCATCTCTCGTCCGGGTGGTCCGCGATGGCCTCGCGTGGCACGAGGACCGGTCGCTTCGCGAGCGGGCCGGCATCGTCGTGGCGTTCAGCGAGCGGACGGGCGGTCTCAGCGGGCCTCCGTACGCGTCGCTCAACCTCGCCGCGCACGTCGGTGACGAGCCGGACGCGGTGGACGAGAACCGGCGACGCTTTTTGGACGCCCTCGACCTGGCCGACCGTCGCGACCGTCTGACCTGCGCCCAGCAGGTGCACGGGGCAGCCGTGCGGATCGTGCAGCCGCGCGACGCCGGTCGAGGCGCCCATGCCGCAGGAGGCGTCTCTCCGGTGCCGGAGACTGACGCGCTCGTCACGACGCAGGCCGGCATTCCGCTCATGCTCCTGTACGCGGACTGCGTGCCTGTCGTCGTCGTGGCTGAGCGGGCGCGCGCCGTGGCGGTCGCCCACGCGGGGTGGAGGGGGCTGGCAGCAGGCGTCGTCCGGAACGCAGTCGCCGCGCTCCGCTCCGCGACGTCTCCTGACGAGGACCTCGTCGCGTACGTCGGCCCTCACATCGGGCCGTGCTGCTACGAGGTCGGGCCGGAAGTCGTGTCGCAATTCGCTAACAAGTTTGTTACGATACGCCGGGCTTCCGCCGTCCTCGACTTGGGAGCGGCGGCAGCCGAGGAGCTCGAGTCTTCAGGAGTCCCGAGAGAGCGCCAGTGTCACCTCGGCATCTGCACCGCGCACAACACCGAGCGATTCTTCTCCTACCGGGCCGAGGGGCGCACCGGGCGCCACGCCGCACTCGCGTGCATCGTGGCGTAGCGGCCGTCATCGGCGCCGCACTGCTCCTCTTGCTCGCCGGGTGCAACGGCAACGGGCAGCACGCTGCCGACCAGGTCATCGTGACTGGTTCGACCACCGTCCAGCCGATCGCCGAGGTGGCGAAAGAGGGGTTCGAGCGCACGCACGCCGGCGTCCACGTCTTGGTGAGCGGCGTGGGCTCTTCGGCCGGGATCGAGAACGTCGTGGCAGGCACGAGCGACATCGGCACCTCCTCACGGGACTTGAAGGGCGACGAGCTCGAGTACGGGCTCGTGGACACGCCGATCGCGTACGACGCGATCGCGGTCATCGTCAACCCGTCCAATCCCGTCGACGGTTTGACGAAAGAGCAGGTGAAGGCGATCTTCGAGGGCCGCATCACGAACTGGAAAGAGGTCGGCGGTCCCGACCTGGAGATCGGCGTCGTGAACCGTGACGAGGCCTCGGGCACCCGTGAGGCCTTCTCGAAGATCGTGCTCGACAAGGAACGATTCGACCCGACCGCGGTCATCCTGCCTGGGACGGGGCAGGTCCGCTCGGTCGTCGCGCAAGCGCCCAGCGCCATCGGCTACATCTCGCTCGGATTCGTCACTCCGGAGGTCAAAGCGCTTGCGATCGACGGCGTCGAGCCTTCGGAAGAGGCCGTCGTCGAGGGGCGGTATCCCGTCAGCCGCGTGCTGCACTTCTTCACGAAGGGCGAGCCGAAGGGGCTGGTCAAGGAGTTCATCGATCACGTGCTCTCTCCGGAGGTTCAGGAGAAGGTCGTCCGCGACGCCGGATTCATACCGGTGACGGTGAAAGGCATCGAGCGGTGAGCGAGACGGCAAGCGAACAGCCTCGGCAGCAGCTCAAGCTCATGTCGAGGTCTACGTACCTCAAGGAAGCGGCTCTCAAGAACCTGTTCTTGCTCTGCGCCACCATGGCGGTTGCCGGCGTGGTGCTCATCTTCTTGTTCGTCGGCTGGCGGGGATGGCCGGTGTTCGCCGAGGTCGGTCTCGGACGCTTCCTCGGGGGACGGGAGTGGCTTCCTACGGAAGGGCTGTTCGGCATCCTGCCTCTGCTCGTGGGCTCGCTCGTCGTGACCTTGGGCGCGCTCGCGCTCGGAGCGCCGCTTGCCATCGGAGCGGCGGTGTTCTTGTCCGAGATCGCGCCGCCTCGCGTGCGCGCGGTCGTGCGGCCTGCGGTCGAGCTCCTGGCCGGGGTACCATCGGTCGTGTACGGCTTCTTCGGGCTGCTCGTGATCCGGCCGGTCGTCGCAGACCTCACCGGCGGGCTCGGGTTCGGCCCGCTCACGGCGTGGCTCATCCTCGCGATCATGATCGTCCCGACCATCGCCACGCTCACGGAAGACGCCCTGGGCTCTGTGCCGGACGGCATCCGCGAGGCCAGCTACGCGATGGGCGCCACGACGTGGCAGACCATCTGGCGGGTGCTGCTTCCTGCGGCGAAGATCGGCATCATCGACGCCGTCATCCTCGGCATGGGACGCGCCATCGGCGAGACGATGGCGGTGCTGATGGTCGTCGGCAACGCGCCGGTGTTCTTCCGGGGGTTGGGCAAGCCGATCTCCACGCTCACGAGCCAGATCGTCATGGACATGCCGTATGCCTCGGGCACGCACCGGACGGCTCTGTTCGGGCTTGCGATCATCTTGTTCCTGATCTCGATGGGCCTCGTGGCTCTGGTCCGTGGGCTTTCCCGCTTGCGTGAGGAGTCCCGGTGAAGCGCGACGCAAAGAACGTGACCAACGCGGTCGCGCTGACCGTCTTCTGGATCGCCGGCTTGACGACGGTCGTCGTGCTCGGCGCGGTGATCGGGTACGTGTTCGTCAACGGCATCGGGCGGATCAGCCTCGAGTTCATCTTCACGAACCCGCACGGCGTCAACGCCGAGGGCGGCATCTGGCCGACGATCGTCGCGACGCTCTACGTCACGGGGTTGGCGATGCTGATCGTCACGCCCGTGGCCGTGCTTGCGGCGGTGTACCTCGCGGAGTACGCGGTGCAAGGGCGGCTCGTACGCACGATCAGGTTCGCGGCGGACACGTTGGCGAGCGTGCCGTCCATCGTCATGGGCCTCTTCGGCCTCGCGCTGTTCGTCGAGTCGATGGGATTCGGGTTCTCGGTCATATCGGGCGCGCTCGCGCTCTCGTTCTTGATGCTGCCGATCGTCATGCGCACGACCGAGGAGGCGATCCGTGCCGTCCCCAAGTACATCCGGTGGGGCTCGTATGGTCTCGGCGCGAGCAAGTGGCAGACCGTGAGCCGGGTCGTGCTGCCAGCAGCTGCGCCGCGCATCATCACAGGGATCATCCTCGCCGCAGGCCGTGCGGTCGGCGAGACCGCGGTCGTGATCTTCACCATGGGGACGATGATCAACCTCCCCGTGCTGCCGACCGACCCCGGCAGGTCGATGACGGTCCACCTCTACCAGCTCGCCATGGAGGGCATCAACATGCCGGCCGCGTTCGGCACGGCGTTGCTGCTGATGGCGATGGTGCTCGCGTTCAATCTCTCCGCGCGCTGGCTGCTGCGCAGGAACAGGAGGATGCAAGGATGAGCGAGACGCTCGCATGCCCGGCTCCGGCAACGGGGGCCGACGGGGCCCCCGAGGTCAAGATCACAGTCCGCGACCTCGACTTCTACTACGGAGACTTCCACGCCCTCACGGGAATCTCGTGCGACATCAAGGCTCGCGCCGTGACGGCGTTCATCGGTCCTTCCGGGTGTGGCAAGTCCACCTTCCTGCGCTGCCTGAACCGCATGAACGACCTCATCCCGGGCACGCGCGTCGACGGCACGGTGCTGCTCGACGGGCAGGACGTCTACGGCCCGGGTGTCGATCCGGTGGACCTTCGCAGACGCGTGGGGATGATCTTCCAGCAGCCGAACCCGTTCCCGATGAGCATCTACGACAACGTCGCGTACGGGCCGCGCCTGCACGGCGTGAAGAAAAAGTCGGAGCTCGACGACATCGTGCGGGACTCGCTCGAGCGGGCCAACCTGTGGAAAGAGGTCAAAGACATCCTCGATCGCGGCGGGCTCACGCTTTCTGGCGGCCAGCAGCAGCGTCTGTGCATCGCGCGCGTGCTCGCGGTGCAGCCGGACGTGCTCTTGATGGACGAGCCGTGCTCGGCCATCGACCCGACGAGCGTCCAGAAGGTCGAGGACCTTATGGCGGAGCTCAAGTCGTCGGTCACGATCATCATCGTCACGCACAACATGCAGCAGGCCGCGCGGACGAGCGACGAGACCGCGTTCTTCTTGCAGGAGCGCTCGGGCGAGCCAGCGGTGCTCGTCGAGTTCGGGCGGACCGCCGACATCTTCACGAGCCCGAAGGACAAGCGGACCGAGGACTACATCACCGGCCGCTTCGGCTAGAGCCGGTTGGCGCAGGGCCCTGCGAGCCGGAGCGGCGCGGCGTCCGGCCGGTCTGCCGGATCGTGCGCAGCGGCAGCGCAGCAGGCGGTATAATCAGGGCGTCTGGTCCGCGTCCGACGAAAGGCCGATGATGCGCGAAGGATTCCGCAAGGAGCTCAAAGACCTCAAGGCAGCCGTCCTTGGCATCGGCCGCGACATCGTGGACGTGACGCGTGACGCGGTGCGCTCGCTGGTCGAAGGCGACGTCGAGCTCGCAGAGCGCGTCATCGAAGGAGACGCGGACATCGACGTCCGGTGCCTCGGCATCGAGGAGCGCTCGCTCGAGATCATAGCGACGCAGTTCCCGGTGGCGCGCGATCTGCGGCTGCTGCATTCGCTGTCGTACATCGCGATGCACTTCGAGCGGATGGCAGACCTCGCCGTCAACATCGCGAAGGCGGCTCGGCGCACCGCCGGCCGGCAGGGCCCGCAGACGCTGTACGACCTCATCCAGGCGCAGGGCAACCTCGTCCAGCGGGTGCTTCAGGCCATGCTCGAGGCGCTCGAGAAGAACGACCTCGAGATGTCGCGCAAGCTCCAGGAATTGGACGAGCCGATCGACCACCTGTTCAAGCAGTTCTTCCGCGAGCTGGCGCGCCTGCAAGACGAAGAGGACATCGAGTGGGGCTCCTCCATGGTGCTGGCATCGCGCTACCTGGAGCGCATCGCCGACCACGCGGTGGACATCGGCGAGCGGATCACCTACATGGTGACCGGCCAGTTCGCGACGTGCGACGACGAAGAGGCCTGATGCGCCGTGAGCGCGATAGCCGAGCGATACCGCGCGGTCCGGAGGGCCGTGGCCGATGCCGCTGACGCGGCCGGCCGGGATCCCGAGGACATCACCATCGTCGCGGTGACGAAGAACGTCGGCGTCGCGGAGATCAAGCAGGCCTACGCGGCAGGTGTCCGCGACTTCGGCGAGAACCGCGTCCAGGAGTTCCTCGGCAAGCACGGCCTGTTCCCCGAGGTGCGCTGGCACTTCATCGGCACGCTCCAGTCGAACAAGGTGAAAGACGTGGTGGGTCGTGCCGCGCTCATCCACTCGGTGGATTCCGTGGAACTGCTCGCGCGCATCGACAGGATCGCTGCCGAGCGCGACGTGGTGCAGCCGGTGCTGCTGCAGGTCAACGTCTCCGGCGAGGCGACGAAGCACGGCTTCCGGCCCGAGGACATCGAAGACGCGCTCCGGGCGGCGTCAGGCATGCCCGCGGTGCGAGTGGAGGGTCTGATGACGATCGCGCCGCTCGCGAAGCCCGAGCAGGTACGCTGGGTGTTCCGAGGGCTCGCCGAACTCTTTGCCTCGCTGTCGTCGTTGCGGTTCAATGGCGTGGAGATGCGCGAGCTGTCGATGGGCATGACCAACGACTACCGCGTGGCGATCGAGGAAGGCGCGACGATCATCAGGGTCGGCAGGGCCATCTTCGGCAAGTGAGGCCCGCGTGGAAGGGATGCGGCCGTGGGACTGTGGGATGCGATAAAGGCCCGGCTCGGCCTCGGTGACGAGGACGAGTACTACGAGGACGACTACTACGGCGAGGACGAGGCCGAGGAGCCTGACGGCCTCGACGTGCCGACGGTGAGGAGCCCGTACGAGGCCGAGTCGCGCACGGGCGTGCGGCGCTTGCAGCGCGAGCCCGACCTCGATCGGGCGCGCACCGGCTACGCCGCCCGGACTCCCACCGTCGAGCCGCTGCCCACGACGAGCGTCCGTCCGGTGCCGACGGTCAAGATGCAGATCGTCGAGCCGCGGGCGTTCTCGGAGGCCCAGTCGATCGCGGACAAGTTCAAGAGCGGCATGCCGGTAATCATGAATCTGACGATGACCGAGCCAGAGCTCGCGCGCCGGCTGATCGACTTCGCGAGCGGGTTGACCTACGGCTTGAACGGCGGCCTGCAGAAGGTCTCGGAGAAGGTCTTCATGCTGACGCCCGCCAACGTCGACGTGTCTGCCGCGCAGCGCAAAGAGCTGCGCGAGCGCGGTCTGTTCGGCCCGGAGGTGTAACGGTGGGCTTCGGGCGCATCGCGATCATCGGCGGCGGCAGGATGGGCGAGGCCATCATCGCCGGCTTGCTTGCGTCGGGCGCGGTGCGCGCAGAGGAGCTCTCCGTCGCCGAGCCGAACGAGGAGCGGCGCGCGGTCTTCGAGGCGCACGGCGTGGCCACAGTGGTCGACGGCCACGAGATCGTGAGCGAGGCCGACGTGGTCGTGCTGGCCGTCAAGCCGCAAGTCATCGACGCGGTTCTCGCGCACATCGCGGACGAGATCGCTCCTAACGCCGTCGTCGTCTCGATCGCGGCAGGCGTCACGACCCGTCGTCTGGAGGCGCTGCTTCCTGCGGGAGCGGCGGTCGTGCGCGTGATGCCGAACACGCCGGCGATGGTCGGCGCGGGGATGAGCGTGGTGTGCGGCGGCTCGGCGGCGTCAGACGAAGCCGTCGAGATGGTCCGCTCGATGTTCGAGGCGCTCGGAGAGGCGATCGTCCTCGATGAGCGCTACTTCGACGTGGCGACCGCCATCTCCGGCTCAGGGCCCGCGTACGTCGCGCTCGTGGCCGACGCGCTCGCGCGGGCGGGCGTGGCGCACGGGCTTTCGAAGGACACGGCGCTTTCGCTCGCGCTCCAGACGATCCGCGGCACCGCCGAGCTCATCGCGCGCACCGGCACGCATCCGGAAGCGCTGATCGACGCGGTCTCGAGCCCGGGCGGCACAACGATCGCCGCGCTCGCGGCCTTGGAGGAGCGCGCGGTCCGCGCGGCGTTCATGGAGGCGGTCGCTGCGGCGGTGCGCCGGGCGCGGGAGCTCTGAGGCACCGTGACGCTGCTTGGCATCGTCGACCGGCTGTTGAGCTTCTACTCGACGCTCATCCTCGTGTACGTGCTGATGTCGTGGTTCCGGCCGACCGGCGTGTTCTACGACATCTACCGCGTGCTCGGACAGCTGTGCGAGCCGTACATCGGCATCTTCCGCCGCATCGTGCCGCTCGTGGGCGCGATCGACTTCTCGCCGTTCGTCGCGTTGCTCGTGCTGGAGTACCTCATCCGGCCGATATTGTTTAGACTGCTTGCGATGGTCATGTAGCGACGGTCAGGGAGGACCGGACCGATGAAACTCACCCCGCTCGACATCCACCACAAGGAGTTCAGCAAGTCGCTGCGCGGATACAACGAGGTCGAGGTCGACGAGTTCCTCGACCAGGTCGCCGACGAGCTGGAGCGCCTGTTCAAAGAGAACATCGAGCTTTCTGAGCGCATCGAGGCTGCCGAGGAGAAGGTGCGTTCCTACCAGGAGATGGAGCGCACGCTCAACAACACGCTGCTCGCGGCGCAGAAATCCGCAGACGACATCATCGCCAAGGCCAAGCACGAGGCCGAGGTCGTGCTCAAGGACGCGGAGGTCAAGGCCAAGGAGATCATCCACAACGCGCTTCAGCAGAAGCAGAAGGCGCAAGCCGACCTCGTGCGCATCAAGCAGGCCGAGGAGCAGTTCCGCGCGCAGTTCCGCGCGCTTCTCGAGTCGCACCTGCGCGGCATCGCAGAGGTGCCGCTTCCTGAGGACGTGAAGGTGCTGGCCGCAGAGGCGGGCGGTGAGCTCGTGGGCGAGGTCGAGGTGGGCTCCGGCGCTTCGACCGCGCCTGCGACACCAGCCGACGCGCCGCCGGTCGCTGCGCCTGAGGAGGGTCCGCGGGAGACGAGCGCGCAGCGGTCGTACCGCGAGGCTCTCGAAGAGCGCGCCGGCGGAGCCACGTCCAGCGTGCCTGCCGCAGCCGCCGCGCCCGAACCGCCTGCGATGCCGGTGGTCGAGCCGCCGACGCCGGGCTTCGTGCAGGGCATCCAGCTCGGCGAGGTGGCGCCCCCGGAGGTCGTCGACGACGCGCCGAAGTTCGAGGTGCCGGAGTTCAAGCTCGACTTCCGCGCTGCTGGCGAGGCTGACGACGACCTCGACATCGAGGAGATCGACTAGCCCGTGAGCGTCGTGCTCGGCGTGAAGGTCACGCCGAAGGCCGGCAAAGACGAGGTCGTCGGGTGGGCGGGCACCGAGCTCGCGGTGCGCGTCGCTGCGGCTCCCGACAAAGGCCAGGCCAACGCGGCCGTGTGCGCCGCCATCGCCGATGCGCTCGGCGTTCCCAAGTCTGCCGTCCGCGTCGTCCGCGGCCACGCCTCCCGGCACAAGCTGATGGAGGTCGAGGGTGTGGACGACGCGGCGCTCGAGCGCGCGTTCGGGCCGCGCGAGACGCCGTTGCTGTGAGCGCGCCTGACGCTGCGCCGCCGGCTCGCTTGCGTTGACCGCCCGAGCGTCGCTGCGCTAGCATCGGCACCACGCGGCGCGCAGGCGCCGCTCACACCGAGACAGGCGGCGACGAGGACGAGTAGCTGCGTGCGCGAGCCTTCCAGCGAGCGGGGACAGTGCAAGCCCGCAGGGAAGCCCGCAGCGAAGATCACCTCCGAGCCTCGGCCCGAACCGCTTCACGCGCAGTAGGCGCCGACGGAAGCCTCCGTTACCAGGCAGCCGAGTGGCGCGCGGGCACGGTCCTTGCGCAAGCTGGGTGGTACCGCGGAGCGAGTCGCGCGCTTCGTCCCGGCCGGGGCGGAGCGCGTTTTCATTTCGAGCGATCGAAAGGCGGATGAGGTGGCGAACGACTACAAGGACACGATGAACCTGCCGCAGACGGAGTTCCCGATGCGGGCGAGCCTCGCGCAGCGGGAGCCGCAGTGGCTGGAGTTCTGGCGGGACATCGACGTGTACCGCCGCTCGCTCGAACAGAACGCCGATGGGGAGCTCTTCGTGCTGCACGACGGGCCGCCGTATGCCAACGGCCACATCCACATGGGCACGGCGTACAACAAGGTGCTCAAAGACCTCGTCGTCAAGTACAAGTCGATGCGGGGATACCTCGCCCCGTACGTCCCGGGCTGGGACTGCCACGGCCAGCCGATCGAGCACCAGGTCGAGAAGAACCTCGGGCCCGAGCGCATGGCCGAGATCTCACAGGCGGAGCTGCGCGCGCTCTGCCGCGAGTACGCGCTCAAGTTCGTCGACACGCAGCGCGAGGAGTTCAAACGCCTCGGCGTGCGGGGCGACTGGGACGACCCGTACCTGACGCTCGACCCCGCGTACGAGGCGGGCAACGTGCGGATCTTCAAGAAGATGTACCTGGACGGCGCCGTCTACAAGGGCGCGAAGCCGATCCACTGGTGCATCCGCTGCCACACCGCGCTCGCAGAGGCAGAGATCGAGTACTCGGACGAGCGCTCGCCGTCGATCTACGTGGCGTTCAAGATGCTGGGCGCCACGCCGTGGGACGCCGAGGGCGAGGCGTGGCTGCTCATCTGGACGACCACGCCGTGGACGCTTCCGGCCAACGTCGCCGTGACGCTCGCTGAAGATGCGCGCTACGTCGGGCTGAAGGCGCCTGACGGGCGCGTGCTCGTGGTCGCCGAGGACCTCGCGGCCTCAGTCGCTGCGGCCGCCGGCTGGGAGCGCGCCGAGACCGTCGGTCCCGCGGTGGCCGGCCGCGACCTCGCCGGCGCCCGCTACGCGCACCCGATCCACGACGGCGTCGAGGGCGTCGTCGTCACCGGCGAGCACGTCGACCTCTCGACGGGCACGGGCGCGGTGCACACTGCCCCCGGCCACGGCGAGGAGGACTACCTGATGGGCGTGCGGCACGGTCTGCCGATGCCGATGCCGGTGCAGGACGACGGCACGTTCGATGCGGGCGGCGGCCCGTTCGCGGGGCTGAACGTGAAGGAGGCCGATCCGGTCATCGTCGAGTGGCTGCGCGAGCGCGGTTCGCTCGTGGCATCCGGCAGCATCGACCACAGCTACCCGCACTGCTGGCGGTGCAAGCAGCCCGTCATCTTCCGGGCTACCGAGCAGTGGTTCGTCTCGATGGACAAGACGGGGCTGCGGAAGCGGGCGCTCGACGCCATCGACACGGTGGAGTGGATCCCGGGGTGGAGCGTCAACCGCATCCGGTCGATGCTCGCCGACCGCCCCGACTGGTGCATCTCGCGCCAGCGCGCGTGGGGCGTGCCGATCCCGGTGTTCTCCTGCACGAAGTGCGGCGAGACGGTGGCGACAGAAGCCACCTTCGACGCGGTCATCGACCTGTTCGAGCGCGAGGGCGCAGACGCGTGGTTCACGCGCAAACCCGCCGAGTACCTGCCTGCCGACACCGCCTGCCCGCGCTGCGGTGCCGGCGTGGCCGACCTTGCTCCGGAAGACGACATCCTCGACGTGTGGTGGGAGTCCGGCGTCTCGCACACGAGCGTGCTCGACGCGCGCGAGGAGCTGCGGCGCCCGGCCGACCTGTACCTCGAGGGCACCGACCAGCACCGCGGCTGGTTCCACTCCGCGCTGCTCACGAGCGTCGGCGCGTACGACGCAGCGCCGTACCGGCGCGTGCTCACGCACGGGTTCATCGTGGACGGCGAGGGCCGCAAGATGTCCAAGTCGCTCGGCAACGTCATCTCGCCGCTCGACGTCATCAAGGAGTCCGGCGCCGACATCGTGCGGCTGTGGGTCGCGTCTGCCGACTACTCGCAAGACGTGTCGGTCTCGGACGAGATCCTGCAGCGGACGAGCGAGGCCTACCGCCGCATCCGGAACACCTTCCGCTTCCTGCTGTCGAACCTGTACGACTTCGAGCCCGGTGACGCCGTGCCGTGGAGCGAGATGCGCGAGCTCGACCGCTTCGCGCTCGTGCAGCTCGCCGCTTTGGTCGAGCGGGTGACGCAGGCCTACGACGAGTGGCGGTTCCACCAGGTCTTCCACGCGGTGTACACCTACTGCGTCACGGACCTGTCGGCGGTGTACCTCGACGTGCTCAAGGACCGTCTGTACGCGGATGCGCCTGATTCGGTCTCGCGCCGGAGCGCCCAGACGGCGCTGGCGGAGATCCTGCGCGCGCTGGTGCGGCTGCTCGCGCCCGTGCTCACCTTCACGACCGAAGAGGTGTGGTCGTTCATGCCCGAGCACCTCAAAGACGGCGTCGTGAGCGTGCAGCTGGCTGGGTGGCCGCGCATCGAGGTGCCGGCCGAGGAGGCCGCCGCCCTGCGTGAGGCGTACGGCGCGGTGCTCGAGGTGCGCGAGGCCGTCACGAAGGCGCTCGAGGACGCTCGCGCCGCGGGGTCGATCGGCAAGAGCCAGGAGTCGCGGCTCGTCGTGACGGCGCCGGCCGAGGAGGCCGCCGTCCTGCGCGAGCGGGGAGAGGAGGCGCTCGCCGAGCTCTTCATCGTCTCTGCCGTCGAGGTGCGTGAGGGCGCAGAGACGGCCGTCGAGGTGCTGCCTGCCGAGGGCGAGAAGTGCCCGCGGTGCTGGAACTACCGGACGCTCGGCGCGTCGGCCGAGCACCCGGACGTCTGCGGGCGGTGCGCGGAGGTGCTCGCGCAGGTCGGGTGACCGCGCTCCTGCGGCGGCCGTCGTGGTTTCTGGCGGCCGCCGCGTTGCGAGGACGTGGCCTCGCGTGCGGTAGGGCTGCTCGAGGCGAGGTGGTATACTTGGCGCAGAGCACACGGCGCCCCGGACGGGGCGTCTTTCGATAGGACCCGATGACGGAGGACCTGGATGCTGGCAGCGAAGGACCTGGAAGCGCTCAAGGCGACGCTCGAGGCAGAACGCGAGCGCCTGGCGAAGGAGATCGCCGAGTACGAGCGGGACGGCCGGGAGACGCTCTCGGACGTCTCGGGCGAGAACAACTACCGCGACCACATGGCGGACCAGGGGTCGGCGACCTTCGCGCGGGAGCTCGACAAGACGCTCGAGGAGAACGCCCGCGAGTCTCTGGCCCGGGTCGAGGCGGCGCTCGCGCGGATCGAGGCAGGCGAGTACGGCACGTGCCGCCGGTGCGGCGCCGAGATCCCTGTCGAGCGTCTCCGTGCCGTGCCCGAGGCGGAGCTCTGCGTGACGTGCAAGGCGCAGGAGGAGTCTCTGTAGTGCCCTCGCGTCCCGCCCTGCGGCTTGCGATCACCGCGGGGACCGTGCTTGTGGTCGACCAGGCGAGCAAGGCGGCAGTCCGGCATTGGCTGCCGCTCGGAGCGTCGCGGCCGCTCCTCGACGGCGTGCTCGACCTCACCCACGTCCGCAACACGGGCGCTGCGTTCGGCCTCTTCCCGGGAGCGATGGCGTGGTTCATGCTGTCCGCGGTCATCGTGCTCGCGGGGATCGCCTTCGTGTGGTGGCGGCACGCTCCGAGCGATCCGTGGACCGTGGTGGCGTTGGGCCTTATCGCGGGTGGTGCGGCAGGCAACCTCATCGACCGTGCGTTCCTCGGGGGTGTCACCGACTTCTTCGATCTGCGGGTCTGGCCAGTCTTCAACGTCGCCGACATCGCGCTCGACGTCGGCGTCGCGATCGTGGTCGTCCGCCTGCTGTTCAGCGGCCAGGGCGAGGGTGCAGGCGCGCGCGGCGAAGACGCGGCGGGTTCCGAGGCCGGTGAGGCGAGCGATGGGTGAGCGGCTCGTCTTGACGGTGCGCGCGGACGACGCGGGCGAGCGGCTCGACCGGTTCTTGGCGGCCGAAGAAGCCATCGTCAGCCGGTCGTTCGCGCAGCGCCTGATCGGCGGCGGCAACGTGCTCGTCAACGGCCGGGTGGCCGCGAAGAACCACGTGGTCCGTGCTGGCGAGCGCGTCGAGGTTTTCCTGCCCGATGCGGAACCTACGGAGCTCGAGCCCGAGAAGATCCCGCTCGACGTCCGCTACGAGGACGAGCACGTCATCGTGCTGTCGAAGCCGGCGGGGCTCGTGGTGCACCCTGCGCGCGGTCACAAGACGGGCACGCTCGTGCACGCACTGCTCGCGCACGCAGACGAGCTCGGGACGCTTGCGGGCGAGGACCGGCCCGGCATCGTCCATCGGCTCGACAAGGACACCTCTGGGCTGATGATGGTCGCCAAGCGCGACGAGGCGCACGCAGCGCTGGCGGAGGCGCTCAAGATCCGCTCGGTGGAGCGGCGGTACGCTGCGCTCGTGCACGGCTACATCGCGCCAGACACCGGCATCATCGACGCGCCGATCGGGCGGCACCCGAAGGACCGGCTGCGCATGGCCGTGGTGGACACAGAAGGCTCCAAGCAGGCGGTGACGACCTTCACGGTTCTCGAGCGGTTCGAGGCGGGGACGCACGACGACGGCTACACCCTCATCGAGTGCAAGCTGTACACGGGGCGCACACACCAGATACGCGTGCACATGCAGTACATCCACCATCCGTGCGTCGGAGACCCGCTGTACGGCAAGCGGCACCCGAAGGCCGACCTGGGGTTGACCCGGCAGTTCTTGCACGCCTACCGGTTGAGCTTCACGCACCCGGCCACGGGCGAGACCCTAGAGTTCGTCGATCCGCTGCCCGAGGACCTGAAGGCCGCGTACCGGAGCATCGCCGACCGATCGATGGGCGTCACGGCAGAGGGCGAGCGGGCGCTAGAGGCGCTCGGGCTGCGTTGACGGCCCGGGTGATGCTGGACGGACCGCTTCGTTCGGGTATGCAAGGACTGTCGGGGTTCAGTCGGGGGGACCTGAAGCCGATACTTGCAAGATATGGATGGTTTGAACCGGCTGAAGAAGGGGGTCGTCCGTGCGGGTCCTCGTCGTCGATGACGACGCGTCGAACAGGTATCTGCTCGAGTCCATCGTGCGGTCCGGCGGCCATGAGGTGGTGGCGGCAGCCGACGGCGAGGAGGCGCTCGACATCGCCCGCAACGATCCGCCGGACGTCGTCATCACGGACATCCTCATGCCGCGCATGGACGGCTACCAACTGTGCCGCGCATGGAAGGCTGACGAGACGCTGAAGACGAGGCCGCTCGTCTTCTACACCGCTTCATACACCGACCCCGAAGACGAGCGGTTCGCGCTCGGCCTCGGGGCCGACGCGTTCTGGCGCAAGCCTCTGGAGCCGATGACGCTTCTGGAGAAGCTGGGCGAGGTGGCCCGGCTCGCGGGCTCGCCGGAGGAGGTGCGTGCGCCCGAGATCGAGGACGAGCACGAGGTGCTCGTCGAGTACAACGCGCGCTTGGTGCACAAGATCCAACAGAAGGCCGAGGAGCTGCAGCGGGCGAACGACGAGCTGCGCAAGGCGATGCAGATGCTCGCCGAGGAAGTCGAGGTCAAGGCCAACCTCATCGCCGAGCTCAACGCGGACGTTGCGAAGCGCAAGGCGCTCGAGGCGGAGCTTCGCGCCGAGCGCGACTTCACCCGCAGCGTCGTCGACGTGCCTGACGTCGCCGTGCTCGCGCTCGACTCGGACGGACGGATCGAGCTGTTCTCCAAGGGTGCTGAGGCGTTGACTGGAGTCCCTGCTGGGGAAGCCTCAGGGCATACCCTCGAGGAAGCCCTTGGCCTCTCGGAAGACTCCAACCTCGTCGCCGCAGTGCGTGCGGGAGCGAGCGTCCGTCTGCGGGAGGAGATCGTCTCTCGCTGGGGCGAGCCGCGGGTCGTCGCGTGGACGGTGTCGGCGTCAGAGGGCAGGGTGTACCTGTTCGGCCAAGACGTCACGGAGTCCCAACGGGCTCAGTCGGTCGACCGCATCGTGGCGGAGGTCAACGCGTGCGTGGCGTCAGGCGAGTCTGCCGCTGAGATCGTCCGGCACGCGTGTGCCGTGGCCGGGTCTGGCCTTCCGCGTTGCACGGTCGCGATGGCGTTGACCGGACAGGATGAAAGCGTGACGGTGTTCGAGGCCGAAGGCGTCCACGACGCGATCGAAGTCATCCGCTCCCGCTCGGCATTCTGGGATGTCGTCCCGGGAGGGGATCGGGTCCTCGATGGCGAGACGGTGGTGCTGGCCGCCGGAGACGCCGGCGTGGAGGCTGGGAGCCGCCTGTGGAACGCGGGCGTGCGCGGCGTCGCGCTCGTGCCGATACGGATCGATGGAGGGGTCGCGGGGGCTGCCGGCTACTTTTCCGGGTTGCCGCACGGCATCGACGAGGCGACGCTTCGGATGCTCGAACGGCTGACCGGGTCCGTGGCGACAGCGATCGCGCTCGCCCGGAGTCGCGAGGAGCAGGCGATGGAATCGGCGGCCTTAGCATCGGCTGCCGACGGCATCGCGATCGTCGACGAGCGTGGGACGATCATGTCGTGCAACCGGGCGCTCGCACGGCTCACCGGCTACTCGGAGGCCGAGCTGCTCGGCCGGGACATCGCCGACCTCCATGCGGCCGCCGAGTCTGACGGGTGGCTGTTCGTGCTGGGGGGCGTCGCGGAGTCGTGGTCCGGGGACACCATCGGGCTTCGCAAGGACGGCAGCCGCTACTACGAGCGCATGTCGGTGGCGCCGGTGGAAGGCGTGAGCAGACCGCGGTTCGTGGTCGTCAAACGGGACGTCACCGACGAGCGGATGCTCGACCAGCTCCGGAGCGGGTTCGTCGCTAACGTCTCGCATGAACTGAGGACGCCGCTCACGAGCATCCTCGGGTACGCGGAGCTGCTGGCGAGCATGCATCCGGGCGAGCTCGCCGACAAGGCGGCCGACGTGGCCCGCAAGATCGAGGCGAGCGCGATCCGGATGCGAGAGCTCGTCGAGGAGCTTCTGGAGGCGACGACGATCCAAGCCGAAGGCGGCCTCAAGCTCCTGAAGCGGCCGACGGATCTCGAGCAAGTCGTGCGGCTGCGAGCCGAGGCCGTCCCGCGCAGCGCCGAGCACGTGCTCGTCATCGACGCGCAGCCGGACATGCCGCTCGTGGTGTGCGACCCGGAACGCATCGGCCGCGTCGTGGAGAACCTCGTGAGCAACGCCGTGAAGTTCTCGCCCGAGGGCGGGACCGTCACGGTTCGGGTGGGCGTCGAGGGCGGCGAGGCGTTCATCGCCGTGTCCGACCAAGGCGTCGGCATCCGCAGCGAGGACGCTCCGAAGCTCTTCGACCGCTTCACGCAGGCCGACATGTCCTCGACGCGGCGGTTCGGCGGGCTGGGCGTGGGGCTCTTCGTCGCCGACGAGATCGTGCGCGCGCACGGCGGCCGCATCGAGGTCGCGAGCGAGGTGGGGCGCGGGAGCACCTTCACGGTGCGGCTGCCGCTGGGGGAGGCGGGGGAGTAGGCAGCGTGGATATCGTTTTTCCTCCGGCGCCGGCAGGAGCGCTGCTCGCCGCAGGGCTGATCGCCGCTGCGGCGCTGCTGTCCTTCGCGGTAAGGCTCGTGGTCAAGGCGAGCGAGTCGGCCGGCCTTGCCGTCGCGCTCGGCGCGATCGCTGGCGGCGTGATCGCGCGCGTCGTCTTAGACCAGATGCTCGACGTCGCCGGGTTCGTGCTCGCGGATACGCTCTCTCGGCAAGCCGGCGTCGTGGCCGCGGTCCTGGCAGTCCGCGGGGCCGAAGCGGCCGTGTTGCTCGGTGCAGGCCTCGCAGCCGGCATCGCCGGCGGCAGAAACCCCCGATGGGTTTGGCTACCCGTCGCTGCCGTGGCAGCTGCCGCAAGCGGTCTGCTGGGTCTACCTAGCAGCGGCGCGGCGGCATACGCTGCGAATCCGCCGCAGATCCCGGACTGGCTGGTCGTGGTCGACGTGGTTGGTCGTCATGCCGCGTGGGCGTCGTGCCTTCTCGGCGCCGTCGTCGGCGGGGCGGTGGTGGGACGGGGAGGGCGTCGCGACGAGCGGCATTGATCGCCCTTAGGCCCACAGCCATGCTGCTGCCAGGTTCGGCTCGAGCGCCCGCGGTCGTCGTGCGTGACATGCGTGAAGGCTGAGGAGGACGTCGAAGCGTGTGGGGTTGGTTGGCCGACGTAGTCTGGGTGCTCGTGGTCGAACTCCTGCACGGCGCGGTCGACCTGGTCATGCGACGCCCCGCCCAACGGAGCATCGAGGCCATCTACGACGTCTTGCTGGACGTCGATCCTCTTGTGCTCACGTCTTATGAAGAGATGGAAGAGACGTATCGAGCGCTCGCAAGCGAGCTCTTCGAGGTAGCAGCAGCGACCGCCTCCCGGCGTGAGTTGCGCGACCGTATCGTGCAGGCGCTTGAAGCCGCTGCCGGAGACGGCCGGGCTCGCGGCGCGCGAACCGTTGCGTCTCGCATCGCCCGGATGCGGTGATCGCCGCCGCGTGTCTGCTTGCCCGCGGCTTGCGGCTGTAGTATCGTCTGCACGACCTTTAAAACCGGTCCAGCGAGGCCGGCAAGGATGCAACCGCATACGGACCAGAGCCAGCACCACGTTGCAGCTCAGACGACGTCGCGACGCCTTCTTGCCGCCTGGCGAGGAGGCGTTTTCGTACACCGAGCCGAGGGAGGCGGGTCCATGCAGTACCGCGTGAAAGCGCACGTCATGGACGCCACGGCGATCGACCGGGCGCTCGTCAGGATCGCGCATGAGATCCTCGAGGCGAACAAGGGCGTCGAGGGGCTCGCGCTCGCCGGGATCGTCACGCGAGGCGCCGTGATGGCTCAGCGGCTCGCCGAGCGCATCGAGCGCATCGAAGGCGCCCGGGTGCCGGTCGGCACCGTCGACATCTCCTTCTACCGCGACGACGTCGGGACGCGGATGTCGCCCGAGGTGCACCGCACCGACATCCCGTTCGACGTCGAGGGCCGCACGATCGTGCTCGTCGACGACGTGCTGTTCACGGGGCGCACCATCCGCGCGGCGATGGACGCGGTGATGGACTACGGCCGGCCGGCGGCCATCCAGCTCGCCGTGCTCGTCGACCGCGGCCACCGTGAGCTTCCGATCCGCGCGGACTTCGTCGGCAAGAACGTCCCGACCTCGCGCAAGGAGCGCGTGAAGGTGTCGTTCGTGGAGACGGACGGCGTCGACGCGGTGGACATCCTCGAGCTCGTGCCCGAGGGAGGGGAGGCGTGATGCTCTCCTGCACGCACATCCTGACGATGGACGACCTGACGCCGGAGGACATCGTGCTCGTGCTGGACACCGCGGACTCGTTCGCGGAGGTGAACGAGCGCCGCATCAAGAAGCTGCCGACGCTTCGAGGCCGCACCGTCGTCAACCTCTTCTTCGAGCCGAGCACGCGCACGCGGACGTCGTTCGAGATCGCCGCCAAGCGCTTGTCGGCCGACGGCGTGAATTTCTCGGCCTCGGCGTCGGCCACCGCCAAAGGCGAGAGCCTGCGCGACACCGCCAAGACGCTCTCGGCGATGGCGTGCGACCTCGTGGTGGTGCGTCACAAGTACGCGGGCGCGCCGCAGGTGCTCGCGGAGTGCATGGACGCCCACATCGTCAACGGCGGCGACGGCATCCACCAGCACCCGACGCAGGCGCTGCTGGACCTGTTCACGATGCGCCGCGCGCTCGGGCGGCTCGAGGGCCTCACGGTGGGCATCGTCGGCGACGTGGCGCACTCGCGGGTCGCCGGATCGCTCGTGCCGGCGTTGAACAAGGTAGGCGCGCGGCCGATCCTCATCGGACCGAAGACGCTCATGCCGCCGCGTCCGGACGTGCTTGGCGCCGAGGTGTCGTACTCGCTCGACGAGGTGCTGCCTGAGCTCGACGTCGCGTACATGTTGAGGGTGCAGTTCGAGCGGGAGGCGGCGATGCCGATCCCGAGCGTGCGCGAGTACGCGCGGCTGTACGGGATGAACGGGGCGCGGCTTGAGCGTGCGAAACCGGAGATGATCGTCATGCACCCAGGCCCGATGAACCGCGGCGTGGAGATCTCGTCCGAGGTCGCCGACTCGCCGCGCTCGGTGGTGCTCGACCAGGTGAACGCGGGCGTGGCGGTGCGGATGGCCGTGATGTACCTGCTCCTCGGAGGTGACAGCAGTGGCGCTGCTGCTTAAAGGAGGCCGCGTCGTCGACCCGGCCGCCGGCCTGGACGCCGTCGCCGACGTCGTCGTGCGCGACGGGGTCATCGTCGAGGTCGGCGAGGGGCTCTCGATCCCGAAGGGCGAGACGATCGACTGCGCGGGCAAGGTGGTGATGCCGGGCTTCGTCGACGTGCACACGCACCTGCGCGAGCCCGGGCGCGAGGACGAGGAGACGATCGCGACAGGCACCGCAGCCGCTGCGTGCGGCGGGTTCACCGCCGTGTGCCCGATGCCGAACACGACGCCCGTGTGCGACACCGGTGCCGCCGTGCGGTTCGTGGTGGAACGCGCGCAGGAGCAGGGCATCGTGCGCGTGCACCCGATCGGGGCGCTCACGCGCGGGCAGAAAGGCGAGCAGCTCGCGGAGATCGGCGACATGCTCGCGGAAGGCGCGGTCGCGTTCAGCGACGACGGGCGCGGGATCCAGTCGGCGGGCATGGCGCGCACCGCGATGGAGTATCTTGCGGGGTTCGACGCGCTCTACGTCGGGCACTGCGAGGACGAGTCGCTCTCGCGCGGCGGCGCCGTGAACGAGGGCGTCGTCTCGACGCGGATGGGGCTTCCCGGCCAGCCGGCTGCCGCCGAGGAGGTCATGGTGGCCCGCGAGGTGACGCTCGCCGAGCTCACCGGGTGCCGGGTGCACGTCGCGCACGTCTCGACGGCCCGGTCGCTCGAGATCGTGCGCGAGGCCAAGCGGCGCGGCGTGCGCGTGACCTGCGAGGTGACGCCGCACCACCTGTTCCTGGACGAAGACGCGATCGTCTCGTACGACACGTCGTTCAAGATGAACCCGCCGCTCAGGACGCGCGAGGATCGCGAGGCGCTCGTCGCGGGGCTTGTCGACGGCACAGTGGACTGCATCGCGACGGACCACGCGCCGCACGCGGCACACGAGAAGGAGCTGGAGTTCGAGTTGGCGCCGTTCGGCATCATCGGCCTGGAGACCGCGGTGCCGCTTGTGGTCACGCGCCTGGTGCGCGAGGGCGTCATCGGGTGGGGCGACGTCGTGCGGCTGCTCTGCCACGGCCCGCGCGCTGCGTTCCGGCTGCCGGAGGTGCGGCTGGAGGCGGGGATGCCCGCCGACATCACGGTGGTAGACCCTGACGCTGAAGTGAAGGTCGAGCCGTCGCATCTGAAGAGCAAGTCGAAGAACACGCCTTTCGCTGGGCAGACGCTCTTCGGGCAACCGACGGAGGTGCTCGTAGGCGGGCGCTGGGCGCTCAAGGGCGGGGAGGTGGTGCCGCTGTGAACGCGAGACGGCCAGCGTTGCTCGCGCTCGAGGACGGGACCGTGTTCGAGGGCGTCGCGTGCGGCGTCGACGGCGAGGTCACGGGCGAGATCGTCTTCAACACCTCGATGGCCGGCTACCAGGAGGTCTTCACCGACCCGTCGTACGCGGGCCAGATCGTGACGATGACGATGCCGCACATCGGCAACTACGGCGTGAACGCGGCAGACATGGAGTCGCGCGGCGTGTTCGCGGCCGGGTTCGTCATGCGGCGGTGCTCCGAGACCGCCTCGAACTGGCGGGCGGAGATGACGCTCCGGGAGTTCTTCGAGCGCTTCTCGGTGGTGGCGGCCGAAGGCATCGACACGCGCAGGCTCACGAAGCACGTGCGCGAGGCGGGCGCGATGCGCTCCGTGCTCTCGACGGTCGACCTCGACCCCGCCTCGCTCGTCGAGAAGGCGCGGAGCTCGCCCGGCTTGGTCGGCCGCGACCTCGTGGCGGAAGTCGCAGTGCGCGAGCGCTTCACGTGGGGCGCGGAGGTGCCGCCCGACTGCGAGCTGCCGGTGGATACCGGCGTCGTGCCCGTGCGGCCGAAGCACCGGGTGGTGGCGTTCGACTCCGGCATCAAGTGGAACATCCTGCGCCGCCTGACCGAAGCGGGCTGCGAGGTCATCGTCGTGCCGCCGACGACGAGCGCCGAGGAGGCGCTTGCGCTCGAGCCCGACGGCGTGTTCTTCGCCAACGGGCCCGGCGACCCGGCCGCCGTGACGTACCTCTACGGCACGCTCCGCGAGATTCTGGGCAGGGTGCCGGTCTTCGGCATCTGCCTCGGCCACCAGATGCTCTCGCTCGCGCTCGGGTGCTCGACCTACAAGCTGAAGTACGGGCACCGCGGCGGCAACCAGCCGGTCAAGAACCTGCTCACGGGCCGCGTGGAGATCACGAGCCAGAACCACGGCTTCTGCGTGGACTTCGGAAGCATCGGGCGGCTGCTTCCCGAAGAAAGCGGCGGCCTCGACCTCGACCCGAACGACCTCGGCGCGTGGGTGCGGGCAGGCGTCGCCCCCGTGGTGGCTTCCGAACGCTTCGGCCGCGTCCAGTTGACGCACGTGAACCTCAACGACATGACGGTCGAGGGCGTGCGCGCGCTCGACGTGCAGGCGTTCTCGGTGCAGTACCACCCCGAGGCGGCGCCTGGGCCGCACGACGCGCAGTACCTGTTCGGCGCGTTCACGCGCCTGATGGACGGCCACGACGACGTGTTCGCCGAGGGAAGCGCGGGCGGCCTGCACGCGAGCGGCGCTTCGCACGCCGGCGTCCGGCAACCCGGCGACGATGCGAAGGAGGCATGATGCTCACCACGGTCCTCGTACCGGTCGACTTCTCTGACGAGTGCTTCGACGTGCTCGCGTTCGCGCGCGGCGCCTCCGCGCTCGGCGTACGCTCCGTCGTGCTCACGCACGTGGTCGAGGCCTCGGGCATGGAGGGTCCGATCATCGCGCAGAAGGTGGACGAGGCGCGCGCGAAGCTGCAGGAGCTTGCGGCGCCGCTCGCCGCTGACGGCTACGACGTCGAGCTGCGCGTGCCGACGGGCGACACGTTCGACGCGCTCACAGCGCTTGCAGCCGAGCGCGGCGTGGACGCGATCCTCGCCGGCTCGCACGCCAAAGGCATCGTCTCGCAGCTTGTCGAGGGCTCGGTCTCCGAGCGGCTGATCCGCGACGCGTCGGTGCCGCTGCTGATGGCGCGCTTCGACCTGCTGTGCGCCGCGCAGGATCCCGCGGCGCTCTTGCGCCGCTTCGGCGACGTCGTCGTGCTCCCCACGGACTTCTCGCTTTCGGCCTCGCGCGCGCTCATGCGCGTGCTGGAGATGCCGAAGGGCAGCATCAAGATGCTCTACCTGCTGCACGTCATCGACCCTGGGCTTTCCGGCGAGCAGCTGCGGCGCCACGAAGAGGGCGCGGAGTTCCACCTCAAGGCGCTCGAAGCGATGGCTGAGCAGCAGGGCATCCCGACGAGCGTGGTGATCCGCCGCGGCGATCCGCAGCGCGAAGTGCTCGCCGAGCTCGACGAGCGGCGCGCGACCGGTGTGATCACCGGCACCCGCGGCCGCAACGCCGTGCAGGAGGCGCTGATGGGCAGCGTCTCGATGACGCTGCTTCGGCAGGCGTCGTGCCCCGTCCTGATCGTGCCCTAAGGAGCGACATGCCCCGCAGAGACGACATCCACCGCATCCTGCTGATCGGCTCAGGGCCGATCGTCATCGGCCAGGCGTGCGAGTTCGACTACTCGGGCGCGCAGGCGTGCAAGGTGCTGCGCGAGGACGGCTACGAGGTCGTGCTCGTCAACAGCAACCCGGCGACGATCATGACCGACCCCGAGTTCGCCGACCGCACCTACGTCGAGCCCATCACGCCGGCGTTCGTCGAGCAGGTCATCGCGAAGGAGCGGCCTGACGCGCTGCTCCCGACGCTCGGCGGGCAGACCGGCCTCAACTGCGCGGTGGCGCTCGCCGAAGCGGGCGTGCTCGACCGCTACGGCGTCGAGCTGATCGGCGCGAAGGTCGAGGTCATCAAGAAGGGCGAGGACCGGCGCCTGTTCGCCGAGGCGATGGCCAGGATCGGCCTGGAGACGCCGAGGAGCGGCTATGCGTACTCGCTTGCGGACGCAGAGGAGATCGTGGCGGGCATCGGCTTCCCGGTCGTCGTGCGTCCGAGCTTCACCTTGGGCGGCGCTGGCGGCGGCATCGCGTACAACGTCGACGAGCTCCGCGACATCGTGACCCACGGGATCGCGCTCTCGCCCATCGGCGAGGTGCTCATCGAGGAGAGCATCCTCGGCTGGAAAGAGTTCGAGATGGAGGTCATGCGCGACCGCAACGACAACTGCGTGATCGTGTGCTCCATCGAGAACTTCGACGCGATGGGCGTGCACACCGGCGACTCGATCACGGTCGCGCCCGCGCAGACGCTCACGGACCGCGAGTACCAGCAGATGCGCGACGCCTCGATCGCGATCATGCGAGAGATCGGGGTGGAGACCGGCGGCAGCAACGTGCAGTTCGCCATCAACCCGGCCGACGGACGCATGGTCGTCATCGAGATGAACCCGCGCGTGAGCCGCTCGAGCGCGCTCGCGTCGAAGGCCACGGGCTTCCCGATCGCGAAGTTCGCGGCGAAGCTGGCGGTGGGCTACACGCTCGACGAGATCCCCAACGACATCACGAAGAAGACGCCCGCGTGCTTCGAGCCGAGCATCGACTACACGGTGGTCAAGGTGCCCCGGTTCGCGTTCGAGAAGTTCCCGGGCACCGACACGACGCTCACGACGCGGATGAAGTCGGTGGGCGAGGTCATGGCCATCGGGCGGACGTTCCCGGAGGCGCTCGGCAAAGCGTTCCGGTCGCTCGAGAACGGGCGGGCAGGGCTCGGCGCGGACGGCAAGGACGCGTTCGACGAGGAGCACTTCGACCGTTACCTGGTGGCGCCGAACGAGAAGCGGCCGCTGTACATGGCAGAGGCGCTCCGGCGCGGCCGTTCGGTCGAGGAGGTCGCGGCGCTCACGCACGTGGACCCGTGGTTCGTCGAGCAGATGGCCGAGGCGGTGCGCGTCGAAGCGTCGCTGCGCGGACGGCCGCTGGAGGAGCTCGACGGGGAGGCGCTGCGCGAGGCGAAGCGGCACGGGCTTTCGGACGTCCAGATCGCTCACCTCACGGGCGCGAGCGAGGCAGACGTGCGCGCGAGGCGGAAGGCGCTCGGCGTGCAGCCGACGTTCAAGGCGGTCGACACCTGCGCGGCGGAGTTCGCCGCCGAGACGCCGTACTACTACAAGACCTACGAGGACGAGGACGAGTCGCAGCCGTCAGACCGCCGCAAGATCGTCATCCTGGGCGCCGGCCCGAACCGCATCGGGCAGGGCATCGAGTTCGACTACTGCTGCGTGCACGCCGCGTACGCGCTCTCGGAGATGGGCTTCGAGACCATCATGGTCAACTGCAACCCGGAGACGGTCTCGGCCGACTACGACGCCTTGGACAAGCTTTTCGTCGAGCCGCTGACATTCGAGGACGTCATGGACATCTGCGAGCGCGAGCGGCCCGAAGGCGTGCTTGTGACCTTCGGCGGCCAGACGCCGCTGAAACTGGCGCACGCGCTTGAAGACGCCGGCGTGCCGATCCTCGGCACGAAGCCGGAGGCCATCGATCTCGCGGAGGACCGCAAGCGGTTCGCGGCGGTGCTCGACGAGCTCGGCATCGCGTACCCGCCCGCGGGCACTGCCACGACGCTCGACGAGGCGCTCGAGGTCGCGCACCGCATCGGGTACCCGCTTCTCGTACGGCCGTCGTACGTGCTCGGCGGGCGCGGCATGGTCATCGCGTACTCGGACGAGTACCTCAAGCGCTACATCGAGGAGGCGACCGCCGTCAGCCCCGACCACCCGGTGCTGCTCGACCGCTTCTTGGAAGGCGCGATCGAGGTGGACGTGGACGCGGTGTGCGACGGCGAGAGCGTCTACATCGGCGGCGTGATGGAGCACATCGAGGAGGCTGGCATCCACTCCGGCGACTCGGCGTGCTGCATCCCGCCGTTCTCGCTCGGGACCGAGACGGTCGAGCGCATCAAGGCGCACACGCGCGCGCTCGCGCTTCGGCTCGGCGTCGTGGGACTCATGAACGTGCAGTTCGCCGTCAAAGACGAGCAGGTCTACGTGCTCGAAGTGAACCCGCGCGCCTCGCGCACGGTGCCGTTCGTGAGCAAGGCCACGGGCGTGCCGCTCGCGAAAGTCGCAGCCCGCGTGATGGCGGGTCAGCGGCTCGCCGAGATGGGGCTGCCGCCGGAGGACCGCGAGCTGGGGCGGTTCTGCGTGAAAGAGGCCGTGATGCCGTTCGGACGGTTCCCCGGCACGGACAGCGTGCTCGGGCCCGAGATGAAGTCGACGGGCGAGGTGATGGGCGTCGCCGAGGACTTCCCGAGCGCGTACGCCAAGTCGCAGCTGGCGATCGACTACTCGCTTCCCGACGGCGGGACGGCGTTCGTCTCGGTGTGCGATCGCGACAAGCGCGCGATCGTGCCAGTGGCGCGCCACCTCAACCAGCTCGGGTTCCGCATCCTCTCGACGAGCGGGACGGCCAAGACGCTCAAGGCGGCGGGCGTCCCGGTCGAGGTGGTGCTCAAGGTGCACGAGGGGCGCCCCAACGTCGTGGACGCCATCAAGAACGGCGAGGTCTCGCTCGTCATCAACACGCCGTTCGGGCGCGAGACGCGCTCCGACGGCTACCACATCCGGACCGCTGCGGTGCAGCACGGCGTCACGAATATCACGACGCTGCAGGCGGCGCAGGCCGTCGTGCAGGCGATCGAGGCCATGAAGGCGGGGCGGCTTTCGGTGATCGCGCTGCAGGACATGTACGGCACGGGGGCGGTTCGATGAGCTGCTGCGGCGAGGCGGCGGAGCACGGCGCTGGCGACGGGGGGCAGCGGAAGCTGCTGGAGCAGGTCGTCGTCGAAGCGAACGAGCGCGTCGCCACGGGCGTGGGGCTTCTTGCGCTCCGCGCGCCGCGCATGGCGGCGAGCGTGCGCCCCGGGCAGTTCGTGCACCTGCGCATCGCCGAGGGGACGGCGTTCATCTTGCGCCGGCCGTTCTCGGTGCACCGGGCGCGGGGCGAGACGATCGAGGTGCTGTACCAGGTTGTGGGCGTCGGCACGCGGTGGCTCGCGGAGCGCGAGCCGGGTGATGCGATGGACGCCATCGGGCCGCTCGGGTCGGGGTGGCGGATCCCGCAGGGCGCTGCGCACGCGCTGCTGGTGGCGGGAGGGCTTGGCGCCGCGCCGCTCGGCATGCTCGCCGAGGCGCTGGCGGAGCGTGGTGTGGCGGTGAGCGTGGCACAAGGAGCGCCGACGGCCGAGCGGCTGGTAGCGGCCGGGCTGTTCGAGGACGTCGCGCGCCGGGTCGAGACGGCGACCGACGACGGGTCGGCCGGAGTGCGCGGGTTCGTGACGGCGCTGGTGCCTGCGCTGCTCGAGCAAGACCGTCCTGACGTGGTGTATGCCTGCGGCCCAGAGCCGATGATGTGCGCGGTGGCGCGCATGGCGGCAGAGGCCGGCGTGCCGTGCCAGGTCTCGCTGGAGCGCCTGATGGCGTGCGGCGTCGGCGCGTGCCTGTCGTGCACGGTCTCGACGCGGTCCGGCCTGAAGCGCGCGTGCGCCGACGGGCCCGTCTTCGACGCCGTCGACGTCGTGTGGGCTCAAGACGAGGTCGAGGGGCTGAAGCGATGAGCGGGCGCGACGTCGACCTGAGGGTGAGCATCGGGAGCCTCGAGCTCCGCTCGCCGGTGATGCCTGCATCGGGCACGTTCGGCAGCGGCCGGGAGTACGCCGACCTCGTCGACCTCTCGCGTCTCGGCGCGATCGTCACGAAGGGCGTGTCGCTCGAGCCGTGGCCGGGCAATCCCCAGCCGCGCATCGTGGAGACCGCGAGCGGCATGCTCAACTCCATCGGTCTGCAGAACCCCGGCGTCGAAGCGTTCTGCGCGAACGACCTGCCGTGGCTGGCAGCGCAGGGCCTCGCCGTCATCGTCAACGTCAGCGGGCACTCGGTCGACGAGTACGTCGCCGTCGCCAAGCGGCTCGACCGCGAACCGGCGGTCTCGGCGCTCGAGCTGAACGTGTCGTGCCCGAACGTGGACGCCGGCGGCATGCAGTTCGGGACGTCGTGCGAGGCTGCGGCGTCGGTGACGGCGGCGGTGCGCGCAACGACGTCCAAGCCCCTCATCGTCAAGCTCAGCCCGAACGTCGGCGACATCGCGGCGATCGCGCGCTCGGTGGAGGGGGCCGGCGCGGACGCCGTGAGCCTCATCAACACGCTGCTCGGCATGGCGATCGACGTCGAGACGCAGCGCCCCGTGCTCGCCCGTCGCGTGGGCGGGCTGTCCGGCCCCGCGATCAAGCCGGTGGCCCTGCGCATGGTGTGGGACGTGTACGAAGCGGTGCGCGTGCCCGTGATCGGCATGGGCGGCATCGCCAGCGCGCACGACGCGGTCGAGTTCATGCTCGCGGGGGCGACGGCGGTCGCAGTCGGCACGGCGAACTTCGTCGACCCGGCCGCCATGACGCGCATCCTGGACGGCGTGGAGGCGTACTGTCGGGAGCGCGGCGTAGCGCGCGTGGCGGACCTCGTCGGAGCCGCGCACCGCGGCGCGGGCGGCGGACAGTGACTGGCGGAGGAGTGGCGTGGTGAGCGACGAGGAGGCGCGCGCCGCAAACGAGCAGGGCATGGCCGCGCCGGCCGGCGGGCAGACCCCAGGCGTGGTTCCGGCCCCGATCCCGATCCCCGTGGGCGAGCCGCCGCGCAAGCGGACGGTGCGCTGGTGGCGCGTCGTGGCGGCGGTGCTGACGCTCGCAGTCGTGGCCGGATGCGCGGTCGGCATCCGTGCGGCCGTGCGATTTCTCGGCGACGTGTTCGGAGTCACCGAACAGGGGCCTCTCGAGCCCGACGACTGGGGTGTTGCAGGCAGCGGCTGGCTCAAAGTCGCGCAGTGGAGCGGCGACGGCCGGTACCTCGTCGTGCAGCACCTGACTGACGGCGGACGACCGGCGATCATCGCGATCGAGAAGCAGACCCGTGCGGGGCGCGTCATCGAGGGGTACCGCCCATTGTTCGTCGAGCCTGAGGCGCCGGTCGTGTGGCTCGAGCGCATCCCCGCGTCCGACCTTCCGCCAGACGACGGGCTGGGCGACACGTTCGACCACGTTCCAGACGAACTGCTCGTCTGGCGGCTGGACGGCAAGTCTTCGCCGCGTCGGCCCGCGTCGCTGCGATGGGAGCCGATACCGGGTCCAGGAGGCATGGCGGCATTCCTCGCGGTGGACCCCGCTCTTGGCGTCGGGCCTGCGAAGATCGCGTTCGGTCCTTCAGGCGGCGAGCCTCCGGCTGAGCCAGCATACCTTCGCCCCGTGCCGAAAGGCACCTTGGTGCCCATCGGTTGGTCGCCCTCCGGCCGGTACTTCGCCGTCGAAGGACTCTTGGGGTCGGATCCGCTGGCAGTCTCTGAGCTTCCCGCTGTGGAGCGTCCCGAGCGGCACCTCTACGTCATCGACGCTGCGAAAGGCGCGGTGGTCTCGAGGCAGCGGGTGCAGACCCTCGGCATGGCGCCCTCGGCCGTGTGGATGCCCGACGAGGACACGCTCGTGTGGTTGGAGCCGGACGAGATGCGACCGGGCGCCGATTCCGTGACCGCGTTCCTCGACGTGGTCGCCCTCAGCGTCGCGGAAGGACGAGAGCCTCGGCTCTCGCACCTCTCAGAACAGGTGGAAGCCCACGATGTCGTCGATGAAACGACGCCGTTCCCGTGGCTGCCGTGCGGCGTGACCGAGAAGGGTCCGATCTTCTTCGCAGGCTCATCAGTGCATCGTGTCGACGAGGACGGCGTATTCGAGATAGCGTCTCTGAACCTCCCGGACGGAGTCCCTGCGTGGCATCCTGAGGCCGGACTCGCTTGGGCCACGGCGAAGTACGATGACGACGGCACAGTGCGCGTGATCGCGTACAGGGCAAACGAGTTCGGCGCCGATTCGCGCGTGCTCTGGACCGGCGCAGAGGAGCGTCCGAGCCCCTTCGGCTGGTGAAAAGGACCGGGGAGCGGAAAACGGCGGAGGAGCGCGCGTTTCGACCACGGATGGATGGAAGGGCGGTTCAGGTGCGCGACAAGATCATCGTGGCGCTCGATTACGACGACCCAGACGAGGCGCTCGAGCTCGCGCGGCGTCTCGAAGGCCGCGTCGGATGGATGAAGGTCGGGCTCACGCTGTACGCGGCCGGCGGCAGGGCGGTCGTCGAAGCGCTCAAGGGCGCAGGGTTCCGCGTGTTCGTCGACCTGAAGCTGCACGACATCCCGCACCAGGTGCGTGGCGCGGTGCGCGCGCTCGCGGCGCAGGGCGCAGACATGCTCACCGTGCACGCATCGGGCGGCGAGGCGATGCTTCGCGCGGCCGTCGAGGCGGCGGATGAAGCCGGTTGCGGCGGTCATCGGCCGGCCATCGTGGCGGTCACGGTCCTGACGAGCATCGATGCGGCCGCGCTGGCAGCCACCGGCGTCGCGCGTCCTCCGGCGGAACAGGCTGGGCTGCTGGCGGCGCTCGCCCGCGAGGCCGGCTGCGACGGAGTGGTGTGCTCGCCCCAGGAGGCGGCGCGCATGCGTGAGGCGCTCGGGCCGACTGCGTTCGTCGTCACGCCAGGCGTGCGGCCCGCGTGGGCGGCCGCGGACGACCAGGCGCGCATCGCGACGCCTGAGGCCGCGCTTGCGGCCGGCGCGTCGCACCTGGTGATCGGCAGGCCTATCACTGCGGTGCCCGACCCGGTCGCCGCGCTCGAGAGGATCGTCGCAGGAGAGGAGACCGAGCGATGACGCAAGCGATGTCCGAAGCAGAGGTGCTCGAGGCGCTCAAGCGCGCCGACGCGGTGCTTTCTGGGCACTTCCAGCTCACGAGCGGGCGTCACTCGGACACCTACGTGCAGTGCGCGCGCGTGCTCGAGGCCCCGGCGCTCACCACGAGGCTCGCTCGGGCGATGGCCGAGCGCGTTTCGGCGAACGGCGTCGACCTCGTGGCAGCTCCCGCGGTCGGCGGCATCATCATCGGGTTCGCCGTCGCACAGGCGCTCGGCGTCAAGTTCATCTTCAGCGAGCGCGAGCAGGGCGTGATGCGGTTCCGCCGCGGCTTCACGGTGCCGGCCGGCGCGCGGGTCCTCGTCGTCGAAGACGTGGTCACGACGGGCGGATCGGTCGCCGAGGTGATCGCGCTCGTCCGCGAGGCGGGGGGCGAGCCAGTGGCGGTCACGTCGATCATCGACCGCGGCGGCCCGAAGGCGTTCGACGTGCCGCTGCACCCTCTGCTTCGACTCGAGGTCGACTCTTGGGAGCCGGATTCGTGCGCGCTCTGCGCCTCGGGCGTGCCGCTGTACTCGCCCGGCAGCCGGCGGCTGTGACGAAACCGCTTGGCATATCCGCAGGTCATGGGTAGTATCTTCGGCGTGCACCCGTTTCGTGCGGCCGCTTGAGGCGGCGTCAGGACTGGTCGGATCGAGTCACGAGGAGGAACGATGGCCCTGCCCAAGCTGTCCGAGGCAGACCGCAAAGCAGCGCTCGAGAAGGCGGCCAAGGCCCGCCAGGAGCGCGCCGAGCTGCGCCGGAAGATCAAGAGCGGCGAGATCTCCTTCGCTGAGGTGATGAAGCGCACCGACGACCCGGTCATCGGCCGGATGAAGGTCTCTGCGCTGCTGGAGAGCCTGCCCGGCTTCGGCCGCGCGAAGGCGCAGAAGATCATGGAGGAGCTGGAGATCTCCGAGAGCCGCCGCGTGCAGGGTCTGGGCGCTCGCCAGCGCGAAGGCCTGATGGAGCGTCTGGGCTGATCGCGTCCGACGACCCGTCCGTGCCGAAAGGTCGGCTGCTCATCATCTCGGGTCCCTCGGGAGCCGGCAAAGGCACTCTCGTCGACCGCCTCGTCGAGCGCGTGCCTGAGGCTTGGGTGTCGGTGTCGGCGACGACGCGGCGCCCGCGGCCCGGCGAGGTCGACGGCGTTGACTACCGCTTCATGTCCGCCGCGGAGTTCCAGCGGCACGTCGACGCAGGCGACTTCCTCGAGTGGGCCGAGGTGCACGGCAACCGCTACGGCACGCTGCGCCAGGACGTCGAGCAGAAGATCGCTGAAGGCCGCCTGGTCGTGCTCGAGATCGACCCGCAGGGAGCCGAGCAGGTGCGCCGGCTCGTGGACGATGCCGTGTGCGTGTTCGTCGTGGCCCCCTCGTTCGACGAGCTGGAGCGCCGCATCCGGAAGCGCGGGGCCGAGAGCGACGAGGAGATCGCGAAGCGTCTGGAGACCGCCAAGCGTGAGCTGCGGCTTGTGGGCACATACGACTATGTGGTACAAAACGACGATGTCGCCCGCGCCACGGACGAGCTCGTGGGCATCGCGGAATCCCTGCTAGGAAGGCGATCTTAGATGGTCATCGAACCGGACATCGACCTGTTGCTCTCGAAGGTCGACTCGAAGTACACGCTGTGCATCGTCGCGGCCCGCCGCGCGCGCCAGATCAACGACATGGTTCGCGGCATCCGCGACCAGGCGTCGCTTGCGCTGCAGTCCATCCAGACTCCGCAGATCGCGCAGCTTGCAAAGACGAAGCCGCTGACGATCGCGCTCGAGGAGATCGCGAGCGGCGACATCGGCTACGTCCGCACGACGGAGAGTTACAAGTAGCGCTCGACGGCAGTCGGGACACACCGCGCCCCGCGCCGTCAGCTGCGGGGCGCGTCGTTTCTGGGGGCGCCATGGCATCGCACGCAGCGCTCGTCCACTATCACGAGATCGGGCTCAAGGGCCACAACAAGCGGGCGTTCGAGCGGAGGCTGCAGGAGAACCTCGCCTTCGCGCTCGGGTGGTCTGACGCGCGCCGCATCCGCATCATGGCGAACCGGCTCGTCGTCCCGCTCGAGGCGCAGGAAGCGGCGGAGGCGATCGAGCGGCTCGCGCAGATCCCAGGCGTGGCGTTTGTGGCCGAAGCGCTCGTCGTGCCTCGGGATCCCGGAGCGATGGAGGAGGCGGCCGTGGGCGTCGTCGCGGCGGCGGCCGCTGAAGGCGCGCGCACCTTCGCCATCAAGGCCCGCCGCTCTGCGACCGACCACCCCGAGCCCAGCACGGAGATCAACCGCCGGGTGGGGGAGCGCGTCCGGCTCGCGACCGGGCTTTGCGTCGATCTCGACGACCCAGACGTCACCTGCCACGTCGACGTCGTGCACGACCAGGCGTTCGTCTACGCCCGCAAGGTTCCGGGTCCGGGCGGCTTGCCGGCCGGCAGCGCCGGCCGCGTCGTCGCGCTGCTGTCCTCAGGCATCGACTCGCCGGTGGCGGCGTGGCGGATCATGCGGCGCGGCGCCGTGGTGGTCGGGGTGCACTTCTCGGGTCAGCCGTACACGGACGCGAGCTCGGAGGAGTCCGTGGTCGAGATCGGCCGCGTGCTCGAGCGCACCGGTGGGCTCGGCCGCATCTACGTCGTCCCGTTCGGCGCGCTTCAGCGTGAGATCTCGCTTTCAGCGCCGCCCGACCTGCGCGTGCTGCTCTACCGGCGGCTGATGGTGCGGGTCGCCGAGCGCGTCGCCGACGAGGAGCGCGCAAAAGCGCTCGTCACCGGCGAGTCGCTTGGCCAAGTCGCGTCGCAGACGCTCGAGAACGTCGCAGCCATCGACGCCGTGGCGCGCCGCCCGGTGTTCAGGCCGCTCATCGGCAACGACAAGCAGGAGATCGCGGCCGAGGCCCGCCGGATCGGCACTTTCGACATCTCGACGCGTCCGCAGTCGGACTGCTGCACGCTGTTCATGCCGCGCACGCCCGAGACGCACGCCCGCACAGAGGAGGTCGACGCCGCTGAGGCCGCGCTCGACGTCGAGCGGATGGTCGCCGACGCAATCGCCCAGATGCGGTGGGTCGACTTCTTAAGCCCCGTCTACCGCGCCCCGCGCGCCTGGCCTTCTTCCGACGATGCGCGTCCTCGTCGTTGAGCCGTACTTCGGCGGCTCGCACAAGGCCGTCTTGGACGCGCTGCTGCCGGCGCTTCCGTTCGAGCACGACCTGCTTGCGATGCCCGCCCGCAAGTGGAAGTGGCGGATGCGCGGTGCGGCGATCGTGCTCGCGGACCAGGTGCGCCGCCTGCACGCGGCCGGCGTGCGCTGGGACCTCGTGTACGCGAGCACCTTCGTGAACCTGGCGGAGCTCGTCGCGCTGGCGCGCCCTGCGCTCGACGGCGTGCCTGCCATCGTGTACTTCCACGAGAACCAGCTCATGTACCCGGTCCGCCACGAAGCGGAGTGGGACTTCCAGTTCCCGCTCACGAACATCGTGAGCGCGCTCGTGGCCGACCGGTGCCTGTTCACCACGCAGTGGCACCTCGACGGGTTCGTCGAGCGCGTCGGGCCGTTCCTCAAGCAGTTCCCGGACTTCGTGCCGAAGGACGCGGCGAAGCGCATCGTGGCGAAGTCGCAGGTGCTGCCGCCGCCGTTCGACCCCGCGCCGTTCGACGCGCACCCGCCCGTGCGAGGCGAGCGCGTCCGCATCGTGTGGCCGCACCGCTGGGAGCACGACAAAGACCCTGAGGCGTTCTTCGCCGCTGTGCACGCGCTCGCGGACGAGGGGCTCGAGTTCGAGGTCGTGGTGGCCGGCCAGGCGTTCCGCGACACCGCCGACGCGGTGCGCGGCATGGCCGAGCGGCTGGGATCGCGGCTCGCGGCGGTGGGTGAGCCCGAAGGGCGCGACGCGTACGCCGCGCTCCTCGCCAGCGCGGACGTCGCCGTGTCCACGGCGCGAAACGAGTTCTTCGGGCTCGCGATGGTCGAGGCGTGCTACGCTGGGTGCTGGCCGGTCGTGCCGGACCGGCTCGCGTATCCGGAGCTGTATCCCGCCGAGCACCGCTACGGCACGCACGAGGAACTCGTCGCGCGGCTGCGCGCGCTCGTGCTCGACAGGCAGACCCCGGGCGTAGCGCGCGGCGTCGCGGAGCCGTTCACGGTCGAGCGGCTCGCGCCGGAGTACGCGCGCGTCTTCGAGGAAGTCGCAGGGAAGGGGACCTGATGGAGCAGGTCGGGTGGTCGGAGCTGCCGGCGACGCTCCGGGCAGGGATCGTCGCGCTCGGCGCCGTGCAGATCGCGGTCGAACTCGCCGCGCTCGTGGTGCTCGCCCGAACGCCCGTCGAGCGCGTGCGGCTCGGCAAGAAGTGGCCGTGGGTGCTCATCATCCTGTTCGTGAACCTGGTGGGCGCGATCGTGTTCCTGGCTGCAGGCAGGCTGCCCGCGCAGGAGAGCGGGGAGAGCGGCTCGCAGGGCGCCTCAGGCGAGACGATGGCTCGTGCCGTCGACGTGCTCTACGGGCGCGAGGAGGAGCCGCGTGGCGAGTGAGTCGGCCATCGAGCTTCGCTCGGTGACGAAGCGCTTCGGCGACGTCGTCGCGCTCGACGCGGTCGACCTCGAGGTGCCCGCTGGCCGCATCTTCGGCTTCCTCGGCCCCAACGGCGCCGGCAAGACCACGACCATCCGGCTGCTCACCGGCCTTGCGCGGCCGACCTCCGGCACGGTGCAAGTCCTCGGGTGTGAGGTGCCCGACGGTGCTGCGGACGCGCTCGCGCGCGTGGGCTACCTGCCGGACGTCCCGGCGTTCTACGACTGGATGACGGGGGAGGAGTACCTGCTGTTCGTGGCCTCGCTGTTCGCGCTTCCCGAGCGCACGGCGCGCGAGCGGGCGGCCGTGCTGCTGGAAGCGGCTGGGCTTGCGGGCGTGCGGACGCGCATCGGCGGGTACTCGCGCGGCATGAAGCAGCGGCTCGGCATCGCGCAGGCGCTGATGAACGCGCCGGACCTGCTCATACTGGACGAGCCCACCTCCGCGCTCGACCCGATCGGGCGCAAGGAAGTGCTCGACATGATCGTCGCGCTCAAAGGCAAGGCGACGGTCTTCTTCTCGACCCACATCCTCGCCGACGCCGAGCGGGTGTGCGACGAGGTCGCGATCCTCGACCGCGGCCGGGTGCTCGCGCAGGCGGCGGTCGACGAGCTCCGCTCGCGCGCGGGAGCGAAGGTGGCCCTCGAAGTGGCCGGAGATGCGGAGGCGGTCGAGCGGGTCGTCGCGGCCGCTCCGTGGTGCCGCACTGCGACGCGCAGCGGCGCTCGCATAGAGGTCCAGGCGAGCGACCTCGCCGCAGCGCAGCGCGAGGTGCCCGCTATCCTGGCGGGCGCCGGCGCGGGGCTCGTGCGTTTCGAGACCGTGGAGCCGACGCTCGAAGAGGTGTTCGTCGAGCTCGTGGGAAAGGCGTCGTGATGCGCGGGTTCAGGCCATTCCTCGTCAAGGAGCTCCGAGAGGTCGCGCGCACCTGGCGCATCTGGGTGCTGCCGTCGATCGTGCTGTTCTTCGCGCTGTCGGGGCCCTTGCTCGCCAAGGTGATGCCCGAGATCCTGCGTTCGATGTCGAGCGAGCAGTTGGGCGGCGCCGTGATCCAGCTCCCCGAGCCGACCTGGCGCGACGCCTACGCGCAGTGGGTCAAGAACCTCACGCAGATCGTGACTTTCGCGCTGCTCATCATGCTCGGCGGGACGGTGGCGTCCGAAGTCCGGTCGGGGACCGCCGTCATGGTGCTCACGAAGCCCGTGTCCCGGACCGCGTTCGTGCTCGCTAAGGCAGCGGCGAATGCGCTGCTCGTGGCAGTCACGACGCTGATCGGCGCCGCCTGCACCTGGGGCGTGACGCTCGCGGTGTTCGGCGAAGCGCCGCTTCGGCCGCTCGCTGAGCCCACGGCCGTCTGGCTTGCGTTCGCCGCGCTCGTGGTGGCGCTGATGACGCTCACGTCCGTGCTCGTGCCGAGCCCGAGCGGCGCCGCGGGTCTCGGCGTGGGCATCTACGCGGCCATGACGATCCTGGCGCTGTGGGGCTGGGCGGTGGAGCACACGCCGGCCGGCCTGCTCGGAGCGCCCGGAGCGCTGCTCGCAGGAGAGCGGCCGCCGCTCGCGTGGCCGCTCGCGACGACGGCGGCCGCAGCGGTCGTCGCGCTGGCCGCAGCGACGCTCGTCTTCTCGCGCCGCGAGCTGTGACCGACGCGCTGGCTGGCGGCCGGTCCGCGGGCTAGAGGTACTGCTTCGCGAGCTCGTCGAGCGTGATGTGGTCGGCTTCGACCGCGCTCACCGCCGCCCACACCTCTTTGAGCCGCTCGTTCGTGGCGCGCTCGGCGAACGTCGCGTACAGCGCGCTCGCGCGGTTCTCGCGCCGGAGCGACTCCTCGATGTCGGTCGCCCACGAGCCCGTGGTCTCGCCTGGCTCGCTCAAGTCTTCGGGCAGGGAGACGCCCGCCAGCCTGCAGAAGAGCTCGCAGTGCTCCATCTCGATCTTCGCGAGGCGCTTGTACGTCGAGCGCAGCGTGTCGTTGTCACGCCGCTGGGCCATCCCGAGGTAGAAGCGCGTGTTCGAGCGCTCCAGCTCGATGGACGCCTCGAGGTCGGCGCGCTCCACTTCCGTGATCGCCACGGAGTCGATCGAGCGGTCGTAGAGCTCAGGCGCCTGGAGGAACTCCTTGTGGGCCCCGCAGAAGGGGCAGTTCTCAGGCGCCTCGTAGCCCAGGTAGGTCTCGCCGCAGATGCGGCACCGGTAGATCTTCAGCTCCATGCCGGCTCCTTCCGTCGGTGTGGCCGTCGATCGCCCCCTACAGTCCGAGCGCGTCGGCGATCGCTTCGCCGAACGCTCGAGCCGCGTCCGGTCCGTTCGCGGTGATGATGCGGCCGTCTATCTCCACCGGCCCGTCGCTCCACGCGGCGCCGTGCGCGACGAGGTCGTCTCGCTGGGTCGGGTAGGCGGTCGCCCTCCGGCCGCGAAGCAAGCCTGCCCGGGCAAGCGTGCTCGGCGCGATGCAGATCGCCGCGACGACCCCGCCGCGTTCGGCGACAGCGCGGGCGAGCGCGTGCGCGCGTTCGTCGTCGAAGTACACCGCGGAGCCGGCTCCTCCCACGAAGACCACCGCGTCGTAGTCGGCAGGGTCGGCGTCGGCCACCGCCATCTCGGCGTGCGCCTTCGCGCCGAACCTGCCGATGCACTCGCCGGGCTCGACGCTCGCAGTCGTCACCGTCGCGCCCCGCGACAGCAACACTTCCCGAGGATGCTCGTACTCCTCGTCCCGGAACTGCTGCGGGGCTACGACCATCAGGACCTGTGTCATCGACACCTCCCACGACCCACCTTCATGTGCCACTATAGTATGCGACCGGAGTGACGTGCGGAGGCCAGACGAGAGGACTCGATGGACGCGACAGCCGTCTCCGCTGAAGAGCCCAGCAGATCAGCGCTCGCGGTGCGGCCGGCGGCTCCGTTCGTCGTCGCTTCTATCGTGTTCGTCAGCGCCTACGTCGTCCTTAGCGTGACGCCGCACTCCGGGATCCTTGAAGCGGTGCGTCAGGCCGTCTTCCTCGTCCCGTTCTGGGGCGCGGCCGTCACCTCTGTGCTCACCAGCCGCAAATCGTCCGGCGTGGAACGACGGGTGCTCGCGGCGCTCGCCGCTGCGATATCGTTGGTCGCCGCGAGCGAGACGTTCGTGAGCCTTTACGTCCTCGCAGGGCGGAACATCGAGAGCGGATGGCCGATCCTTCCGGAGGTTCTGACCGCAAGCGCTGCCGTCCTCATGATCGCAGCTCTCGCGCGGTCGGTCGACATGCGTGCGTACAGCCGGCTTGCGGTCGCCCGCCATGCAGTGGACGCCGTCGCAGTCGGGGTTGCGGCTGCCGTCGGAGTGCTCGGCCTGTTCGTCAGCCCGCTGATGGCGGCCACCAGCTCGCTCGATCCGGTCCAAGGCGTATCCGCCGCCGTGTACAGCGCTTTCGGGGCACTGCTGGTCATGCTGACAGCGGCTGCGTACGGGGCGACGGACATCATCAGCGACGACTCGTGGTTCCAACGCGTTCTTGCGGGGCTGTGGATCTACGCCTTAGCCACCGCGATCTGGCCTGCGTGGCTGTACGGGGCCGTCGTGCGCCCCGCGAGCGCCTGGGACACGCTTGTCGAGTCCATGTGGGCGGCTGGCATGTGGCTCGCCTTCGCAGGGATGGCGAGGAGGCTGAGGGACGCCGGTCGGGCATCGGAGAGAGCGACTCCCGTCCCGCGCACGGCACCGCCCGCGCACGGGCTTTTCTCGCTGGTGGTCCCGGTCGCGCTCGTGCTCGCGTGCGCCTACGCGTTCGCTGCGGGTGCGGCGCCTCTGGTGGTGCAGGTTCTCAGGCCGCCCATGGCGGTCGCCGGGACGGCGCTTGCAGCCCTGATCGTGGTGCGGCAGATGCTCGCCGGGGTCGAGAACGCGCGCCTCGCGCGTGCGCTTACCACCGACCCCGTCACCGGCTTGCAGGCGTACCGCCCGTTCCAGGACGCGCTCCAGACCGAGCTTGACATCGCCGATCGCGCGAACGGATCCGTGGCGCTCGTCATGTTCGACATCGACGGATTCAGGCGCTTGAACGACGCGTGCGGGCACAAGGAGGGCGACGAGCTCCTCAGGTGCGCCGCCGAGGCGATCGCCCGCTGCGTGCGGTCGTCTGACCACATCGGACGGCTCGGTGGCGACGAGTTCGCGGTGGTGATGGGCGGCGCCTCCGCCGAGCACGCGCAACGGTTCGCCATGCGCGCGCTTGCCGAGGTCCGCACGGTGTGCGACTCGGTCTCTGGCAGCCCGTTGCAGGCCACGGCCGGCATCGCCGTGTACCCCCTGCACGCGGGGACGCGCGCCGAGCTCATGCGGTGCGCCGCCGGCGCGCTCTTCTGGGCGAAGCGGCACGACCGCGGCGGATTCGCCGTGTACGACCCCAGCGTCGTGACGTCGCTCGACGCGAAGGACGAGATCGAGCGGCTGGAAGTCGAGACGCAGGTGCGGGCCATCCGGGCCCTTGCCGTGGCCGTGGATGCGCGGGACCCGGCCACCCAGTACCACTCGAAGAATGTGGCGCTGCTCGTCACCGAGTTGGCCCACCAGCTCGGGTTGCCGCACGAGCACATCCGGCGGCTCGAGATCGCCGCGCTGCTGCACGACGTCGGCAAGATCGGGGTGTCCGACCGCGTGCTCAGGAAGCGGTCGCCGCTCACCGCCGCCGAAGTGATGCACGTGCGCGAGCACGCGCTGCTCGGCGAGCGGATCATGCGGTCGAGCGGCTTCGACGACGTGGCGTCGTGGGTGCGCCACCACCACGAGCGGTACGACGGCTCGGGGTACCCGGACGGCCTTGCTGGCCAGCGCATCCCCTACGAGGCCAGACTGCTCGCCGTGTGCGATGCCTACGACGCGATGACTTCCGAGCGCCCGTACCGGGCGGCGATGTCGCCGATCGCGGCTCTTCAGGAGATCGACTGCTGCATTGGCTCGCAGTTCGATCCCGAGATCGCGGAGGCGTTCATCGTGCTGATGGGCCGGCGGCTCCCGATGTAGCGGCACAAAGAAGCGTGCCGGCCGAGGGGAGGGCCGGCACGAGGGGTGCCAGCCGAGGGGTAGCTGGCACGTACGGGTAAACGATGCCGTGAGGCATTGGGTTACGGGTCTTCCGAAGAAAGGATGCCGACATGGCGCGATTCGTGTTCCTTCCCGTGGCTTCGGTCCTGGTCGACGATCCTGCCGTCTTCGAGGGGCTCGCCGCGCCCTGGGCCGCCGCGCTCGCGGCGTCCGGCGGCGAGCGCATCGCGCCGGAGCGGGTGGCGGAGCCCGGCCTCCTGGCGTTCCTTGTGCTGACCGGCGGCACCGAGCGCATGGTGCTGGACGCGGTGGCGTGCCGCCGGGCGGCAGCCGGCGCCTCGGGCCCGGTGCTGCTCGTCGCGCATCCTGGCAACAACTCGCTGCCGGCGGCGCTCGAGGCGCTCGCGGCGCTTCGGGCCGAGGGCACGTCAGGGCGGGTCGTGTTCCTGCCGTCCCCAGAGGACGAGGCGGGCCGTCAGGCGCTCAGCGCGGCCGTGGAGGACATGCGCGTGGCGGACGCGCTGTCACGCGCACGAATCGGCGTCGTGGGCGAGCCGTCCGACTGGCTCGTGGCGAGCAGCCCGGACGGGGAGACGGTGCGGTCGTCGTGGGGCCCGACCGTCGTGCCGGTGCCGATCGAGCGCCTGTTCGAGGCGATGGCGCGCGTCGACGGCGCGACGGGCGTGCGCGAGGCGGAGCGGTTCGTCGCGAGCGCCTCGGCGTGCGTGGAGCCGAGCCAGCGCGACTTGGCGGACGCCGGGCGCGTCGTGGCGGCGTTGCGCGCGATCGTGCGCGAGGAGCGCCTCGACGCGCTCACGGTGCGGTGCTTCGACCTCGTGCTGAGGTCGAGGACGTCGGGCTGCCTCGCGCTTGCTGCGCTCATCGACGAAGGCGTCACCGCCGGCTGCGAGGGCGATCTGCCGAGCACCATCGGTATGCTTTGGGCTCGCCTGCTCACGGGCGAGACGCCGTGGATGGCGAACCCGGCCCGCATCGACGAGGAGAAGAACGAGATCTGGCTCGCGCACTGCACCGTGCCCCTGTCGATCGTCGAGGAGCACCGCCTCCGCTCGCACTTCGAGTCCGGGCTCGGCGTCGGCATCCAAGGGCGGCTGCCGCTTGGCCCGGTGACGCTCGTCCGTATCGGCGGAGCGCGCCTGGAGCGGCTGTGGCTGGCCGAGGGGGCGATCGTCGCGACCGGCGACGATGAAGACCTGTGCCGGACGCAGGCGCTCGTGCGCCTGTCGGCAGGGGAGGCGGGAGAGCTTCTGCGCGCGCCGCTTGGCAACCACCTCGTGCTCGTGCGCGGCCACCACGCCGAGCGGTTGCGCTCGTGGCATCAGGCGGCGTTCGGGGAGTGACGGGTCCGCGGTTCGCGTGCGGCCTCGAAAGCGTGTATGATGTCGCGTAGAACAGCGTCCGCGAAGCGCGGATGCCCACCCAAGACTCGGTAGTCCGCCGCTTTCCTCGTGATGTGCCAGGACGACTGCGTCTGCCCGCAGTGCGGCCTGATACGGCGCACGAGGAAGGAGCTTCTTTGAGTTTCGACAACCTGGGTCTTGCGCCACGCCTGCTTCAGGCGGTGGCCGCGATGGGTTACACGCGCCCGACCCCCATCCAGCGTGACGCCATCCCGCACGTGCTCGCCGGCCGCGACGTGGTCGGGTGCGCGCAGACCGGCACCGGCAAGACCGCGGCGTTCGTGCTGCCGGTCATGCAGCGCGTCGAGGCGGCCCCGGGCGGGCCGCGCGCGCTCGTGCTCACGCCGACGCGCGAGCTCGCGCTTCAGATCGCCGACGTCGCAGAGCAGACCGCGGCCCACACGCGTCACCGCGTCGCCGTCGTGTACGGCGGCGTCGGATACGAGCCGCAGCTTTCCGCGCTCAGGCGCGGCGTGGACGTGCTCGTGGCCACCCCCGGCCGTCTGCTCGACTTGATGGAGCGCCGCGCCGCTGACCTCTCCGGCGTGGAAGTGCTCGTGCTCGACGAGGCCGACCGGATGCTCGACATGGGGTTCTGGCCGCAGGTCCGCAAGGTCCTGGCTGTGCTGCCTGCCAAGCGGCAGAACCTGCTGTTCTCCGCCACGATGTCGCCCGCGGTGATGCGGGTCGTCGGCTCGACGCTCAACGATCCGGTGCGCGTGGACGTCGCCCCAGCGACGACGCCCATCGAGGCCATCGAGCAGCGCGTCTACCCGGTGAGCGCGCAGCAGAAGACGCAGCTGCTCGTGCACCTGATCGAGCAGCACCGCCCGGACCGCGCCATCGTGTTCACGCGCACCAAGCACCGCGCCGACCGCGTGGCCGTCGCGCTCCGCCGCAGCGGCATCGCGAGCGCGGCCATCCACGGCGACCGCTCGCAGGGCCAGCGCCAAAGCGCGCTCGACGGGCTCAAGCGCGGGCGCGTGCAGGTGCTCGTGGCGACGGACGTGGTCGCGCGCGGCATCGACGTGGACGACGTGAGCCACGTCGTGAACTACGACTTGCCGAACACGCCGGAAGACTACGTGCACCGCATCGGCAGGACCGCCCGCGCGGGCAAGAGCGGCGCCGCGGTGTCGCTCCTCGCCCCGGAGGAGCACGGCGTGTTCCGCGAGATCGAGGTGGCGATCGGGTCGGTGCTTCCGTGCCACGACGCCGAGGGCTTCGAGTACGCGGACGGGCGCATCGTCCCGAACCCAGAGCGGGCCGCGACCAAACAGGTGCGCACGGTCTTCAGCTCGAGGCGAGGTCGAGGGCGCGGCAGGCGCTGACGCGTCGCACACGCGCCCCGCTCGAATGAAGCGAAGCGCCCGCCGTACTCGTCACACGCGGTAGGGCCCCAGCATCTCGGCGATGTCCCGCGGCGCTTCGGCGTGCTTCCACATGGGGCGGTCGAGCTGCGGGAGCCCGTCCTGGTACGTGAACGAGTCCTCATCCTCGAAGAACACGCCGATCGGGACGCGGCACTCGTCCGGCGCGCAAGTGAGCTCGTGGAAGGTCGACATCGACAGGTCGAACGCCTTGGTGCGGTCGGTCGGGTCGTAGTCGGGGAGGTCCTCGATCTTGTACACGCGCTCGCGGAACCACGAGAACGTGTTGACCTTGTTCCAGGTCACGCACGGCTGATAGACGTCGACCACCGAGAAGCCGCGGTGCGAGATCGCGCGCTTGTAGAGCTCCTTGAGGTGCGGGATGTCGCCCGCGAATCCGCGCGCCACGAAGGTAGCGCCCTGCGCCACCGCCACGCCGACGGGGTTGACCGGCTCCTCGATGACGCCTCCGGGCGTCGATGGCGTCCTCATGAACTGGTCCGAGGTGGGGGAGGCTTGGCCGGTCGTCAGGCCGTAGATCTGGTTGTTGTGGAAGATAGCGGTCATGTCGATGTTGCGGCGCACCGAGTGGATGAAGTGGTTGCCGCCGATGCCATACCCGTCGCCGTCGCCCATCTCGACGATCACCGTGAGGTCGGGGCGGGTGAGCGCGATGCCGGTGGCGAGCGGAAGCGCGCGGCCGTGCAGGCCGTGGAAGCCCTGGACGTCGTAGAAGTCGGCGCCGTTGCCGTGGCATCCGATGCCCCACACCATCACGAGCCGCTCGCGCTCGATGCCGAGCTCCTCGATCGCCTCGGTGAGCGCGCGGTACATGCCGTAGTTGCCGCAGCCGGGGCACCACGTGGGTTTGAGCGCATGCTGCTTGAGCTCGTCTGCGGTCGGCATCAGAGCACCTCCTTCACGAACCGGACGATCTGCTCGGGCGAGAACGGGCGGCCGTCGTACCGGTGCAGGCGCGCGTCCGGCGCGCGCAGCGCGTGCTCGCGGACGAGCGACTCCAGCTGACCTGCGTAGTTGCCTTCGACGACGGCCGTCTTCGGCGCGGCATCCATGAACGCCGCGACCTCCTCGGCGGGGAAGGGCCACACGGTCACGACCTGCATGATCGCGATACGGACGCCCTCGCGCTCGAGCATGCGCGCCGCTTCGCGCGCAGGCCCCTTCGTGGTGCCGAACAGCACGATGCCGAGGTCTGCTTCGCCGGGCGGGGCGCCGAAGTACGCGGGCGGCGGGACGAGCGTGCGGGCGAGGTCGAGCTTGCGCATGCGCTTCTCGTTTTGCTGCGTGCGCACGGCCGCGTCTTCGCCCGGGGCGCCGAAGCCGCGCTCGTCGTGCTCGTAGGAGTTGCCCAGCTGGTTCGCGCCCCGCACGCCTGGCAGGACGCGCCAGGAGACGCCGTCTCCTGTGACCTTGTACCTGAGGTAGAGCCCTTCGTCGTTGAGCGCCTCCGGAATGGCGCTCGCGTCTCCCTCCGCGAGCAGCTTCCCACGCTCGACCGTGACGCCCGCCAGGTCGAATGGCGGCACCGTCTGGCGGTTGTCCGAGAGGTAGCTGTCGCCGAGGATCACCACGGGCGTCTGGAGCTGGTCGGCGAGGTTGAACGCGCGCCAGGTGAGCTCGAAGGCGTCGGTGCGGTCGCCCGGAGCCAGCACCACGCGCGGGAACTCGCCTTGCGCCGCGTGGATGACGAAACGCAGATCGCTCTGCTCCGTCCAGGTGGGCATGCCCGTCGCTGGGCCTGGGCGCGTGAACACGCCGACGACGACCGCGCTTTCGCTCACGCCGGCCATGCCGAACGCCTCGACCATGAGCGAGAAGCCGCCGCCTGAGGTCGCGCACATCGCTCGGGTTCCGCCGAACGCCGCGCCGACGACCATGTTCATCGCGGCGATCTCGTCTTCCGTGTGCTTCACGACGACGCCCGCGCTTCGCTCGTGCGCCGCCATGAAGTGCAGGAGCGAGGACGCCGGCGTCATCGGGTAGGCCGCGTAGAACCCGATGCCCGCGGCGAGCGCGCCGAACCCGATCGCTTCGTTGCCGTCCACCAGCAGGCGCTCCGGCGCGCCCGGACGAGGCGCCAGCGTGACGAAGAAGTCGGGGCATGCGGCGCGCGCCGCGTCGTAGCCGGCCTGCGCCGCGGCGACGTTGCCCTCGGCGACCTCCGGGGCCTTCTTGGCGAACTGCCGGCGCAGCGCGTCTGCGAGCGGGTCGAGCGGGAAGCCGACGATGCCGAGCACCGCTCCGAGCGCCACGGTGTTGCGCATGATCTTACCGCCGGTCTCGCGGGCGATGGCTGTGAGCGGCACGGGCACCGCGCGGAGGCGGCCGGGCACGGCATCGGCTCCGAAGTCGTCGGGGTCGAAGATGACCGCGCCGCCGTCGACGACCTCGCCCTCGTGCCTGTCGAGCGTCTCGCGGTTGAGGCACGCGAGGACGTCGACGGGCTCTACGTGCGAGTAAACGGGCTCGCTGCTCACGCGCAGCAGGTAGGTGTTGTGGCCGCCGCGGATGAGCGAGGGGTACTCGGTGAGGTCGAAGACCTCGTAGCCCTCGTGGGCGAAGGTGCGGGCGAGCATCTGGCCAGCGGCCTTGATGCCGAACCCGGCCTCGCCGCCGATGCGGACGCGGAGCTCTAGGGGCGTCTCAGGCATGCATGCCTCCTGGTCGGGCGATACGGGCATTCGCTGGAGGTTATTCCCCACGGCGTATGAGCCCGGCGGTCGTGGACGTGGACTGCGACGGGCGACTCGATCCAGAAGACAGCGCGAGCGAGAACTACATCCGCGCGCCTGCTTCGAGCAGGCTCAAGGCCGCGAGGCGTGCGGAGATGGTCGCTGCCGAGGCGCGCGCTCAGGCGCAGAGGGCAGCCGAGCTCAACCGCAGGGCGATGATGGGCCTGGCGATGGGACGGGTCGGCGGCGGTCTTCGCAGCGGAAGGCCCGGGCTGGACTGGAGCTGGGGCCTACTGGCGCTGATTCATGGGATGTTGGGGCTGACGCAATCGGGGCAGCGTTGGAGATGACTGCGCTCTGCCTGTACGCCGGAGGAATGCGGACACCGCCACAGTGGTTGGGGCTCCCGAAGGGCTGGCTCTGCTTGCGGCGTCCAAGGGGTTGATGCTGGTCGAAACGGCGTTGGACCTCGTAATGTTCTCGCGGAAGGCCACGCAATTCGTGTTGCACAAAGCCTCCGCTGGCGATGTGGCGATGGTTCTAGCGGATTTCGAAGTGGGCGGATCGCCTGTGCCGATACCGGCGAGCACCGTGCGTCTTTTCGCATACGGCATCTGGAACCACACCGGACCGGGTGACTTCCTATGATTGTCAGCCGAGTGGAGTGAGCGTCATGCAGATAGTCTGGCTGATTGCCATTCTCGCATTCCTGGTTGCAATGACGGCGGCAGTCATCTCTGCTGTTCGCCAGATGGGGCTCAGCGACCCATGTCTCAACAGCGAGACTTGGAAGTCAAAACGGAGCAGCATTGTGCGTGTGACACGGAGCGACGTGCTCTGGGTCGGGATTGGAGCGCTCGGTCTTGCGGTCGCGGCCATTCTCGACGGCGAATTCGTGTTTGCACTCGCTGCAGTGCTTGTGATTGGTCCAGGATGTGTCGCGCTGATGCTTTGGTATCGTCGCAGCACATGGGAGCTCGTAGCTCGGCGGTTGCGACAACTGGGGTGACTGTGCGCAGCTATGAATCGCTCAGCACAATGAACACGTCGAGTCCGCGGCCGGGTTCTGGCCTTAGAGGATGGCACCTGACTTCACGTACGATGCATCCGGGTCGGAAGACCATGTTGTGTGCGAGTCGCGCGCTACGCCTACGACCCGTACGGGCGCTGCACCGTCCTTGGCGCGACGGACCCGATCGCGCACAGGAACCCGCTCCGCTACCGGGCGTACTACCTTGATGCCGAGACCGGCATGCACTGCCTGCCCGCGAGGTACTACGACCCGGCCACCTACCGCTTCCTCTCGCCCGACCCCGCGCCCCCGAGCGCAGCAGACCCGCTCTCCTTGAACGCCTACGCGTACTGCCTGGGCGACCCGGTGGGCTTGACCGACCCCTCTGGCGCGGTCGTGGACGTGGACTGCGACGGGCGACTCGATGTCGAGGATTCGGTCCAGCAGAACGCGACCAACAATCCGACACCCGAGAACCGGGCGGCGGCAAGGATGGCAACGGGCGCTGCGGAGAGTGGTAGGAGCGCTGCCGAGATTGCTGCAGCTGTGGCAGCGTTCCGTCGTTCGTGGGCGGCGTTAGCGTGCCATGACACCTCGCCGTACGGGAAGTGCAACGACATCAACGTCTACTCATATCCGACCCCGGAGGCTCTCTGGTCAACTGTGGTTGGAGGCGCGCTCGACCTCGCGAACATCGGCTCGGGCCTGATCAAAGTCAAACCCGGTGAACAGCTGATGGCGCAGAGTCGCTCGGCGGGTCTTCTCGCAATCGGAATCGCGTACGATGGGTACGTATTCGAGTCCGTCGATGAAGCGTGGGAAGCTGGTTATGTTACGAAGCTCGATCGAGACATGTCACATGCCGCAGTCATACCGGGGGTGAGCATCGGCATGGTCTACATGTACGCGTGGGGAGAAATGCTGGGATATGACTTCGCCCAACCGCGATAGGAGGAGTGATGGGCGGAATCGATGCCAGATTGGGAGCGGTGCTTGCAACGGAGCTGGCTGTCTGGATGACGGCTTGGTGGCTTGGGATGCGCATCGCTGTGGGCGCGGACCAACCCAGACGGCGGTATCGCGGGTTGATCTGGCTTGTGACATGCACGCCGTTGACGCTTCTGCCTCCGGTGTTGAATCTGCTGACGCGGACGCGGTTGGGGAGCGGGGCAGTCGCCTCCGACACCATCGCGAGCGAGATCTTGAGGGTTCTCTCGAATCGGCTCCCGTATCGCCTCCTCGGACTGGCGCTTCTCGGTCTTTGGCTCGGCCTCTGGACCGGTGATGGCGACGCTCCTGTGGACTAGCACATATCGGAGGCAGAGCGGGCCAACCCGCACGGAGTCCGGCTCAACAGGTGACGGAGCCGCTCGTTCAGCTACGTCCTCTGGCTACCGCTCGCGAAGCCCGCAACGGCCTCTGGTAACACGTGGAACGTCACGAACGAGTACTCCAAGACGAAAGAGTCGTGTTCATCTCAGCCGCATCACCTCAGCCGATGCCACCATCACCTACGCCTACGGCATCACGGGGATGCGGGAGTCAAAGACCGTCGAGACGTCTTCCGGCACCACCTGGACGAAGTCGGTGTGGGCAGGCGGCAGGCTTAAAGCCGAGCTCGACTCCGACGGCACGCGCTACACCTACCTCTGGGGCCCCGACCGCACGCCGCTTTCGGTCTTCGTCGAGCGCTCCGAAGGCGCTGCCGAGACCTACGCGTACCACACCGACGCGCTCGGAAGCGTGGTGGCGATGACGGATGAGTCAGGCTCGGTCGTGGCGCGCTACGCCTACGACCCGGCCACCTACCGCTTCCTCTCGCCCGACCCCGCACCCCCGAGCGCAGCAGACCCGCTTTCCTTGAACGCCTACGCGTACTGCCTGGGGGACCCGGTGGGTGCGAGTGACCCGTCAGGCGCGATCACTGACTGGGACGGAGACGGGAAAGCGTCCGAGGACGAAGTTGCGCTTCACGCATCGAAGCACACCAAGAACAGCAAGTTGAGCAGCTACTGGAGGGCGAAGGGTAAGCGACTGCACTATCAGCTGATGCTCACGAAGCAGCGCCTCGGCTACCTGAGGCGCAAGGAGACCCAGGCGCGATGGTTGGCGGCTGCGGTCGGGGAGGCCAAGGCCTGGGCTACCCTGAACGGCTACGATGAGTACTACATCGACGCGAATGTGACCGGGGCGTGTGCCGGAGCCGGCGGAGTGGTCGGACTGACTGGAGGCAAGATTTCCAACTACCAGGGCGGGGTGGTCGTAGATGAGCACTGGTACGGTGGGGTTGCGATCGCTAACCCAGGCATAGGAATGAGCGTGATGGTCGGTCAGGGCAGAACCGAACCAGGGAGAAGGTACATCGAGTTTGCTGCTGGTGACCGACTTGCTGTGGCGTACGGATACAGATCCGACAATGATCGGTCGGCACCGTGGGACATCGATGCCATGGGCCAGCACATCGCCGACAACGATTACGTGCAGGGCGGCATGTGCCTTCCCGTGCCGGGCGGCTCCGTATCCTGGTTCTATGTTGTCCCCTAGGGGGAGATGGCGAAGGACGGTGTGAGTGATATGGAAAAAGTGGCGCTCCTGGTCATCGGTGCGTACCTCGTATTCCTGGATGATTGGATCGTTCGGACGCGCGCTCGAAAGCAAGGGCTCAGTATGTCCGATGGACAGATCAGGCAAGCTTCCCTGGTGATGCGGGGAATAGGGGTGGTATGTCTCATGCTGGCAGGGTATGCCGCGGGGCGGTCTAGCTGACCTTCACCCGCTCGGCCACAGGCTCCGCTGTGACCACGTACACGAACGACCCCTACGGTCGCCGCACCTCGCGCGTCACGCCGTCTGGCACCACGACATACACCTGGGACCCCGAGGGGCACCTCAGCCGCATCACCTCAGCCGATGCCACCATCACCTACGCCTACGGCATCGCAGGGATGCGGGAAAAGAAGATCGTCGAGACCATGTCCGGCACTACCTGGACGAAGTCGGTGCGGGCAGGCGGCAGGTTTAAAGCCGAGTTCGGCTCCGACGGCACGCGCTACACCTACCTCTGGGGCCCTGACCGCACGCCGCTTTCGGTCTTCGTCGAGCGCTCCACGGGCGCGACCGAGACCTACGCGTACCACACGGACGCGCTCGGAAGCGTGGTGGCGATGACGAACTCGTCCGGCCGGGTCGTGGCGCGGTACGCCTACGACCCGGCCACGTACCGCTTCCTCTCGCCCGACCCCGCGCCCCCGAGCGCAGCAGACCCGCTTTCCTTGAACGCCTACGCGTACTGCCTGGGCGACCCGGTGGGCTTGACCGACCCCTCTGGCGCGGTCGTGGACGTGGACGGCGACGGGCGCCTCGATTCAGAAGACAGCGCGAGCGAGAACTACATCCGCACGCCTGCATCGAGCAGGCACAAGGCCGCCAGGCGGGCGGAGATGGTCGCTGCCGAGGCGCGTGCTCAGGCGCAAAGGGCAGCCGAGCTCAACCGCAGGGCGATGGGGGACAGTCAGGCGGCGGGCGAGGAAGGGCGCGGCATCGTCGGCGCTGTACTCACCGGGCTGTCGATTGGGCTCGGCGTGATCGGCGTAGCTTCGTCGGTATTCGTGCTCGGTGTGGCTGTAGGGGCGATAACGGTCAGTACCGGCGGGTCGGGGTTGATCCTTCTGGCCGGCATAGGCGGGGCAACGTCATCGTTCGTGGGCGGATTCCTTTCGGAATTCGCATATCGGAAAGGATACACATCCCGGGCTGTGCGAGATGTTGGCGTGGGGCTAGCGGCGGTTGGTACGTTTGCGTCACTCGTGAACGGAAGCGGCCCGATAGCTACTGCCATCGGAATGCAAGGCTTCTGTGCGGGGACCGTCGGACTCAGTCTGACGGCTGCGGATTCACTTTCAGATTAGCCGGTATGGGCGTGACAGATACGAAACGGGGAGAGTGCTCAGATGTCTGATAAGCGTGGCAGTTCAGCCGTGCAGGATGGCGTTGTGCGAGACGAAGTCGCCGCGCCCGGTGCGGTCGCATCACGGCACACGGCTGTCATGAGGTGGACGGCCGTTCTCGCGGCGCTGCTGGCAGCGATCGGGCTTCTGGCAGGCTTCGCGGGCGCAGCGGGCATCGCAGTGCTCGTGGGCCTCGGGGTGTGCGCTGGAGCCGCTGCGGTCTCGGCTGCCTTGATGGTGCGGGCGCAGGCGAAGTCGGCAGTACAAGCGGGCCAAATGCAGGGCAAACGCCAGGAGCACACAGCCTCGGAACGGTCCCTGGCGGTGCACTGGCGTGCGGCCTGGGTGACCGGCGTATGGATGCTCGTCGCCTTGGTCGGCGTCGTGCTGTGGACGCTTGGCCTAGCGTTTAGTGATGCAACGCCGAGCCTGTGGTATCTCGTGCTCGGTGTAGCTCTCGCCGCCACGCTCGCGATGCTATTCGTCGCAATGATCGTGCAGGTCTTGAGAGCCGGTCGCGCGGGTGGTTGATCCGTGGGGTCGTATGACCGAAAGCCGACATGGGGGCTTCCAGCGGAAGGCATCAGGGCGTTTGCAGGAGCGGCCGTCTCGGGTGCTGGATCTTCTCGGTGACGCCGGCCGCACGCCACTCCGTGTCGCGGTTGCGGTATGGCATGCGTCCGGCGCGTGGGCTTTGCCGTCGTCGCGGGAAGCCCGATCTTGCCGTGGAGTTGAGCCGATTCTGAGGAGGCTTCATGGGCTATCACTTGCCCCGCGATCTGGCTCTCTATGGAACCGCCACCGTGGGATTCATCGTGGCCGCGGTGCTCGCGCTGTTGTGGTACCGCCGAGTCCTGACGCGCAAGCAGGCATTCATCGGCATGGTTGCCACGATGGTCGCGGATGCAGCGTTCATGGGATGGGCGTCCGGAATGCCCTTCGTGGGTGCAGTCAAGCAGGGACTCGTGGCCGGAGCGGCTCTGTCTGCATACCTGTTCACGTATGCGCTTGCGCTCGATGTGGGCGCAGAACGCCGCGCGGCTCGCGAGGCCCGGCGTGCCGCAAGAGATGCTGACGGGCGCATGGGCGGGTTCGTCTCGGACACCCGACCCGCTCCTCTGACCTCCCGGTGGAAAGCGGTGCTGGCGTGGGCGCTCGTGTCCCTGATGGTGGCCGCAGTCGCCGTGGTGTGGATCATCTTCTTCATCGAGATCTCCAGGCGATGAGCCGGGTCTGGCAGACTATAGCCGCCGCGGCCGTCTCCGCCGTGTTAGAGTGCCGCCGTCGGCAGCGCTCAGGGTCGCCGTTGGCTGGTCAGCCTGGCCCGGCGCGGACGTCGTGATGGGCCTGTAACAGCTTCAGACCGCGAGGAAGCCCTGCCGGCTCAGTCTGCCCGCGCTGCAACCGCCGCCAAGAGCTCCAACGGCTGAAAGACAGGCATCGTCGCCTTCGAGAAGCCCGCAGCGTCACGCGTCACGATGGCGTGGCATCCCGCCGCATGCGCCGCCTCGTGTACGACGGCATCCTCGTAGTCCGTGAATCCGTTCGAATCCAGTGCTCGCTGCAACACGTCTCGATCCACCGCAGCGACTTCGAAGATCCCGAGCAACGTGCGGAGATGCTTGCGGACGGCCTTCTGCCCTAAGGCCCCGGAACCGACGTAGTGCAGCGTGGTCACGGCTGTTGCGCAAACGAAGCCCTCGATCCGCCGGTTGTCGACTAGCGCCACCAGTTTCTCAGCGACTTCAACGTGAGGGTTCCGCTCCAGCAGAACGTCAAGCAGAACGTTGGCGTCGAAGAGGACTCTCACCGATACTTCTCCTCCAGGTAGCGGCGGTAGTCTTGCTCGGTGGCCGTAGAGCCTCTGAAGGCTCCCCGCAGCGAACGGACGCGGGGGGATATCTCCGTACCGGGGACGTCCTCTCCCGCATCGATCGCGGCGAAGAAGTCCGCGACGAGTTGCGAGACCGACTTCCCTGAGCGGTCCGAATAGCGCTTTGCTTTCGCGATGAGCTGGTCATCCAGCCGCAACGTGAGTTTGGTGTGCATGGCGACGCCTCCGAGACGTATAATAGGTGCAATCATTGTACGTCATTGGAGAAGCGGGCACAACGGCGGCATCGTCGTCGTTGCGATGATGGGGCGGTCGCTTAGCTCGTCGTAGCCGCGCCGCTGATCCCGGTGCAAGAGGCGTGATGCGTGTGAGTCCAACCCCACGCGCAGGCTTGCCTCGCTCGTCCCGGGCGTCTACACTGAGGTAGCACAGCAAGGTGCTACCTTTGGAGCCCGACATGGCCAAAGTCAACGTCTACATCCCGGACGACTTGCTCGAGCAGATCGATGCCGACGCGGTCGCGCTCGATCGCAGCCGCAGCTCGATCGTGCAACAAGCGCTGGCCGAGTACGTGAGGTCGCGGGCCAGTGAGTCGCGGCGCGGCGACATGGCCCGGGCCGTCGAGATCGCCGAGAGCCTCGCCGCAACCTGGCGCGAGCGCGACCGTCATCCGGAGGTCTCGGCGAGCGACTACCTCGTGGGTCTTCGGCGAGCCGCTGATACCGACGACGACGCAGCGGTGATCGCCAGGATCCTGGGGGAGCCCGGTGAGTAGCGATCTCGTGGTCCTCGACGCGTCCGTCGGGGTCAAGTGGTTCTCTCCCGAAAGCGGCCACGAGCAGGCCGTCGAGATCCTCAGGCGGGCGGCTGCGGGTCGCGTTCGGATCGTGGTACCCGACCTGTTCGTCTACGAGGTCGTCCGTTCGGTGCTCCGGAAAGCAGGGCCCGCGTCCGCGCAAGAAGTCGTCCGGTTCTTCTCGCTCTCGCACATCATCAGCGTCCCTCCAGGGGAGCGGGTGCTTGCCGAATCGCTCCGCCAGGCAGACAGCCTGGGCTGCGACTTCTACGATGCGTGCGCCCCAGCGATCGCGTCGCTCCTGGGCGCGACGCTGTACTCGGCCGACCGCACGGCGCACGCGGGGTACCCCGGGGTCGTGCTGGTCGGGTAGCGGCGTGCGGCGAGGCTGGCGCGCCTCGGTGTATCCTTAGCGCCTGGAGGCGTGTATGACGGCCACACCCGAACAGCAGACCGTCCTCGTCGGCGTGACCGGCGGCATCGGCGCGTACAAGGCGTGCGAGCTGGTGCGCGCGCTCATGCGGTGCGGATTCCGCGTGAAGGTCGTGATGACGGACGCGGCGACGAGGTTCGTCACGCCGCTGACGTTCCGCACGCTGACGCGCGAGCCGGTGGCCACCTCGCTGTGGGCTGACGAGCCGGGCGACCCCGTGCACCACGTCTCGCTCGCGCAGGAGGCGGACGTCGTCGTGGTGGCGCCGTGCACCGCCAACGTGCTCGCGAAACTCGCGCACGGCCGTGCGGACGACCTGCTCACGACGACCGTGCTCGCCACGGAGGCCCCGGTGGTGCTCGCGCCGGCGATGAACGTGCACATGTGGCGCAAGGAGGTCACGCAGCGAAACGTCGACGCGCTTCGCGCCCGCGGCTTCGTCATCGTCGCGCCCGGCTCGGGCGAATTGGCGTGCGGCGACGTGGGCGAGGGGAGGCTCGCTGAGGTCGCGGCCATCGCCGAGGCGGTGGAGGCCGAGGCGCGGCGGGCGCGCGACCTTGCGGGCGTGCGCGTGCTCGTCACCGCCGGCCCGACGTACGAGCCCATCGATCCGGTGCGCTTCATCGGCAACCGCTCGTCGGGCAAGACGGGGTACGCGATCGCCGAGGAGGCCGCGCGGCGAGGCGCGGACGTCACGCTTGTGAGCGGCCCGACCGCGCTTCCCGACCCGTTCGGCGCGCGCGTCGTGCGCGTGACGACCGCCGCCGAGATGCGTGAGGCCGCACTTTCGGCGTGGGCGGACGCGGACGTCGTCATCGCGTCGGCGGCCGTCTCGGACGTGCGCCCGGCTGCGCGCTCGAGCGGCAAGATCAAGAAAGACGCGCTGCCCGATTCCATCGCCCTGGAGCGCAACCCTGACATCCTGGCCGAGCTCGGGGCCGCGAACGACGGGAGCCGCGTGGTGGTCGGCTTCGCGGCCGAGACCGGCGACCCGGTCGCGGAGGCGCGCCGCAAGCTGGAGGCCAAGCGCTGCGACCTCGTCGTCGCGAACGACGTCTCCGGCGACCTGGGGTTCGGGACGGACGCGAACCGCGTGTGGTTCGTCACGGGCGACGCCGCCGAGGAGCTGCCGGTGCTGGACAAGCGCGCCATCGCACGCGAACTCCTCGACCGCGTCTCCGCGCTCGTCCGCCGCAAGCGCGGCACTTGAAGCGACGCCCGGCGAGCCGTACCATGGTAAGCCGCTCCTGAGGGAGCGCCGGGCTGTGGCGCAGTTTGGTAGCGCACTTGACTGGGGGTCAAGGGGTCGCAGGTTCAAATCCTGTCAGCCCGACCAGCGGTGGCAACGGGGTCGTCCGTCGAGCGGGCGGCCCCTTCTGCTATCCTTGTCGTGCCTGCTCAGGCGGTCCTCTGCGCTTCCTGGGGGTGACGATGTCCGCGGCTGTCACCGTGCGTTGGGTCGAAGACGGGGCGCTGCGCTCCGGGGGTCTCGACGCGCTCGCATCGGTGCCCGCAAGCGGCACCGTGTGGGTGGACGTGCTCGACCCGGACGAGACGACGCTGCGCGCGCTTGCGGAGCGGTTCCCGATGCACCCGCTCGCGATCGAGGATTGCCTGCACTTCCCGCAGCGCCCGAAGATCGACGTGTACCCGGACTCGACGTTCCTGATCTGGCTCATCCCGGTGCTCGTCGACTCAGACGGCGTCCAGACGCACGAGCTCGACGCGTTCCTCGGCGAGGAGCACCTCGTGACCGTCCACCGCGAGCGCATCCCGGCGATCGACGCGGTCGCAGAAGAAGCCGTCGCGTTCCTAGCGCGCGGCGTGGAGTGGACCGTCCACGCGATCCTGGACCGCGCCGTCGACGCGCTGTTCCCGGCGCTCGAGCAGATCGCCGACGCGCTCGAGGAGCTCGAAGACGCGATGCTCGCCAACGCCGAGCGCGAGCACCTGGCGCGTCTCTACCAGGCCAAGCGCGCGCTCGTGCAGCTGCACAAGATCGTGGTGCCGGAGCGCGACGTCGTGCGCGGCCTTGCGCGCGCGGAAGCGTTCGTCGAGCCGGACGCCTACATGTACTTCCAAGACATCGGCGACCACCTCGCACGCGCCATAGACAGCGTCGAGACCTACCGCGACGTCGCGAGCGGCGCGATGGATATCTACCTGTCGGCGCAGTCCAACCGCATGAACGAGATCATGAAGCAGCTCACCGTGATCGCCACCATCTTCATGCCGCTGACGCTCATCTCGAGCATCTACGGCATGAACTTCCGCTACATGCCCGAACTCGAGTGGCGCTACGGGTACTTCGCGGTCCTCGTGGTCATGGCGGCGATCGCCGTGTGGATGGTGTGGTTCTTCCGGAGGAGGCGCTGGTGGTAGAGCGAGGCCGGAGCGAAGCGCGGGGCGAGAGCGCCGGAGCGCGCAGCGAGCACGCGGGTGCCGGGCACGGCATCTACTCGGTCGCCAACCTCATCACGCTGCTCCGGCTGCTCATCGTGCCGTTCTTCTTCGCCGTGCTCGTGAGCGGCTCCGAGCGGTCCCGGGTCGCGGCGTTCGGTCTGTACGTGCTCGCCGCCTCGACGGACTGGATCGACGGGCAGATCGCGCGCCGCACGCACACCGTGACCGAGCTCGGCAAAATCATCGACCCGCTGGTCGACCGCCTTCTGCTCGCGTCAGGCGTCATCGGGCTCTACGTCATCGGCGAATTGCCGCTGTGGATCCCCATCGTGCTGGTCGCGCGCGACGTGTACCTGCTGTACGGGTCGTGGGTGCTCGAGCACAAGGGCATCCGGCTCCCTGTCGTCTACATCGGCAAGGTCACGACGGCGGTGCTGCTCGCCGGCTTCTCGTCGCTCATCGCGGGGTGGCCGCGTGTCTCTGGGCTCGCGCTCGGAGGCCCGTCTTGGCTTCCAGGAACGGCCGGAGGCTCTGTCACGTTGGGCATCTACCTTGTGTACGCCGGCATGGTGCTTTCGTTCGCGACCGCCGTCGTGTACACGCGCCACGCGCGCGCTGCGGTCCGCGGCGGAAACGAGGTCTGAGGGTCTGCTGTCACGTTTCGCTGCTCGAGGAGGGAGCGTCAGGTGAAAGCAGTGATCATGGCAGGCGGAGAGGGGACGCGGCTTCGTCCGCTCACGAGCATGCGCCCCAAGCCGATGGTCCCGGTCTTCAACCAGCCGGTGATGGAGCACATCCTCGGCCTCGTCAAGCACCACGGGATGACGGAGGTCGTCGCCACGCTCGCGTTCATGCCCCGCGTGATCGAGGACTACTTCGGCGAGGGCGACGAGTGGGGGATGAGCATCACTTACGCGATCGAGGAAAGCCCGCTCGGCACCGCTGGCTCGGTCAAGAACGCGGAGGAGGCGCTCAGGGACGAACCGTTCCTCGTGATCTCGGGCGACGCGCTCACCGACATCGACCTCACGCAGGCCATCGAGTTCCACCGCTCGCACGACGGCCCTGTGACGATCGTGCTCAAGCGCGTCCCCGACCCGCTGGAGTACGGCGTCGTCATCACGGACGAAGACGGGCGCATCCAGCGCTTCTTGGAGAAGCCGACGTGGGGCCAGGTCTTCTCCGACACCATCAACACCGGCATCTACGTGCTCGACCCGATGGTGTTCGACCACATCCCGTCCGACCGGCCGTACGACTTCTCCTCGGAGCTGTTCCCGAAGCTGATGGACGCCGGCTATCCGCTCTACGGCTTCGTGGCCGACGGGTACTGGTGCGACATCGGGAGCCTGGAGTCGTACGTGCAGGCGCACCGGGACGTGCTCGACGGGCTCGCGCACATCTACGTCCCGGGCGTCCGGAGCGCGACCGACGTGTACTACGGCTCCGGGTGCGACGTGGACGACGACGTCGAGCTCGGACACAAGGTCGTCATCGGCGCGAACGCGCGCGTCCGCAAGGGCGCGCGCATCGGAGACTACACCGTGATCGGCGACAACTGCTTGATCGGCAGCGACGCGCGGCTGTCGCACACGATCGTGTGGTCGGACTCGTTCGTCGGGGCGGGAGCCGACGTCGAGGGAGCCGTGCTCTGCCGCAAGGTGGACGTCCGTGCACGGGCACGCATCTATCCGGGCGTGGCTGTGGGTGACGAGACCGTGGTCGGGCACGGGGCCGTCGTCAACAACGACGTGCAGGTCTACCCGTACAAGCGCATCGAGGCGGGCGCGATCGTCTCCTCGTCGCTGATCTGGGAGTCGAAGGGCGTGCGCTCGCTGTTCGGAGCAGACGGCATCGCCGGGCTCGTGAACATCGACGTGACGCCCGACGTGGCGCTGCACGCGGCGCAGGCGTTCGGCACGCTGCTGCCGAGCAAGTGCCACGTCGTGGTGAGCCGCGACTCGAGCCGTGCTGCGCGCATGATCAAGCGGGCGGTGGTGGCGGGCTTGAACGCGACCGGCTGCCACGTCCGCGACCTGCGCGTCGCGTCGCCGGCGGTGACGCGCTTCACCACCCGCGACACGCGGTGCGAGGGCGGCGTCCACGTGTGCTCGTCCGCGAAGGACCCGCAGACGGTCGAGATCCACTTCTACGACAAGCGCGGGATCGACATCGCGCCGTGGCAGGAGAAGAAGGTCGAGCGTCTGTACTTCCGGCAGGAGTTCCGCCGGGCGTTCTTCGAAGACGTCGGCGAGATCCTGTACCCGCCGCGCGCGCTCGAGTATTACACGGCGGGGCTGCTGGAGGCGTTGGGCGGCGCTCCGCTCGTGAAGCACCGCAAGACCGTCGTGGTGGACATGGGTCACAGCCCGGCATCGTTCGTGCTGTCGCAGGCGGCCGTCGGCTGGGACGTGGAGCTCGTCGCGTTGCGCCCGTTCGTGGACTCCGAACGCACGCGGGTGGTGCCCGAAGAGCGCGATGCGAACATCAACGCGCTCGCCAACGCGGTGCGCTCGTTCGACGCCGCGCTCGGCGTGTCGATCGACGCGACGGCGGAGCGCGTGACGCTGGTGACCGGATCTGGGCGCGTGCTGGACCCCAACACCGCGCTGCACGCGATGGCATGCCTGTGGTGCAAGACCGACGCGACCGGCAGGGGCCTGGCGGTGCCCGTGAGCGCGTCACGCGTGATCGAGGACATCTGCGGGGCGGGCCGGCGTCTTGTGCGGGTCGGGACGACGCGCCGTGCCTTGTCCGCAGCGGCTCTCGAGCCGGACGTCGGGTTCGCGGGGTCGCAGACCGGCGGCTTCGTGTTCCCGGACTTCCTCGCCTCGTACGACGCGGTGATGACCATCGGCATGCTGCTCAAGATGCTCGAGGAGCGCGAGACGACCCTCGATGACGTCGTGGCGGGGCTTCCGGAATTCCACCTGCGGCACGCGAGCGTGCCGTGCCCGTTCTCGCGCAAAGGCGCGGTCATGCGCGTGATGGCGGAGATCGGCCAGGAGCGCGAGTCCGAGATGACCGAAGGCGTGCGGATCATCGAAGACGGCGGGTGGGCGCTCGTGCTGCCGCATCCGTCCGAGGCGAGCGTGGACGTACACGCGGAGGGGCGCACAGCCGAGCAGGCCGACGAGATCGTTCGCCGCTACATCGGCATCGTCGAGCGGGCCATCGAAGGATCCGAATGACGCTTGCACAACGCATGCGCTTCGAGGCGGAGCGAGACTGAGGCCGTCTCAGGTATACTGCTGCGACGATTCTCGTCCGCATCCGACGCATGCGAGGTATCCCGCCGCATGAGCGAAACACTCGACACCGATACGACGCAGCCTACGCCTGAGCAGCCGCGGGCGCGGCGCAGCGCGCGCAACGCTCGTGCCGCGAGCAGTTGGTGGCGGACTGTGGCGTCCCGCCCTGCCGCGCTGGCCGCGGCAGCCGTCGCGGCGGTGCTCGTGCTCGGAATCGCCGTGGACGCGGCGGCTTCGGCTGGCCGCATCCATCCAGGCGTGCGCGTTGACGGCGTCTCGGTCGGCGGCATGACGGTCGAGGAGGCCGCAGGAGCAATCGCGAGCGGCGCGACCGACGTGCTCGGCCGCGAGGTGGTCCTCGAGGCGGGCGACGAGCAGTGGAAGATCACGGCGCAAGAGGTCGGGGGCTCGGTCGACGCGACAGCGCTCGCGCAGGCGGCCTACCGGATCGGTCGCTCGGGCAACGTCGCCCGATCGGTCAAGGAGCGCCTGTTCGCCTGGTTCGGCGCGGAGCGCGTGGCGTTGCGCGTCCGCGTGGACGACGCTGCGCTCGACGGGCTGCTCGACGCCATCGACGCCTCCGTCGGCAGTCCAGCGGCAGATGCGTCCGTCGAGGTCGTCGGCATCGAGGCGAGGCTTGTTCCGGCGAAAGACGGCCTCGGCGTGGACCGCGTGGCGGCACGCGACGCCATCGCCCGTGCGCTCGCGAGCGACGAGCGCGTGGTGCGGCTGGACCTCGTGCCGGTGAAGGCGGCCGTCCAAGACGAGGGGGCCCAAGACGCCCTCGCTGCCGCGAAGCGTGCGCTGAGCGCGCCGCTCGTGGTGCGCTACGAGACGTCCACGTGGTCGGTCGAACCCGCGTCCATCGCGAAGTGGCTCGCGTTCAGGCGTGCCGAATCCACCGCTTCTGCGGACTCCGTGCTCGAGTGCTACCTCGCGAGCGACGAGGTGTCCCGGACGCTCACGCCGATCGTCGGCTCGGTCGGCAAGCCGGCGAAAGACGCGTCGTTCAAGGTCTCGAAGGGCGCGGTCACCATCGTTCCCTCGCAAGACGGGCTCGCGCTCGACGCGGAGGCGTTCTCCAAGACGGCGCTCGCGGCGCTCACCGGGGACGGAGAGCGCGTGGTGGACCTGCCGATGCGGCGCGTCGAGCCGGAGATCACCACCGAAGACGCCAAGCAGATGGGCATCAAGGAGCGGATCGCGACCTACACGACCGACTACTCGCCGTCCAACAAGCCGCGCGTGAACAACATCCACCTGCTGGCAGACGCGCTCGACGGGACGCTCGTGCCGCCTGGCGGCGTGTTTTCGTTCAACGAGACCATCGGGCCGCGGACCGCCGAGAAGGGCTACCAGGAGGCCAACGCCATCGTCAACGGCAAGCTGGTGCCGCAATTGGGCGGCGGCGTGTGCCAGGTCGGCACGACCATCTTCAACACCGTCTTCTTCTCAGGCCTGCCGGTTGTGGAGCGGCACAACCACTCCCTCTACATCAGCCACTACCCGAAGGGCAGGGACGCCACGGTGTCGTGGGGCGGGCCTGACTTCAAGTTCCGCAACGACACCGAGCACTGGATCCTCATCGCCACGTCGTACACCTCGTCGACCGTGACCATCTCGCTGTACGGCACCGATCCCGGCTACGAGGTGAGCTACACCACGAGCGACTTCTTCGACCTCAAGGACTATCCCGTGCGGGAGGTCAAGGATCCGACGCTGCCGGTGGGCACGCGGGTCATCGAGGAGAAGGGCGTCAAGGGGCGCTCCGTCATCGTGACGCGGATCGTCAAGAAGGACGGCGCCGTCATCCGCAAGGACACCTTCAAGTCCGTGTACCGGCCGGCGGAGGAGGTCGTGCGCGTCGGGACCAAGGTGGTATCCTCCACGCCGTCGACCTCCACGACCACGGGACCCTGACCGAGGCGGTCAGGGAGGGGAAAGGGGAGCGGGGTGTACCAGCCCGAGTTCGAAGCCATGGAGCGCTCGCGTCTGGAGGCGCTCCAGCTCGAGCGGCTGCGCGACACGCTCGAGCGCGTGTACGCGTCCGTGCCGCTCTACACGCGCAAGTTCGACGAGGCCGGCGTCAAGCCGGGCGACGTGCAGTCGCTCGACGACTTGCGGCGGCTGCCGTTCACGGTCAAAGACGACCTGCGAGCCGCGTACCCGTACGGCATGTTCGCTGCGCCGCTGCGTGACATCGTCCGCGTGCACGCGTCATCGGGGACGACGGGCCAGATCACGGTCGTCGGCTACACGAAGGGCGACATCGACCGGTGGGCCGACCTCATGGCCCGCACGCTCGTCTGCGCTGGGGCGACGCCGGACGACGTCATCCAGGTGAGCTACGGCTACGGCCTGTTCACGGGCGGCCTCGGGGTGCACTACGGCAGCGAGCGGCTGGGCGCGACGACCATCCCGATCTCGGGCGGCAACACGAAGCGCCAGGTCCAGATCCTCAAGGACTTCGGCGTGACCGGCCTCGGCGCGACCCCGTCGTACGCGCTGCTCATCGGGGAGACGGCGCTCGAGATGGGGATCGACCCGCGCGAGCTGCCGCTTCGCTTCGGCGTGTTCGGAGCCGAGCCGTGGAGCGAGAACATGCGCCGGCAGATCGAAGAGACGCTGGGCATCGTCGCGATCGACATCTACGGGCTGTCCGAGGTGCTCGGCCCGGGCGTCGCGTCGGAGTGCCTCCACAAGAACGGCCTGCACGTCAACGAGGACCACTTCATCGTCGAGATCATCGACCCGGAGACTCTCGAACCCGTGCCGGACGGGGAGCAAGGCGAGGTCGTCTTCACGACGATCACGAAAGAGGGCATCCCGGTCATCCGCTACCGGACGCGCGACATCTCCCGCATCGTGCCGGGCGAGTGCGCGTGCGGGCGCACCTTCCGGCGCATGGAGCGGGTCTCCGGTCGCACGGACGACATGCTCATCATCCGCGGCGTCAACGTCTTCCCGAGCCAGATCGAGCAGGTGCTCACCGGCATCCCGGGCGTCGCGCCGCATTACCAGGTCGTGCTCACGAAGCGGGGCGTCATGGACCACGTCGAGGTCCACGTCGAGGTGGCGCCCGACATCGCCTTCGACGAGGTCAAGGCGCTCGAGGCGCTCAGGCGCACGGTCGCGCAGGAGATCGCGTCTGCGCTCGCCATCTCGATCGACGTCAAATTGGTGGAGCCGAAGTCGATCCAGCGCAGCGAGGGCAAGGCGAAGCGGGTCCTCGACTTGCGGAACGAAGGGGGGACGGCGTGATGGTCGAGCAGGTCAGCGTCTTCCTGGAGAACACGGCCGGGCGGCTTGCCGAGCTCACGCGGGTGCTCGGTGACGCAGGCATCAACATGCGTGCGCTGATGGTCGCAGATACCTCGGAGTTCGGGGTCGTCCGCATCATCTGCGACATGCCGCGGCGCGCGGTGCAGGTGCTCGACGACGCCGGGTTCGGCGCCTCGATCGCCGAGGTGCTCGCCGTCGAGGTGCCTGACAGGCCCGGCGGGCTTGCTGACGTCCTCGAGGCCCTGCAGGCCGAGGGCATCAACGTCGAGTACGCGTACTGCTTCGTCGAGCCGAGCGGCGACAAGGCGGTCGACATCCTGCGGGTCGACGAGCCGGAGCGTGCGCGCCAGGCGCTCGAGCGGGCAGGGGTCGCGTTGGCCGAGGCCTCGACGTTGTACGAGTTGGACTAAGCCTGCTCCGGGGCGCTCGCGCACACGTCGTCGAGCCGTGGGGGCGCCTGCGGCTCGAGCGACCGTGCCAGCTCGCAGATCGCGCTGGCGTCCTCCGCCACTCCGAGCACCGTCGCTGAGACGGACTCGTCTTTGGCGCCGATCAGATCGCGCACGCCGGCCCGGACGCGGTCGGCTGCGACTTCCGCGCCTGACTTCGGCGTGTTCGGCAGCATCAGCAGGTAGCGGCCGTCGCCGAGGTAGCCGACGTCGTCGACGAGCCTGATGTCGCTGCGGATGTGGCCGGCGACCGACTTCAGCAGCGCGTGCTGGCGGGTGGGGCGCAGCTCCGCGAACAGCGCCGGCGAGAGCGACAGCAGCACGACGGAGTACGGGGTCTGGTAGCGCTGGTACTGGGCGATGGCGTTCCGCAACGCCTGCGAGCAGTAGCGGCGGTTGTACACCTGCGTGTACTCGTCGAGCATGATCGAGCCGTCGACGCGCGCAAGGAAGTACTTGATCCGCCCGAACAGCTCGCCGCCGACGATGCCGACGACCGCGAAAGCCGCGAGCCGTGCCAGCAGCGCTCCAGCGACGTCATTCGTCAGTCCTTGGTCTGCAAGCAGCGGCACGCGTGTCAGCACGTACACAAGCGCCGAGGCGGCCGCGACGATCGAGCCCCCGTTCCGTCCCCAGTGGGCCGCGGCCGCGAACGTCAAGAACAGGAGCACTTGGGCGACCAGCTCAGGCCACTGCAACACGGCGTCGCGCGGCACGAGCACGCTCGCTGCGACGACGGCGGCGCCAAGGGTGATGACGAGGGTCTCGAAACGCGAGTACTTCACGATCAGACCTCCTTCAGGGACACGGAATGGCTCTCACCGGGGATGCAGTGGGCACGACACCTTGAGGGTCACGGGATCGAGCGTGAGGGTCGTGTCTCTATCGGCCGGGCAGTGGGTCACGTTCGCCCAGGTGCGCACGTAGGGCTCGAGATCGTCGATCGTGGCCGGCTTCTGGCCGTTGTTGAGCGACATGTAGACGGGAATCGCCGACTCGATGGTCCGCTGGTTCTCGTAGCAGGCCGCCGCCGCAGCACGGTTCGATGCCCCGGTGTACGACGCGATGGCGATCAGCGCCAGGATGCCGATGACGACGAGCACCGCCATCATCTCAGTGAGCGTGAATCCGTCATCGCGCCTGCGGCGTTCCACGACGCCCATATTCCCACCCCCGTTCGTAGCGGCCGGGACGAGTATACCGGATGCGGAGGGCGTTCACTCCGATACAATCGGCGTTGTGACATCCTGGCTTGACACTCGGTATCGACGGCGAGCCGCATTGCGGCGGCTCGCCGTCGCGTTGCTGTTCGCGGGAGCCGCCTTCGTCGCGACGAGCGCCACCGTCGCGTCGGGCGCCGTCCGCCCGTCCGACAGGGTCGCCGGCGTCCCGTTGGCCGAGCGTTCGGCGTGGTCGGCAGCGGCTCCTGACCTCGACATGCCAGCAGGGGTCCTGGTGACTGCCGACGGGCGCGAGCTGTGGTCGCGCGCCGCTGACGCCCCGCGAGCGATGGCGAGCACGACGAAGATCATGACGGCCGTCGTGGTGCTCGAGTCCGTCGCTGACCTTGAGGAGCGCGTGCGGGTGACGGCTGCAGCGGACGCCGTCGGCGAGTCCGAGGCCGGGCTGCTGCCTGGCGAGTCGTACACGGTCCGCAGCCTCCTGGAGGCGATGCTCGTCCACTCGGGCAACGACGCTGCGACCGCGCTCGCCGAGCACGTCGCCGGGTCGCAGGCGGCGTTTGTGGAGAAGATGAACGAGAAAGCCCGCGAGCTCGACTTGCGGGAAACGCAGTTCACGAATCCGCACGGGCTGGACGAGCCAGGCCACCACACCAGCGCCCGCGATCTGGCGACGCTTGCGAGGTACGCGCTGCAGATCCCGGAGTTCCGGCGCATCGTGGGAATGCCGTCGATGGCGCTCGTCGGCGAGCGCGGGGAGCGCCGGTTCGAGAACTCGAACAAGCTCATCGGCCGATATCCGGGCGCCACGGGTGTGAAGACCGGGTGGACGAACAAGGCCGGGTACTGTTTGGTGGCGTCCGCCGAACGAGACGGGGTCTCTCTGGTCTGCGTCGTCCTCGGCACGCGAAGCGAGTCGGAGCGGTTCGCAGAGGCGCGCGCGTTGCTCGACTGGGGGTTCGAGCATTACCGGCGAAGGCAGGTCGCCTCCGCTGGCACGACGGTCGCCGCGCTGCCGGTGCGGGACTACCTGGACGTGGCCGTCCCGGCGGTGGTCGCTGAGACGACGTCGACCGCCGTCTTCGACCTCGAGGGGCCTCTCGAGACCACCGTGACGGTGCCGGCCGCGGTCGACGCCCCGGTGCGGCGCGGCGAGCGCGTCGGGACGCTCGGGATACTGCAAGGGGATACGCTCGTGGCGCAGGTGCCGGTCGTCGCCGCTGGCGACGTCGAGGCGCCCGCGTGGTATGAACGGTTGAGCGTGTGGGTCGCCCGCGCCTGGCGGCGTCTGTTCGGCGGCCCGCAGCAGGCTGCACGGCAGGTCATCGCGCCTGCCGTGCCGTGACGCGAAGAGAAGGGACCGCGATGAGCGAGCTCAAACGCACGCCTCTGTACGACGAGCACGTCGCGCTCGGCGCCCGCATGGTGCCGTTCGCGGGATGGGAGATGCCGGTGCAGTACGCGGGCATCGTCGAGGAGCACCTGGCCGTGCGTGAGCGCGTGGGCATCTTCGACGTCTGCCACATGAGCGAGTTCCGGTTCTTCGGGTTCGAGGCGAAAGACGCGCTGCAGCGGATCGTCACGAACGATCTGTCGAAGATCGACGAGCTCGGTCAGGCGCTCTACACGGTGATGTGCGACGAGGACGGCGGCATCATCGACGACCTCATCGTCTACCACACCGGCGACCTCGAGTACCTCGTCATCGCCAACGCGGCCAACCACGACGCGGACTGGGACTGGATCACGGCGCACCTGCCGGAGACGGTCGAGGCCGTCGACGAGTCCGACCGGACGGGGCTCATCGCCGTCCAGGGCCCCGAGGCGCTCCGGGTGATCGGCGAGCTCGCGGGCCCCGGGTTCGTGGCGCCCGACCGGTTCACGATCGCCGAGGCGCGGCTGGGTGGCATCCCGGTGCTGTTGGCGCGCACGGGCTATACGGGCGAGGACGGCGTGGAGGTCGTGTGCCACGCGAGCAACGCCGTGGCCATCTGGCGCCTCCTGCTCTCGTTCCCGGAGGTCCAGCCGTGCGGTCTCGGGGCGCGTGACACGCTCCGGCTCGAGATGGGCTACGCGCTCTACGGCAGCGACATGGACCGCGGCGTCGACCCGATCTCGGCGGGGCTTGGCTGGACGGTGGCGCTCGGCAAGGGCGACTTCATCGGGCGCGAGGCGATCGCTCGCATCAAAGAAGCCGGGCCGTCGAAGCGGCTCGTGGGACTCGTCGTCGACGACGGCGTGCCGCGCCACGGCTATCCCGTGTTGCGCGGCGAGGCGGAGGTCGGTAAGGTGGCAAGCGGCACGTTCTCGCCGTCGCTGCGCCAGGGCATCGCGACCGCCTACGTGCCCGCGGATCTTGCGGACCCAGGCACCGAGCTCGCCGTGGCGATGCGGCGCAAGGTCTCGCGGGCGGTGGTCGTCAAGCCGCCGTTCGTGACGGGGACGTCGCTTTCGAAGGCATCGTCGTAGGGCGGAAGGAGCAGCGGGGATGTATCCCTCGGACCTGAAGTACGACCGTGAGCACGAGTGGGTGCGGCTCGACGGCGACGTCGCGACCATCGGCATCACCCACTACGCGCAGGACCAGCTGGGCGAAGTCGTGTACGTCGACCTGCCCTCGGTAGGGGACGAGGCCGTGGCGGGCGAGTCGTTCGGCGAGATCGAGTCCGTGAAGTCCGTCTCGGAGCTGTTCTCGCCGGTCTCGGGTGAGATCGTCGAGGTGAACGGCGCGCTTGCTGGCGCACCGGAGCTCGTCAATGAGAGCCCGTACGAAGACGGCTGGATGATCAAGGTGCGCGTGGCCGACGCTGCAACCGCCCTCGACGGCCTGATGACCGCGGACGAGTACGAAGCCTTCATCGCAGGGGAAGCGTAAGCCCATGCGGTTCGTCCCTGTGACCTGCGAGCAGCGGGAACGCATGCTCGCCGCTATCGGCGTGCGCTCCGCTGAGGAGCTGTTCGCCCCGATACCTGAGGAAGCCCGGCTCAAGCGCCCCATCGCGCTCCCAGAGGGTTTGAGCGAAGTCGAGCTGGCTGCCGAGCTCGAAGCGCTCGCCGCTGCGGACGCGAGCGGTCTCGTGTCGTTCGCCGGGGCGGGCTGCTACGACCACTACGTGCCGGCGATCGTCGATGCCGTCGTGAGCAAGCCTGCGTTCTTCACGGCGTACACGCCATATCAGCCCGAAGTCAGCCAGGGCACCTTGCAGGCCATCTACGAGTACCAGTCGATGGTGTGCGCGCTCACCGGCATGGACGTGGCGAACGCGTCGGTCTACGACGGCGCCACGGCGCTCGCCGAAGCCGCCCTCATGGCTGCACGCGTGACGAAGCGGCATCGTGTCGTGGTCAGCTCGACCGTGCATCCCGAGTGGCGCGAGGTGTTGCGCACCTACGCGCGTGGGGGCACGATCGAGGTCGTCGAAGCGCCGGCCGCCAGCGGCGTGACGGACCTCGAGGCGCTGCGGGCGCACACGGAAGGCGCTGCCGCGGTCCTGGTCGCGTCGCCCAACTTCTTCGGCTGCGTCGAGGACGTGCGCGTTGCGTGCCAGCTCGCGCATGACGCGGGCGCGCTCGCGGTCGTCGCCGTCAACCCGATCCTGCTCGGCGTGATGGAGGCGCCCGGCGTGCTTGGTGCGGACATCGTGGTGGGCGAGGGGCAGCCTCTCGGGAACCCGATGTCCTTCGGTGGGCCCGGTCTCGGGCTGTTCGCTGCGAAGGCGGAGTTCCTGCGGCAGATGCCTGGCCGCATCGTCGGCCGCACCGTGGACGCCGAGGGGAAACCGGGATTCGTGCTCACGATGCAGACGCGCGAGCAGCACATCCGGCGGGAGAAGGCGACCTCGAACATCTGTTCCAACCACTCGCTCAACGCGCTCGCCGCGGCAGTCTATCTCTCCGCAGTCGGTGCCCGAGGGCTGGAAGGCATCGCGCGCGCGTGCATCGCGAAGGCTCGCTACCTGCACGACGCGCTGCTGGGGACCGGACGCTTCGAGCGGTTCTCCGACGCGCCGTTCGCGCACGAGTTCGCGCTGCGGTACCACGGCGACGTGGAGGCGATGCAGTCCGCCATGCTCGAGCGCGGCTATCTCGCGGGGGTGCACGCCGCTCGCTTCGACGAAGCGCTGGCCGGCGTGGTGCTGTTCGCGGCGACCGAGAAGCGCACGCGAAGCCAGATCGACGCGTTCGTGGAGGAGGTGGCCTCGCTGTGAGCACCGACCGTACCTACCGCGACCTCGGCCGCCTCATCTTCGAGACGGGGGCCCCTGAGTCTGCGTGCGTCACCCCGCCTGCTCTGGACGTGCCCGAACCCGACCTGCAGACGGTGCTCGGCGACGCAGTGCGCCGCGAGCCGCCGGCGCTCCCGCACGTGACCGAGGTCGAGATCGCCCGCCACTACGAGCGGCTTGCGGGGCTGAACTTCGGCGTCGACACCGGGTTCTACCCGCTCGGGTCGTGCACCATGAAGTACAATCCGCGCATCGGCGAGCGTGCGTGCCGTCTGGACGGCTTCGCGAACCTCCACCCGTACCAGCCCGCCGAGAGCGTGCAAGGCGCGTTGCGGCTCATGCACGAGCTTCAGGAGGCCCTCGCCGAGCTGTCCGGCCTTCCCGCTGTTACGCTCCAGCCGGCGGCCGGGGCCCACGGCGAGCTCACTGGCCTCATGGTCATCCGCGCGTACCACGAATCGCGCGGGGACGCCCGCAGGCGGGTGCTCGTGCCCGACTCGGCGCACGGGACGAACCCCGCCACCGTGGCGATGTGCGGGTACGAAGTCACGCAGGTGCCCAGCGACGAGCGCGGCGGCGTCGACGTCGAGGCGCTCAAGGCGGCCCTCGGCCCGGACGTTGCGGCGATCATGCTCACGAACCCCAACACGCTCGGCCTGTTCGACGAGAACATCCTCGAGGTCACGCGCCTCGTGCACGAAGCTGGAGCGCTCGCGTACTACGACGGCGCCAACATGAACGCCATCATGGGCAAGGTCCGGCCAGGCGACATGGGCTTCGATGCGGTGCACATCAACCTTCACAAGACGTTCGGGACGCCGCACGGCGGCGGAGGACCCGGCGCGGGTCCGGTCTGCGTGCGCGAGTCGTTGGCGGAGTTCTTGCCGGATCCGGTGGTGGTCAAGGACGGCGACCGGTACGTCTTCGCGCGGCCGGCGCGCGCGATCGGCCGCATGCGGTCGTTCGCCGGCAACTTCGGGGTGCTCGTGCGCGCGTACGCGTACATCCGGGGCGTCGGCGGCGACGGGCTCGCGGAGGTCTCCGAGCAGGCCGTCGTCTCGGCGAACTACGTGATGGCGCGCCTCAAAGATGCGTACGACGTGCCGTACGAGCGCTCGTGCATGCACGAGTTCGTCGCGTCCGGTGCCCGATTCCGCAAGGAGCACGGGGTTCGCACGCTCGACATCGCAAAGCGCTTGCTCGACTACGGCGTGCATCCGCCCACCGTGTACTTCCCGCTGATCGTCGACGAAGCGCTCATGATCGAGCCGACCGAGACAGAGTCTCTCGAGACGCTCGACGCGTTCGTCGACGCGATGCGTGCGATCGCCGAGGAGGCCGAGCAGGATCCGGACCGTCTTCGCGGGGCGCCGTACACGACGCCGGTCAGGCGGCTGGACGAAGCGCGCGCCGTCAAAGAGCCCGACCTGGCCTGGCGCCCGACCGAGACGGCGCCGCGAGAGGCGTGAACGCTTGGCGGCTCATCCTCGACGGACCGTCCGACGGCGCCTGGAACATGGCGGTGGACGCCGCGATCTTGGCTGCTCGCGCTCGTGACGAGGCGCCGCCGACGCTCCGGCTGTACCGGTGGAGCCGGCCGACCGCGTCCCTCGGCCGGTTCCAATCTGAGAGCGACGTGGACTTCGATGCGGTGCGGGCCATCGGCGCGGAGGTCGTGCGCCGGCCCACAGGAGGCCGCGGAGTGCTGCACGACGACGAGCTGACGTACTCGGTCGTGGCCAGCGTGGCCGACGGGCTGCCGCGTGGCGTCGTGGCGAGCTACCGGCTGCTCTCCGCCGCCCTCGCCGAGGCGTACCGGAGGCTCGGCGTCCCGGCCGAGATCACCTCGCGGACCCGGGGAAGCCGGGCAGCGGGCGCGTGCTACCTGCACGCGACGCACGCCGACCTCTCCATAGGAGCTGCGAAGCTCTCCGGCAGCGCGCAGGTGTGGCAGGGAGACGCGTGCTTGCAGCACGGGTCGTTCGTGCGTTCGCGTGACGCGGACGCAGAGGCGCGCGTGTTCCGGCTGGACGCGGAGGGTGCCGCTCGTTTGCGGTCCTCGGCGACCACGCTCGAAGACGTGCTTGGCGAGGCGCCTTCTTTCGAGGCGCTCGAGGAGGCGGTCGTCGGAGCGTTCGAGGACACGCTCGGCATCGCGCTCCGGCGAGGCGTGCTGAGCGAGGCCGAAACGGCGGAAGCCCGCTCGGAGCGCGGCCGCTTCGAGGTGCCGCTGCCCTGACCAGCAGCCCTACCTCGACCTGCGGTCGAGGGCCACGTCTGGTAGAATGCGTGTGACGGAAGCATGTGGAGGGGGCGGCCATGGCAGAGAAGCACAGCGACGAGAACCCGCTTCTCGACTTGGAGCACAAGTCGGTGGACGAGCTGCGGGAGCTGCTCGACGAGCTGTACGCGGAAGAGCAGCGGGTCAGCTACCGCAGGCGGGTCTTGCACGGCAAGATCGACATCTTGCGGGCGGAACTCGTGCGGAGGCTCAAGGAGCAGCGGGAGAGCGGCAAGGACGTGGTGTCGCCGCACGACATCGAGCGGCTGATCGACATCCTCGCGAGCGACTTCCGGGGCGTCTCGACCGTCGACGTCACCGATGAGCCCGACGAGGAAGACGAGTAGGCAGCAGGTCTTCGATAGAAGGAGACGAGCGTGGCGAGCTTGACCGAGAAGCTCCAGGCGTTCCTGGAGGAGATGGCGGCAGACGTCGTCGAGGAGCGCGTCGTCGAGTACATCGTCCGTGAGGTGCACAACGGTCGGAAGCTGACCGACGTGCTGTCAGACCCGTACGTCAAGAACCGCCTGAACGAGGAGAAGCTCGCGCACGTGCTCGAGAACCCGCAGGTGGTGTCCGCGCTCGAGGAGGAGATCGCGCGGTCGTTCAAGACGAGGGAGTTCGGCTTCCTCGACTGAGCGAGCGTTGCAGCGCTCGGAGGTGGTCGCGATGCAGGTGTGTCCCGCGTGCGGTGCCGAAGCGCCTGAGGCTGCGAAGACGTGCTCGGCGTGCGGCGCGCGTCTGCACGAGACGACCGCGTCCTTCGAGCCCGTCGCCGCTCCGGCGCCACCGGAGAGCCCTGCGGGGATCGAGTCGGGCGAGGCGCCGATGCTCGTCGTGCGCAAGGGGCCTGACGCAGGGGAGCGCTTCTACCTCGACCGTCCGCGGCTCACCGTCGGACGCAACCCGGCTAGCGACATCTTCCTCAACGACGTGACCGTCTCGCGGTCCCATGCGGTCATCGAGGTGGGTCCGGAGGGCGTGACCATCGAAGACGCCGGGTCGCTCAACGGCACGTACGTCGGCGACGTCCGCGTCGACAAGGCGACCCTCAAGCACGGCGATCTGGTGCAGATCGGGCGCTTCCAGCTGCTCTTCCTCGAAGGAGGGGGTGCGTAGCGATGCCGACCGCACACAAGGACTACATGACCATCGGCGAGGTGGTCGAACGGCTCAAGCCGCGCTTCCCGGACCTCACCATCTCGAAGGTTCGGTTCCTGGAAGAGGAGGGGCTCGTCAGCCCGGAGCGGACTGCGGGAGGGTACCGCAAGTTCCACGAAGCCGACGTCTCCCGGCTCGAGCTCGTGCTCACGCTCCAGAAGGAGCACTACATGCCGCTGGCGGTGATCCGCGAGCGTCTTGAGGACCTGGACAAGGGGCGGGTGCCGGCCGACATCGAGGCGGTGGTCACGTCAGGCGAGACGGCGCGGCTGCCCCTCGAGGCCGCTGAGACGGTGCCGCTGTCGGCGGCCCCGGAGTCTCTCGGCATCCCCGTCGCGTTCCTGCGGGAGCTCGAGGAGTTCGGCCTGATCGCGTTCGTGAAGGGCGAGTCGGGCGACGAGCTGCCGCAACCGGACGTCGCCATCGCGCACGCGTGCTGGGACCTGCGCAAGTTCGGCATCGAGCCCCGGCACCTGCGCATGTACGAGACGTTCGCGGAGCGCGAGGCCGCGTTCTTCTCGCAGGTCTTGATGCCCGCGTACATGAGCAAGACTCCCGAAGTCCGCCAGCAGCTGCTCGACGCGCTCGGCAAGCTCACCGAGCTGACGGCGACGCTCAAGCGAGCGCTGCTGCACCGTGCGCTCGCAAGGACGTTCGAAGACGTGACGTGACGCGGATGGCTGCCGAACTCTCCGAGGAAACGACGGACTCAGACGGGCTGCCGGTCTCCCAGCGGGTCGCGGAGACGAAGTTCGCGCATCCCAGCGAGCGCGTGGCTGCGCGCATCCTCGACTTCTATCACGTGCGATGGGAGTACGAGCCCACCTCGTTCCCGATCGAATGGGACTCCAAAGGCAACGTGATCGCCTCGTTCGCCCCGGACTTCTACCTGCCTGACTTCGACCTGTATCTCGAGCTCACCACGATGAGCCAGAAGCTCGTGACGAAGAAGAACCGCAAGGTGCGGCGGCTGCGCGAGCTGTATCCGGAGGTCAAGATCTTGTTGCTGTATCAGAAGGACTTCCGGAAGCTGCTGTTCAAGTTCGGCATCCCCGGCAGAGAGCAGCCGCACGAGCACGGCGGTGGCGTCGTGACAGACGACGAGGTGCGCGATCGGTGAGCGGCTACTACACGATCCATGATCCGCACATCGAGCGCGTGCTGTTGACCGAGGAAGACATCGCCGAGATCTGCTCGAGCATAGGGGCGCGCATCACCGAGGACTACCGTGGCAAGGACTTGGTGTTGGTAGCGCTTCTGCGGGGCGGGCTCGTGTTCCTGGCGGACGTGTGCAGGCACATCGAGCTCGACCTCACCCTCGACTTCATGGCGATCTCGTCGTATGGCAGCGGGGAGGCGGTGCGCATCGTCAAGGACCTCGACGACGACATCCGGGGCAAGCACGTGCTCGTCGTCGAGGACCTGGTCGACACGGGGCTGACCCTGCACTACATCCTCAGCGTCTTGTCGGGCCGGTCGCCTGCCAGCGTGGCGGTGTGCACGCTCCTCGACCGTCGAGCGAGGCGGATCGCCGACGTGCCGATCGCGTACCGGGGGCTGGAGATCCCGGACGTGTTCGTGGTGGGGTACGGGCTCGACCTGGGCGGCCGCTATCGCAACCTGCCGTACGTCGCCGTCGTCCGCGACGAGGTGATGGGCTGATGGCCCGCCGCGTCGCACGGGCGGTCGCCGTGCTGGTGGCCATCCTCGTCGTGGGAACGCTCGGATACGCCGTCGTCGAGGGCTGGCCGTTGCTGGACGCCCTGTACATGACGGTCATCACCATCGCCACCGTCGGCTACCGGGAGGTCCGGCCGCTGAGCGACGCTGGAAGGATCCTCACCATCGGGCTGATCCTGGCGGGGGTCGGCGGGCTCGGCTATTCGTTCGGCACGATCGTGGAGTTCATGGTCGAAGGGCACCTACGGACGCTTGTGGAGGGCCGTCGCATGCAGAAGCGCATCGCGGAACTGTCGGGCCACTACATCGTCGTCGGCATCGGGCGCGTGGGCTCGGTGGTGGCGCGTTCGCTCGCAGAGGAAGGGGTCCCGTTCGTCGTCGTGGACTCCTGTGAGGAGTGCAAGGCGGCCGCGGAGGAGGCGGGGTGGCTCTTCGTCCACGGCGATGCGACGTCCGAGGAGGTGTTGCGGCAGGCCGGCGTAGAGCGGGCGCGCGGGCTCGTCGCGGCGGTCGACACGGACGCCGACAACCTGTTCATCGTGCTGACGGCGCGCACCCTGAATCCGAACCTGTTCATCGTGGCTCGTTCCACGAGCATCGCGTCGGAAAGCAAGATCCTGAAGTCGGGCGCCGACCGGGTCATCACCCCGAACGTCATCGGCGGTAGGCGGATGGCGGCGATGCTGACGCGGCCCGTCGTGGCCGACTACCTCGACGTCGTGATGCACGGCGACGCGCTCGAGTATCGCCTTGATGCCATGCGTGTCCGGCCAGGGTCGGAGCTGGACGGGAAGACGATCGCCGAGGCTCAGATCCGGGACCGCACAGGTGCATTCGTGCTCGCCGTGCGGTCAGGGGACCGGATCAACGCCAATCCTGGGGCTCAGACGCGGTTCAGCGCTGGAGACGAAGTCATCGCGTTAGGCACACGCGAACAGCTCGCGGCGCTCGAGAAGCTGGTGTGACGCTGGCGTGCGCCGCCGCGAAGCGGTAGCCTTCGTCGTGTCTCGACGCGTGAGAGGAGTGAAGCGTGGATCTCGCTCGGTACATCAGGGACATCCCGGACTTCCCGAAGGAAGGCATCGTCTTCAAGGACATCACGCCGCTGCTCGCAAGCCCGGACGGATTTCGGGAAGCGATCGACGTGATCGCGCGGGAGTTCGAGGGCGCCGGTATCACGAAAGTTCTCGGCGCGGAAGCGCGCGGCTTCATCTTCGGAGGCGCTCTGGCCTACAAGCTGGGCGCCGGGTTCGTGCCGGCCCGCAAGCCAGGCAAGCTGCCGTGGAGCACGACGCGGGCCGACTACGAGCTCGAGTACGGGACGGACTCGCTGGAGATCCACGCCGACGCGCTCGGTCCGGACGACAAGGTGCTGATCGTCGACGACGTGCTCGCGACCGGCGGCACGGCCGCGGCGAAGCGGCACCTCGTCGAGATGACGGGCGCGACGTGCGCCGGCTTCGCGTTCCTCATCGAGCTGGACTTCCTCGGGGGACGGAGCAAGCTCGGGGACGACGCGCGTATCGTGTCCCTGATACACGTCGAATAGCGCTGTCGATGCTGGGCCGGGCGGCCCTGTCTTTCCGCGAAGCGGGCTCGTGGCCCGGGCGCTCCGTGCTGCTCGTGCTAGAATGCGATCCGAGCATGCGGGCGTCCTCGCTGGTCGCAGCCGAGACGCAGCAGGAGGTGGGCGTGCCGTCGGCCGTACGGACATCGTCTCTCCGTCTGGTGACCGCAGCGGCGGCCGTGCTGGCCGTGCTCGCCGTCGCCTCGCCTGCCGCAGCGGTGCCCACCGCGGTGGAATTGCGTTTGAAGCAGCAGCAGGCCGCTGAAGCGCGGGTCGAGCTTGAGAGGATGAACGAGGAGCTCGAGGTCGCGGTCGAGGAGTACAACGCGATCACTGAAGCGCTCGCCCAAACGCGCTCCCAGATCGCGACGACCGAAGCCGAGCTCGAGCGAGCGGAAGCGGACCTCGCACGGAGCCAGCGGCTCCTCGAGGAGCGGGTCGCAGCGATGTACCGCGGCGAGGACGCGGGATTCGTCGAGGTGCTCTTCGGAGCGTCGTCGTTCGAGGATTTGATCGTCCGCATCGAGTTCTTGACGCGCATCGGGCGCCACGACGCGCAGTTGGTGCGTGAGGCGTCGGCAGCGAGGCGGCGCGTGGAGTCCGTGCAGCGCGCGCTTCAGAACCGCGAAGAAGAGCAGGCGGCCTTGCGCGCCAAGGCGGAGCGCCAAGCCGCCGACATCCGGGCGGCGATCCAGCGGCAGGAGTCGTACGTCGCATCGCTCGACGCCGAGATCAAGCGGCTGATCGCTGAGGAGGAGGAGCGCCAGCGGCGGCTCGCGGAAGAGCGGGCGAAGCGTGCCGCGGCCGCAGCAGCTGCGCGCCGCGGCCGACCGGCGACGCCGGCGGGCGATCTACCGCCCGGGCATCCCGAGGTGGTGGACATCGCGCTGAAGTACCTCGGCGTGCCGTACGTGTGGGGCGGAGCGTCTCCTGAGGGATTCGACTGCTCAGGGTTGTGCCAGTACGTCTACGCGCAGATCGGCATCTCGCTCCCGCGCACCAGCGCGGCGCAGTACCGGGCCGGAGCGCACATCCCGCCCGACCGCCTCGACCTCCTTCGGCCCGGCGACCTCGTCTTCTTCGGCACCGACGGCGATCCGTCGCGGGTGCATCACGTCGGCATCTACGTCGGCGACGGAGACTACGTGCACGCGCCGCAGCTGGGAGACGTGGTGAAAGTGTCGTCGCTGACGATGCGGATCCAGTCTCGAGGCGATTACGTCGGAGCCTCGCGCTTCTGAGCGCCCCGTGCTGCATTCCTCCAGGTCGCTGCATATCCCCTGTGCTATCATTCGGCGAACCAGTGACCCTTCCGTCCGCTATCCATCTGGGAGGTCCGCGTGGCACGTGTGCTCATGTCCGGCAACGAAGCGGTCGCGCGTGGCGCGTGGGAAGCGGGCGTCGCAGTCGGAGTCGGGTACCCGGGCACGCCTTCGACGGAAGTGCTAGAGAACCTCGTCCGCTACGAGGGTGTGCGATGCGAGTGGGCGCCGAACGAGAAGGTCGCCGCCGAAGTCGCCGCAGGCGTGAGCTTCGCGGGCGAGCGCACGCTCGTGACCATGAAGCACGTCGGCCTCAACGTCGCTGCCGATCCGCTGTTCACGCTCGCATACACCGGCGTCAACGGGGGCTACGTGCTGTTCGTAGCCGACGATCCAGGGATGCACTCGTCTCAGAACGAGCAGGACAGCCGACGCTACGCGGTCGCGGCCAAGGTCCCCATGCTCGAGCCGTCGGACCCGGCCGAGGCGCTCGAGATGACGAGAGCGGCCTTCGAGATCTCCGAACGGTTCGACGTGCCCGTGCTCGTTCGCTCGACCACGCGCGTGTCGCACTCGAAGGCTGCCGTCGAGGTCGATGGCGAACGGCATGGATCTGGGCCTCGACCGTACGTCAAGGATCCGGCGAAGTGGGTGATGGTTCCCGCGAACGCGCGGCGCAAGCGGGTCGATCTCGAGGAGCGGCTGGGGCGCCTGAGCGCGTACTCCGAGCAGTCCGGGCTGAACCGGATCGAGATGCGCGACAGAAGCCTCGGCATCGTCGTGGACGGGGCGGCGTATCGTGCCGTGCGCGAGGCGCTGCCGGAGGCGTCGGTCCTCAAGGTCGGCATGGTGCACCCCTTCCCGGCGCAGACGGTCCGCGCCTTCGCTGAGCAGGTCGAGACGGTCGCGGTCGTCGAGGAGATCGGGCCGTTCCTGCGCGACCTCGTGGCGCTCGCCGGCGTGACGCCGGCACCGGTCGACCTCCCGCAGTGGGGCGAGGTCACCCCGTCCGTCGTCAGGCGAGCGTTCGGGCTCGACGTGCCGGAGGGGCGTCCGTCCGTCGACGGTCTCCCGGACCGGCCCCCGCTGATGTGCCCTGGATGCCCGCACCGCGGGGTGTTCTGGGCGCTCAAGAGGCTGAATGCGGTGATCACCGGCGACATCGGGTGCTACACGCTAGGCGCAGCTCCGCCGCTCGCGGCCATGGACTCGTGCATCTGCATGGGCGCGAGCGTGAGCATGGCGCACGGCGCCGCGCTCGTCGGGCCAGGCCGCCCGGTCGTCGGCGTGATCGGGGACTCGACGTTCGCGCACTCCGGAATCGCCGGCCTGGTCCACATGACGTACAACGGCGGCACCGGGACCGTGGTCGTGCTCGACAACCGCACCACGGCGATGACGGGGCACCAAGGCAACCCCGTCTCCGGGGTCACCATCTCCGGCGCCCCTGGCCACGAGCTCGACCTCGAGGCGCTTGCGCACGCGTGCGGCGCATCGTGGGTGCAGGTCGTCGACCCCTTCGACATGTCAGCGACGCTGGACGCGCTCAAAGCCGCAGTCGAGCACCAAGGCGTGTCCGTCCTCATCGCGAAGGCCCCGTGCGCGCTGCTGCAGAAGTCCTCGAAGGACCCGGTGGCGGTGGACGAGGAGCTGTGCGCGGCGTGCGGGGCGTGCATACAGCTCGGCTGTCCCGCGATCTCGCGCGCCGACAGCGGGAAGGCGCTCATCGATGCGATGATCTGCGTCGGGTGCGGCCAGTGCGTGCAGGTCTGCCGCTTCGGTGCGATCGTCCCAGCAGGGCCGGCATGCGACGTCGGAGGGAGGGCGCGATGAGCGGCGTGACGACCGTCGTGCTCGCCGGCGTGGGCGGACAAGGGACGATACTGGCCGGAGACGTGCTCGCGAAGGTCGCGATGGCCGAAGGGTTCGACGTGAGGCTGTCCGAGGTCCACGGCATGGCCCAGCGCGGGGGTTCCGTCGTGACCTTCGTGCGGTTCGGGGAGTGCGTCGAGTCGCCGGTTGCAGACCCGGGGACCGCGGACCATCTGATCGCGTTCGAGGTGATCGAGGCGGCGCGGCAGCTGCCGCTTCTGCGTCCCGACGGGCGCCTCGTAGTGAACCAGCGCGTCGTGCCCCCGCTCCCTGTGCTCACGGGTGCGGCGGCGGTTCCCGGGGACCTGGAGGCGGCGCTGGCGGCGCAGGGCGCCATCTTCATCGACGCGGACGCTCTCGCGTGCGAGGCCGGCTCTTCGAAGTCGGCGAACATCGTGTTGGTGGGCGCGGCCTCCGCGGGGCTCCCGTTTTCGGAGGCGACGTGGGCCGAGGCGATCGCCGCGCGGGTTCCGCCTGCTACCGTCGAGGCGAACCTCCGGGCGTTCCAGCTCGGCAAAGAGGCGTGTCTGAGAGGAGCGTGCAGGTCGTGACAGGACCGACGGTCAAGCAGATCTCCGTCTTCATCGAGAACAAGTCCGGCCGGGTGAGCGAGGTGACGGGCATCCTCGGCGACGCCGGCGTGAACATACGCGGGTTCTCGGTGTCCGACACCGCAGAGTACGGCATCCTCCGCCTCGTGGTCGACAAGCCCGAGGACGCCGAGCGAGCGTTGAAGTCTGCGGGCTTCACCGTCCGCGTCGACGACGTCATCTGCATCGACGTTCCGGACGTCCCGGGCGGGCTCGCGGGCGTGCTGAAAGCGGTGTCGTCCGCCGGAGTCAACATAGAGTACGTGTACTCGCTCGTCGCCACTCTCGTCGTCATCAACGTCGCAGACGTGGGCAAAGCGCTGCGGTTGCTGGAAGGCAAGCCCGTCCGGCTCGTCTCGCAGGAAGATATCGCGGCCGTCAGGCCGTCGGTGCAGGGGTAGGGGAGCGCCGGGCGGGACGCTGCGGCGCTCGGGAAGGAGGCAGTCATGGAACGGAGGGCATGGCGTACCCTGGCTTCGCTCGTGGCCGCAGCGCTGCTCGCCGGAGCGGTGGCCGGGTGCGCGCCGAAGCAAGAGCCGGAGGAGGGCGGCGGCGCTCAGAAAGAGCCGTACCGCATCGGCGTCGTCGTCTCGCTCACAGGCACTTACGCCGGTCTCGGAATCCCCGAGAAGCAGGCGATGGAGATGGAGCGCGACCGCATCAACTCGGAAGGCGGCGTGAACGGACATCCCATCGAGCTTATCTTCGAAGACGACGCGACCGACCCGGCGAAGGCGGCCGCCGCGACGACGAAGCTCATCGAGCAAGACGGCGTCCTGGCGATCATCGGCGCGACGGGCACCGCGCAGACGATGGCCATGCGCTCGGAGATCCAGCGCGCCGGCGTGCCGCAGGTCTCGATGGCCGGGGGGTCGGTGATCACCGCTCAGTTCGACCCGCTGGTCTTCCAGACGCCGTGGCCGAACCGCATCGTCGTGCCATTCATCTTGAAGACCATGGCCAAGAAGGGCTACAAGAAGATTGCGGTGATATCCGACACAGGCGGTTTCGGCAAAGACGGTCATGACATCATCGTGAAGGAGGCGCCTGCTGCGGGCATCAGCGTGGTGGCCGACGAGACCTTCAATCCGGGAGACACAGACGTGTCTTCACAGCTCACGAAGATCCGTGCGGCGGACCCGGATGCAGTCCTCATGTGGAACGCCGGCAAGGAGGCGGCTCTCGTCGTCAAGGGAATGCGCCAGCTCGGCATGAAGCAGCCTTTGTTCGGAAGCCACGGTAACGCTCGCAAGGAGTTCATCGAAGGCGCGGGCTCGGCGGCGGAAGGCTTCGTGTTTCCAGCTGGCAAGATCCTTGTTCCGGAAGCGTACGGCGCGGGGACCGAATCGTATCGGGTCGCGACGAGCTTCATCGACGCGTACACGAAGAAGTACGGGACGCCGCCGGATACGTTCGCGGGACATGCCTACGACGCGTTCCTCATCGTCGTCGACGCTCTGAAGCGCGTCGAAGGCGACGTCACGCCTGAGAAGCTTCGGAACGCCATCGAGCAGACCAAGGGCCTCGTGGGTGTCGGCGGCACGTTCACGTACTCGCCGACCGACCACAACGGCCTGACCGAGTCCGAGCTCGTGCTGTACCGGATCGAGAACGGCGCGTGGGTGCTGGACGAGCAGTGACCTGCGAGAAACGGCGTCGATGAGCACCGCGGACCTCTTGCAGTTCGTCGCATCGGGGCTTCAGAACGGCGCCATCTACGCGCTGATGGCGCTCGGCTTCACGCTGGTGTTCGCCTCGACGGGCGTCATCAACTTCGCGCAAGGCGAGTTCTTCATGCTGGGCGGCATGCTCGTCGCGGCAGAAGTCGCGGCGGGCGTGCCGCTCGGCCTCGCGGTCGCGGGCGCCGTGGCGGCGACGGCTGCGGTCGGGGCCCTCATCGAGCGCTTCGCGCTCAGGCCGGCGCGGGCCTCGGGCGCCCTGACCCTCATCATCATCACGATCGGGTGCTCGATGCTGCTGAAGTCGGCGGCCAGGCATCTCTTCGGGCCCGACGAGAGGGCGGTTCCGGCCTTCTCCGAGGGCGAGCCCGTCGCGGTCGCAGGCGCGATGGTCCAGCGCCAGGTGCTCTGGGTGGTGGGTTTGACGCTGCTCGCGGCGGTCGCGCTGACCGTCCTGTACCGGTGGACGAAACTTGGGCTTGCCATGCGGGCGTGCTCGGTGAGCCACGATGCAGCACGGATCGTCGGCATCGACACGGCTCGCGTCGTCATGGCGTCCTTCGCGTTGGCCGGAGCGCTCGGAGCGCTGGCTGGCGCAGTGGTCGCCCCGGTGACCCAGACGGCCTACGACGTCGGAGCGCGGATGGGCCTGAAGGGATTCGCTGCGGCCGTGCTCGGCGGCCTTGGCGACCCGGTGGGCGCGATCGTGGGCGGCGTCGTCCTCGGGCTGCTCGAGAGCGGGGCGGTCGCGTTCGTCTCAGGGACGTACAAGGACGCAGTGGCGCTCGTCGTGCTGTTGCTCGTGCTCGTGCTGCGGCCGCAGGGAATCGTGGGACGCCACCTCGGAGAGAAGCTGTGAGCCGGCGGAACCTGATGACGTCGGTCCAGGTGGTGGCGGCGGTGGCCGTGCTTGCGGTCCCGTTCCTGGGAGCGGACCGATACTTGCTCAAGGTGCTGACGTTCGTGGGCGTGAACACGCTCATCGTGCTCGGCCTCGCGCTCCTCTTCGGGTATGCGGGCCAGGTGTCGCTCGGTCACGCCGCCTTCTTCGGGATCGGCGCCTACACCTCGGCATACCTGAGCAGCGCGCTGGGTCTTCCGTGGCTGGTCGCCGTCGCGGCGGCTGTCGGCCTGACTGCGTGCGCCGGGTGGGCGGTCGCAGTCCCGGGGCTCCGCCTGAAGGGGCACTACCTCGCCATGGCCACGCTCGGCTTCAACGAGATCATGAGCGTGGCGTTCGTGGAGGCCCGCCGGTTCACGGGCGGCAATGACGGCCTTGGCGGCGTGCCGTTCCCGTCGATCGGCCCGTACGAGCTCGACACGCCGGCCTCCCTGTACTTGCTCGTGTGGGGCGTCGCGCTCGTCGCCCTCGTCGGAGCGGCGAACATCGTCAAGAGCCGTCCTGGTCGCGCCATGCGGGCGCTTCACTGCACCGAGCCTGGCGCGTCGGCCTGCGGCATCGACGTGAGCAGCGTCAAGGTGCGCGCGTTCACGCTGTCGGCCGCGCTGGCCGGGCTCGCAGGGTCGCTGTACGCGCACACGGTGGGCTTCATCTCGCCCACGACGTTCGGCCTTGACCTGTCGATCCTCCTGGTCGCCGCGGTCGTGCTGGGCGGACGCGAGTCGCTTGCGGGGCCCGTCGTCGCGATGGCGGCGCTGACGCTGTTGCAGTACCTCGGTGCGCTGGTTCCCGGGCTTTCGCGGCAGGCAGCGGAGGCCGTCCAGGACTGGGTGCCGGACATCGTCGGGCTCACGGTCGTGGGCGTCCTGATCGCGCGGTCGCGCGGGTTCAGGCTTCGTGGGCGCAGGGGCGTCCCTGAGAGGGGAGGGCAGGGATGAGCCTGCTCTCGGTCCGTGGCCTGGACAAGCGGTTCGGCGGCGTCCATGCGGTGCGCGACCTGTCGTTCGACGTGCACCCGCAGACGATCAAGGCGCTGATCGGCCCCAACGGGGCGGGGAAGAGCACGGTGTTCAACCTCCTCACGGGGTTCGAGCGTCCCGACGCGGGAAGCGCGACGTTCGAGGGCATCGACCTGACCGGCCGCCCCCCGCACGAGACGGTGCGCATGGGTCTGGCGCGGACGTTCCAGGAGAGCCGCTTGTTCGACACCATGACGGTGGAAGAGAACGTGCTGGTCGGTATGCACCTGCGGCTGTCCGCATCGTTCGGGCTGGCCGCGATACGGTCCCCGCGAGTGCGTCGCGAGGAGCGCGAGGCGCGTGAAGAGGCGGCGCACGTGATGCGTCTCGTGGGCATCGACAGGTACCGCGACACGAGGGCGTCAGACTTGCCGCACGGTGTCAGGCGCCTCGTAGAGCTCGCGCGCGCCCTGGCGACAAGGCCGCGGCTGCTCATGCTCGACGAGCCTGCCGCTGGGCTGGACGGCCGCGAGACGGCGGACCTGGGAGAGGTGTTGCTCCGCGTCCGGGACGCAGGCACGGCCATCCTGGTCGTCGAGCACGACATGGGTCTCGTGATGGGAATCTCCGACGAGGTCGTGGTCGTCGATCAAGGCCGGAAGATCGCAGAGGGCCCGCCGCTCATCATCCAGAAGGATCCCGCGGTGCTCGAAGCGTACCTCGGCGAGGTGAGCGACGGTGCCTGACGCCCTCGAGGTCGTGGGGCTGCACGCTGGCTACGGCCGGATCCTGGTCGTCCGGGATGCGAGCTTGCGGGTAGAGCCTGGCGAAGTGGTGGCGCTCCTGGGTTCGAACGGGTCCGGGAAGTCGACGCTCCTCAAGGCGGTTGCGGGCCTGCTGAAGCCAGAAGCGGGCGCCGTGCGGCTGTTCGGCAAGGACGTGACCGGAGTGCCGCCGGAACGGCTGGTGTCAAACGGCCTCGCGCTCGTGCCCGAGGGCCGGATGCTCTTCGGTCCGCTCACGGTGGCCGAGAACCTGGCTCTGGGCGCCTACGCGACCGGCCACGTCCAGGAAGTGCTCGAGCGGGTCCTCGCGCTGTTCCCAGTGCTCTCAGCGCGGCTGTCGCAGCCCGCGTCCACCCTTTCTGGCGGCGAGCAGCAGATGCTCGCGATCGGGCGGGCGCTCATGTCGCGGCCTCGGGTCATGCTGCTCGACGAGCCGTCGCTCGGGCTGGCGCCCCGCGTCGTGTCCGACATCTTCGACGTGCTCGACGAGCTGCGCTCCGAAGGGATCGCGGTCGTATTGGTCGAGCAGGACGCGAACCTCGCGTTGAAGCACGCGGACCGCGGGTACGTCATGCGAGGGGGACGCATCGTCATGGAAGGCCCTGCGGCGGACCTGCGGCGCAACGACGACGTCCGCTTGGCGTACCTTGGGTCATGGCATGGGAAGGAGCCCACGGATGCCGATCTGGAATCCTGAGTACGAGACGATGGCGCGGGAAGACCTGCGCGAGCTCCAGCTCCGGAGGCTGCAGACGACGGTCGCGTGGGTCTACGAGCGCGTTCCGTACTACCGCGAGCAGCTTCAGGCGCGAGGCGTCCACCCGAAAGACATCCGGTCGCTGGACGACGTGCGGCTGTTGCCGTTCACGGACAAGACGGCGCTTCGGGACACGTATCCGTTCGGCATGTTCGCGGTGCCGCTCGAAGAGGTGGTCCGCGTGCACTCATCGTCCGGCACCACGGGAAAGCCGATCGTGGTCGGCTATACGCGGGGGGACCTCAACACGTGGACGGAGCTCACCGCCCGCATCGCGTCGGCCGCCGGCGTGACCGCGAAAGACCGCGTCCAGATGGCGTTCCTCTACAGCATGTTCACGGGCGGCTGGGGCATGCACTACGGGATCGAGCGCATCGGCGCCACGGTGTTTCCCGCAGGCGCAGGGAACACCGAGCGTCATCTGATGATGATGCAGGACTTCGGCACGACGGCTCTCGTCTGCACTCCGAGCTACGCGCTGTACATCGCCGAAGTCGCCGAGCAGCAGGGCATCGACGTACGGTCGCTCCCGCTGCGCGTGGGGCTGTTCGGCGGCGAGCCCTCCGGAGAAGGGATGCGCGAGGAGATCGAACGGCGGCTGGGAATCCTTGCCACCGACAACTACGGCCTGTCCGAAGTCATGGGGCCGGGCGTGTCAGGCGAGTGCGAGCACCAGTGCGGGCTGCACGTGGCCGAGGACCACTTCCTGTTCGAAGTGGTCGACCCCGAGACCGGCGAGCCGGTCGGAGAAGGGGAGGAGGGCGAGCTCGTCATCACGACGCTCACGAAGGAGGCGTTCCCGGTCATCAGGTACCGGACGCACGACCTGACCTCCATCGACACCTCGCCGTGCGCGTGCGGACGGACGTCCGCCCGGATGCGGAAGGTGCGAGCACGGACCGACGACATGCTGATAATCCGCGGAGTCAACGTCTTCCCGTCGCAGATCGAAGACGCGCTCATGCAGATCGAAGGCGTGGAGCCGCACTACCTCATCGTCGTGAACCGCGACGGGCCGATGGACGACCTGGAGGTCCGGATCGAGGTCGCGGAGGCCATCTTCTCGGATACCATGGCGGACCTCGTCGGGTTCACCAGGAAGGTCGCGGAGAAGATCTACTCCGTCGTCGGGCTTCACGCGAAGGTCACCCTCGTCGAGCCAGGTACAATAGAGCGGACGGCGGGCAAGGCAAAGCGGGTCATCGACAACCGTCGGGTGGAGTGACGTGGAAGGCAGCACCATTCTGATCGTCGTGGCGACGCTGGCAGGCGTGGCCATCGTTGCTGGCGGCGTCGTCGGCGGGATCGTGCTCTGGCGCAACACGGTGAAGCGGTACCTGGTGCTGCTCATCGCGCGGCGTGAAGGCGTACGCGCCGGCCTGGAATCGTTCGCCGCCGTGGTCGGCCGGCTTGCCGGGGCGTCAGACGACCAGCTCATCGCGTTCGCGCTCGACGAGGCAGACGAGGACCGGAAGGCGCTGCGAGAGGTTGCCTCGCGCATGCGCATCGACGCCGTGGAGCTGGCGACGATGCCGCTGCCTAAAGAGCTCGTGCCGGTTGCGGACGACTTGAGCGACGCGGCGGAGGTGGTCATGGAGCAGGCCGAAGCGATCGTGCAGTCCGAGGGGCCCGAGACGCTCGACGCGCTCGCAGCGGTGGACTTGCCGGCGGCCCGCCGCTTCCTTGAGGCCGCGGACGGTGCCATCGCCGCGCTCAAAGCGAAGTACCGTCTCGAAGACGACGCTGTGTACGGCGGAGGGCTGTACATCTAGCGGGTGAGGGGGTCTGGTGACCGGCTCGAGCATAGCGCCTCCCTCGGTGCCGAGGCCCATCCGAGCGGTCCTTGCCGTGGCGGCCCTGCTGGCGGTCCTTTGGCTGGTTGCGGGTGCGCTGCTGTCCTATCAGCGCGCCGCGTCGCGAGCAGGCGCCGGGCCAGAGGCGACGTCGACCGCTGCTCCGAGCGACCAGGCGACTGGCTCGGGTGAGGCGACGGCCGGCGGGATCTCCGAGCCAGAGGGGGAGGGGGCCACGGCGACGGGGGCGGGCGTCCTGGTGCTCGTCGACGGCCTCAACTTCCGTGAAGAGCCGAGCACGAGCGCTCGGGTGATCAAACGTCTGAAGGCAGGCATGCGGCTTCTCCTCGTCGAAGAGGGCGAGGGTTGGTACCGCGTGCGTGACGTGGATGGGACGGAAGGGTGGGTCGTGGCTGGAGGCAGCTACACCCGGGTCGAGAGATGAAAGAGGCCTGCAGTGGCTCGCGTGTTCGGTGAGGCCAGGGACTTCTATCGCTTGCGGTTGATACGGGTCGACGAGCAAGGGGACCTCGACCTCGAATGGCGGGACGACATCCTCTGGCGCCGGCCGCCCGACGACCCGCTGCGCGAATTCGCGGTCTATCGCATCGAGGCGGTCCGTCTCGACGACGAGGACGACGTGACGGTGCTCGCCGCCTTCGACGATCACGAAGAGGCGCTCTCTTGGCTCTCAGACGTCCAGGCCGATCTCGACGAGATGACGACGAGCGAGTTCGAAGAGGCGTACGTCCTGCCCGCCCGCGAGGAGGAGTAAGGCGATCATCCAAGAGGAGACATACAGGAGGCTGCGCTCTGTGGGGCACTTAACATAAGATATATTATCACACGTAGCAGGCAGGACGAGGGCGGGTTGGGTAAGCCGGTCCATACGGCGGAGTGCAGCTTGTGCACGTCGAGAGGCACCTCCGCCTTTCGTGCGTGAGAACGAGAGAACGCGGCGCGCTTATTGCACGCCGCGTTCTCCGTGCAAACTGTGCGTCTTACGCCTCTTGAGCAGCTTCTGCCTGGACCTCTGCCGTGAAGTCCGGCGCATCGATCGCGATGCCTTCCGGCTCTGGCGGCAGGATCAGGTTCAACACGACTCCGAGAACGGTGGCAAGCGCCATGCCGGGGATCGTGTAATTGCCGAGCGGGATCGTGAAGCCGCCGGTCTCCATGCCGATGCCGACGACGAGCACGACGCTCGAGAGGATCAGGTTCCGGCTGTGGCTGTAGTCGATGCCGGAGTCCACGAGCAGCCGCAGGCCGCTTGCGGCGATCAGGCCGAACAGCAAGAGCGAGACTCCGCCCATCACGTGCGTCGGAATCGAGCTGATGAGCGCAGAGAGCTTCGGCACGAATCCGCCGATGATGAACGCGAGCGCGCCGGCGTACCAGAACAGCTGCGTGGCGTACACCTTGGTGACGGCCATCACGCCGATGTTCTCGGCGTACGTGGTCGACGGCGTCCCGCCGACTGCGCCTGACAGCGCCGTCGCCAGGCCGTCGCCGAACAGCGACTCTGGCAGCATCGGCGTGAAGTCCTTGCCGGTGATCTCGTTGATGACGAGCAGGTGGCCGATGTGCTCGACGACGACCACCAGCGCCACGGGCGCGATGATGAGGATGGCGTTGAGCTCGAACTTCGGATAGGTGAAGTACTGCCAGGGCCAGTCGATCCACTTCGCCTGCGCGATGCCCTCGAAGCTCACCATCCCGAGCGGGATGGACACGAGGTAGCCGACGATGATCCCCAGAAGGACCGGGATCGTCCGGGCGAACCCTTTGAGGTACGACGAGAACGCGATCGCAGAGAACAGCGTGATGGCAGCGACCAAGAGCCCCTTCAGGTCTACCCCGTTCGCCGGGTCGGCCGCCGGGTACAGCGCCATCTTGACCGCGACGGCCGACAGGCCGAGGCCGATGACGATCACGACCGCGCCGACGACGGCCGGCGGCAGGATCTTGTTCAGCCAGTCGGTCCCGAACGCCTTGATGATCGCGGCGACGATCATGTACACCACGCCGGCGGCGACCAGGCCGCCCAGGGCGTACGGGATGCGCTCCGGCGTCTTGGCGACGCCGCCCACGGCTCCCCCTCCCACCGCGATCAGCGGAGCGATGAACGCGAAGCTGGATCCGAGGTAGCTCGGGATCTTGTTGCGGACGCACAGCAGGTAGACGATGGTGCCGATACCCGAGGTCATCAGGCCGATGCCTGGGTGCAGGCCCGTCAGGTACGGCACGAGCACCGTGGCGCCGAACATCGCCATGAGGTGCTGCACCGACAGCGGGAGCGCCTGCGCGAGCGGCAGCTTCTCGTCGGTTTGGATGACGCGAACGTGTTCAGCCATTGGGCATCCCTAGCCGATCAGCTTCTCGATGGCGGGCAGGACGAAGGTGACGGCGAACGCGGCGGAGACGATCCACAGGAGCGGGTGGACCTGCTTCGCCTTGCCGTGGAAGACCTTCAGCAGCACGTAGCTGATGAACCCGAGGCCGATGCCGTAGCTGATGTTGTACGTGAGCGGGATGCCGACGATCGTCAGGAACGCCGGGAAGGCTTCCTCAAGGTCGGTCCACGGGATCTCACGCACGGTACGCATCATGAGGAACCCGACGACGATGAGCGCGCCTGCGGTGATCGGATACATGTAGTACGACCCGTCCGGCACGGTGAATCCCGCGCCGGCAAGCTGCTTGAAGTGCTCGGCGTTGCCGACGTCGTAGCCGCCTCCGATCATGGCGATGACCGGCGCGAAGAAGGCCGAGAGCGCGAACAGGAAGCCGGTGACGATCGGGGTAAGCCCGGTGCGGCCGCCCTCGGCGACGCCAGCTGCGGACTCGATGTAGGTCGTGATCGAGCTTGCGCCGAACAGGCCGCCGACGCTCGCGGCGATCGAGTCGACCGTGAGGATGCTGCGGATGCCCGGGACCTTGCCGTTCTCATCCACGAATCCGGCCTGCTCGCCGATGGAGATGACCGTGCCCATGGTGTCGAAGAAGTCGGTCAGCATGATGGCGAACACCATGAGCAAGAGCGACGGCGTGAACACGCGTGCGATCGCGATCGTGCCGCCCTCGACGGTCTGGAACGGCGCGAAGAAGGTGCTGAAGTCGAGCGGCGCGACGACGCCGCCTTTCGGGACGGACGTGACGCCGAGAAGCAGCGCCGCGACGGTCGCGGTGAGGATGCCCCACAAGATGTCGCCTTTGACGCGGAGCGCCATGAAGACGAGGATCGCGAGGAGCCCGACGATGGTGACCCAGACGTACTTCTGGGTGAAGTCGCCGAGCGAGATGAGCGTCGCGGAGTTCGGCTGGATGATGCCGCCTTCGTTCAGGCCGATCGTGGTGATGAACAAGCCGATCCCGACGCCGATCGCGCGCTTCAAGTCGATGGGAATGGCGTTCATCACGGCCTCGCGGAGCCCCGTCAGCACGAGCGCGAGGATGATGAGACCCTCGACGAAGATGACCGCCATCCCGACCTGCCAGGGCACGTTGGCCTGCTGGAAGCCGATGACGGAGAAGGTCACGACCGCGTTGAGGCCCATGCCGGACGCGAGCGCGAGGGGCCGGTTGGTGAACACCCCCATGCAGACGCACATGAGCGCAGCGCCGAGCGCGGTCGCAGTCGCGGCGCCCGCGAACGGGACGCCCGCCGCGGACAGGATGCCGGGGTTCACGAAGATGATGTACGCCATCGTCATGAAGGTGGCGATCCCCGCGATGACCTCGGTCCTGAGGTCCGTCCCGCGCTCTTGGAACTTGAAGAAGCTCTCCATAGCACCAGTCCTTCCGATCAGGTGGGATCTTGCAAGCGTGCACTAGCGCGAACTGGTACGAAACGGTCTCCGGCTGCTTGCTGCGCCACCTCCTCTCCAGGCGTCACGCTCAGCAGTCCTCACGGCTTATGTAAAGTATCGACCTTGGGGTCCGAGCTGCGGATCTGGTCGTCAAACGGCCCGACGCCGGACGTCCAGCGCGTACCGAGGTACGGCGACGAGAGGCGCCCCTCTCCGAAGTACGCTATGAGCTCCTTGGCGACCGGCGGACGCAGGTCGATTCTCTCAAGCTGTGCGAACGGGACGGTGTCGACCGCGTCTATGGCCGGGTCGAGCGCCGATACGGCATCGACCGGTGACACGGCGTATGCGAGGAACGTGAGATTGACGACGTGCTTCGAGCCGTCAGGAGCCACGCTGTCGTTCACGAAGAGGAGTCGGTCGACCGCGACGTCCAACCCGATCTCCTCTCGCACCTCGCGCACGAGCGATTCGGCGAGCGATTCGCCCCAGGAGACTCCCCCGCCCGGGAGGAGCCAGTAGGACGCGTCCCCCTTGTGCTGCCGGACGAGGATGAGACTGGAGCCGACAGGGATCGCGGCGGCGACCCGGATGCGAGGCGTCTTAGACGCCGGTGCTGCCAAAGCCCCCCTCCCCTCGCGCGGTTTCGTCGAGTTCGTCGCATTCGACGAGGGCAACCCGGACGATCGGCTGTACGACCAGCTGGGCGATCTTGTCCCCGCGTTCGATGACGAGCGTCTGGCTCGGGTCGAGGTTGATGGCGATGACCTTGATCTCCCCGCGGTAGTGGCTGTCGATCAGGCCAGGGGTGTTCACGAGGCTGAGCCCACGACGGATGGCAAGCCCGCTCCGAGGTTGCACGAATCCAGCGAATCCCTCTGGAATAGCGACGGCGATCCCCGTCGGAACGAGCGCGCGCTCGAACGGCGCGAGCGTCACGCTCTCGGCCGCGTACAGATCGAGGCCGGCATCTCCCTCGTGCGCGTAGCGCGGCAGAGGCAGGTCTGGATCGAGCCGTTTGATGCGGAGATCCATCAGGCGGCTCCTCTCACGACGGTCGGGACGTACGGCGAGCACGCGCGAGCGGCTGCGTGCAGCGCGTCGCTCTTGAACGGCAAGACGGCGGCGGCGGCAGGGTCGAGCGTGCGCTCGGCGCGGAACTGCTGGATCACGTAGCGCTGGCCGCCCTCGAGGGACGCAGCGATGCGCGGGAAGTCGTCCAGCGTCAATGCGCCTGGCCAAGCCGTCGTGCGGAACTCGTGCGGCACGCCCGATCCGATCACCAGCTTGGCCGACGCGATGACCGTCCGGGCCGAGCCGGGCATTCCCGTAAGCGCGTCGTACCGCTCAGGTACCGTCTTCACGTCCATCGCGACCATGTCGACGAGCTGCTCGTCCAAGAGCCGCTCGAGCACGTCAGGCCTGCCCCCGTTGGTGTCGAGCTTCGCCGGCAGCCCGAGCTCGCGCAGTGCTCGCAAGAACGGCACGAGCGCCGGGTCGCTCGTCGGCTCGCCTCCCGTGATGGCTACGCCGTCGATCCAGCCGGCTCTGCGCTGGAGGTGCTCCAGCAGCGCCGCGCAGTCCGTTTGCGCGCCAGGTGCGAGCAGGTCCGGATTGTGGCAATAGGCGCACCGGAAGGGGCAGCCGCGCACGAAGACCGTGACGGCGATGCGTCCGGGCCAGTCGAGCATGCTGGCCGGTTGCCACGCGGCAAGGCGCAGCGGCGCGGCGGATGCGATCGTCGTCGATGCCACGTGAGCCGCTGCCTCTCAGTGGATGAGCACGGCGCGCAGCTCGCTCGGCTCGGGCGCGACGCCTCGCCAGGCGGCCACTTCGCGGCCGTTCGAATCGACCACGATCACGGTCGGGGTCGCCATCACGCCGTGGAACGACGCTTCAGCGAGCCCCTCGATCGAGTCGACGTCGTAGATCCGCAGGCGGTCGATGCCTTCGCAGGCCCGTTTCGCGGCCGGGCACCGCGGGCAGTCCTCCTTCACGAACAGCTTGACTTCCATCGTGCGCTCCCTTGCCTACCTAGCTCGCGAGATCGGACAGGTCCGTGCGGACCCGGTCGTACAGCTCTGCCACCTTGCTGCGGTTCCACGTCTGCACCTTGCTGAAGTAGCCGACGATCCGCGTCACGCCGTACACGTCGAGCGAGCCGCACAGCGGGCACTGGGACTTCAGCCCGCGGCTCGTGCGGCGGCAGGTCTCGCACACGGTGAACTCCGGGCTGAACGCCACTTGGGCGCACTGGGTGTTGCGGAACGTCTTGACGACGAACGACTTGATGGCGGCCGGATCCGGCTCGCTCTCGCCGAGCCACACGTGCACGATGGCGCCCGCCTCGATCAACGGGTGGAACCGCGACTGCTTCTCGACCCGCTCGATGTAGTCGATCGGCGCGTCGACTGCGAGGTGCACCGAGTTGGTGTAGTAGCAGTGTCCGGACGACGGGTCGCCTTTGATGACCTGCTCAGCCTGCGACGGCCAGTACTTCAGGTCGAGTTTGGCGAGCCGGTAACCGGCCGATTCGGCCGGCGTCTCCTCCAAGACCAGGTTGATGCCATACCGCTCGGACAGCTCGCGGCACTTCAAGTTCATCGCCGCCACGACCTTCAAGCCGAAGCGCAGCGCCTCGTCGGACTCGTGCAGCTGCTGGCCCGTGTGGACCTGCACGAGCTCGTTCAGGCCGATCAGGCCGGCGAGGTACGTCAGGCGGTCCAGGTTGAGGTACGGCGACCCGTCGAGGTCGAGCGTGAGCAGGCCGAGCGGGCCGTCTTCGCCCAAGTCGAGGAGGCCTCTGATGAACTCGCGCTTCTGGAGGTGCGCCTTCGCGACCAGCTCGAGCGCCCGGTTGAGCTCCATGAACAGCGCCTGGTCGTTGCCGTTGGCTTTGTACGCGATGCGCGGCAGGTTGATCGTCACGTTCTGGAGCGCCGAGAAGCGCATCTTCTCGGGCGTGGACGTCTCCCGCAGCTGCTCCTTGGAGAGCTTCAGCTTCAACCGGCAGCACTGCGAGACCGTGACCTCGTCGCCGCGGTCGAAGACGAAGTACGTGATGCCCTGCTTGCTGGCGACCGCGCACGCGAGCTCGAGGAACTCCTCGTGCCCCGGCGTGCGGAAGAAGTCCTCGTTGATGTGCAGGAGCGGCTTCGGGAACACGAACGTCTTGCCGTGCGCGTCGCCGCGCATGTAGACGTTGAACATGGCGCGCAGGAACGCCTGCGCCTCTTTCTCGTAGTCCTTGTAGGTCTTGCCGGTGTAGACGCCGCCAGGACCGATCGCGGGCGTGTCGGCGAAGTGCCGCGGGACGTTGTAGTAGAGGTTGAAGTCCGTGAACACCACCTGCGAGCCGCGAGCGCCGGCGAGCTGGTTGAACTCGAAGATCAGCATCTGCGCGAGCTGGTCGAGCTCGTCTTCGGTCTTGCCCACCAGGTAGGGCGCGAAGAAGATGTTGACGGCCTCCCAGCCCACGGCGCCGGCGTAGTGGGCCTGCAGGGCGCTCGCCATCTTCACCATGTGCCCGATGAGCACCTCCGGGTGCTTGGCGGGCTTGCTCACGCTCGTGATGTTAGGCAGGTTCAGGCCGTACTTCTTGATGTACTCGAGGCTGTGTCCGCCGCAGTACGGGCGGATGATGAACCCGAGGTCGTGGATGTGGATGTCGCCGACGTAGTGCGCCTCAGCGACGTCTTCGGAGAAGACCTTCCGAAGCGCGTACTCCTTCAGGATGGTCTCGGCGAGCGTCAGGTTGATCGACTCCGGGTTGTGCGTGGTGTTGCTGTTCTCCTTGTTGGCGTTGGTGATGATCTGCTCCACGTCCCACATCGGCAGGCCGAGGTGCGTGTGCCGCTTGAGCGTGGTCGTGAGCCCCCGCTCGAGCAGCTCGAGGTCGACGAACTCGCGGATGATGGCGGTGGTGACGGTGAGAAGGTTCGTGCGGTCGATGCGGTCCTCGACCGCGAGCGCGATCTCCTCGGCGAGCGCGCGGTCGACGCCTGTCTCCTTGACGAGCGAGTCGGCGATCTTGGAGCGGTCCCAGGAGTCGATCTCCTGGCGGGAGGACGTCGCGACGAGCAGCGCGATGTCCGTGGAGTCCGCAGCGCGAGGCGCCGGAGCCGGCTTGATGACGTTGACTGTGCGTTCGAGGACCATCGCGACCATCCCTCCATTTCAAGCCCGTGCCGCTCCCGCTGCTGACGGGCGCGCAGCGCCCTAACCGAGCTTCTTGAGCTCGGCGGTGAACTCGTCGAGGTCCTGGAACTGCTTGTAGACGGACGCGAACCGGATGTACGCGACCTTGTCGAGCTCCAAGAGCCGCTTCAGTACCATGTCGCCGAGGTCCTTGGCGCGGACCTCGTACTTGAACGAGTTGTGCAGCTCGGCCTCGATGTCGTCGATCAGCGCTTCGAGTTGCGCAGTCGAGACGTCGCGCTTCGCGCACGCGACGACGAGACCCCGCAAGAGCTTCCCGCGGTCGAAGGGCTCCCGTCGGGAATCCTTCTTGATCACCATGAGCGGCACCTCTTCGCGGCGCTCGTAGGTCGTGAAGCGCTTGGCGCACTCCAAGCACTCTCGCCGCCTGCGGATGGCGTCTCCGGACTCGGAGACCCGCGAGTCGACGACCTTGGTCTCTTCATGACCGCAGTACGGACACCGCATGAGCGCACCCCCACATCTAGGCCGACTCCGAGACTAGCACACAACATATTGCGTCGCAACGGGGTCTTGTTGACCGTGTGTGCTGTATCGGCAGACGGCTGCCGAGCGGGGACGTCGAGCGCGGGGCGCGTTCAGCAGCTGCTGGCAAGGAGCGCGGATCGAGCGCGACGGATCACCTCGCTTCCTCGGACGTCGAGTACGCCGATGCGGGCTGCCGCAGAGCGACGGCATCGTGCTCGCTGCTTATGGGGACCAGGAGCGTCTGTCCTGGTCTGAGCGTGGCGGTGGGCAGGCCGTTCGCAGAGCGTATCGCGGAGACCTTCTGCGGGAGCGACGACCCGGGAACGGCGTACCGCTTCGCTAGAGACCACAGCGTGTCTCCCCTCTGCACGACGATGCGCACGCAGGTCGAGGGACGAGAGGGCGCGGCGTCGCGCGCCGCCGCGTGCGCTGCGGCGAAGACGAAGAGCGCCACAGACAGGAGCGCCCCGATGATCTGTGCCACGTGCCTGCGATGCGGCGCGTACATGCCGGCTCCCTTCCTCGACTTCGGCGGTGCGGTTCGCATCATCGCTCCCGGGTCTGACATGAAACGCGAACATCCGTTCGAACAGCATGATACCGAACACATGTTCGCATCGCAAGACGGAATCGAACGCATGTTTGCATCGGAACGGCCGTAGCGGTACACTGGGGCGCAAGGGTCCCGGACCAAGGGGGCGACATGGACTACCAGCCGCGGCTCACGCGTCGCCAGGAGCAGATCCTGGACTTCATCCGTTCCGAGATCCACCGCAAGGGCTATCCCCCGTCGGTCCGGGAGATCGGCGAGGCCGTCGGGCTCTCATCGTCGTCGACGGTGCACGCGCACCTTGCGGCGTTGGAGCGGCACGGGTACATCCGCCGCGACCCGACGAAACCCCGCGCTCTTGAGGTCTTGGACTTCCGGGACACCGAGCGCGGCGTCGACCCGCGTGCCGTGACCGCTGTGCCGCTGGTCGGCGCAGTCGCGGCCGGTCAGCCGATACTCGCCGCGGAGAACATCGAGGCGACGCTTCCTCTGCCCGCGGAGTTCGCGGGCGACTCGACGTTCGTGCTGCGGGTGCGGGGCGACAGCATGGTCGAGGCGGGCATCCTCGACGGCGACTACGTCGTCGTCCGGCAGCAGCAGACAGCCGACAACGGGGACATCGTGGTGGCGCTCGTCGAGGACGAGGCCACGGTCAAGCGCTTCTACCGCGAGAGCGACCGCATCCGGCTCCAGCCCGAGAACAGCGCCATGGAGCCGATCTACGTGCGCGACGCTCGCATCCTGGGCAAAGTCGTCGCGCTGTTCCGGCGCCTCTAGCCCGCCGCTCCGCCTCCGTCGGCGAACGGCTGCAGGCGCGCAGCGAGGTCGCGTGGCACCCGGGCGGTGAGCGCGGTCCCTGCGGCCGTGTGCGATTCCGAGAGCACCGTGCCGCGCTCGTGCACAGCGGAGACGAGGTCGCCGCGCGAGTACGGGATCGTCACGCTGACGGGCTCGTCGAGCCGGGCAGCCTCTTGTGCGAGACGGTCCAGCAGGCGGTCCAGTCCCTCTCCCGTCGCGGCAGCGATGAACACCGCGTTCGGCCACGCGGCCTCGAGCCGCGCCCGTTCACCGGAATCGAGCAGGTCGCACTTGTTGAAGACCAGGACCTGACGCCGGTCGTTCGCGCCGATCTCGGTGAGCACCTCGTTCACGGCGGCGATCCTCGCGGCGGCATGCGGCGACGAGGCGTCGACGATGTGGAGCTGCACGTCGGCCTCGCGGGCTTCTTGCAAGGTCGAGCGGAACGACTCGACGAGTCCATGCGGCAGCTTGTTGATGAAGCCGACCGTGTCGGTGATGGTGGCCTCGCGGCCGAGGGGAAGCTCGAGGCGCCTCGTCGTCGCGTCGAGGGTGGCGAAGAGCTTGTCCTCGACGAGCACCCCTGCGTCCGTCAGCGCGTTGAGCACCGTGGACTTGCCCGCGTTGGTGTACCCGACGAGCGCGATCCGGAACACGCCCGAGCCGACGCGCGCCTGCCGCTGCGTCTCTCGGTGCTTGGCGATCGCAGCGAGCTCCCGCTTGAGGTCGGCGATGCGCTTGCGCGTGAGGCGGCGGTCGGTCTCCAACTGGGACTCGCCGGCGCCGAAACGCGCTCCCCTGCCGCCGCCGAGGCGCTCGCGCTCCAGGTGCTCCCACATGCCCTTCAGACGGGGCAGCTGGTACTCCATCTGCGCGAGCTCGACCTGCAGCTTGCCTTCGTAGCTGGTCGCGTGCTGCGCGAAGATCTCGAGGATGAGCGCAGTGCGGTCGATGACGCGCACGTCAGGAAGCAGGCGCTCCAGGTTGGCCTGCTGGCTCGGCGTGAGCTCCTCGTCGAGCACCACGACCGTCGCGCCGAGCTCGCGCGCGAGGCGCGCCACCTCCTCCGCCTTGCCGGTCCCGATGAAGGTCTTTGCCTCCGGCTTCGCGAGGCGCTGCGTGACAGTGGCCACGACTTCGAGGCCGGCGGTGTCGGCGAGGCGTGCGAGCTCGGCAAGGTCCTCCTCGATGTCCCAGCCGAGCTGCTTCCGCGACCCAAGGCGCTCGACGCCCACGAGGATCGCGCGCTCCGTGCGCTCGAGCGCGACCGGTTGGTATCCTTCGGCCCGTTCGGGCATGCGAGCGTGCGCCGCCCCCTTTAGAGCGTGTTCTTGATGCGTTCGAGCGCCTCTTCGAGGCGATCGTCCGGCGTGGTCAGGCTGATCCGGATGTACCCTTCGCCGCTGGGACCGTACGCGGTACCTGCAGCCACGATCACATTGGCCTCTTCGAGCACCTTCTCGGCGAACGCCGCGGACGTGTACCCGTCCGGCACGCGCGCCCACACGTAGATCGTCGCCTTTGGGGTCTGCGCCCTCAGCCCGATGCGATGCAGCGTGTCGATGACGAGGTCGCGGCGGCGCTGGTAGAGCGCGCAGAGCTCCTGGATCGAGTCCTGCGGCCCCAGGAGCGCCTCGATGGCAGCGTCCTGGATCGCGGTGAACACGCCCGAGTCGATGTTGCTCTTCACGGTCCCGAGGGCCTTGATCGCCTCGGCGTTGCCGACGGCGAACGCGACTCGCCAGCCGGTCATGTTGTACGCCTTCGACAGGCTGAACAGCTCGATGGCGACGTCCTTCGCGCCGGGCCGCTCCAGGATGCTCGGCGGGCGGTAGCCGTCGAAGCCGATCTCCGAGTACGCGTTGTCGTGCACGAGCAGCAGGTCGTGCTCCCGCGCGAACGCGATCGCGCGGTCGAAGTACTCCTCGTTCGCGATGGCCGAGGTCGGGTTGTTCGGGTAGCTCAAGAACATCATCTTGGCTTTCGCGAGCACCTCAGGCGGCGCGCTCTCGAAGTCCGCGAGGAAGCCGTTCTCTTCCGTCATGGGCATGAACCAGCTCTGGCCGCCTGCGAGGATGCCGCCGGTGTGGTAGACGGGATAGCCGGCGCCGGGAACGAGGGTGTAGTCGCCTGGATCGGTGAACGCCAGGAACAGGTGCGCGATGCCTTCCTTGCTGCCGATGAGCGCGAGGACCTCGGTGGCCGGGTCGACCTCGACGCCGAACCGGCGGCGCATCCATTCCGCAGCTGCTTCCCGGTAGCGCTTCGCACCGAAGTACGAGGGGTACTGGTGGTTCTTCGGGTCGCGGATGGCGCGTGCCATCGCGTCCACGATGTGCTCCGGAGTCGGCGTGTCGGGGTCGCCGATGCCGAGCGATATCACGTCGATGCCCTGCGCCTGCTTCGCCTCCTTCTTGCGGTCGATCTCGGCGAACAGGTACGGCGGGAGGTTCGCGATGCGGGACGCGGTTCTCACAGGCGTGACATCTCCTTCATCGATCGCACGGCACCGTCGTCTGGCCGAAGCCAGGTTGCGCGTAATGGTAGCAGAACCGCCTCATTCCTCGGGAACTTCGATGGCCCCTGAGAAGACGGTCGTTGCAGGGCCCGTCATGTAGACGTGCTCGTCTTCGTGCCAGCGGATCTCGAGCTCGCCGCCGGGCAGCTCGACGGTGGCCGAGCGACCGGTGCGGCACGACAGCACGGCGGCCACGACGGTCGCGCATGCACCTGTGCCGCACGCGAGCGTCTCCCCGACCCCGCGCTCCCATACGCGCAGCCGGATGTGAGCGTCGTCCACGAGCTCGGCGAACTCGACGTTGGTGCGCTTCGGGAACGCGGCGTGCGTCTCAACGGCGGGTCCGACGGTCTCCACGGGGGCTGCGTCGACGTCGTCGACCCAGATCACGGCGTGGGGATTGCCCATGCTGACCGCGGTGATGCGCACCGTGCCGTGCGGCGTCTCGAGCGGACAGTCGTAGACCATCTCGCCTGGCAGGTCGACTGGGATCTTCTCGGGCTGCAGCTCGGGCACACCCATGTCGACGCGGGCGACGGTCATGCGCCCGGCGTCGTCGCGCCAGAACGTCACGGGTTTGACGCCCCCGAGGGTCTCCACGCGGACGGTCGACGCGTCCTGTGGGATCAGCCCGGTGTCCACCGCGTGCTTGACGAAGCAGCGGATGCCGTTGCCGCACATCTCGGCCAACGAGCCGTCCGCGTTGAAGTAGTGCATGTAGAGATCGGCGTCGTCGCGCGTCGCGCGACGCACCAAGATGACTCCGTCGCCGCCGACGCCGAAGTGCCTGTCGCAGATCCACTGCACGGCTGATGGGTCGAGCTCCAGCGTTCCCTCGAGATCGTCGATGACGACGAAATCGTTCCCGATGCCGTGCATCTTCACGAATTCGATCCGCATGGCTCCTCCTTCGCACCCGGACCGCGGCGGTTACGCGATTCTAGCAGTGCGAGCGCCTCTTCGAGCACCTCGTCTGCGTCTTTGTCCGTGACGTCGATCCACGAGATGCGCGGGTCGGCTTTGAACCAGGTCATCTGGCGCTTGGCGTACCGTCTGCTCGCCTGCTTGATCGCAGCGACCGCCTCGTCCAGAGGCGCTCCGGTTTCCAGCACCGGCACGAGCTCCTTGTAGCCGATCGCCTGGCGAGCGGTGAGCGCTTCGCGGTAGCCGCGTCCGAGCAGCTCTCGGACCTCGTCCAGCAAGCCGGCGGCCATCATGTGGTCGACGCGCTCGTCGATGCGAGCGTACAGCGCGTCACGGCGCATCGCGAGCCCGACGAACACGCAGGGATACACGCTCGTCCTTCTCGAGAAGCCTTCCGCCTGCTCCGCATACGACGTCCCCTCGGCAGCCATCTCGAGGGCGCGGATCGTGCGCCGGACGTTGTTGGGGTGGATGAGCGCTGCAGAGGCGGGGTCGATCTCTGCGAGCCGCGCGTGGAGGGCCGCCGGCCCGATGCGAGCAGCCAGAACCTCGAGCTCCTCGCGCACGGGCGACGCGAGCTCGCCCGCAGGGAAGCGCATGTCGTCGAGCGCAGCTCGCACGTAGAGGCCGGTGCCGCCGCAGAGCACCGGGACGGCCCCGCGGCCGAGGATGTCCTCGATGGCTGCGCGGGCGTGTTGCTGGTACAGCGCAGCAGAGAAGGGCGTCCCGGGCTCCACCAGGTCGATGCAGTGATACGGCACGCTGCGGGCGCGCGGCGGGACTTTGGCGGTGCCGACGTCCATGCCGCGGTAGACCTGCATCGAGTCGGCGCTGACGACCTCGCCGCCGAGCCGCACTGCCAAGCGGTCGGCGAGCTCGGACTTCCCGACGCCGGTCGGTCCGACGACGGCGACGACGAAGCGCGCTGCGTTCTTGCGGCCTGCGAGCTCGAGCATCACCGGTACCGGTCTACTCTGAACCGCTCGAGGCGCACGCGTTCGCCTGACGCGATGCCGGCCTTGCGCATGGCGATCGCGACCTGCTGCTCAGGTGTGTCGACGCCCTCGAGGTCCGGCAGCAGCAGACCTCGGCGCCAGTCCGCGCTCACGATGACGCCGTACTGCTTCGGGTCGAGGTCCTCGAAGGCGCACGGCTCGGGCTCGTGCAGCACGTCCACGGAGATCTCGAGGTCGTCGAGCTCATCTGGCGAAAGCGGCGGGAAGCGGGGATCTGCGGTGGCCGCCTGGATGGCGTTGTGCACGATCTCCTGGGCCAACGTGGGAGCGGTCGGGGCTATGGTGCCGATGCAGCCGCGGAGCTCGTGGCCGCGGTGCAGGCTCACGAACGCGCCGGCCTGCGTCGCGAGCAGCCCTTCGGCAGGCTCAGGGTCGATGACGCGGCGCGTGCGGACGTAGGTCTCGATGGCGCGCCGCGCGAGCGCGACCGGCGGTGACTCGTCGTCGCCGGGCATGCCGCCGCGCGCGCCCGACTCCGGCGTCGCGAGCTCGTCGAGCAGGACGCGGTCCCCGGCGACCGCCGTGAGGTATCCGACGCCCCACGGGCCTTCGTACGCGAGCACGCGCGTGGACGCGCCTGGCAGGAATCCGGAGAGCGTCACGAAGGAGCGCAGACCGCACTCCCCCGCCTCCTCGGCGAACGCGAGGTCGGTGTTCACCAGGTCGTCCAGGCGGCCGTTCTTGAGCGTATCGACGAGCATGGCGTCGAACACAGCGCCGCGCGGCGAATAGCCCGCAGGAGCCGTGGGGGTCAGACGGTGGCTGCAGTCGCCGCTCGCGACGAATGCGACGCGACGCCCCAGCCGCCGCGCGGCTTGGGCGACGACGGCGCCGAACCGTCGGTGCTCGGCAAGCGGAAGCCAGGAGAGCGACAGGAGCACCACGGGGTAGCGGCCTTCGCGGTCGAGGAAGCTCATCGGCACGAGGAAGCCGTGGTCCAGCACGCCGGGGTGCAGCGCCGGATACTCGCCGCGGTCGATCGCGGGTACCCCGGCATCGGCTGCGGCGTCGAGGATGGCGTCGGCCAAGTCCGTATCGGTCGTGGCGTCGATGCGGACTTGCGGCGCACGGAACTGCGCGAGCGAGCCAGAGACGCGCGGCGCAGTCTCTACCACGAATGCGTCCGATATGCCCGGGGCGTGCGGAGACATCACGACCACCGCGTCGGGACCGAATCGAGCAAGCATCGCTCCCGCTGCCTTGAGCGCGGCGGCCGAGGCGTTCGTGACGTCAGCATCCGATCCGCCGACCTCTGGGACCATGATGGGCGGGTGCGGTGCGATGACGCCGAAGAATCCGTCATGCATCGCGATCACCTCCGGCGGAGCAGTGTCCTACTGGCGTTGATACCCAGCGACCTCGCCCATGAGGTGCCACGCGTGCGCTTCGACAACGCGTACGGCAAGGAAGGTTCCCTCGAGGGACGCGGGGTCCGCGCCCGCCGGGAACGGCGCGTGCACGAGCTTGTTCGTACGGGTGCGGCCTGCCAGCATGTCCTGGTCTTTGCGGGACGGTCCTTCGACGAGCACCTCGACCGTGCTTCCGACGAGCCGGCGGTTCTTTTCGAGCGCCGAGTCCCGGACGAGCTCGGTCAGGCGCTCGAAGCGGTCTTGCGCGATCGCGGAGGGAACGGTTTCCGGGAGCTGCGCTGCCCTCGTGCCTGGACGCGGCGAGTAGAGGAAGGTGAATAGCTGGTCGTACTGGCAGCGCTGCACGAGGTCCAGCGTCTCCTCGAAGTCCTGCTCCGTCTCGCCCGGGAATCCGACGATGACGTCGCCCGACAGCGCGAGACCGGGCACGAGCTCGTATGCGCGCTCGACGGCAGCGAGGTACTGTTCTTTGCTATAGCCGCGGTTCATGGCGCGCAGGATGCGGGTCGAACCGCTTTGTGCGGGCAGGTGAAGGTACTCGCAGACCGCCGGCTCCTCAGCCATCGCGCGAAGCGTGTCGTCCGACAGGTCTTTCGGATGGCTCGTGACGAACCTGAGGCGCTTCACGCCGGTACGGGCGACGGCCCGGAGGATCTCGGCGAACCGGGGCTTCCCGTAGAGGTCCCGGCCGTACGAGTTCACGTTCTGGCCGAGCAGCGTGATCTCGACGACGCCGTCCGCGACCAGGCGCTCCGCCTCGGCGACGACCTCGTCGAACGGACGGGAGCGCTCACGACCGCGAGTGCGAGGCACGATGCAGTACGAGCACCAGTTGTCGCAGCCGACCGCTATCGGCAGCCACGCGTGCCAACGAGTCTCGCGTATCGACGGCGTGCGCTCGACGTCGAGCGAAGGCTCGTCCGGCACGGACAGCGCCGGCGTTCCGGACGCGGCGCGTGCGATGAGGTCCGGCAATTCGGGGATGTTGTGGGTGCCGAAGACCACGTCGACGTGCGGGAGCATCTGGAAGAGCCGCGAGCGTTCGTGCTGCGCCACGCAACCCCCCACCGCGATCACCAGGTTCGGGTTCAGGGCCTTGAGCGGCTTGAGCGCGGAGACCTGTCCGATGAGGCGCTCCTCGGCCCCCTCGCGCACCGCGCAGGTGTTGAAGACGACGACGTCGGCGTGCTCGGCGTCCTCGGCGCGCACGAGCCCGAGCCGCGACTCGAGAAGCCCTGCGATGTGCTCGGAGTCGTGCTTGTTCATCTGGCAGCCGAAGGTGATGACGTGGTAGGTGCGCACCTCAGGGCGTCCTTTCGTGCTGAGCAGACGGCCGGCCGAGGCGTGCGTCCAGCTCGTCCAGGACGGCGTCGGGAGCCTCGCCTGCGCCGAGGCGCGCCGTGTCCCCAGGGTGGCCGTGGAAGTCCGAACCGCCTGTTGCCGCAAGGCCTAGACGCCGAGCGAGGCGTGCGACCTCCTGGCGCTGCGCCACCGTGTGCTGCGCGTGGTACGCCTCGACGCCGTCGAGGCCCGTGGCTGCGAGCGGCTCGACGAGGTCGAGGACGCCGCTCACGGCGGGGTGCGCGAGAACGGCGAGACCGCCTGCGCTGTGCACGAGGTCGATGACCTCGACGACGTCGGGGACCGCCTTCGGGACGTAGTGCGGCTTGCCGCGGCCGATGAGCTCCGCGAAAGCCGCCCCGACGGACGGCACGGCGCCGTCGTGGACCAAGGCCAGCGCCACGTGCGTGCGGCCGACCGACGCGCCGTTCGCGTGCGCGAGCACGGAGGAGACCGTCACCGGGTATCCGGCTTTGGCGAGCGACTCGACCATCCGCTCGGCGCGGCGGAGCCGCTCGGCGCGCTGCGCTTCCAGAAAGGCCTGAAGGGCGTTCGACGCCGGGTCGAGGTGATAGCCGAGCACGTGCACCGACCGCCCGTCTGAGGCCCGCGCGGAGAGCTCCACGGCAGTCAGGATGCGCGGTCCGCCGATGCGGCTGGACTCCTGTTGCGCCGCAGAGACGGCGGCGACCGTATCGTGGTCTGCGATGGCGATCGCGGCGAGACCGGCCTCCGCTGCCATGCGCACCAGGGTCTCGGGGGTGTGCGCGCCGTCCGATGCCGTGCTGTGTATGTGCAGGTCGACCGTCATGCGGGGCGGTCTAGCCGTGGCGCGCGGCGCGAGGCTCGACCAGCAACCGGATAGCGGTCCGCTCCTCGCCGTTGATCTCGATGTCGGCGAACGCGGGCGTGCAGACGAGGTCCTGGCCCATCGGGGCGACGAAACCGCGGGCGATCGCGATGGCTTTGATGGCCTGGTTCAGCGCTCCTGCGCCGACGGTCTGGACCTCGACGGCGCCGTGCTCCCGGATGACGCCGGCGAGCGCTCCTGCCACTGAGTTCGGGCTGGACTTGCTGGAGACCTTGAGGACTTCCACGTACGCCTCCTGCTGCATCGGTCGTGCGGTCTCGCTGCGGTGTGGGCTGCTGGGCTGGGGCATCTGGGCTGCTGGTGCGGCGAATAGAGTATAGCGGCAGGCGCGTCGGCCGCCAAACCCGCGCTACTCGTCCTTCTCGAACAGGAAGCGGACCCGGATCTCCTCGCCGAGGACCTTGACCTTCGGTTCCCCTTTGAGGCGGATGTAGTAGCGTTCAGCGAGCACGTCGAAGGCCTCTTCGAGCTCGGCGGAGAAGGCCGCGACGTCGGTCGCAGCGAGCTTGACGGACCGCCGGTCGCGGAAGATGTCCGGGGTCGAAGGTTGGCGCGGTCCGCTGTGGCTCTTCGTGAGAGACTCCAGTACGGTCGGCAGCGCTGGGACCTCGCCGCTGAGGATGCGATGGGCCGACCGCTCGGAGATCTCGAGACCCATCGCCGCTGAGACCTCGACGAGCTCGTCGGCATCCGCGCACACCGCCGGACGCTGCCAGATCGGCACTGCGGCCGGGTCGTCGCAGAACAGCAGGTCCCCTGGTTCGAGGACCGACCGGGCCACGGCGTGCATCGTCGCGACCGTCTCGACCGCAGACCCGAGGTAGACCGCGGTCTCAGGATGCTCGCAAGCGAATTCGATGACGCGGCGGGCGATGTTGTGCGGACCGCGCACCACGTGGAGCCCGCCGGCCTCGTCGGGCTCGACCTCCGGCCACGTGGACTGGTCGCTCCGCTCGGGGAGCTCCGCGACGTCCGCGACGACCTGGACGGCGCAGCCCTTGTGCGGCTCAGAGCACGCGATCCGCGCGATCCGGGTGTTGGAGCGGACCGAGAACAAGGCCATGCCGCGTCCGTGCACGCCCCACCTGTCGACTACCATCGTCTCGAGTTTGCTCGTCACGCGTGGCTCGAACACGGCCTCGTGCAGGTGCGCCGGAACGCCGACGCCGTCGTCCACGACCGTGAGCAGGCGTTCGTCGCCGTCTCGCGTGGTGGCAACGAAGATCCGCTGCGCGTGCGCGTCGCGCGCGTTGCGGAGCAGCTCGACGACGACGTCCTCGACGCTCCGGATGTCGTGCTTCGCCTGTCTGCGCTCGGCTTCCGAGACCTTCAGGCGGACGAAGCCGTCCCCCAAGGTCTCCTCGACCTTGAGGTATGCGTCGCCGGAGACGGACGAGACGAACTCCAGCAACCGCTCCGCATCGTCGCTCATCGCGGGCGCACCGCTTCCTTACTTCGCGTACTCGATCGCGCGGCTCTCGCGGATGACCATGACCTTGATCTGCCCCGGATACTGCAGCTCGTCTTCGATCTGCTTGGCGATCTCGCGAGCGAGCACCGTCGACTCCGCGTCGGATATCTCCTCCGGCTTGACCATCACGCGGATCTCACGGCCGGCCTGCATCGCGTAGGACTTCTCGACGCCTTTGTGCGACTCTGCGAGCTTCTCCAGCTTCTCGAGCCGCTTGATGTAGCTCTCGAGCGTCTCGCGCCGGGCGCCCGGACGGGACGCGGACACGGCGTCGGCCGCCTGCACGATGACTGCTTCGACGGTCGCGGGCTCGACGTCGGCGTGGTGCGCCTCGATGGCGTGCACGACGTCCGGAGACTCGCCGAGCCGCCGGGCGAGGTCTGCGCCGATGACCGCGTGCGGCCCCTCGACCTCGTGGTCGATCGCCTTGCCGATGTCGTGGAGCAGTCCCGCGCGCTTCGCCGTCTTCGGATCGACGCCGAGCTCGCTCGCGATGACGCCGGCCAGGTGCGCTACCTCGAGGGAGTGCTTCAGCACGTTCTGACCGTACGACGTGCGGAACTTGAGCCGCCCGAGGGTGCGTACCAGATCGGTGTGCAGGTTCGGGATGCCGGCGTCGAGCGCGGCCGCCTCGCCGGCATCGCGGATCTGCTGCTCCACGAGGGCCGTGGCCTTGGCGAACATCTCCTCGATGCGTGCCGGGTGGATCCGGCCGTCAGCGATGAGACCTTCGAGGGTCACGCGGCCGATCTCGCGCCGCACGGGGTCGAACGACGAAAGGATGACCGCCTCGGGCGTGTCGTCGATGATGAGGTTGATGCCCGTGAGCTGCTCGAAGGCGCGGATGTTGCGCCCTTCGCGCCCGATCAGGCGGCCTTTGAGGTCGTCCGAGGGTATGTGCACGACGGAGACCGTCGACTCCGCGGTGTGGTCTGCGGCGACGCGCTGGATCGCGATGCTGACGATGTTGCGGGCCTTCCGGTCCGCCTCCTCGCGGGCGCGCGTCTCGGCCTCTCGGATGATCATCGCCGCGTCCTGCGTCACGTCCTGGCGCACGCGGTCGAGCAGGACCTGGCGGGCCTGCTCGGTCGTCATCCCCGCGAGCGCTTCGAGGCGTTCGCGCTCCTGCGCGATGGCCTCCTGCAGGTCGCGCTCCATCTTCTGGATCTGGCCCTGCATGCTCGACAGCTGGTGCTCGCGTTTGTCGAGCGCCTCAGCGCGGCGCTCCAAAGCCTCCTCGCGCTGCATCAGGCGGTTCTCGAGCGCAGTGAGCTCCTTGCGGCGCTCCTTGTTCTCCTCCTCGGCCTGAGCCTTCATCTTGAAGATCTCGTCCTTGGCTTCGAGGAGCATCTCCTTCTTGGTGGTCTCAGCCTGCCGCTTGGCATCCTCCAGGAGCCGCTCTGCCGATTCGCGGGAGCGCGCGATGGCGTCCGATACGAAGTACCGGTGCGCGAAGTAGCCGATAGCAGCGCCGAGGACGAGGGAGACGAGGATGTACACGAATATCACGTGTCCCCTCCTTCCGGTCGCGTCGTACAGTGCGGGCGCATGGGCCTGCACGGAGCGGGCGGCCTGCGCCGGAAGGGAGGGGTCGCTCCCCCGCCGTTGCCGGTCAGCGCCGGACGCCCACGCGCCCGGCAAGTGCGATAGACCACATGAGGAATCGGGTCGACGCGTATAGCAGAACGGCAGAGCATCTGCGCTCTGCACGAGAGGCTGTCTTCACCGGTTCCTGCATGCACATCGACGTCCAGCGAGGGCGTCGATTCGATCACATTTGCCGTGCTGATGGTACCCGGCAGGCGCGAGCAGCGTCAAGAAGGGCGCGCCTGGCGCAGGGCTCTCAACCGGATGCGTCATCGGCCGCGCCCGTCCCAGGCGTCCCATCACACAACGCGGTGCGTGCGGCGGACAGCGACTCGTCGAACTCGAACCCGCGACGAACCAGCCGAGCGGCGAGCTTGCGCACGTCGTCGTGAGGGCGTGCGAGGCGGCGGGCGACCGCTGTGGCGTCGACGGCGCCCTCGCCATCGGCGGCGGCGTCGAGCGCGGCATCCGCCAAGTGCGTCGGGATGCCTGCGCGCTCGAGATCGCGGCGGATCGCGCGGAGCCCGTACCCTGCTCGCGTGCGCGCCCTGACGAGGGTCTCAGCGAAGCGCGCGTCGTCGACGAGCCCCGATGCGACGAGACGGCCGAGGGTCTCGTCGACCGTGGCGGGTGCGTATCCGTCGTCGGCGAGCTTGCTGGCGAGCTGGTGGACGCTGAACTCGCGGCGTGCCAAGAGGCCGATCGCTCGTTCGCGTGCCGCCGTTCGCTCAAGCGCGTCGCATTGGGTCGCAAGCCGTTGCGGGTCGACCGCATCGCCGACGCCCAAGCGAAGCATCTTGATCACCGCTGCCGAGGTCGTCCGGAACGGCTCACCGTCGAGCCAGATGCGCCGCGCCCGTCGTGAGTTGGAGACTCGCTCGATGTCGGTGATCGTCGCCAGCCGCGTCATTCCTCCAGCGTGTCGCGACGCGCCGGGTCCGGCAGCCCGAGCTTGTCGCGCAGCTCGCGTTCGATCCTGTCGCGGATATCGGTGTGTTCGCGCAGGAAGTCCTTGGCGGCCTCACGGCCTTGTCCGAGCCGTTCGTCGCCGTAGGTGTACCAGGCGCCTGACTTCGCCACGACGCCCTCTTCGACGCCGAGGTCGAGCAGGCTTCCTTCCTTGGAGATGCCCTGGCCGTACATGATGTCGAACTCGGCCTGCTGGAATGGAGGTGCGACCTTGTTCTTGACGACCTTCGCCCGGACCCGGTTGCCCACGATCTCAGAGCCCTGCTTGATCGAGTCCACGCGGCGCACGTCGATTCGCACGGACGCGTAGAACTTCAGCGCGCGGCCGCCCGAGGTCGTCTCGGGGTTCCCGAACATCACCCCGACCTTCTCGCGGAGCTGGTTGATGAAGATGCAGGTCGTGTTGGACTTGTTGAGCGACCCGGCGAGCTTCCGCATGGCCTGGCTCATGAGCCGGGCCTGGAGACCGACGGTGGCGTCACCCATCTCGCCTTCCAGCTCGGCGCGCGGGACGAGTGCGGCGACGGAGTCGACCACGATGACGTCGATGGCTCCGGACCGGATGAGCATGTCGGCGATCTCCAGCGCCTGCTCGCCCGTGTCGGGCTGCGAGATCAAGATCTCGTCGATGTCGACGCCGATGCGTGCGGCGTACGTCGGGTCGAGGGCGTGCTCAGCGTCGATGTACGCGGCGACGCCGCCCATGCGCTGTGCCTCGGCGACGATCTGCAGGGCGAGCGTCGTCTTTCCTGAGGACTCCGGCCCGAATATCTCGACGATGCGCCCGCGAGGCACGCCGCCGATGCCGAGCGCGGCGTCGAGCGCCAGCGACCCCGTGGGTATGGCGCTGATCCCCGCGACGGCCGCGTGCTCGCCGAGCCGCATGAGCGACCCCTTGCCGAACTTCCGCTCGATCTGCTCGCGCGTCAAGTCGAGCACTTTTTCCTTGTCCGTCTCCATGGCTCCTCTGCTCCTTCGGCCCACGACGGGCGACCCCTGAGGCACGTCCTACGCTATACGAACACCTGTTCGGTGTCAATCCCCGCGGAGCGGAAGGCGCGCGAGCGTGCCGTAGATGGGTCCTCGCGGCGTCAACGTGCTCGAGCACAGCATGACATCCGTGACTGACATCCCGGCCGGCGGGCCGGCGGCGGCGAGCGCTTCTGCCGCCGAGGCCAGCGCGTCTGCTGGCGCGTGCCGCGGGCGCCGGGAGCGCACGAGCGTCAGGTGCGCGGCGAAGGGCCGTCCGGGAAGGTCGATGCCGTGCAGCGCAGCCGCTTCCTGGAGCGTCGCGGCGAGGCCGGCCGCCTCCTGCTCCCCCTGGCCGACCGTGCACCAGAGCATGGTGGCCGCGCGCGGCCGGGGCACGGCGCGCAGATCCTTCGCGGTGAGGGTGAACGGCGCCACGCCGGCGACGCGGGCGGCCGCGTCCTCTGCGAGCGCGGCGAGGGCGCTTTCCGGGACGTCTCCGAGGAACGCGAGCGTCAGGTGCAGATTCTCCTCGGAGACCCACTTCTCGGAGCGCCACGCAGGCGCCGCGTCGCAGAACGCTTCCCGGGCGCGCACGAGGGCGGCGCGCATCGGTCCGTCGAGCCCGATGGCGAAGAACGCCCTCACGCCCTCACGACCGTTCGAGTCGGAGCCGAAGCAGGTCGAGCGCGTGGACCGTCGCGCGTCTCCTGACGCCGTCGCGGTCGCCGTGCAGACGGAGCTCGTAGGCCTCAGTCGTCTCCCCGACCGCCACGGCGACCCACACGAGACCGACGGGCTTCTCGGGCGTCCCGCCGCCCGGCCCCGCGATGCCCGTCGTCGCGACGGCCGCATCTGCACCGAGCGCCTGGGCTCCCCGCGCCATCGCCTCGGCCGTCTCTCGCGAGACGGCCCCGTGCGCAGCGAGCGTGGCCTCAGGGATGCCGAGCAGCGCCGTCTTGAGGGCGTTGCTGTATGCGACGACGCCGCCGGCGAAGACGTCCGACGCCCCGGGCACGTCCGTGATGGCCGCTGCGACCATGCCGCCGGTGCACGATTCCGCGGTCGCGACCGTCCTGAACGTCGCTCGCGCGAGCCTGACGACCGCTTCGGCAAGCGACGCCCCGTCCATCGAGTAGCACGCCTCGCCGAGCGCCAGGGCTACCGCGTGAGCAGCGTCGACGAGCCCGTCGCGGCCAGCGCCTGCGTCCAGCAGCACGACGTCGACGAGCGCAGGCGACGCGAGCACCGTCAGGTCGACCCCCGGGTGAGCCGCGAGCGCTGACTGCGCGCGCATTTGCGCATCGGACTCCGTGATCCGCGCGCACTTCAGCACGACCGGATCCGCAGTCTCGCGTCGCTCGCCGAGCACCTCGTGAAGCATCGGCAGCATCTCGCTCGGCGGCCCGGGAAGGAGCACGAGCGTGCACGCGCCCGTTCGGACGACCTGCCCGGGTGCGGTGCCGGTCGTCGGTTGCAGCACGCGCGCTCCTTCGAGCACGAGGGCCTGACGGAGGACCTGCTCGCGCGCCGCGCCCTCCTTGTGGCGGTCGGCCACGGCCTGCAGCCGCTCGACGATATCTGGATCCGGCCGCAGCGGAAGGTCCAGCGCGAGCGAGGCCGCCTCCCGCGTGAGGTCGTCGTGCGTGGGACCCAGCCCGCCGGTCACGACAACGAGATCGTTCGCGCGCACGAGCCGCGCTATGGAAGCCGCGATGACGCCGGCGTCGTCTGCGACCGTGACCGCCTCGGACACGCGGAACCCGGCTGCGACGCATTCGGCGGCGATGCGGGCGGTGTTGGTGTCGACGCGCAGGCCGGTCGTAAGTTCCGTGCCGACCGTCAGGATTGCTGCGGCCCGACGCTCAGGCACTGCCGCCTCCGCTCGTCCACGGACCGGCGAGTATGTCCCTCGCGTGATAGAAGTAGTCGACCATCGACGCCACGGTGGCCAGCATCGCGGCGACCATGACGACCCAGGCGGCGACGCCGAACGCGTGCGCTCCGGCCTGCCCCGCCGCTTGAACGATGACGGAGCTGTCCTTGACGATGAACGAGACGATCGCGACCGTCTGCAGCACCGTCTTCGCTTTGCCCCAGACGGACGCGGCGATCACCCGGCCCTCGGCCACGGCCACCAGCCGGAGCCCTGAGACCACCAGTTCGCGGCTGATGATGAGCACCGCGATCCACGACGGCAGCCGGCCCAGCTCGACCAGCGCGACGAGCGCCGCGGTGACCAGGAGCTTGTCGGCGATCGGGTCGATGAACTTGCCGAAGGTGGTGACCTCGTTGCGCGAGCGGGCGAGATAGCCGTCGACGGCATCGGTGGCTGCGAGCAACGCGAAGACGGCGGCCGCGAGCCACGGGCCCCAGACCGGGAGCCGGGCGAGCAGGATGGCCAAGAATATCGGGATGAAGACGACGCGCGCCAGCGTCACCCGGTTGGCGATGCTGTTCAGCGGGCTCACTCGTCAGCCTCCCCGAAGAGGTCGTATCCGTGCGTCTCGGTCACGCTGACCGTGACGAAGGTACCCCGAGGCGCCTTCTGTGGGAAGAGCGTCACGCCGTCGATCTCGGGCGCCTGCGCGCAGGTCCTGCCGACGGTGAGGCCCTCCTCCTCCCCCTCGACGAGGACGCGGACGCTGCGGCCGAGCCAGCGCGCCGCCATCGAGGTCCCGATCTCGTCGGCGAGGTCTCGCGTGCGCTGGGCCCTGGCGCGCCGGGTGCGGAGAGGCACCTGGCCGGGCAGGGACGCCGCGGCGGTGCCCTCTTCCGGCGAGAACGCGAACACGCCGACGTAGTCGAAACGAGCGGCTCGGAGGAACCGGTGGAGCTCCTCGACGTCGCGCCGCGTCTCGCCGGGAAATCCGAGCATGACCGTGGTGCGAAGCGTCGCGTCCGGCAGCGTCTCGCGGATGCGTTCCACGAGCGCGAGGAGGGAACGCGCGTCTCCCCTGCGTCCCATCGCTCGCAAGACGGTACGCGACGCGTGCTGGACGGGGACGTCGAGGTAGCGGCACACGCGTCGGTGCTCGGCGATGGCTCGCAGGAGCTCGTCGGTGACGCCGTCGGGCTGCAGGTACATGAGCCGCACGCGGTAGTCGCCGTCGAGCGACGCGACATCGCTTACGAGCTGCGCGAACGAGGGGCGTCCCGAAAGGTCGCTCCCCCAGCGTGTGACGTCCTGCCCGACCAGCACGATCTCCTTCACGCCAGCCTCGATGAGCATGCGGGCCTCGGCCAGCACCTCTGAGCGGGAGCGGCTGCGATGCGGCCCGCGAATCGCCGGGATGGTGCAGTACGCGCATCGGCGGTCGCAGCCGTCCGACACCTTGAGGTACGCCGTGGGCAGCGGGACCGCCCGCACGTCGGGGCCAGCGGCGGCCCGTGACGCGCTGACCGCCACGAGATCCGACACGACGCTGACGATGCTCTCCTCCTCGGCGACGGGCACGAACGCGTCAACCTCGGGCAGCTCTGCCGCGAGGTCTTCGCCGTACCGCGACGGCAGGCAGCCTGCGACGACGAGCCGACGCCCGGGTCGAGCCGCGCGCCACTCGATCGCGGCGAGCACCTCGTCGATGGCCTCTTCGACCGCGCTCTGGATGAACGCGCAGGTGTTCAGCACGAGCACGTCGGCCTCGTCGATCTCCGTCGCGATTCGGAACGACTGCGCCAGGAGGCCCGCCATGCGGTCCGAGTCCGCCTCGTTCTTCGGGCACCCGAGCGTGACGAACGCGACTGCAGGCGCCTTCGCGTCGCGCTCAGCGGTAGTTGGTGAACTGGAGCGGGATGCCATAGTCTTGCGCCCTGAGGTGCGCGATCACGCTTTGGAGCTCGTCTCTGCTCGGCGAGAACACGCGCACCTTGTCGCCCTCGATCGCGACGCGCACCTTGCGCTTGAGGTCTCGCACGTCCTTCGAGATCCTCCGGGCGACGTCGTCCGGGATGCCGTTGACGACGGTGGCAGCGACTTTGACGGAGCCGCCGGACGCTTGCTGAACGGTCCCCCAGCTCAGCGCCTTCAGGTCGATGCCGCGCCGCACGAGCTTGCTCGCCAGGACGTCTTTGACCTGCCGGAGCACGAAATCGCTCGGCGCGGTCAAAGCGACCTGCGCCGCTTTGCGGTCGAGCGACACCGTCGCGCCGGTGTCTTTGAGGTCGTACCGCTGCGCGATCTCCTTGGAAGTCTGCTGGACCGCGTTGTCCACCTCTTGCATGTCGACCTGCGACACGATGTCGAAGCTCTGCTCCTTGCCCATCGCCTTCCTCTCAGGGTGCTGCCGTGATGGTCGCGACGCCGACGCCGCCGGCGCTCGTGAATGATACCTGAGCGCCGTCGCGCGTGACGGTCACGGCGCTGGGTTTGCCCGCTCGGACGACTGCTTCCCGCTCGACCGTCCACTGCTTCGTCGAGCCGCCTGTGAGGGTCCCTTCGTACGCCAGGCGGCCGTCGACGGTGACGCGGAGCCACGAGGCGGCGCCTGGCGCCACCGCGACGACGAGCGTGAACGGCTGAGACGACGCGGCCGATGCGGCATCAGGGGACGCGGGAGCCTCCGAGGTCGCAGGCACGCTGACGGCAGGCGCTCCGGTGGCCGGAGCGGTCCGCGCGGGGCCTGCAGGGGGAACCGGCGGGACGTCGGCGGCCGGCGCAGACACGATCCGGACGATCCACGCGGCGAGCGACGCCACGATCACGACGGCGACCACGACGAGCCATACGCGCCGGGGCACGGCGTGCGCCTGATGGCCGAGCGGGACGACGGACTCCATCTCGGGCATGTCGGAGAGGCGCACGCCAGAGGACGCTCCTCCCGCGTCACGCTCGTACTCGGCGAGGAACGGAGCCGGGTCGAGCCCGAGGGCCCGTGCGTACGCCGTGATGTACCCTCGCACGTACGCGGGAGCCGGCAGCTCGTCGAGCCGGCCGTGCTCGAGCGCCTCGAGCTTCGAGGCCATGATGCGCGTGGCCGCGCAGATGTCGGCCAGGCTCTTGCCCTGGGCCCGGCGCTCGTCTGCCAACCGCTGTCCGACGGGCATGGCGTCCTCCTCGTGGTGCCTGGCGGGTCAGTCCCCGCTCGCGCGGCTCTCTCGCTCGAAGGCCTTGATCGCCTCCAGCTCCTCGACGTCGACCAGCACCTCGCGGGGCTTGCTGCCGTCCGGCGGGCCGACGATGCCGCGCGACTCCAGCATGTCCATGATGCGTCCTGCCCGTGCGTAGCCGACCTTGAGACGCCGCTGCAGGAGCGACGTCGAGCCCATGCCGGTCGTCACGACGATGTCGGCGGCCTCCCACAGCAGCGGGTCCTCCTCCCCCTCCGCGTCCGCCGCGCCGCCGGGGGTCACTTTGAGGTGCAAGATCTCCTCGTGGTAGTCGGGCTCGGCTTGCGCTTTGAGGTGGTCGACGACCGCCATGATCTCGTCTTCGGTGACGAAGGCGCCCTGGATGCGCTTCGGTTTCGGCCAGACGGGCATCGAGAAGAGCATGTCGCCCTGCCCGACGAGCTTCTCGGCGCCGGGCTGGTCGAGGATGACGCGGCTGTCGATGCCGGACGAGACCGCGAATGCGATGCGGTTCGTGATGTTGGTCTTGATCAGGCCGGTGATGATGTCGGTGCTCGGGCGCTGCGTGGCGACCACGAGGTGGATGCCCGCGGCGCGGGCGAGCGCCGAGAGCCGGCAGATCGAGTCCTCGACTTCCTTGGCGGCGACGAGCATGAGGTCCGCCAACTCGTCGATGACGATGACGATGTACGGCATCGGCTCGGCGCCCTCCGGGCCGCGGCCGTCGTGGACGAGCGCGTTGTACTGGGCGATGTTGCGCGCGTTGGCGCGCTGCAGCTGCTTCAGGCGCGACTCCATCTCGCTGACCGCCCACGCAAGCGCCGACGCGGCCTCCTTCGGCTCGGTGACGACCGGCACGTACAGGTGCGGGACGCCGTTGTAGAGGCTGAGCTCGATGCGCTTCGGGTCGATGAGGATGAGGCGCACCTCGGCCGGCGTCGCCCGCATGAGGATGGACATGAGGATGGCGTTGATGCACACGCTCTTGCCCGTGCCTGTCGCGCCGGCGATGAGCAGGTGCGGCATCGGCGCGAGGTCGGCGAGCACGGCGTCGCCCGCGACGTCCTTCCCGATTGCGAGCAGCAGCGGGCTCGGGTGCGACGCCGCCCCGCCTTCGAGGACGTCGGCGAGCGTGACCGTGGCGCGCCGCTCGTTCGGCACCTCGATGCCGACGTAGCTCTTGCCGGGGATCGGGGCGAGGATGCGGATGGTCGGCGCCGCGAGCGCGAGCGCAAGGTCGTCTGCGAGCGCCGTCACCCGCCCGACCTTGACGCCGCGGGCGATCTCGACCTCGAACATCGTGACCGTCGGTCCCGGGATCCAGTCCACGACGCGCGCGGGGATGTCGAACGTCGCCAGGGTCTGCTCGATGACCTGCGCGGTGGTCTTCAGCTCGCGCTCGTTCGCGCGATGGACGCCTGCGGACGTCGAGCTCCGCTTGAGCAGGCCCATCGGCGGCAGCTCGAAGCCCTGCGCGGGCCGCGGAGCGACGACTGCCGTCGTCGGCACCGTGGCGCGGCGGGCTTCAGGGTCGGTGCGGCGGCGTTTCGGGCTCGGGAGGGCCTCGACGGCGGCGCGGTCGGCCTCAGCGTCCGTCAGCGGAAGCGTCGGCTGCTCAGGAGCCCGTCGCCGGGGCGACGGGGCGTCGTTGAACGAAGCGCCCTCCGGTGCCCGGCGGGCTGCGCGGACCACCTTCTCGAGCAGCTCCGAGAGCGGCATTCCGGCTATCACCAGTCCGACGACGACGGCGGCGGCGAGCAGCACGTAGGAGATCGTCGGTCCGAACAGCATGCGCGAGGCCCAGGCGATCCCCCCGCCGAGGTACCCTCCGCGGGCCGTGAGGACGTCGGGCTCCCAGAACACCGCGATCGGGGCGCCGACCGCGGCGATCGAGATGACCGACACGACGACCAGCGCGAGCCCTGCGCCGACGCGGACCTCATCGATCCGCACCGAGCGGACGAAGAAGCTCGCTCCCCAGAGGAGCACCACGAAGGGCAAGACGTATGCTCCGATGCCGATGCCGAGGCCGAGCGTGCGGGCCACGAAGCCGGGCACGACGCCTGCGGACGGGTTCACGACGGAGATCGCGAGCGCAAGCGCCGCGGCGCTCACCAGGACGCCGGCGACCTCCCGCCGAGCGTCGTCGTCAAGCACTCGCCGCCGTGCGGGCGGCCGGGCGTCCGCACGTGCCGTTCCGTTCGCCTTCGACGATCTCCGAGTCCGTCCAGCAGTGCGTCCCATCTCGACCTCTCACGAGCGTGCAGCCAGCACGAGCATACCTGCTCCGAGCAGCGCCGTATACGCAGAGAACACCCACAGGCCGTGGCGTTTCACCAATCCGAGCAGCGCGGCGATCGCGAGGTAGCCGGACACGGCGGCGGCGACGAAGCCGGCCGCCGACGGAGCTATCCCTGGCAGCACGGTCGCGCCCGTGAGCAGCCCCACGGCGTCTCTGGCTGCAGCCAGCGCGATGATCGGGATGCCGCAGAGGAAGGAGAATCGGGCCGCAGACTGGCGGCTGAGGCCGGAGAGCATGCCTGCGGATATCGTGGAGCCTGAGCGCGAGACTCCGGGCAAGGCTGCGAGCCCCTGGAGGACGCCGACGAGGACGACGGCGATCGGACCGAGCGCGGCTCCGTCGATGCGGCCGCTCGCGCGTCTCGACAGCTCGGCGGCGAGCATGAGCGCGGAAGTGAGGAAGAAGCCGGCGCCGATCCACGGCAGCGACTCGGCGGCCGGTTCGACCAGCGGGGAGATCGCGAGCGCGACCGCGGCGCTGACAACGGTCACGCCCGCGATCCGCACCGCCAGGAGCCGTTCGTGCTGGTCTTCGGGCCGGCGGGACGCGATGGCGCGCGCTACCGCTCGCAGGTCGTGGCGGAAGTACGCCAGCATCGCGAGCAACGTCGCCGCATGGAGGAAGACTTCGAACGTGAGGTCCGGCCGCATGCCCAGCGCATGGTAGGCGACCGCGAGGTGTCCGTCCGAGGAGATCGGCAAGAACTCGGTGACGCCCTGCACGATCCCCAGGACGATGGCGTGCCAGACGCTCACTCAGACCTCCAGGACGACGGGGATGATCATCGGGCGCATCCTGCTCCGCTCCCAGACGAACGACGACAACGAGTCGCGAAGAGCCTTCTTGATGACGCCGTGGTCCGTCACGCCCTCGGACGAGGTCCGTGCGAGAACCTTGTGCACCCGTGCGCGCATCTCCTCCACGACGTCTGCGTCATCTGAGCTTGTAAGGACGACGCCTCGCATCACGATCTCAGGCTCGGCTGCGACGCGTCCGGTCTGCGCGTCGATCACGACGACGATCATGGCGATCCCGTCGCTGGACAGCACCTGCCGGTCGCGGAGCACCACCTGCCCGACGTCGCCCACAGACAGGCCGTCGACGTACTTCACGCCGCTCTCCACGTGTTCGGCGAGGCGGACGCCGCTCTCGTCGATCTCGAGGCACTGGCCGTTCTCGAGCACGAAGATCGCGTCATCGCGCAGCCCCACAGACGCCGCGAGCTTCGCGTGCGCGTGGAGATGCCGCGTCTCGCCGTGGATCGGCACGAAGTACCGCGGACGGGTCATGTTCAACATGAGCTTGAGCTCTTCGGATGCGCCGTGGCCCGAGACGTGCACCTGAGCCGAACCCTTATGGATGACCGTGGCGCCAGCCTTATGCAGGCGGTTGATGACGCGCGAGACGGCCTTCTCGTTGCCCGGCACCGGCGAGGCCGAGATGATGACGGTGTCGCCGGGCTCGATCGAGACGGTCTTGTGGTCGCGGTTCGCGATGCGCGCGAGCGCCGAGAGCGGCTCGCCTTGGCTGCCGGTGCACAGCACGACGACCTTCTCGGGAGGCAGCCCCTTCATCTCGTACGCGTCGACGATCTCGCTGTCAGGGATGTCGAGGTAGCCGAGGTCCCGGGCGATGCGGGTGTTGTTCACCATCGAGCGGCCGGTCACGACGACCTTGCGCCCCGATGCGAGCGCGGCGTCGCAGACCTGTTGCAGGCGGTGGATGTGCGATGCGAAGGACGCCACGATGATGCGGCCCGTCGCCTGCGCGAAGACCGCCCGAAGCGTCTCCCCCACCACCGCTTCGCTCGGCGTGTGCCCCTGGGAGTCTGCATTCGTGGAGTCGGACAGCAAGAGCGTGACTCCAGCGCGCCCGGCTTTCGTGAAGCCCGCGTAGTCTGTGAGACGCCCATCGATCGGGGTCTGGTCGAGCTTGAAGTCCCCCGTGTGCAGAACCGTCGCCACCGGCGTGCGCACGAGGACCGCGACGCCGTCTGGAATCGAGTGGTTCACCGCGAGGAAGTCGAGGCCGAAGACGCCGAGGCTCACGTGGCTGCCCGGCTTGATCTCGCGGAGCTTGGGCTTGGTGATGCGGTGCTCCTCGAGCTTGCCCTTCACGAGCCCGAGCGTGAGGCGGGTCCCGAGCACGGGGACGGGCTGCCCGAGGTCCTTGAGCAGGTACGGGAGCGCCCCGGTGTGGTCTTCGTGGCCGTGCGTGATGACGATCCCGCGCAGTTTGTCCTTGCGCTTGAGCACGTACGAGTAGTCCGGAAGGATGAGGTCGACGCCCGGCGTGTCGTCGTCCGGGAACATCAGCCCGGCGTCGATCACGATCATGTCGTTGCCGAGCTCAAGCACGGTCATGTTCTTGCCTATCTCGTCAAGCCCGCCTAAGGGGATGACGCGCAGGCGTTCCTTGCGTTTGGTCATGCGGTGAGTTCCGTTCTCCTTGTCCTCAGGCGGCCCTTCAGCGTGTTGCTCAGTCGATCATGCCGAGGTGCCGCATCACGCGCGCGAGCTCGGCGGTCTGCTCCTCGGTGGCCTCCACCAGCGGCAGACGCAGCCCCCCGACGGGGAAGCCGATGAGCTCGAGCGCCTTCTTGACCATGATCGGGTTGCTCGTCATGAAGAGCGCCTTCATGAGCGGCAGCAGTTCGAGGTGCACACGCAGGGCTCGCGTGTGGTCGCCTTCGGCCTGTGCGTAGACCAGCTCGCGGAAACGGCGGCTCGCGACATTGCCGATCGTCGAGATCACGCCAGTCCCGCCGAGCGCCATCATCGGCAGCGTGAGCTCGTCATCTCCCGCGAAGACCTCGAAGCCGTCGGGAGCCTGCGAGATGACGGTGGCCGCCTGCGCCAGGTCGGCGTTCGCCTGCTTGAGCGCCACGATGTTCTCGACGTCGTGCGCCAGCCGCAGGATCGTCGCCGGCTCCATGTTGATCACGCACCTGCCGGGGATGTTGTACAAGACGACGGGCAGGTCGACGGCCTCTGCGATGGCCCGGAAGTGCCGGTACAGGCCTTCCTGCGGCGGCTTATTGTAATAGGGCACCACGGCCATGAGGCCGTCGACGCCGAGCTTCGCCACATCGCGGGCAAACTCGACGGAGTCGGCCGTGCAGTTGTCTCCGACGTTCGCGATCAGCGGGGCGCGCCCGTCCACCGCCTCGACGACTGCGCGGAAGAGGTCCATCTTCTGGTCGTAGAAGACCGTGGGCGACTCGCCCGTGGTCCCGCACAGCACGAGCGCGTCCGAACCCTCGTCCAACAGACGGACCGCGAGCTCCTGCGCGCGCCCGAGGTCGAGCTCGAGGTCGGGCGTGAACGGCGTGACCATGGCCGTGATCAGGCGGCCGAACCGTGGCGTGCTCATGTCGTGCTCCTCATCAGCGACGATTCCATGCATGGCCCGCATGCCTGCGGGCTTCGACTCCAGTATTGTGCCACACTGGGCAGTCCGGGCCGTTTGAAGACGGGCTCAGCCGTCACCGAGGCGGAACCCGTCGTGCAGCGCCTTGACGGCCGTCTCGGCCTGCTCGTCGGGAACGAGGACCGAGATCGTGGCGTGGCTGTCGGCGGTCTGCAGGATCGTCACGCCGGCCTCGTCGAGGCACCGGGCGACGCGCGCCATGACGCCGGGGACACCGTGCATCCCGGCGCCGATGAGGGTGACTTTCGCGAGCGGCTGCTCGACGGCGAACGGCTTGCCGAGGCGCTTGAGGGCGGCCTGCACGCTCTCGACGTCGGCAGCAGCCACGGAGAAGACGAGCTTCCCGTCGGTCGGCGTGAACATGTCGAGGGAGATGCCCGCATCGGCCATGGCTTGGAACACGGCGGTCTGCGCCGTCGTGTGCTCCCGAGTGCCTGCGGGCGCCTCGAGATCGACCAGGAACCGCGCGACGCTGCGGATCTGGGAGACGGCCGTGGCGACGGACCGCGGCTGGTACGCGGCGATGTCCGCCACCAGCGTGCCCGGATGGTCGGAGAAGGTGTTCCGCACGCGTACGGTAAGGCCGCTCGCTGCAGCCATCTCCGCAGCGGGCGTGTGGACGACTCGGGCCCCGTGCTGGGCCATCTGGTGGAGCTCGTCAGACCGGATGACCGTGAGCACAGTCGCGGCGTCGCATGCGCGCGGGTCTGCCGTCATGACGCCGTCGACGTCGGTGTAGATCTCGACCGACTCCGCCTGGAGCGCGATTCCGAGGGCGCACGCGGTGGTGTCGCTCCCGCCGCGGCCGAGCGTGGTGATGGACCCGTCAGGGCCGACGCCCTGGAAGCCGGCGACGACCGGGACGACCCGGTCCTCCAGCGCGGTCAGCAGCGCGTAGGGGCGGATCTCCGTCACGGTCGCGTTGCCGTGGACGCCGTCGGTGCGGATGCCGGCATCGGCGCCGGTGAAGGCGCGGGACTCGATCCCCGCCGCTCGCAGCTCCGCGGCGACGACCACGGCCGATATGACCTCTCCCACTGAAGCCAGGAGGTCGCGCTCTTCAGGCGTCGACGGCAGCCTCCCGATGAGGCCGAGCAGCGTGTCGGTGGCGTAGGCGTCCCCACGGCGGCCCATCGCCGAGACGACGACCACGGGCCGGCGTTCGGCTTCCAGCGCTTCGAGCACTCGGCGTGCGAGCGCCGCCCGTCCTTCGGCGGTCGCCACGGACGTCCCGCCGAACTTCATCACGACGATAGGGGTCTCGGCGGTCACAGCCCAAGGAGCTCCTCGAGCCCGACGACCAGGCCGCTGCGACTGCGGACAGAACGGATGGCGAGCACGACGCCAGGCATGAAGCTCGTGCGGTCGATCGAGTCGTGCCTGATCGTCAGCGTCTGGCCTTGGCCTCCGAAGATGACCTCTTGGTGTGCGACGAGCCCCGGCAGGCGCACCGAGTGCACCGTCACGCCGGCGACCACGGCGCCGCGGGCGCCATCGGCGACCTCGGTCTCTCGTCCCGGGGCCGCGGGCACGGCCGAGCGGGCCTGCGCGATCCTCTCGGCGGTGCGCAGGGCAGTACCCGACGGAGCGTCAGCCTTCCTGTCGTGGTGGAGCTCGACGATCTCGACGTGCGGCATGAAGCGGGCCGCTTCCTGGGCGAAGCGCATCATGAGGACCGCGCCGATCGCGAAGTTCGGCGCCACGAACACGCACACGCCCTCTGGTGCTTGGGTGGCGATCTCATCGAAGGACTCCACAGGCACGCCGGTGGTGCCGACCACGCAATCGACGCCCGCGAGCGCTGCAGTCCTGACGTTCTGTACCACCGCCTCGGGCCTGGTGAAGTCGACGAGGACGTCCGGTGCGCTCGCGGTGATGGCGTCCTTCAAGTCCGCGGTGACCCGGACGCCTTCTACCGTCTCGCCCGCGTGCAGCGGGTCGATGGCTGCTACGACTGCCATGTCCGGCTCGGCAGCAACCGCGCGGACGACCTCCCTGCCCATCTTCCCGTATGCGCCTGTGACGGCTACACGGATCATCATCGTCACCTCCGCGCGCTCATCGTGCGAACTCCGCGACCGCGTCCGCGTCGAGCGGAGCGATCATCGCGATGGTCTTCGGCTGGCCGAAGAGCTTCTGGGCGAGCACATGCACGTCGCCGGGCGTCACCGCGTCGATGCGAGCGATGAGCTCGTCGACCGACAGGATCTCTGTGTCGGTCACCGCGCTCTTGCCGAGGCGGCTCATCCGTGCGCGCGTGTTCTCAAGCGACAACACCATCTGCCCCTTGAGGTGCTCCTTTACGCGGTGCACCTCCTCGTCGGACGCTCCATCGGCGGCCAGCCGCGCCGCTTCTTCGGAAACGATGCGCACGACCTCGCGAGCGTTGTCGGGACGCGTGCCTGCGTAGACGACGACCTCTCCGGTGTCGAGGAACAGCGAGTGGTACGAGTAGACCGCGTACGCGAGCCCCCGCTTCTCGCGGACCTCCTGGAACAACCGGGAGGCCATCCCTCCGCCGAACAGCCCGTCGAGCACCGCCAGGACGAACCGTTCGTCAGAGCGAGCAGGAAGGCCAGGGACTCCCCAGCAGATGTGGGCCTGCTCGGTCTCGCGCGTCACGACGCGCAGGTTTGGGGCCGGCGTCGGGGATGCCAGCCGGCGGTCACTCGCCTGTGAGCGCGGGACGGCGAGCCAGCGCTCCACGCACGCCACCACGCGAGCGTGGTCGACGTGGCCTGCGGCCGCGACGACGAGGTTCCCCGCGGTGTAGTGGCGCTGCTTGAAGCTCGCCACGGCCTCGCGGGTGAACGCCCCGACGGTCTCGCGACGCCCCAGCACGGGCTCGCCGAGCGGGTGGCCCGAAAGCAGCGCGGAGGCGAACAGGTCGTGCACGGCGTCGTCGGGCGTGTCGTCGTGCCGGGCGATCTCCTCGAGGACGACCTCGCGCTCAGAGAGCACTGCGTCTTGTGCGAGCAGCGCGTTCGACACCATGTCGGCCAGCACCTCGAACGCGTCTTCGAGGCGCTCATCGATCACCCGCGCGAAGAAGCAGGTGTACTCCTTGCTCGTGAAAGCGTTGAACTCGGCTCCCAGGCGCTCGAACGTCGTGGAGATATCCTGGGCCGAACGGGTGGGCGTGCCCTTGAACGCCATGTGCTCCATGAAGTGCGACATGCCCGCCTCGGGCGGGGTCTCGTCGCGGCTTCCGACGCGCACCCAGACGCCGACCGCGACGGAGCGGACGGCGTCGATGGTCTCGGTGATGACCTCGACGCCGTTGCTCGCGAGCGTGCGCTCGTAGAACGGGACCGCCATGCGGGCTCCAGGCTACCGGCGGCGGCGCGGTCTGCGGTCGTGGCCGCGCACGTCGTCTCTGCGCTCAGGAGCGGAGTGCGGCGCTGCGCTGCCTTCTGGCACGTCGAACTTGTTGACAGCATCGAGGCTTACCTTGCCGCGCTCGTCGATCTCCAGCACGACGACCTCGACCTCGTCGCCGATGTTCAAGACGTCCTCGACCTTCGCGAGCCGGCCCTTGGCCATGCGCGAGATGTGGAGCAGGCCGTCGCGTCCCGGAAGCAGCTCGACGAAGGCGCCGAAGGGCTGGATGGCCACGACGCGGCCCTTGTAGACCTCGCCCACCTCGACCTCGCGGGTGAGCTGCTTGATGCGCTCGACTGCCTCCAGGCCGCCCGCGTCGCGCGAGGCGACGTACACGGTGCCGTCGTCGTTCACGTCGATCTCGGCGCCCGTGGCCTCGATGATGCTGCGGATGACCTTGCCGCCGGGGCCGATCACGTCGCGGATCTTGTCCGTCGGGATCTTGATGGTGATGATGCGTGGAGCGTACGGCGAGAGGTCCGCCCGCGGCTCCGGAATCGCTTCCAGCATCTTGCTCAGGATGAACGCCCGCGCCTCTTTGGCTTGCATGAGCGCCTGACGCAGGATGTCGACCGACAGGCCCTTGGCCTTGTTGTCCATCTGCAGCGCCGTGATGCCGTCGGCGGTCCCCGCTACCTTGAAGTCCATGTCGCCGAGGAAGTCCTCGAGGCCCTGGATGTCGGTGAGCACCGCGACGCGGTCGCCCTCCTTGATGAGCCCCATCGCCACGCCCGAGACGGGCGCCTTGATCGGGACGCCTGCGTCCATGAGCGCGAGCGTCGAGCCGCACACCGAGGCCATGGACGAGGAGCCGTTGCTCTCGAGCACCTCAGAGACGATGCGGATGGTGTACGGGAACTCCTCTTCCGGCGGGATCACCGGCAAAAGCGCCCGCTCGGCGAGCGCGCCGTGCCCGATGTCGCGGCGCTTCGGGCCGCGCATGAACCCGATCTCGCCGGTGCAGAACGGCGGGAAGTTGTAGTGGTGCAGGTAGCGCTTCCCTTCCATCACGTCGATGGTGTCGATGCGCTGCCACTCTGAGAGCATGCCGAGCGTGAGCACCGAGAGCACCTGCGTCTGGCCCCGGGTGAACAGCCCTGAGCCATGGCTGCGCGGCAGGTAGCCCGCCACGCACGAGATCGGGCGGATCTCGGTGAGGCCGCGTCCGTCGGCGCGCTCGCCCTCGTCGAGGACCATCGCCCGCATGGTCTCCTTCTCCAGCCGTTTGAGCAGCGCCTTGACGTGCTTGCCGTGTGCGGCGAGCTCCTCCTCGCTGAACGACGCCTTGATCTCCTCTTTGACCGCGGCCACCGCGTCCATCCGGGCGTGCTTGTCCGGGTTGTGAAGCGCGGCCCGCATCTTGTCGGCGCCGAGGGAACGGATGCGGTCCCACAACTCCGCCGGCGGCTCGTCGAGCACGACCTCCATCGGCGTGATGTCGATCTTCGACAGGAACCGCTCCTGGACGGAGCAGAACTCGGCGATGGCCTCCTGGGCGAACTCGAGCGCCGCGAGCATGTCCTCTTCCGAGACCATCTTGGCGCCCGCCTCGACCATGAAGATGGCGTCTTTCGAGCCGGCGACGACGAGGTCGAGGTCGGACGCCTCGGTCTCCTCGAACGTCGGGTTCACGAGCCACTCCCCGTCGGCGGTGCGCGAGATGCGGACGCCGGCGAGCGGTCCTTCGAACGGGACTCCCGCGATCATGAGCGCCGCGGAGGCGCCCATGATGGAGATGACGTCGACTTGGTGCTCCTGATCGGCGGAGAGCACGGTGCCGATGATCTGCACCTCGTTTCGGAACCCATCCGCGAACGCGGCGCGTATCGGACGGTCGATCATGCGTGCCGTGAGTATCGCCTTCTCGCTCGGACGCGCCTCGCGCTTGATGAAGCCGCCGGGAAGCTTGCCCGCGGCGTACATGCGCTCTTCGAAGTCAACCGTGAGCGGGAAGAAGTCGAGGTCCTTCGACTCCTTGCTCGCCACCGCGGTGACGAGCACGACGCTGTCGCCCTGGCGGACGACGACCGCTCCCCCCGCCTGCTTCGCCAGCTCGCCGGTCTCCAGCGAGTAGGTTTTGCCGTACAGCTCGAACTGCTCAGTGACTTTTCCCATGCCTCTTCTTCTTCCTCTTCGTCATCTCCGCTGACGGGAGTCATTCCCGTTCAGCGTGGCAATCGGCAAGAAGGCGGGAGGTCTCTCCCGCCTTCTGCGAGCCTCTCTTTGCGCGATCAGCTGCGAAGGCCGAGCTTCGCGATGAGCGCGCGGTATCGCTCGATGTCGGTCTTCTTCAGGTAGTTCAGCAGCCTGCGGCGCTGGCCGACGAGCTTGAGCAGCCCGCGGCGGGTGTGGTGGTCGTGCTTGTGGTACCGCAGGTGCTCGGTCAGGTCTTTGATCCGCTGCGTGAGCAGCGCGATCTGCACCTCCGGCGACCCCGTGTCGCCTTCGCCTCGCGCGTGCTCGGCGATGATCTGCGCCTTGACGTCCTTCGACAGTGCCATGTCCACCCTTTCGTCCGTCATCCGCCCACGACCGAGAAGAGCGCCGGTGGATCGCTGATCCAAGTCGTGGGTATCCAGAACCAACCTGAGAATGATAGCACAGCCGACGCTGCGGTGCGCGCGTGCTACCGTGGTTGCTCGCCGAGGACGGTGCGCACACGGGCCACGTCGCGCGCGATCGCGTCCGCGAGCTCCGTCTCGTCTTCGAACTTCGCAAGGCCGCGAAGGCGGTCGACGAAGTCGACGGCCATCTCGTGGCCGTACAGATCAGGGCCGTCGTAGTCGAGCAGGTGCACTTCGACGCCGTCGTGAACGTCTGGGAAGGTCGGCGGCGCACCGACCGACACGGCCGCCGGCATGCGCTGGGAGCCGAGGTGCGCCCAGGCCGCGTAGACGCCGCTTGCCGGCACGGCCGCATAGCCGTGGGTCCGGAGGTTGGCGGTTGGAGCGCCCAGGCGCGCCCCGACGCCCCTGCCTCGCGTGACCGAACCGCGCAGCCGGTGCGGACGCCCCAGAAGCCGCGCTGCGGCGGCGACGTCCCCGGTTGCGACGAGCGAGCGGACGCGCGTCGAGGTCACCGGAGCGCCGTCTGCGTGGACGAGCGGCTGCGGCTCGACGGAGAACGAGCGCTCTGCGCCGAGCGCCGCGAGAGCCGCAACGTCGCCCGAGGCGGCCCGTCCGAAGCGGAAATCCTGCCCGACGACGACGGCCACGGGCGTGCACGCCGTGAGCAGGACCTCGTCCACGAACCGCTCAGGGCTCATCGAGGCGACGCCGGCGTCGAACGGCACGACGACGATCCAGTCGACGCCGAGCTCCGCGAGAGCCGCCACCTTGTCGTCGAGCTCCAGGAGCTGGGGAGCCGCGCGGTCCGGAGCCACCACGCGGTCGGGGTCGCGGTCGAAGGTGACGACGATAGAGGACGCGCCTTCCTGGGCGGCGCGCTCGCGGCACGTCCGGACGAGCGCCTGGTGGCCGAGGTGCACGCCGTCGAAGACGCCGATGGCGGCGACAGCGGGTCCGAGCGGCAGCATCCCCTGCTCGAAGGTCAGCACGCGGGCCGTCACGCCGGGCCCCCTTTCGGGAACACGGCCACGGGCGCGAGGCGCGCACCCGAGCGGCGGTACAGCGCGGCGAGCCGGCCGTCGGCGCGGACGGCGACGAGGTCGGCGGCGTCCGCGGGAGCCGGCAGGGCCCGTCCGCTGGAGACCCACGCGGCTTCCGCCTCGACGACGGGAAGCCCAAGGGCCTCGAACGGGTCCGTGAACAACCTGTCGATGCTGCCCGCCGCCGCAGCTTCGAGGCACTCGGACAGCGGGTGAGCCTGCTCCAGGCCGATCCGGCCGCTCGCCGTCCGGCGCAGCGCCGCAAGGTGTGCGGCTGTGCCCAGCATGCGACCGAGATCGCGCGCGATGGCGCGCACGTAGGTGCCGGCCGACACGGTCAGCGAGAGGTCCCACTCCGCTTCATCGGGGCGTACGGCCAGCAGCTGCGCTTCGAGGATGCGCACCTGGCGAGGATCGAGGGCAAGCGGAGAGCCGCAGCGGGCGGCCCGGTGAGCGGCGACGCCGTGACGCTTGATCGCAGAGTACGCGGGTGGCACTTGCTCGTGCACGCCGATGAGGCCAGCGACCGTTTCGCGAGCAGCCTGCTCGTCGGACACGAGGCCGGGCACGGGCGCTTCAGCGACGACGGCACCCTCAGCGTCGTCGGTGTCGGTCGCGGCGCCGAAGCGCACGGTGGCGAAGTAGCGCTTCTGAGACTTGGACAGGTACGGTTCAAGGCGCGTGTAGGGGCCGATGAGCACGACCAGAAGCCCCGTCGCTGAAGGGTCGAGCGTGCCGGCGTGGCCGATGCGGCGCTCCCCCGTCGCCCGGCGCAGGGCGGCCACGACGTCGTGGCTGGTCATGCCGGACGGCTTGTCGACGGGCAGGACGCCCTCGAGACCGGTGGCGACCCGCGCAGCCATCACGACCTCGTCGGCAGGAGCGGCAGCACCGCGTCGAGCGCGTCGTCAAGCGAGCCGTCGATCGTGAAGCCCGCAGCAGCACGGTGACCGCCGCCACCGAGCGCGCGAGCGACCGCGCCGACGTCGGTTCCGTCCTTCGCTCGCAGGCTGCCTTTCACTCGGCCCGGAGCGCTCTTGAACAAGACGACCACCTCCGGACCCGCCACCACGCGGATCGCGTCGATGAGGTCCTCGGTCTCCTCGGGAAGCGCGCCCGTCTCGCGCAGGTCGTCGTCGCCGATCCACGAGTACGCGACGGCGCCGCCGTTCGCGAACGTCAGGCGGTCCATCGCGCGGGAAACGAGCAGGAGCGCGGCGTGCGAGCGCCGTTCGTAGACGTTCCGGTAGACCCACGCCGTTCGAGCGCCTGCCTCGGCGAGCTCGGCGGCGAGCCGGAACGCGCGGGGCGTGGCGTTGTCGAAGGAGAACCGGCCGGTATCGGTCATCAGGCCGCAGAAGACGCAGTCCAGCACCGCCTGGTCCGGCTCCACGCCGAGCGCAGGCAGGAGCTCCCAGATGAGCGCGCTCGTCGAAGGCGCGTCCGGGTCGACGACGGAGACCTGGCCGAACCGCTCGTTGTCGGGGTGGTGGTCGATCACGACGGTGGACGACCCTTCCAGAAACGCCGCTGCTTCGCCCAACCGGACCGGGTTCGGCGCATCCAGGGCGAAGACGCAGTCGGGGCGCCCGTCGACCTCGGCTGCGCGGATGAAGCGCTCGGCTCCCGGCAAGAACGCATAGGTGACGGGGGCGCGATCCCCTGAAGCGAGCACAGCGTCGGCCCTCACGCCGGCGGAATCGAGCGCGTGGACGAGGGCGAGCACGCTGCCGACGGCGTCTCCGTCAGGGTCTACGTGCGAGCAGACGACGACGTGACGCGCGGCGAGCGCCGCGTGCGCGGCTGCATGAAGCGCGTCTGCCTCAGACCGCATCGGATCCGTCACCGTCGGCAGTCCATTCAGGGTGCTTGCGGCGCTCCCGCCGGATCGCGCGCTCGATCCGCTGGCCGGTGTCCACGCTCTCGTCGATGTGGAAGCGCAGTTCCGGCAGGTACTTCATGGCGACTCGCCCGCCCAGCGCGGCGCGTATCCTGCCCTTGGCCGACTCGAGCCCTGCGAGCAGCTCGGCGTAGCGTCGCTCCCCGCCGTGCGCCGTCACGAACACGTCGGCGTACCGCATGTCGGGGCTGACTTCGACGCTCGTGACCGTCGCTAGCTCCAACCGCGGGTCCTGCACCTCGCTCACCAGTATCTCGGCGAGCGCGGCGCGCACGGACTCGTTGAGCTTGCGGACGCGCGGAGCGGGCATCGCGCGTCACTCCTTCCGGGCGACCTCGACGGTCTTGAAGCCTTCGATGTAGTCGCCCTCCTTGACGTCCTGGAACCCGTCGATCGCGATGCCGCACTCCGAGCCGGCGCGCACGCTCTTGACGTCTTCCTTGAAGTGACGGAGCGAGCGGATCTTGCCCTCGAAGACGACCGCGCCGTTGCGCACGACGCGCACCTGGTCGTCGGCGTTGATCTCGCCGTCCACCACGACGCATCCGGCCACCACGCCCACCTTCGGGATCTTGAAGAGCTCGCGCACCTCGGCACGCCCGGTGTCGCGCTCTTCGATGGTCGGCGCGAGCAGGCCGACGCGCGCGGCGTTGATGTCCTCGATCGCCTGGTAGATGACGCGGTACAGGCGGACGTCCACCTTCTCCTGCTCTGCGAGCGCCTTCGCCTTCGGCTCGGGGCGCACGTTGAAGCCGATGACGATGGCGTCGGACGCGTCGGCCAGCATGATGTCCGACTCGGTGATGCCGCCCACGCCCGAGTGGATGACGTTGATGCGCACCTCCGACTGGTCCATCTTGTCGAGCGCGTCCTTGAGCGCCTCGATCGAGCCCTGGACGTCGGCCTTGACGACGAGGTTGAGCTCTTTGAGCTCGCCTTCCGCGATGCGCGAGAACAGGTCGTCGAGGCTGACGTGCGTCTTGCGCTGCTCGGCGAGCAGGCGCTGCTTGAGCGCGCGCTCCTCGGCGATCCGGCGCGCCTCGCGCTCGTCTGCGACCACGCGGAACTCGTCGCCTGCAGCCGGCACGCTTGCCAGGCCGAGGATCTCGACGGGGTCTGCGGGGAGCGCGGCCTCGACCTGGTTGCCCTTCGGGTCGACGAGCGCCCGCACGCGGCCGTGGCTCGTGCCGGCGACGACCGCGTCGCCCACGCGGAGGGTGCCGCGCTGGACGAGCACCGTTGCGACCGGTCCGCGGCCCCGGTCCAGCTTCGCCTCGATGACCACGCCGTGCGCCGGCGCGTCGGGGTTCGCCTTGAGCTCCAGCACCTCGGCCTGCAGCAGGATCATCTCGAGGAGCTCGTCGATGTTGATGCGCTTCTTGGCGCTCACGTCGACGAAGATGTTCGAGCCGCCCCACTCCTCGGGGATGATGCCGTGCTCGGTCAGCTCCTGCCGCACGCGGTCAGGATTCGCGCCGTCCTTGTCGATCTTGTTCACGGCGACGACGATCGGGACGCCGGCGGCCTTCGCGTGGTTGATGGCTTCGACCGTCTGCGGCATCACGCCGTCGTCCGCCGCGACCACCAGGACGGCCACGTCCGTGACCTTCGCGCCGCGGGCGCGCATCGCCGTGAACGCCTCGTGGCCCGGCGTGTCGATGAAGGTGATCTGCTTGCCGTTGTGGTGCACGACCGACGCGCCGATGTGCTGGGTGATGCCGCCGGCCTCGGTCGCCGCCACGCCAGTCTCCCTGATGGCGTCCAGAAGCGAGGTCTTGCCGTGGTCGACGTGCCCCATGACCGTGACCACGGGCGGCCGCGGCTTGAGGTCCTCCGGCCTGTCCTCGTAGACGATGCCGGCCTCCTCCTCAGGCGAGAGGACCTTGAGCGAGATGCCGAGGTCCTCCGCAAGGATCTCCATCGTGGTCCGGCCGATCGGCTGGTTCACCGTCAGGAGCTCGCCGAGCATCATGAGGCGCTTGATGATGTCAGTCGGCGGCACGCCGAGCGCCTCGGCGAACTCGCCGACGGTCGCGCCTTCAGAGACGACGACCTGCTCGACTGCGACAGCGGGCTTCGCCGGCTCGGCTGCGGCGACGACGGGCGTCTCTTCCCGCTCGGCGCCGGGCTTCTTCGCTTTCTTCTTCTTCTTGCCGCCGGTGCCGGTCGCGGCGAGCCGCGCGGCCTCGGCCAGCAGGTGCGCGTGGCGCTCCGCCTCTTCGGCCTCCTTGGCCATGCGGCGATAGCGTTCGGCCTCCTCGGCCTCGAGCCGGGCGGCTTCCTCCTCGAGCCGCTTGCGCTCCTCGGCGGCGCGGGCCTCGGCTTCGAGCCGCTTGCGCTCCTCCTCGATCCGGCGGAGCCGCTCCTCTGCCTCAGCCTTGGCCTTGGCGCGCTCAGCATCGATGGCCGCCACGCCGCGAGCCTTCCGCGCCGGAGCCTCGAGCGCCGGCTCGGCTTCTTCTGCAGCGGGCTCCTCTGCGGCTTCGACGGGCGGGGCCGGGGCCTCTGCGGCCGCCCGTGCGGCAGCCTCAGCGGCTTTGCGCGCCGCCTCCTCCTCTGCGGCCTTTCGAGCAGCTTCCTCCTCTGCGGCCCTGCGGGCAGCCTCCTCGGCCTCCTGCTTCGCGCGTTCGGCCTCCATCGCGGCCTGGCGCTCCGCGATGATCGGGGCGAGGTCTTTGCGGATCTTCTGCACATACGCGTCGTGCAGCGTCGACGAGTGGCCCTTCACCGGTATCTTCAGGCGCTCCAGGTGCTCGAGCAGCTCCTTGGAGCTCATCCCGAATTCCTTTGCAAGCTCGTGCACTCGAATCGCTGGCATCCGCATCACCGTCCCGACCTGAATCGAGCGTCGCTCGTTGCGACCTGCTCGAACTCGTGTCTCAATCGCTCGATGTCGTCCTCTTTGACCGTCGTCTTCAGCGCCCGCCCGAGGCGGTCCTTGCGCACGGCCGCCTCGAAGCACGCTTCGTCGGCGCACACGTAGGCGCCGCGTCCGCTCCGCTTGCTCGACGGGTCGACGAACACGTCGCCCTCGGGGCTGCGGACGATCCGGACGAGCTCCCGTTTGTCCGCTTCCCGACCGCAGCCGAGGCAGGTGCGCAGGTGTGGCTTCGGTTGCTTCACGTGCTAGCCGTCGTCCTCTCCTGCGTGGATCCGGCAGAACCGGCTTCCGGGCAGCGCCTGGTTCCTGCAACGGATGCCGTCCTCGGTCGTGTGGGCGCACCGGCCGTCCGTCGGCTCGGCCGGACCGTGCCCAGCAGGCGACACGGGGAGGCCGCTTTCCATCGCCTGCGTCATGCTCTTGATGTCGATGCGCCAACCCGTGAGCTTGGCCGCAAGGCGGGCGTTCTGGCCTTCCTTGCCGATGGCGAGCGACAGCTGGTCGTCAGGCACGATGACGGTCGCGGTGTGCGTGTCCTCGTCGATGAGCACCGACGAGACCTTGGCCGGCGAGAGCGCGTTCGCGACGAAGGTGGCCGGGTCGTCCGACCACGGAATCACGTCGATGCGCTCGCCCTTGAGTTCTGCGACGACCATACGCACGCGGCTGCCCTTCGGGCCGACGCACGCGCCGACGGGGTCGAGCCCCGGCTCGCGCGACGAGACCGCGACCTTCGAGCGCATGCCCGGCTCGCGGGCCACGCTCTTGATCTCGACGATGCCGTCGTAGATCTCGGGCACCTCGAGCTCGAACAGGCGCTTGAGCAGGTTCGGGTGGGTACGCGACACGACGATCGACGGCTCGTTGCCAGACGACCTGCGGACGTCGATGATGAGCGCCTTGAGGCGCATGTTGTGGTCGTAGCGCTCGTTCGGCGGCTGCTCGGTGGGCGGGAGCAGCGCCTCGACGCCCTCTCTGATCTTGATGAGGGTGTACCGGCTGTCCGACTGCTGGACGGTGCCCGTGATGCTCTCTCCGATGCGGTCGGCGTACTCTTGGAAGATGTGCTCGCGCTCCGCGTCGCGGATCGCCTGCGTGATGACCTGCTTCGCGGCCAGCGCTGCGAACCGCGAGATGTCGGACGGGGTGATGTCCCGCTCCTCGAAGACGGGTTCCTCTTCGGTGCCGCCGACGGGCACGAGCTCGAACACGCGGATACGCCCGGTCTCCCGGTCGATCTCCACGCGGGCCTCGTTCTCGAGGTCGAGCGTCTTGCGGTAGGTCTGCGCGAGCGTGTGCTCGAGCCGGTCGAGCATGTCGATCTCGTCGATGTTCTTCTCCCGGGCGAGCTGCTTCAGCGCCTCCATCAACTCCGAGCTCATCGCGTCTCCTTGCTCTCGAACGACGGGAAGTCGAACACCAGGTGCGCTTTGCGGATCAGCGCGAACGGTATGCGGACGATCGCGCCCTCGACTTCGAGGACGGCGTCGTCTCCGTCGTGTCCGCCGACCACGCCGGTCAGCTTCTTGCGGCCAGCGATCGCCTCAGCGACCGTCACGGAGGCGCTGCGGCCGGCGAAGCGGTCCCAGTCGCGCGGCGTCCGGAGCGGGCGCTCGATGCCGGGCGATGAGACCTCCAGCACGTACGAGCCGTGGATCGCCTCGGTCGCGTCGATCGCGTCGGAGATCCATGGGTTGGCCTCCGCGATCGCGTCGAGGTCGATGCCGCTCTCGCGGTCGAGGAACACGCGGACCACGGGCCTGCCAGAATGTCCCGCGACTTCGACAGCCACGAGCTCCAGGCCGTGCGCGAGCGCGAGCGGGGCGAGCGCCTGCTCGATCTCTGCTGCGATGTCTCGCGCCACTGCTGCCTCCTTCGGCTCGCGTCCAGAACAAAAGAAGCGGGGGTCAGCCCACTTCTCGCCAGAACCGCAGATTTCTCCGTGCGGCTGCATTCTAGCACAGCCCGCAGGGGCGGTGAACCCGCTGGGTCAGCGTTCGACGGACAGCCGGAAGACAACGGGATTCGCAGGATCAGGGCAGCAGACGAGCGCTTCTCCCTGGGCTTCCCACGGGAACGAGCCGCCGAACCGGAGGGGTTGCAGGAACGGCAGGATGGCGGCGTACGCCCACCCGCACATGCCCGGCGGCACCAGGGCGGAATCCACCACCCATCGGTCGCCGACCTGCAAGCCGATCGAGCAGACGCCCGTCCCCTGGATCTCGACGACCTCGATCGAGACCGCTGCGCCTTCCGGTGGCGCTGGACGCTCGGGAGTCACGGCGCTCAGCTCCTCTGGGACTCCACCAGGGTGCGGACTCGAGCGACCGCCTCGTCGACCGGGACCGACTCGCGGTCGCCGGTCGCCCGGTGCTTGACCTCGACGACGCCTTCCGCCAGCCCCTTGCGGCCGACCACGACCTGGTACGGCCAGCCGATGAGGTCGGCGTCAGCGAACTTGACGCCGGCCCGCTCGTCGCGGTCGTCGAGGACCGCTTCGATCCCCGCGTCGGCCAATGTCTCGAAGATGCGCTCGGCCGTCTGCACGACCTCGTCGTCCGAGGACAGCGGCAACACGATCGCCTCCGCCGGCGCGACAGAGACCGGCCAGCAGATGCCCGCGTCGTCGTGGTGCTGCTCGATGACGGCGGCGAGCGATCGCGTGATGCCGACGCCGTAGCAGCCCATGATGAACGGGCGTTCCTGCCCGTCTTCGTCGGTGAAGGTCGCGTTCATCTTCTCGGAGTACCGCGTCCCGAGCTGGAAGACCTGAGAGACTTCGATGCCGCGCGCGCCCTCGAGGACGGCGCCGCATCGCGGGCACAAGTCGCCCGGTCGGGCTGCCACGAGGTCCGCCCAGACGTCGACGGTGAAGTCCCGCTCGGGGTCCGCGCCGAAGAAGTGGTAGTCCTCCTCGTTGGCTCCGACGACCCACGACCGCTCGTGGCGAAGCGACCGGTCGGCCACGACGATCGCGCCCTCGGGCGGGCTGACAGGGCCGAGCGATCCTTTGGGGATGCGGTGCTGCTCGAAGCCCTCCTCGTCCAAGAGCCGGACTCCGGGCACGGCTCGCGCGGCCTTGACCGGGTTGAGCTCCCGGTCTCCAGGGATGCAGAAGAAGACGAGGCGGCCGTCTTCCGTGGAGCCGGCCATCGTCTTGACTGTGTCGCGCTCGTCGAGGCCGAACGTCTGCGCGATGTCTGCGATGGTCCGCAGGCCAGGCGTGTGCACCTTGCGGAGCTCCTCCGGCTCCGTGCAGCGCGGACGGCCCTCAAGCAATGCTTCCGCGGCCTCGACGTTCGCGGCGAAGCCGCACGCGCAGTGGACGAGCTCGGCTTCGCCGGTCTCGGCAAGGGCCATGAACTCCGTCGTCACCTTCCCGCCGATCTGGCCGGACTCGGCCTCGACCGCCCGCCAGACAAGGCCGAGGCGGTCGCAGATCCGCCCGTACGCCCGCGACTGCGCGTCGTAGTGCTCCTGGAGCGACTCTTGGGTCGCGTGGAAGGAGTACGCGTCCTTCATGATGAACTCGCGCCCGCGCAGAAGCCCGAACCGCGGCCGGATCTCGTCGCGGAACTTGACGTTGATCTGGTACAGCGACATCGGCAGCTGGCGGTACGACCGCACCTCGTCGCGGACGAGCGCCGTGATGACCTCCTCGTGCGTCGGCCCCAGGCAGAAGTCCCGGCCCGCGCGGTCCTTGAGCCGTGCGAGCTCGGGGCCGTACAGGTCCCAGCGTCCGGACTCGTGCCACAGCTCGGCGGGCTGCACGACGGGCAGCAGCAGCTCTTGGCACCCGATCGCGTCCATCTCCTCCCGCACGATGCGCTCGATCTTGGCGATGGAGCGCCATGCCAGCGGCAAGAAGGCGTAGATGCCGGCGGCGACCTTGCGGATCATGCCGGCACGCAGGAGCAGCCGGTGGCTGGGGACCTCGGCTTCCGCTGGATCCTCTCGAAGCGTGGGCGCGTAGACGTTCGACATCCGCAGAGCGGTGCGCATGCGGTCTCCTTCAGATTTCGAGGCGACGTGGAGCGGTGGTCAGTCCTGCGCGACGGGCCCGATGCCTTTGTCGTGGGGGTGATAGGTCTCCACGAGGTGGTCCGCGTCGGTCGCAAGGCTCAGGATGAGGCGCGCGACCAGGTCGTGGACGATGATGGTCGTGGTGTTGCCCTGCAGCGCGAAGGCCCGCTTGAGCGCAGGCTTGACCGACGGGTCGCCGGTGACCTCGATGATGACGTCGATCTCCGAGCCCTTCGCCGTGAGCACGTCAGGGTACTCGGTGAAGAAGATCCCACGTTCCCGGGCGATGCGCGCCCCGAGGCAGTCTGGGTTCTTGTCCGCGATTCCGACGACCTCGACGTATGGAAGCTTGAGGAAGGCCTCGATGAGCGGGGCGCCGGTACGCCCTGCGCCGACGACGGCGACGCGGATCTTGTCCTCGGACATGGCTCCTCCCTGGTCCGCTTGCGTTGGGTGCAGGATACCAGCGGAGGGAGGCCGCTGCCAGACGCTACGCGCGCTCGGTGCGCGACTCCCGTGCGAGGGCGTCGATCTCCTCGAACAGCGCGTCCACGATGCGGTCTTCCGGGACCTTGCGCACCGGTTCGCCGCGCCGGAAGACGAGCCCGACGCCCCGTCCGGCCGCCACGCCGACGTCCGCCTCGCGCGCCTCTCCTGGGCCGTTGACGGCGCAGCCCATGACGGCGACCTTGAGCGGCACGTCGAGAGAGCGCAGCCTGCGCTCGACCTCCGTGGCGATGCCGACGAGGTCGACCTCGCACCGGCCGCACGTGGGGCACGAGATGAGCTCAGGCGAGCGGCGCCGCAGGTCGAGGGCGGCGAGGATCTCCCACGCCACCGCGACCTCCTCGACCGGGTCTGCGGTCAGCGAGACCCTGATCGTGTCCCCGATGCCCTCCTCGAGCAGGACGCCGATGCCGACGGCGGACTTGACGGTGCCCGAGAACGCCGTCCCGGCTTCGGTCACGCCGAGGTGCAGCGGGTACGGGATCTCGTCCGCGAGACGGCGGTACGCGCGCACGGTGGCAGGCACGGACGACGCTTTCGCCGACACGACGATGTCTTCGAAGCCTCGGCCCGCAACGTGCTCGCAGAAGCGCACGGCGCTCGCGACCAGCTTGTCTTCCAGCGGCCAGTCGAGGTCCCGGTGCTCAGGAGCCAGCGATCCGGCGTTCACCCCGATGCGGATTGGGACGCCTGCTGCCCCGGCCGCATCGACGACGGCGTCGACGCGGTCGAGCGAGCCGATGTTGCCCGGGTTGATCCGGACTTTCGCCGCACCCCGGGCGATGGCCTCTATCGCGAGGCGATAGTCGAAGTGCACGTCCGCGATGACTGGGAGCGGCGACGACTCGCAGACGGCGGCGAACCCGTCGAGGGCGTCGGCGTGCGGTATCGCCACGCGGACGAGCTCGCAGCCGGCTTCGGCGAGGCGGGAGATCTGCGCGAGCGTCGACTCCAGGTCCCGCGTGTCGGTGTTGGTCATCGACTGCACGACGACGGGCGCGCCGCCGCCGATGGGGACGTCGCCCACCATCACACGCCGGCTCATTCGGCGCTCCACGGCCCCTCCTACCCCGCCAACCGCACGATGTCAGCGTACACGAGGTACCCGATGAGCGAGAACAGCAGCACGGCGCCGAACACCGTGACCGCGGTCGTCAAGCGCCTCCCGAACGGCTTTCCTGTGATGCGCTGGAGCATTTCGAACGCGATCTTGCCTCCGTCCAACGGAGGTATAGGCATAAGGTTCATCGCGCCGAGCGACAACGAAAGCAGTGCCACGAGCCAGGCGTAGTCGAGGGGCCCCGCTTTGGCGGCGTCGGCAGCCATGACGCTGATGCCCACGACGCTTCGAGCGTTCTCGACGGACTGCGGGAAGGTGTCTGGCCGGAAGAACCCGACGATCGCCTGGAAGACCATGCCCGTCCACACGAAGCTCTGCGTGAGCGCCTCGCCGACCGTGTAGTCCACTTTCTCGAGCGACACGCGGACGCCGACGTAGCCGTGGCCGTCGCGTTCGCCGAGCACGACGGGGACAGCCAGGGTGGACTGGCCACGCTCGACCTCCAGCAGCAGCCGGTCGCCGGGCTTGGACGCCGCCACGGCGCGCTGGAACTCCTCCCAAGAAGCGATGCGCCGGCCGTCGATCGCGACGAGCGTGTCCCCGGCGCGCAGGCCGGCTGCGGCCGCCGGGGATCCCGGCTGGACGTCTTCGAGCGTCCTGCTCGGCTCATAGGTGCCGAACGCCGAGAGCACGACGGTGAACACGAGCACGGCCGCCAGGATGTTCGCGACCACTCCGGCCGACAGCACGGCGATGCGCTTGGGCGTGGACAGGCCGCGGTACGTCTTCGCGCGGACGGCTGCGAGCATCTCGTCGGCCGGCGTGCTCGGGTCGAGGCCGGGCGCGAGCGTAAGCGTGTGCGTTTCGTCGCGAAGGACGGCTCCCCAGTCTTCGAGGACCGTCGCAATCGCCGACGCGCGTTCCTGATCCACGCCGAGCGCCCGGGCGAGCTCTCCGACAGTGGCCGACCCGCGAGACGCGATGACGCCGAGCGCCCCGGCGAGCAGCGGGTCCTCCTCGCCCGGCTCCATGCCGGCGATACGGACGTACCCCCCGAACGGGATCGCGGTGACGCCGTACGTCGTCTTCTTGCCGCGGAGCCGCAAAGCCGGGCCTGGAAGCCCGATCATGAACTCGTGCACGGTGACGCCGAACAGCCGGGCGACGAGGAAGTGCCCTCCCTCGTGGAGCACCACCAGTATCGAGAACGTGACGACGCCCCAGAACACGGCGTCGAGACCAGACAGAGCCATCGTCATCCTTTCGACCGGGATCTCGCGCTCATCACGAGCAAGCGGAGTGCCAGCGGCCTGCGTTCAGAGGATACCCTCGGCTTCCCGCCGAGCCCACGCGTCGACCTCCTCGATCTGCTTCAGTGAGCAGACGGGTGCGGCGCGGTGGCGCGACATCACGCTTTCGACGACGCGTGCGATGTCGTTGAACCCGATGCGCCCGTCCAAGAACCTCGCCACAGCCACTTCGTTCGCAGCGTTCATCACAGCCGGCATGGTGCCCCCGGCCTTCCCTGCCTCGAGGGCAAGGCCCAGGCATGGGAATGTCTCGTGGTCGGGCTCCTCGAAGTCGAGCCGGCCGAGCGCTGCGAAATCCACCGGGGCCACCGGCGCGTCCCATCGGTCGGGATAGCTCAGCGCGTATTGGATCGGGATGCGCATGTCGGTGGCGCCGAGGTGGGCCTTCACGCTGCCGTCGACGAACTCGACCATGGAGTGCACGCACGACTGAGGATGGATGACGACCTGGATAGCGTGGTACGGGACCCCGAAGAGGTGGTGCGCCTCGATCGCCTCGAGCCCCTTGTTCATGAGCGTCGCCGAGTCGACGGTGATCTTCGGCCCCATCGACCAGCGCGGGTGCGCGAGCGCCTGTTCGACGGTGACCCGGTCGAGATCCGAGCGCCGCATCCCCCGGAACGGGCCGCCTGACGCCGTCAACCAGATGCGCGCGATGCGGTCGCGCCGCTCTCCCTCGAGGCACTGGAAGATAGCCGAGTGCTCGCTGTCGACAGGCAGGAGCGCGTCATGGCTCTTCACGAGCGGCACGATGAGGTCGCCACCGACGACGAGCGACTCCTTGTTCGCGAGCGCCAAGCGTTTGCCGGCTTTCAAGGCGTTGACGGTAGCGCGAAGCCCTGCTGCCCCGACGAGCGCATTGACGACGACGTCCGCGTCCTCGAGCGCAGCCAGGTCGGCGACGGCTTGCGGACCCACAGCCGGCTCGACGCCAGCGACGAGGCTCCGGAAGCGGTCCGCGGCGGCTTCGTCGGCGACTGCGACGCGTGTGACGCCAGTCGCTGCCGTTTGTGCAGCAAGGACGTCGGCGCTGCGGTTTGCGGCCAGCGCGACGATCTTGACCCGGTCCGGGAAGCGGGACGCGACCTCGAGGGTCTGGCGGCCGATCGAGCCGGTCGAGCCGAGGACAGCGATGCGGATCATCGCGCACCTGCCGCGAGCAGCGTGTAGTACACGACGGCCGCAACGACGATCATGCTGTCGAAGCGGTCAAGGAACCCGCCGTGCCCGGGGAGCAGCCGTCCGGAGTCTTTAACCTGCGCTTCGCGCTTGAGCCTCGATTCCGCCAGGTCGCCGAGCACCGCGGCGATCGAGGCGGCGAGCCCGACGCCGACGGTCGCGACGGGCCGGAGCCCCACGTCGGCCACCAGGCCGGTGAAGACCCAGACAGCGGTCGTGAACAGCGTTCCGGCGGCGAAGCCCTCCCAGGACTTGGCGGGCGAGATCACCGGCGCCATCTTGTGGCGGCCGATGGTCGAGCCGACCAGGTACGCGAAGCTGTCGTTCGCCCAGACGCTGACCACGGTGGCGAGCACGAGCTCGGTGCCCGCGTCCAGCTGCCTGATCAAGACGAGGTGCGACAGGAGGAAGCCGACGTACGCTGCGCCGAACACCGTCGCCGCGGTGTCCGAGGCCCGGACCTGGCGGAACGCCAGATGCCAGGCCAACGACGCGATGATGAGCGCTCCGAACGCCGCGCCGAGGCCTGCGAGCCCTTTGGCGGCTGCAGCGAAGGGCATGACGACGACGGCGGCGACGCCGAACACCTCGTTCGGAAGACGGTGCTCGGTGCGGAGTATCGCGAACAGCTCCGACGCGGCGAGCGAGCCGATCGCGGCGACGAGGGCGGCGATGCCGTACGGGCCGCCGAGGAAGATTGCGGCGAAGAAGGCCGCGCCGATCGCGAGCGCGGACGCGGTCCTGACCCAGAAGTCGGTGAGCGGGCGCCGTCCGGCCACGCTAGAGCCCCCCGAACCGTCGGCGCCGGTGCTGGTAGTCGACGACTGCCTTCAGCAGGTGATGGCGGTCGAAGTCCGGCCACAGCGTCGCCGTCACCCACAGCTCGCTGTACGCGATCTGCCACAGCAGGAAGTTCGAGATGCGCAGCTCTCCGCTGGTCCGGATGAGCAAGTCGGGATCAGGGAGATCGGGAGCGTACAGCCGTGAGCGGACGGCGTCCTCGTCGATCGAGGCGGGATCGAGCCTGCCCGCGGCTGCGTCCGCCGCTATCGAGCGGGCGGCGTCGACGAGCTCCTGCCGTCCGCCGTAGTTCAGTGCGACGACGTACGTCAGGCGCTGGTTGTCCGCAGTGTCGCGCTCGGCGCGCTCGAATGCCTGCGCCGTGAGAGGCGGCAGCCCTTCCCGCCTGCCGATCACCACGACTCGGACGCCGAGGTCTTGCAGCGTACGCAGCTCCTGCTCCAGGACCTCGACGAACAGGTCCATCAGGTGTTCGACTTCGCTGCGCGGCCGTCGCCAGTTCTCGCTCGAGAAGGAGTAGACGGTCAGGACCTCGATGCCGAGCTCCAGGGCGGCCAGGATGGTCTCGCGGATGGCTTTGACGCCTGCCCTGTGGCCAGCGGCGCGCGGCAAGCCGCGCTTGGTCGCCCACCGGCCGTTGCCGTCCATGATGATCGCCACGTGGCGCGGGATGCGGTCGAGCTCGAGCTCGCCCAGCAGCTCGCGGTCGCGCTTTGCTGAGAAGAATGCTTCGATGGCGGCACGGTCGGGCACGCCGTCAGACCTCCATGATCTCCTGCTCTTTGCGCTTCAGAAGCTCGTCGATCTCCTTGATGTGGGCGTCGGTCTCCTTCTGGACCTCCGCTTCGAGGCGCCGCAGCTCGTCTTGGGAGATCTCGCCGTCCTTCTCCTGGCGCTTGAGCCGGTCGTTGATGTCCCGGCGGATGTTCCTGACCGCGACGCGGGCCTCCTCGGCGTAGTGCCGGCACAGCTTGACGAGCTCCCGCCTGCGCTCTTCCGTGAGCGGCGGGAACGGGAGCCGGATGACCTGCCCGTCGTTGGACGGCGTCAACCCGAGATCCGAGGCGAGGATCGCCTTCTCGATCGCGTTGATGGCGCTGCGGTCGTACGGCGTGATGACGAGCATCTGCGGCTCGGGCACGCTCACCGACGCGATCTGGTTGAGCGGCGTGGGCACGCCGTAGTACTCGACCGTGACCTTCTCGAGGATGGCTCCCGAGGCCCTGCCGGTGCGCACGCCGGCGAACTCGTGCGCAAGCGCCGCGACGGCCTTGCGCATGTGGTCCTTGGCTTCGTTCAGATCCTTGACTGACATCTACGAACCTCCTCGGACGAGAGTGCCGACGCGTTCTCCGTTCACTGCCCGCTCGATGTTGCCGGGCCGCTTCACGTCGAAGACGATGATCGGCAGGTGGTTGTCCATGCACAGCGAGATCGCCGTGTTGTCCATGACGCGCAGTCCGCGGTTGAGGACCTCGATGTACTCCAGCTCGTCGAAGCGCACGGCGTGCGGGTTGGTGACGGGGTCGTCGTCGTACACGCCATCGACTTTGGTGGCCTTCATGATGCACTCCGCGCCGATCTCGAGCGCGCGCAGGGCGGCAGTGGTGTCCGTCGTGAAGTACGGGTTGCCTGTCCCTGCGGCGAAGATGACCACCCTGCCCTTCTCGAGGTGACGGATGGCCCGACGGCGGATGTACGGCTCGGCCACGGCCTGCATCTCGATGGCCGACATGACTCGCGTGAAGACGCCGTGCCGCTCCAGCGCGTCTTGCAGCGCGAGCGCGTTCATGACGGTCGCAAGCATGCCCATGTAGTCCGCCTGAGCGCGATCCATCCCCTTCGCGGATGCGGCGAGCCCGCGGAAGATGTTCCCGCCGCCCACGACGATGGCGATCTCCACGCCGGACTCGTTCAGCGGCTTGATCTGCGACGCGAGCGACTCCAGTACGGCTGGGTCGATGCCGTACGACCCGTCCCCCATGAGCGCTTCACCCGAGAGCTTGAGCAGCACGCGACGGTAACGGTGTCCGGACATCGTCCTCCTTTGCTCCGGAACGGGCGCGGTCACAGCGATTCTAGAACAACGAGGCGACGCGTGCGCCGCCTCGTTGCCAGCAGGTCATGCAGGACTCGTCAGCAGCTTGCGGGCTGCGCCTCGCTCGTCTCCCCGAGCTGGAAGCGCTCGAAGGCGACGATGCGCACCGCGTCGCCGAGCTCCTTGGAGACGCGAGCGACGAGGTCGGAGACGGAGATGTCCGGGTCCTTCACGAAGGCCTGCTCCAGGAGGCAGACCTCCTTGTAGAACTTCTGCAGGCGTCCCTCGGCGATCTTCTGCTGGATCTGCTCCGGCTTTCCGGACTCGGCTGCTTGCGCCCGGTAGATCGCGAGCTCGTGCTCGACGACGTCGGCAGGCACCTCTTCGCGCGAGACGGCGATCGGCGACGCGGCTGCCACCTGCATGGCGATGTCCTTGAGCAGCGTCGCAAGAGCGTCCGCAGACGCGGTCTCCGGCTTCTCGAAGGAGGCTTCGACGAGGACGCCGATCTTGCCGCCCATGTGGATGTAGCTGGCGATGGCGCCTGCCCCAGCGACCTGGCGGCGCGTGAAGCGCGCGACGTTCATGTTCTCGCCGAGCTTGCCGACGGCCTCACCGAGGACTTCCTGGACCGTGTGCTCGCGGCCGGTGAAGGTCTGGGACTTCAAGGTCTCGACGTCGGCCGGCGCGGCGGCCGCGATGTGAGCGGCGAGGTCGTTGACGAAGGCCAGGAAGTCGGCGTTGCGCGCGACGAAGTCGGTCTCGCAGTTGACCTCGACGAGGACGCCGACCTGCTTGTCGTCGCTGACGTAGGCGGCGACCACGCCTTCGTTGGTGGCGCGGCCCGCTTTCTTCTGCAGCGCAGCGAGCCCCTTGGTGCGGAGGATGTCGACGGCCTTGTCCATGTCGCCGCCCGCCTCCGTGAGCGCCTTCTTGCAGTCCATCATGCCGGCGCCCGTCATCTCGCGGAGCTCTTGCACCATGCGTGCGGTTATCTCCATGGGATCCTCCTCGATCCGTTCCAGCGGTCTTCGCGGCCTACGGTCACTCTTCCTCGAAGCCTTCGGCGTCGTCGTCGACGGCCGCCTCTTCGTCGGCTTCGGGCTCGCCGGGCTCCTCCTCCGCCATGGCTATCTCAGCAGAAGTTGCAAGAGCGGGCGATCCGGTCGGCTCGACCGCCATGCCGGCGGCGGCGCGGCCATCGATGACGGCGTCGGCGATCACGCTCGTGATCAGTGCGATGGAGCGGATGGCGTCGTCGTTGCCGGGGATGACGTAGTCGACCTCGTCCGGGTCCGCGTTCGTGTCGATGAGACCGATGAGCGGGATGCCGAGCCGGCGCGCTTCCGCGACCGCGATGGCCTCTCGCTTGGTGTCGACCACGTAGACCGCGGCCGGAAGGCTGGTCATCTCCCGGATCCCGCCCAGGTTCCGCACCAGCTTCTCGCGCTCGGCACGCAGCTTCAGCGCCTCCTTCTTCGGCAGCGCCGCCATCGAGCCGTCCTCTTCCATCCGCTCGAGCTCGTTCAGACGCGCGATGCGCTTCTGGATGGTCGCGAAGTTGGTGAGCATCCCGCCGAGCCAGCGGTAGTTCACGTACGGCATCCCGCAGCGCTGGGCGTGCTCGGCGATCGTCTCCTGGGCCTGCTTCTTCGTGCCGACGAACAGGACGGTCCCGCCTCGGGCCGCCAAGTCACGGACGAAACGGTAGGTGGCGTCGATCTCGAGCAGGGTGCGCTTCAAGTCGATGATGTAGATCCCGTTGCGCTCCGTGAAGATGTACGGGCGCATCTTCGGGTTCCACCGGCGCGTCTGGTGCCCGAAGTGGACCCCAGACTCCAAGAGCGAGCGCATCGATACCTTGGCCATTGCTGCCTCCTCGGTTGTCTCCTCCGCCTGCGTCATCTCAGAGCGGGACCGCTGCGCGGCACCCCCCGCACCGATCGGCAGGCGTGCGTGGTCTGAAGCCGGGACAGGTTACCACAAGTCCTGACGGAGAGGAAGCGCGCCTTAGAACTCCCGGGCGCACATCGGGCAGATGACGTGCGCGTCGTACCACCCGTCCCGGTCCGGCTGCGGGATGAGCTCCATGACGAGCTCGACCTCGCACGCCGGACACCAGAAGCGGCGCGGCAAGCGAGCCTCGGCGATGAAGCAGTCGGCGTCCGCCTGGCGGTCCCGCACCAGGAGCTTGTACGACTTCTGTTGCACGCACGATGCTCCGAGGTGCTCCAGGACGAGGCGGATCTTCTCGACGACCTCGGCCGGTTTCGCCTGGTTCTTGATCAGGTAGTCGGCCGCTCCGAGCTCGATGGCGCGCTCGACCGAGGACTCCTCGCCCAGGTTCGTCAGCACGATCACGGGGATGCCGGCAAGGCGCGGGTCGGCCTTCATCGTCTCGAGGACTTCCAAGCCGCCCATCCTCGGCATGATCAGGTCGAGCAGCACGAGGTCGACCGGCGCGGCGCGCATCTGCTGGATGGCTTCAAGCCCGTCGGAGGCGGTCAAGACCGAGTACCCCTCTTGGGCCAGCCGGTCGTGGTAGATGCGGCGGAGCAGCTCCGTGTCTTCGACGACCAGGACGCGCTCGTTCGGCATCGGATCCCTTTCCTCTAGGGGGTCGGTGCGAGTCCCTGGGCAGCACGCACTCTCGCACGCAGCCGCAAGACGGCCTTGGTGTGCAGCTGGCTGACCCGGGACTCGGTGACTCCAAGGATGGTGCCGATCTCCTTCAGTGTCAAACCCTCGTAGTAGTAGAGCGTGATGACGGCCCGCTCACGCTCAGGGAGGCGGTCGATCGCGTCTGCGAGTATCTGGCGGAGCTCCTTGCTCTCGTAGACCTCGACGGGGTCTTCCGCTCGGTGGTCGCGGATCTGAGCAGCGCCTTGGCTGGAGCGCTCCTCGCGGTCCTGGCTCCCCGACCACAGCTCCTCGAAGGAGACCACGGACGTGTACGCGAGACGGGCCAGGAGGTCGTCGAGCTCGCGGAGCGAGATGCCGAGCTCGGCAGCGACTTCCGCGTCGGTCGGCACGCGCTTCAGCCGGTTCTCGAGCGTGATGTAGGCGTTCTCGATGTCCCGGGCGCGAGCCCGTACCGAACGCGGCACCCAGTCGAGCGCGCGAAGCTCGTCGATGATCGCGCCTTTGATGCGTGCTATGGCGTAGGTCTCGAACTTGATGCCGCGGTCCGGCTCGAACTTGTCGATGGCGTCGATGAGGCCGAAGACGCCGTACGAGATGAGGTCCGCGGTGTCGACCGTCTGGGGCAGGTTCGACGACAGGCGGCCGGCGACGTACTTGACCAGGGGCGAGTAGTTGATGATGAGCCGTTCCCGGGCTTCGGGATCGCCCGTCTGTTTGTATGCAGCCCAGCAGCGCTCGATGTCGCTCAAGGGTTGCTGCTTCATCCAGGACGCCCCTCCTGTGCGCTGCGCGGGTGCGCGCGTTCGTGCACTTCGCGCAGCCGCCGTATGCTCACGTGAGTATAAATCTGGGTCGTCGACAGGGCAATGTGGCCGAGGAGCTCTTGCACCGTGCGCAGGTCCGCGCCGGACTCCAGCAGGTGCGTCGCGAACGCATGGCGGATGCCGTGGGGCGTCAAGCCGAGATCGCGCGCGAGCGGATCCAGGTATCGGGCCAGCATGCGGCGGATGCTGTTGGTGGAGAACCGGCGGCCACGGCGCCCCACGAACAGCGCGTCTTGCGCCGTGCCTTTGATCAGCACGGGACGCGCGTCGCGCAGGTATGCGCGCAGGACGTCGACGGCAAGGCGATGCAACGGGACGATCCGCTCGCGGGATCCCTTCCCGAAGAGGCGGACCTGCCCTGAAGCGAGGTCGACGTCTGAGACGTCGAGGCCGGAGATCTCCGAAACGCGCGCGCCCGTGGCGTACGCGAGCTCGAGGATCGCTCTGTCTCTCAGGCCGAGGGGAGTGGCTGTATCGGGGGCGTCGAGGATGCGCCCTATCAGGTCAGGCGGCACGGTCGGCGGGAGCCGGGCCGGGAGCTGCACGGACGGCATCGCCGCGGCCGGGTCGTGCGCTGCGGCTCCGGCCTCCACGAGGTATGCGTAGAACGAGCGAAGCGCTGACTGCTTGCGCGCGATCGTGCTCTTGGCGTAGCGAGCAGCCGCGAGCTCAGCGAGGTACCGGCGGAGGTCGGTCCGGCGGACGTCTGTCACGGCGATGCGGTTGCGCTCGCACCAATCAAGGAACTGCGCGAGGTCCGTGGCGTACGAACGAAGGGTCGCGGGAGAAAGGTTCCGGACCGTCTGCAGGTGCTCGAGGAAAGCGTCGAGCAAGGCGCTGTCGGACCGGCCGGTCATCGCCCCTCCAGCGCTTCAGACGCCGTCGCTGCAGCTCGAGCGGCGGCGCGTCCGGGCTCCAAAAGGTCCTCGTGACGGCCGCACCACGATCTCAGGTCGGCGTCGGCGCGCCGCGCAAGAGCCGCCTTGCGCGCGCGCTTGTCCCGTATCGGGCTGTCCAGCGGCGGAAGCAGGCCGAGGTTAACGTGCATGGGCTGATATGGGCGTGTCAGCGGGTCGGTCGCGTATGCGATGAGCGAGCCGAGCGCGGTGGTGCGAGGCAGCGGCTCGGGGGGTGCGTCGTAGACGATCTCGTGGGCGAGCACCAGGGCGGCCCACAGCCCGCTGGCCGCCGCTTCGAGGTAGCCTTCGGTGCCCGTGAGCTGGCCAGCGAGCCGCACGTCGTCTGCGCGCTTCACGGCGAGCCGCTGATCCAACACGCGGGGGCTGTCCACGTACGTGTTCCGGTGCATCACGCCGAAGCGGAGGAACTCGGCTGACTCCAGCCCCGGCACAAGCCTGAACACCCGCGATTGTTCAGGGAACGTGAGGTTCGTCTGGCACCCGACGAGGTTGTACATCGTCGCTTCGCGGTTCTCTGGGCGCAGCTGCAGGACTGCCCACGGCCTTCTGCCAGTGCGCGGGTCCGTCAGCCCGACCGGCTTGAAGGGCCCGTACCGCAGCGCATCGCGCCCTCTGCGCGCGATCTCCTCGATGGGCTGGCAGGCGGCGAACAGCTCGTCCGGCTCGAACTCCTTGCGGACGACCCGCTCTGCGGCCAGCAACGCGTCGACGAAGCGCTCGTACTGCTCCCTGTCGAAGGGGCAGTTGAGGTAGTCGGCCCCCTCGCCCTTCCCGTAGCGGCTCTGTGCGAAGGCGATGCTCCTGTCGATGCTCGCTGCGTCGACGATCGGGGCGGCCGCGTCGAAGAAGGACAGGTACTCGGCGCCAAGCAGGCGCTGAAGGTCTGCCGACAGCGCGTCTGATGTGAGCGGCCCCGTCGCCACGATCACGGGCGTGCCGCGTGGAACGGCGCGGGCCTCCTCTTCCACGACCCGGATGCGGGGATGCTCCCGGAGCAGCTCGGTCACGGCCGACGAGAACCGCTCCCGGTCGACGGCAAGCGCGGACCCGGCCGGTACCGCGTGCGTGCGTGCAACGGCGAGCACGACGCTTCCGAGCGCCTCCAGTTCGGCTTTCAGCATGCCAGGAGCAGTGGCCGGATCAGTGCTCTTGAACGAGTTCGAGCACACGAGCTCCGCGAACCAGCCCGTCGTGTGGGCGGGGGTCATCGCGGACGGACGCATCTCGATGAGCTCGACGTCGATCCCTCGGCAGGCAAGCTGCCACGCGGCCTCCGAGCCGGCGAGCCCAGCGCCTATGACGATGGCTCGTGGCATGCGGCGGGGGCCTTCCAGGACGGATGCGGGCTGAAGTCCATGCGAGCATTCTATCCTCCGCAGGGTCGTGGCGCGTAGCAATACTGGCCGTCGGCGGTCCTCCGGATGAGACCGTCGATTTCGAGCAGTGCGAGCTCTCGAGCGACTTCGTGCACGCTTCGTCCGAGGGCCTGCGCGAGCGCCTCCGCCGTCATCGGGCAAGATGCAAGGGCCGCAGCGAGCGCGCTGTCCGGAGCGGTGTGCTGCGCGAGGGCGCCAGAGGAGGCGCCGGGATCGAGCAGACCGCAGCGCTCGAGGGCGGTCGCGAGGTCTTCGACGTCGGCGACCACGCCCGCTCCGTCGCGTATCAGGCGGTTCGTCCCCTGGGAGCACGGCGAGAGGATGGATCCGGGTACGGCCAACACCTCGGTGCCCGTCTGCAGCGCGTGGTCGGCCGTGTTGAAGGTGCCGCTGGGCAGCGAGGCCTCCACCACGAGCAGGGCATGGGCGAGACCGGCGATGATGCGGTTGCGTGCGGGGAACGTCCAGCGCGCCGGCGGAGCGCCCCAAGGCAGCTCCGAGACCACGAGGTGGTCACGGCGCATCGTCTGAAGGAGGGGCCGGGCGCTGGGAGGATAGTCGAGGTCTGCTCCGCATCCGAGCACGGCGACCGTTCTGCCGCCCGCCTCGATGGCCGCCCGGTGCGCTGACTGGTCGCACCCGACTGCTGCTCCAGAGATGATCGGCACTCCCCTGCTCGCGGCCCACCCGGCGAGCACCGCGGTGCATTCCCGACCGTAGGGCGTCTGACGGCGGGAGCCGATGACGGCAAGCCCCGCTGTCAGCAGAGAGGGGTCTCCGATGCAGTACAGCGCTTCGGGAGGGTGGTCCAACCTGAGCAGCTGCCGCGGATAGCCGCTGTCGTCCCTGCGTATCACGAAGCGGTCAGGCGGGCTCATCGCGGGTGCTCCTCCACGCGGTATGACATGGCTTCAAGGAGGTGCTCTTCCGACACGCCGAATGCCTGCTCGAGGTCGGCGATGGTCCGAGCGGTCCGCAGGACGCGAGCGATGCCCCGGCCTGACAGGTGATGCGTTCGAGCGGCGCGTTCGAGGAGCCGCAGCGAGGGATCAGTCAGCCGGCACGCTTCGAGGAGCCGGGGACCTGTGAGCTGCGACGAAAGCGCGCGACGCGTGCTCTCTGCGTGCCGGCGGGCCGCGATGACGCGCTCCCGGACAGCGGCGCTGGTCTCCCCTGCCTCGGCAGCCACGATCGCGCGCGGGTCAGGCCGGTCGACGCGCACCACCAGGTCCATGCGGTCCATCAGCGGTCCGCCGATGCGCGCCTGGTACCGAGCGACTGCCGTCTCGGTGCAGGTGCAGGCCCGTTCCCGATCTCCTGCGAATCCGCACGGGCACGGATTCATGGCGGCGACGAGGGTGAACCGTGCGGGGAAGGTCAGCCGTCCTTCGGCCCGGACGAGCGTCACGGCGCCCTCTTCAAGAGGACCGCGCAACGCTTGGAGCGCCGACGGCGCGAACTGCGGCATCTCGTCCAGGAAGAGCACGCCGTTGTGCGCGAGGCTCATCTCGCCCGGTCGGGGCGGCGCGCCGCCTCCCGTGAGTCCTGCCACCGAGCACGAGTGGTGGGGCGCCCGGAACGGCCGCGTCCCGTCCAGGACGGGACGCTCGTCAAGCCCGCTCACGGAGTAGACGAGCGCCGTCTCGAGCCGTTCGGCGTCGGACAGCGGCGGCAGTATGCCCGGCATCCGGCGAGCCAGCATGGTCTTGCCGGACCCAGGCGGACCGACCATGAGGAGGTTGTGGCCTCCCGCTGCGGCTATCTCCATCGCCCGTCTGGCAGCCTGCTGGCCGTTGACCTCGGAGAGGTCCGGGACGGGAACCGACGGGCGGCGCCGCCCTCGCAGGCGTGACGCGGTCCGATCGCCGCCGTTCTTGAGCTCCCGAAGGTCCTTGAGAGTCCTGCACGGCGTGCCGCCGGCCGCCTCGGCCGCGTCTGCCGCTTCCGGCGGCCCGAGGAGCTCGAGGCCGTTCCGGGCTGCAGCGATGGCGTACGCCAGCAGTCCGTGCACGGGCCTTACGGAGCCGTCCAGCCCGAGCTCGCCCACCGCTATACAGCCCGCGGCGATCTCCGGCGGCAGCTGCGCGGTGGCTGCGAGCACCGCGAGCGCGATAGGAAGGTCGAATCCGGTCCCGTGCTTGCGGAGCAGCGCCGGAGCCAGGTTGACGAGGACCCGGCAGTTCGGGAACTCGAACCCGGCCGACCGGACTGCGCTGCGGACCCGGTCCCGTGACTCCTGGAGCGCCGCATCGGGAAGGCCGACGATCCCGAACGAGGGCAGGCCGCTGGCCACGTCCGCCTGCACCTCGACGAGGAAGGCCTCGACCCCCTGTAGGGACGCCGTGGTCACGCACGCCTGCATCAGCCCTCCACAGTGAACGCATCACGCAGGTGTCGAAGCAACGCCCTGTCTTCGGACAGCACCCGCAGGGTGACGACGTCGAACCGGACGCGTTGCGGCGACAGGCCTCGCGAGGCCACGTACGCGCGCGCAACGCGTGATATGCGGCGCTGCTTCGAAGGAGTCACGGATTCCTCCGGGGTCCCGGCGCGCGCGCTCCGGCGCGTCTTGACCTCCACGATGACGAGGTCCTCGCCGTCGAGCGCGACGATGTCCGCTTCTCCTGCCGGGCAGCGCCAGTTGCGCTCGACCACGGTCATCCCGACTCGCTCCAGGAACGCTGCGGCGGCGTCTTCCCCGCGCCGCGCGAGCTCCTGTCTGTCCATCGCGACCACCTCCTGGCGGCACGATGGCACACGGGACTTACCGGTCTCGAATCCCCGCCTTACCGCGCCGTCCTCCGGCGCCGGTCAGGCGCGGCTTCAGAAGAGCCTGCGCTGCGAGCACGGCGCGAACGAGAGCCGGTGGATCTCGCACGGCCCGAGACCCTCGATGGCCGCGAGGTGGTCGGGAGTGCCGTATCCCTTGTGGGTCGCGAATCCGTACCCAGGGAACTCGTGGTCGAGTTCGGCCATGAGCCCGTCACGTGCGACCTTGGCCACGATGGAGGCAGCGGCGACGGCGGCGACGAGCGAGTCGCCGCGGACGACGGCGTGAGATTCGACGCCGAGGTCGACCGGTAGGCCATCGACCACCACCGCATGCGGGCGCACTGCGAGCGCGGCCACGGCTTCGAGCATGGCGCGTCGCGTCGCTTCGGCGATGCCGAGCGCGTCGATGACCCCAGGAGGGACGTGGGCGACGGCCACGGCCGCTGCGCTCGCACGGATGACGGAGTCTACGCGAGCGCGCTGCCTGGGAGTCAGCGTCTTGGAGTCCGCAAGCCCAGGGATGTCCGCGCCGGCGTCGAGAAGCACGGCCGCGGCAGTGACGGGACCGGCCAGGGCCCCCCGTCCGACCTCGTCCACGCCCGCGACGAGACAACCGGGATCGAGCCCGAAGGTCTCGTACGGGTCTATGAACCCCGCGGTTGGGTCGCGGGGGCAGCGCGGCCGCTCAGCGCGCGGCATCAGACCTCCCGAAGGCGTCGACGGCGAGGCGGTTGAAGCCTCCGACGGGAGTATAGCCCTGAAGACGCGAAGGCCGCCTCTCGGGCGGCCTTCGGACGGTGCGTGCGTGACTACCGGCGCTCCTTGATGCGAGCGGCCTTGCCGACCTTGTCCCGCAGGTAGTAGAGCTTCGAGCGCCGCACCTTGCCGCGGGAGATGACCTCGAGCTTCACGATCTTCGGCGAGTGCACGGGGAAGGTGCGCTCGACGCCGACCGCGAACGAGACCTTGCGAACGGTGAAGGTCTCGCGGGCGCCGGAGCCGTGGCGGCGGATCACCACGCCTTGGAAGGGCTGCACGCGCTCGCGGTTGCCCTCGACGACCTTGTAGCTGACTTTCACGGTGTCGCCGACGCCGAACTCTGGGATGTCGTCACGCATCTGCTGCGCTTCGATCGCGCGGATCCTGTTCATGTCCGTCCTGTTCCTGGGTAGCGTTCCGTCCGGTCTGAAGACACGGCAGCACAGTATAGACCAGCGGTTCTCGCAGGCGCAACGGTCGGCCCATGCCCTCGCCGGTCATGGGCCGATAGTCGCTCAGAGCTTCTCGAGACGGTCGAGCGGCCAGATGCGGAGGACGGCCTTGCCGTGCACGGAACGCATCGGCACCGGGCCGAACGAGCGCGAGTCGGTGCTGTTCGGCCGGTTGTCCCCCATCACCCAGACGTATCCTTCGGGGATCGTGAGCGGGAGCGGCACGGGCCCGGGCTCGGTCCGCTTGCCGTGCGTGTACGGCTCGTCCAGCCGCTTGCCGTCCACGATCACCGATCCGTCCTCGATGTCTATCGTCTGGCCTTCCACAGCAATGACCCGCTTGATGAGGGTCGGGACGTTGCCGGTCGGGTCGTCGAGCACGACGATGTCGCCGGGCTTGGGCTTCTCGAACCGGTAGATGAACTTGTTCGCGAGCACCCGCTCTTCGATCTCGATCGTCGGGATCATGGATCCCGACGGGATGACGTACGGCTGGACGACGTAGGTCCTCACCACGGTGGCGAGCCCGAAGGCGATGGCCACCATGACGATGAGCTCGAACAGCCAGCGTCCGAAGGACTGGTGTCCGGCGTCGGCGTCCTCGTCGGCTCCGGAACCGCCGCGCTCCACGACGTCTGCGGGCGGCTGTGCCGCGGCGTCTCTATCGGCCGGCACGTCTTCGATCGGCAGGCCAGCGTCATCCGTCACTGCCGGGCTCCTTCCTTTCGCTGTCGCGCTCTGCGATCACGCGGGCGGCGAACGCCCGCTCGTCTTCCGTCAAGTCGGCGCTCTCAAGCAGGTCCGGGCGGCGAAGGGCGGTCCGCCGGATCGCTTCGAGACGGCGCCACTGGGCGATCTTCTTGTGGTCCCCGCTCAAGAGGACCGCCGGGACCTCGCGCCCTTCGAACGACGCCGGCCGCGTGTACTGAGGATACTCGAGCAGGCCCCACGAGAAGGACTCCTCTTCAGCGGACGAGGGGCTGGCGAGCACGCCCGGTTGCAGGCGAGTGACCGCGTCGACGATGACCATCGCGGGAAGCTCGCCTCCCGTGAGCACGTAATCGCCGATCGAGACCTCGAGGTCGACGATCTCCCGCACACGCTCGTCGACTCCCTCGTACCGTCCGCACAGGATGAGCAGGCGTTCCTTGGCGGCGAGCTCCTCGACCAGCCGCTGGTCCAGCCTCCTGCCTTGAGGGCAGGTGAGCACCACGAACGGGACACGAGGGTCTGCCTCTGTGACCGCGCGCACCGCGCGGAAGAGCGGCTCCGGTTTCATGACCATCCCATGGCCGCCGCCGAAGGGATAGTCGTCGGTCGTGCGGTGCTTGTCGTCCGTCCACTGGCGCAGGTCGTGCACCCGGAACTCGACGGCCCCCTTCTGCTGGGCGATGCCGAGCATCGACGACGCGAGCACGGGCTCGAACACGTCGGGGAATATGGAGACGATGTCTATCCGCATGTCTGCTCTTCGTCGATCAGGCCCGGCAGCAGCCGCACGAGCGCGGTCCGGGCATCCGTGTCGAGGCGCAGCACCACGTCAGGGATCACCGGCACGAGGACCTCGCCGAACGGGCCGTCGACGACCCACACGTCGTTCGCCCCTGTGACGATCACGTCAGCGATCTCTCCCAGGCGTCCGCGCGTCTCGTCGATGACTGCGAAGCCGCGAAGGTCTTCGATGCCGTGGACGGCGGACTCCGGCAGCAGGTCGGTTTGCGCCAACAACAGCGCGCCGACGAGCTTGCTGGCCGTGGTCACGTCGCAGACTTCGCGGAACGTCACGACGGACGCTCCCTCCGCACGGCCAGACCGGACGGCTTCCACATGCAGCGGCCGCGGGACCCATCGTGGCGGAACCGGCCAAAGCGGCAGACCCTCGACGGCGGCGGCGAGATCGGGTCCGACGAGCGACGTCACCGCGACCGCGCCGTCCAGGCCGCGCGTCTTGACGACTCTCGCGACGGCGGTGAACGGCGAAGCGTCCATCGCGCTAGTCCAGCACCTCGACGGTCGCGTCGGTGCCGGCGAGCGACGCTGCGGCGCGAACGAGCGTGCGGACGGCCTTGATGACGCGTCCCTGCCGCCCGATCACCTTGCCCGTGTCCTCTGGGTTGGTGGCCACCTCGTAGACGATGCCGTGCTCACCGTCGCGCTTCGTGATGCGCACGTCCTCGGGGTGGTCGACCAGCGAGGAGATCAGGTACGAGACCAGCCCGTCGATGTCGACCGACGATGGCATGCGCTACTCGGCCTCCGCAGCGGGAGCTTCGGCTTCCTCCGCCGCGGCCTCCTCGGAGGCCTCAGGCGCCGCCTCCTCGGCAGGCGTCTCCTCTGCCGCCTTCTCTGCCTTCGCCGCAGCCTTGGCCGAAGGCTGCTGCTCCTTCGGCTGGTACTGCTTCTCGCCGCGCGCGATCGCGATCAGCTTCGCAGCGGTCTCGGTCGGCAGGGCCCCCTTCGCAAGCCATGCGTCGACCTTCTCGAGGTCAAGCTCGACGGTAGACGGCTTGGTGCGCGGGTTGTAGCGTCCGAGGATCTCGATGAAGCGGCCATCGCGCGGCGCGCGAGAATCGGCAGCGACGACGCGGTAGAACGGAGCCTTCTTCGCGCCTGCACGAGCGAGACGGATCTTGACAGCCAACAGTTCACCTCCGTGTCAAGCGGCACAGCCGCCTTCTGTGGACAAGAGCAGCGACCAATGATACGACACGCCTCCAGGGCGGTCAAAGACGCGAACGCACGACCCTGGCTCGCGATCTCAGCCGGGAAAACCCCACGGCCCTGGCAAGCGGACGCCCCGGCGGCCCTTCTTGCCCTGGGGTTGCAGCGCGGCCAGCCGCTTCATCAGGCGCTGGGCCTCGGCGTACTGCTTGAGCACCTGGTTGACCTCGAACACGCTGACGCCTGCTCCGGCCGCGATGCGCTGGCGGCGTGAGCCGTTGATGATGGATGGCTTCGCTCGTTCGGCCTTCGTCATCGAGGTGATGATCGCCTCGGTCCGCTTGAGGGCGCCCTCGTCGACCTCGAAATCCTTCGGCAGCTTTGCGGCCCCAGGGAGCATGCGCAGCACGTCTTTGAGCGGCCCCATCTTCTTGACGGAACGCAATTGCTCGAGGAAGTCGTCGAGCGTGAAGGTTCCCGCCCTCAGACGCTCCTCGGCTTTGCGAGCGGTCTCCTCGTCGAAGGCTGCCTGCGCCTTGTCGATGAGCCCGACCACGTCGCCCATGCCGAGGATGCGCCTGGCCATGGCGTCCGGCCGGAACGGCTCAAGCGCGTCGAGGCGCTCGCCGACGCTCGCGAACACGATGGGCCTCCCGGTGACGGCGCGAACCGACAACGCTGCGCCGCCGCGCGCGTCGCCGTCCAGCTTGGTGACGATCACGCCGTCGAACGGGACGCGCTCAGCGAACGCGCTGGCCGCGTTCACAGCGTCCTGGCCGGTCATGGCGTCGACGACCATCAGGACGGCGTCAGGCGCCACCGCTTGGATGATGCGGGCCGCCTCGTCCATCATCGCGTCGTCGACGTGGAGGCGGCCTGCAGTGTCGACGATCACGAGGTCGCGGAGCCGGTCTTTCGCGACGCGCAGCGACTCCCTCGCGATGTCGACGGGGTCGGCCCCGTCGTGACGGTGAACGGGAACGCCGATCTCCGCCCCGAGGGTCTCCAGCTGGTCGCCCGCTGCCGGGCGGTAGACGTCGGCGGCCACGAGCAGCGGGTGGCGGCCCTTGGACTTGTAGTGCGACGCGAGCTTGGCCGCGGCGGTCGTCTTGCCCGAGCCTTGGAGTCCGACGAGCACGATCACGTTCGGCACCCTGCCGGACAGGGGGATATCGGCGCGAGCGCCTCCCAGGAGCGCTGTGAGCTCCTCCAGCACGATCTTGACCACCATCTGGCCCGGAGTCAGGCTTGACAGCACGTCCTTCCCCACCGCGCGCTCCCGAACGCGGGCCAAGAACTCCTTCACGACTTTGAAGTTCACGTCCGCTTCGAGCAGAGCGAGACGCACCTCGCGCAACGCGGCGTCGACGTCGGCCTCGGTGAGCGCGCCGCGGTTGGTGAGGCGGCTGAAGATGGCGGTGAGCCTATCGGTCAGATTCTGGAACACGTGGCGTTCCTCCGGGTGTCACGAGGGCGCGCCGACGAGCGCGCGGGCGAACTCGCGGGCGTCGAACGAGTGCATGTCGTCGACGCCTTCGCCGACGCCGATGCGCACGACGGGCAGACCGAGCTCTCTTGCGACGGCGACGACGATGCCGCCTTTCGCGGTCCCGTCGAGCTTCGTGAGCACCACGCCGTCCAGGCCGAGGGCTGCGTGGAACTCGCGGGCCTGCTGGAGCGCGTTCTGTCCAGCAGTGGCGTCGATGACGAGAAGCGACTTCACCGGCGCGGCGCTGCGTTTCCGGACGACCCGGTCGACCTTCTTGAGCTCTTCCATCAGGTCTTTGGAGGTGTGGAGCCGGCCGGCCGTGTCGACGAGCACGAGGTCGGCTCCTGCTTCCATGCCGTGGGCGACGGCGTCGAAGGCGACTGCCGCAGGATCCGCGCCGCGCTCACGCTCCACGACGTGTGCGCCGGCGCGGCCGGCCCACACCCTGAGCTGCTCGATCGCGGCGGCGCGGTACGTGTCTGCGGAGCCGATGACGACCGTCCTGCCGGCGGCCCTGGCTTCAGCGGCCAGCTTGCCGGCCGTCGTGGTCTTGCCGCTCCCGTTCACGCCCACGAGAAGCACGACCGCGGGAAGGTCGTCGAGCGGGTCGTCCACTGGCTGCGGGAACTCCTGCGCGACCAGATCGACGAGCAGGTCCAAGGCGGCCTCCGGCTCGCGCACCCGCTCGCGCCGGACCGCTTGGCGCAGGTTCCCGACGATCTCGGCGGCCGCCGTCGCGCCGACGTCGGCAAGCACGAGGGCTTCTTCGATGCCGTCGAAGAAGGCGTCATCGACTGCTCGAGATGCGCCGACCGCGGCCGCGATACGCGACTGGATCGTGACGCGCGTCCGCGAAAGCCCGTCGCTGAGCTTGTCGAACCACGCGGCGCTCACGCGAGCGCCTCCGTCCGGGGCGTTCGTGACGCCTGCTCGAGCCGCTGGCTCACGACCTTGCTCACGCCGTCCGCCTGCATCGACACGCCGTACAGGACGTCGGCCATCTCCATGGTCCGGCGCTGATGGGTGACGATGATGAACTGGGTGTGCGAGCGCATGCTGTCGACGAACGCGATGAAGCGCCGAAGGTTGGCGTCGTCCAGGGCTGCCTCCACCTCGTCGAGGATGTAGAACGGGCACGGGCGCGTCCGGTACAACGCGAACAGCAGCGCGAGCGCCGTCAAGGACTTCTCGCCGCCAGACAGAAGCGACATCTTCTGTAGGCGCTTCCCATTAGGCTGCGCGACGACCTCGACGCCGGTGTTCTCGGGGTCGTCGGGATCGGTCAGCGACAGCGAAGCGGAGCCGCCAGGGAACAGCACCGCGAACACGTCCTGGAAGTGCTTGTCGACGAGCTCGAAGGTGTCCAAGAAGCGGTCGCGCATCTTGCGGTCGATCGCGGAGACTACCTTCTGGAGGGCCTTTCGCGACGCGAGCAGGTCGTCCAGCTGGCGCGCGAGGGACTCCCTGCGCCGCTTGAGGGACTCGTACTCCTCCACCGCGACGGGATTGACCGGGCCGAGGTCGGCCATGCGCTTCCTGAGGCGCGCCGCGGTCTGGGCGGCGGCCGCCCTGTCCTCCACGGGCTCCGTCTTGAGAGCGACCTCGAGGGGCACTCCGAGCTCCTCGACGATGCGGGACGCGGCCGCCTTCACCTGCATCTCGAGCTGCGCCTTCTGGACGCGGACCTCGGCGGTGCGCTCCGAAAGCTCGTCGAGGGCCGCCTGGGCGTCCCGGACGGCCTGCTGCGCGTCGTGGATCGTCGTACGCAACGACTCCGAGTCTGCCTGCTCGAAGCGCGCGCGGTCGCGCAAGCGGGCGGCCCAGTGCTCAGCGCGCTCGAGGAGCATCGTGTACAGCTCGTGCAGCGGCTGGACGCGCTCGCGCAGGACCTCCAGTGCGGCTTCGGTCTGGCGCGACTGCTCGAGCAGCGTGGTGAGCTCGTCAAGCTCGGCCGTCGCCGCTGCGTGCCGGCGCTTGAGGTGGACCTGCCGTTCGCTGACGGCCGCGATCTCGACCTGGCATTCCGACAGCCGCGTGGCGAGCTCGGACTCGTCCCTGAACCGCGCGTCACGTTCGTCTCTGCGCACAGCAGCGAGCTCCTCGAGCTCCTCGATCCGGGCAAGCCCGCGCTCGATGACCGCCTCGAGCTGCGTCTCCTGGGGCCTGTCCTTGGCAGTCCGCTCCTCGATCTGGCGCAGGCGCAGGTCGATCCGGGCGCCCTCGGCGTCGATGTCGGCGATGCTCTGCTCGAGGCGGCCGATCTCCTCGCGGGCCGCCGCCGAGTCTGCGGAAAGGGTCGAGATCGCCTGGGTGAGCTCGAGGAGGTCTTGCTGCGCGGCAGACAGCGCTTCCTGGGCAGTCACGAGCTCCGCCTCCGCCTCGCCGACGGCCGCTTCGGCAGCCGCGACCTCGTCGGCCAGCTCTGCGATGCGGCGTTTGCGGGTGAGGACTTGGGCGTCCTGGCCAGACTGCGGGCCTGACGAGGTCTTGCCCGAAGGCCACACGATGAGGCCGTCGCGCGTCGCGAAGCGGCACGCGGAGCCGCTGCGTGCCGCGGCGAGCGCCTGCTCGGCGGTGTCCACGACGCGGATGTCGCCGATGAGCGCGGCGAGAGCCCCGCGGGCGCGGTCGTCCGCGACGCGCACGTGGTCGACGAGCGGCTCGCCCGGACCGTCCGGGCACGGCGCCGGCTCGGCGTCGACGGGGACCAGCGAGTACTCTCCCACCCCATCTTCCGCTAGACGCGCGACGAGCGTGCCGAGGACCTCGCGGGTGCTCAGGGCGACCGCGAACATGTCGCTGCCGAGCGCGTGCTCGACCAGCCGCTCCAGCCCTTCGTCGACAAAGATGAGGTCGGCGAGAGGTCCGAGCACTTCCGGCATGGTGCTCTGCCGCTGCAGCAGCCACGCGAGGGCCGGCGAGGCTGCGGCGAACGCACGGTCGATCTCCTCGAGGGCTCGGAGCTCGGCGCGGGCCTCGGACAGCCGGGCGCGCCGCTCGTCGAGGGCGGCCCGCTTGGCCTCTACCAGCCGGACGCGCTTGTCGACGTCGGATTCGGCGAGCAAGGCCTCCTTGCGCGTCCGCTCGAGCCGTGCCGCGAGCGCGTCGGCGCGGTCCCTGCGCGCAGCGAGCGTCTGCGCGAGCGCGGTGCGCTGCTCGCGAAGGGCGCCGGCGCGCTCGAGGAGCATGTCGCGCTCCAGGGTGAACGCGGAGAGCGCCTGCTGCAGCTTCGCGAGCTCTGCCCGCGCGTCGTCGACTTCCTTGCGGGTGCGCCGCTGCTCGCCGAGCGCCGCGGAAAGCGCGTCCTCTGCCGCCAAACGCTGCTTCTTGGCGGCCTCGGTCTGCTTGCGGAGGTCGTTGAGCTGCGAGTACAGGGCTGCGAGCTTCGCGTCTGTGACTGCCCGCTCCTCAGCCAGCTGCTCCAGCTCCGAAGAGCGCGACTGGAGGCGGGACTCGCTCACGTGGATCTTCTGCCTGAGCTCGGAGAGGCGCTCGACGAGGTTCTTGCCCTTCTCCTCGAGGAGGAGCAGGCCCGAGTTGAGACGCTCGAGGACGGACTGAAGCCTGCGTCGCTGCTCGGACAGGTCTCCGACGAACAGGCCCTTCTCCTCCAGGAGCGACTGGAACTTCTGGAGCTCCCGTTCCTTCTCCGCCAGCCGGTACCGGGCAAGTTCGACCTCGGCGTCGTGCTCCCGGGCGGCCTTCTCGGCCTCGTCCCACTGCTGCTGCAGGTCCTTGAGCTCGCTTACGGCCAGCGCGATCTCCACCGAGCGGAGCTGTTCGACGAGCTCGCGGTGCTCGGCCGCTTTGGACGCCTGCCGCTCAAGAGGCCTGAGCTGGCGGTCGATCTCGGCGAGGACGTCGCGTATGCGGTCGACGTGCACGTCCATGGACACGAGCCGCCGAAGCGCCCGCTCCTTGCGGCGCTTGTGCTTGAGGACGCCCGCCGCTTCCTCCACGAGGGCGCGGCGGTCTTCAGGCTTGGAGTTGAGGACCTCGTCCAGGCGGCCCTGGCTGATGATCGAGGGCGTGTCCTTGCCAAGCCCGGTGTCGTGGAGCAGCTCCTGGATGTCCATGAGCCGCACCGGGGACTGGTTCAGCAGGTACTCGCTCTCCCCGTTGCGGAACATGCGGCGCGTGATCGTGATCTCGCTGAATTCCAGCGGAAGGGCTCCGTCGCTGTTGTCGAGCACGAGGTCGACTTCCGCCACTCCGACCGGCTGGCGTGCGGACGACCCGGCGAAGATGACGTCTTCCATCGCGTTGCCGCGAAGCGACTTGGCTGACTGCTCGCCGAGCGCCCACAGCACGGCGTCGGAGATGTTCGACTTGCCCGAGCCGTTCGGGCCGACGATGACCGCTACACCTGGCTCGAGCACCAGGCGCGTGCGGTCTGCGAACGACTTGAAGCCCTTGAGCGTGATCGACTTGAGGTACACAGACGCCTTCCGGTCCGTCCGAGCGCCTCCGCGATGCCGAGAAGCGCGTGGTAATGCTATCACAGGGACGCTGCCGTCAGCGGGCGTCTGGGCGTGAAGCGAGCGCGTCGAGCGCGCGCTGCGCGGCGTCCTTCTCGGCCGCTCTCTTGGAGCATCCGGATCCTCGGGAGACCGGATCGCCGGCCACTGAAACCTCCACCACGAAGCGGCGCGCGTGCGGCGGACCCGAGGTCTCGACGAGCCGGTACGCGGGGAGGCCGAGGCCGCGCGCTTGCGTGAGCTCTTGCAGCGCGGACTTCGGGTCCGCGGGCGGGGCCTCGTCGAGAAGAGCGAGGTCTCCGAGCAGGCGCTCGACGACGGCGCGGGCGGCCTCCAGGCCGCCGTCGAGGTAGGCCGCCCCGATGATCGACTCGGCGACGTTCTCGAGGATGGAGTCCTTGTCGCGGCCGGTGTCGCGCTCGCCGTGGCCGACGAGGATGGCTTCCGCGATCGAACGCTCCCTGACAGCACGCGCCAAGCGCTGTCCTGACACTGCTGCGATCTTGCGCTTGGTGAGCTCGCCTTCGGCTGTGTCAGGGAACGACGCGAAAAGCCGTTCTGCCACGACCATGCCGAGCACGGCGTCCCCGAGGAACTCCAGGCGCTCGTAGTCGCGCGCACCCTCGTGCTCTGCTGCCCACGAGGGATGCGTGAGCGCCGTCTCGAGCAGCGAGCGGTCCGCGAAGCGGTGGCCGATGGCTTGCTCGACGCGGGTCAGGATGTCGGACCGTTCGCTCACGGGCGCTTGAAGAGCAGGCACGCGTTGTGCCCGCCGAACCCGAACGAGTTCGAGAGCGCTGCTTCGACGCGCGCCTCGCGGGCGACGTTCGGCACGTAGTCGAGGTCGCACTCGGGGTCGGGCTCCTCGTAGTTGATCGTGGGCGGGACGACGCCACGGCGTATGGCTTGCACGCACACGACCGCCTCGAGGGCGCCCGCGCCGCCGAGCAAGTGGCCGGTCATCGACTTCGTCGAAGAGACGGGCGGGACGTCGTCGCCGAACACGGCCTTGATGGCCTGTGTCTCGGCGATGTCGCCGAGCGGCGTCGAGGTGCCGTGCGCGTTGATGTACGAGACGTCAGCGGACGCGAGCCGCGCCTGCGCGAGGGCGTCGGACATGGCGCGTCGCGCGCCGGACCCGTCCGGCGCAGGAGCGGTCATGTGGTACGCGTCTGCGGTCGCGCCGTATCCGGCAAGCTCGGCGAGGATGTCGGCACCGCGCGCGACCGCGCTCTCCCACTCTTCCAGCACGAGGATGGCCCCGCCTTCGCCCATGACGAAGCCGTCTCTGCCGGCGTCGAACGGGCGCGATGCGCCGGCCGGGTCGTCGTTGCGGGTCGAGAGCGCACGGGCGGCGCAGAAGCCGGCGAGCCCCAACGGCGTCACGCCGCAGTCGAAACCACCGCAGATGACCGCGTCGGCAGCCCCTCGCCGGATGGCTTCCGCAGCTTCGCCGATGGCGTGGTTCCCGGTCGCGCAGGCCGACACCGGAGCGTAGTTGATCCCCTTGGCGCCGTACCGGATGGAGATGTGTCCGGCGGCGAGGTCGACGATCATCATCGGGACCAGGAAGGGGCTGACGCGCGACGGCCCGCGCTCGCGCAGCACGCTGTGCTGGTCTTCGAGCGCCTGAAGGCCGCCGATGCCGGAGCCGACGATGACGCCGACGCGCTCGGCGTTGCGCTCGTCGATGACGAGGCCGGACTGCGCCAGCGCCTCGTCCGCGGCGGCGATGGCGAACTGCTGGAACCGGGACAGCCGTCGCGCCTCTTTCGCGTCGATCCACGGGGACGGGTCCCAGCCGTCGAGCACGGCCGCGAACCGCGTCGGGTATTCAGAGACGTCGAACGCCGTGATCGTGCGGACGCCCGACTCTCCGGCGACGAGGCGGTCGAAGATCGCGTCTGCGCCGACGCCGAGCGCGCAGACAGCGCCGACGCCTGTGATGGCTACCCTGCGGGACATAGGACTCCTTCCCTCAGCCTGAGGCGTCCTCGGAGGAGGCCGCGTGGAACTCCTCGACCAGCCGCTCCATGAGCTCCTTGACCGTCGGGACGTCCTGGATCCGCGCGGCCGACGAGCCGGCGAACACCAGCCCGTTGACGACGTCGCCCTGCTGGGCCTTCACGAGCTTGTCGATGATGCAGTAGTCGCGGTGGCACTCCTTCAGACACGCGATGCAACGCTCGATGCGCGGTACGTCGCCGCGCTCCAAGCGCTCCACGAAGGGGTTGCGGATCGCCCTGCCCGGCAGGCCGACCGGGCTCTTGACGATGACGATGTCGTCTTCGGTGGCGTCGAGGTACATCTGCTTGAACGCGTCCGAGGCCGACGACTCGACGGTCGCGGCGAACCGGCTTCCCATCTGCACGCCTGCGGCGCCGGCGTCGAGCACTCGCTTGATGTCGGCGCCGGTGACGACGCCGCCCGCGCCGATCACGGGGAGGTCGACCGCGTCGAGGATCTCGGGCAGCAGGTCGAGCATGGGCCGGTCGGTGCCGAGGTGTCCGCCGGCCTCGTACCCTTCGACGATGACGGCGCTCGCGCCGAACTTCTCCGAGAGCTTCGCGACGCGCGCGCTGCCGACGATCGGGACGATCTCCACGCCCGCCTCGTGGCACCACGTGAACACGTCGCGCGAGAAGCCCGCCCCGGCGATCACGATGTCGATGTCTTCGGCGATGGCCGCCTGCACGAGCTCCTTGAACTGCCGCACGGCGACCATGACGTTGACGGCGAGCACGCCGTCGGTCTGCTCGCGGGCTGCACGGACTTCCGCGGCGAGCTCCTCCGGGGAGAGGCCGGAGCCGGCGATCACGCCGACGCCGCCCTCGCGCGCGACGGCCGCGGCGAGCGGCGCGAGCGAGATGCGGACGGCCATGCCTCCCTGCACGATAGGGAGACGCGCGGTCCGGTTTCCGATGGTCAGATTGGGCAGATCCAACAAGGCTCCTCAGGGTGTGGAACCGCCCGGCCACGCGAGGCGGCCGGGCGGGCGCGTCCGCATCAGGCGTTCGCAGCGATGTACTCGACCGCGTCGCCGACGGTCTTGATGTTCTCCGCCTCCTCGTCGGGGATGGAGATGCCGAATTGCTCTTCGAGGGCCATGACGAGCTCGACGATGTCGAGCGAATCGGCCCCCAGGTCGTCGATGAAGGACGCCTCGAGCGTGACCTCGTCCTCCTCGACGTTCAGCTGGTCCACGATGACGTCCTTGACCTTCTGGAAGATCTCCTCGTTGTCCACCAGTCCACCTCCTCTCCCCTGTCGTGGCGAATGATAGCCGACGGATCAGACGAAGGTCATCCCGCCGTCGACGGCGATGACCTGTCCGGTGATGTAGCGAGCGGCGTCTGAAGCGAGGAACGCGACGGCGTTCGCGATGTCGACGGGCTCTCCGAAGCGCTTGAGCGCGATCGAGGCGAGCGCGGCCTCTTTGACCGCGTCGGGCAGGGACGCCGTCATGTCGGTCGTGATGAAGCCAGGGGCGACCGCGTTCACGCGCACGTTGCGGGGCGCGAGCTCGCGCGCGAGCGACCGCGTGAGGCCGAGCATCCCGGCCTTGGCGGCCGCGTAGTTGGCTTGGCCCGCGTTCCCCACGAGGCCGATCACCGAGGAGATCATGACGATCGAGCCGGAGCGCTGTTTCATCATGGCCTTGGCTGCGGCGCGGGAGACGTAGAAGGCTCCGGAGAGGTTCGTCGAGATGACGGCGTCCCAGTCCTCGTCGGACATGCGGACCGCGAGCCCGTCGCGCGTTATGCCTGCGTTGTTCACGACGACGTCGAGCCTGCCGTACCGCTCGACGATCGCAGCGACCATGCGGTCGACTGCGGCCGGATCGGCGACGTCGGCTTCGAAGACGTCGTGCGCGTTCGCATGGCCCTCCGCAGAGAGGCGCTCGATGACGGACCGGGCCCCAGACGCGTCGCTTCGGACGTTCAACGCGACGGTCGCGCCGAGCGAGCCGAGCGTGTGCGCGATCTCGGCGCCGATCCCGCGGTTGGCGCCCGTGACGAGTGCGACGTATCCATCCAGCGCGATCATGTCCGCACCTCCTCGAGGACGCGGTCGAGCCCCTCGCTCTCCACCGCCATACCGGACAACCCTTCGATGCGGCGGGCAAGGCCGGTCAGCACCGAACCCGGCCCGGCTTCGACGAGGAGGCCGACGCCCATGCCGACGAGCGCCTCCATCGTCTCTGTCCACCGCACGGGGCTCGGTATCTGGGCGGCCAGCCGGTCACGGATCAACCCGCCGTCGCGGGCAGGCTCCGCGACCGTGTTCTGCACGATCGGATACGCCGCGTCGCGGAACGGCGTGCGGCGCAAGACATCTGCGAAGGCGTCGGCGGCCTGCTGCATGAGCGGCGAATGGAACGCTCCAGAGACTGGCAGCGGCACGATCCTGCGCGCCCCGACTTCAGCAAGCGCGCGGAAGGCCGCACCCTCGACCGCTTCGCGCACGCCGGAGATGACGACCTGGCCCGGGGCGTTGTCGTTGGCGACCCACACCCCCGCGATGCCGTCGACGACCGCGGCGACCGTGTCGCGGTCGAGCCCGAGGACGGCTGCCATCGCCCCTGGGGCGGCCGCCGCTGCGTCGGCCATGAGCCTGCTCCGCAGGACGACCAGCTCGAGGCCGGCTTCCACAGACACGCAGCCGGCGACGGCTATGGCGGCGAGCTCTCCAAGGCTGTGTCCGGCCATGGCTACGGGTTCCAGCCCCTCGGACAGCAGCGTCACGCCCCACGCCCAATCGGCCAGGTACAAGAGCGGCTGCGCGGCCCGCGTGTCGGCGAGAGCGGCCTCGGCAGAGCCAGCAGCGATGTCGCGCAGCGGCAGGTCCGAGAGCGCCTCGGCCGCGTCGAGCAGGCGGTCGAGGTCCGGCACCGCCGGGAGCCGCTCGAGCATCCCGAGACGCTGGGAACCCTGTCCAGGGAAGACGATGGCGCACTGGCTCGGCATCACGCCTCCGGAAGGCGTCCGAGCGCGGCCAGGGTCTCCTCGGCTTGCGCCATCATCTCCGCGACGATCTCAGCGGCGGGCTTGACGCACGTCACCATCGCGGCCGCCTGGCCTGCCATGACGCTGCCCATCACCGTGTCGCCCTGGCGCATCGCGAGCGCGAGCTTGCCCGTGCCGAGCGCCTCGAGCTCTTCAGGCTTGTTCTCGCGGTCGAGCTCCTCGAGCATGCGGGCGAGCTTGTTCTTGAGGACGCGCACCGGGTGGCCGGTCGAGCGGCCGGTCACGACGGTGTCGCGGTCTTTCGCCTTGACGACCATCTCCTTGACGGCTGGATGGATCGTGCACTCGCTCGCGCACATGAAGCGAGTGCCCACCTGGACGGCCTCGGCGCCGAGCGCGAACGCGGCCGCGATGCCGCGCCCGTCGGCGATGCCGCCGGCCGCGATCACCGGGACGTCGACGGCGTCGACGAGCTGCGGGACGAGCACCATCGTCGTCAACTCGCCGATGTGGCCTCCGGCCTCCATCCCCTCGCCGATGATCGCGTCGGCGCCGGCGGCCTCGAGCCGCTTGGCCAGAGCCACGCTGGGAGCGATGGCGAGCACCTTGATGCCCCGGTCGTGCAGGTCGGGGATGTACTTCGCGGGATTCCCGGCTCCTGTGGTCACCGCAGGGACGCGCTCCTCGAGGACCATCTCGACGATCTCGTCGATGTGCGGCGTGAGCAGCATCAGGTTCACGCCGAACGGCTTGTCCGTAAGCGCCCGGGCCTTGCGGATCTCCTCGCGCAGCAGGTCCGTCGGCATGTGGCCTGCTCCGATGATTCCGATGCCCCCCGCGTTGCTCACGGCGGCGGCCAGCTCTGCGGTAGACGTCCAGGCCATGCCGCCTTGGATGATGGGATGTTCGATGCCGAGCAGTCTCGTCACCCGGGTGCGGATCGCCATCTAGCGAGCCTCCTTCGTCCAGCGTACCAGTGCGTAGCCCCAGGTGAGGCCAGCGCCGAACCCGACGAGCCCGACGACCGAGCCGGGGTGCAGGTTCCGGCCAGTATACAGTGCGTCGACGGCAAGCGGTATCGAAGCGGCGGAAGTGTTCCCCGTCGTGGCGATGTTGGAGAAGACCCGCTCGTGAGGCAGTCCAAGGCGATCGGCGATGGTGTCTAAGATGCGCTGATTGGCCTGGTGCGGCACGAGCCAGTCGATCTGCTCCACCGCGAGGCCCGACGCGGCGAGCGCCGCTTTGACCGACTGCGGGATGACGCGGACCGCGAACTTGAAGACCTCCTGGCCGTTCATCCGGATGAACTGGAAGCGCTTCGCGAGCACCTCCTCGGAGGCGGGCATCGCCGCGCCGCACGCCGGTATCTCGAGGACGTCGCCGCGGGTACCGTCGGCGCCGAGGTCGATGGCGAGCACGCCCTGCTCGTCGCCAGCCTGCACCACGAACGCTCCGGCTCCGTCGCCGAACAAGACGCACGTCGTGCGGTCGGTGAAATCGACGTGGCGAGTCAAAGCGTCGGCTCCGATGACGAGAACGGTGCGTGCGCGGCCAGCCTCGATCGCGCAGGTGGCGTGGTGGAGCGCGTAGACGAAGCTCGTGCACGCGGCCATGACGTCGACGGCCGGGCACGCCGCACCGATCTTCGCGGCCGTGATGCAGGCGGTCGACGGGAAGATCTTGTCCGGGCTCGAGGTCCCGACGACGAGCAAGTCGACGTCGCGCGGCTCCAGCCCGGCGTCTGCGAGCGCCCTGAGCGCGGCGTGCGCGGCCAGGTCCGACGTGGTCTCGCCGGGCGCCGCAAGCCGCCGCTCCCGGATGCCGGTGCGGGTGACGATCCACTCGTCGGACGTGTCGACCATCGACTCGAGGTCCGCGTTGGTCAGGATGGCGTCGGGCAGGTACGAACCCACCCCCGTGATGCGTGCGTGAGGCATGTCGTCAGTCCCGTCCGCTCGGTGTGCGCGAAGTGTACCCGTTCGTTACCGGCTACGCGAGCCCAGACGCTGCGATGCCGTCGCGTATCGCCTCGACGAGGCCGGAGCGCACGGCCCTGGCTGCCGCGGCGATGCCGGCGGCGACGGCGTCGGGTCCCGAGGAGCCGTGCCCGATGAACACGGGCCGGTCGACGCCGAGCAGCGGGGCTCCTCCGTATGCGTCGGGGTCCAGGCGGCGCTTGATCACGACGAGCGACCCTTTGAGGACGGCCGCCGCCGCTGCGCGCAGAGGGTTCGACGTCATCGCCCCTTTGATCTCGGCGAACAGCACGGAGGAGAGGCCCTCCATCAGCTTGAGCGCGACGTTGCCCGTGAACCCGTCGGTGACGACGACGTCGACCGTGCCTTTGGGCACGTCGCGCCCCTCGACGTTCCCTGCGAATCCCGGGAGCCGTTCGGCCAAGAGTCCGTGCGCGGTCTGCGCGAGAGCCGACCCCTTGGAGGGCTCTTCGCCGATGTTGAGCAGCCCGACCGTCGGTTCGGCGACGCCGAGCATGGTTCGGGCATACGCGGCGCCCATGTGCCCGAACTGCAGCAGGTGCTCAGGCTTGCAGTCGGCGTTCGCGCCGACGTCCAAGAGGACGACGGGCCGGGCGGGAGCGGGTATGACCGCTGCGATCGCTGGCCGCGACACACCCGCGGACCGTCCGACGATGAGCGTGGCGGCGGCCATGCACGCGCCGGTGGTGCCGGCGGAGAAGAACGCGTGAGCGCCGCCGTCCCGGAGGAGACGGCAGCCGACGACGATCGAGGAGTCCCGCTTCTGGCGGACGGCTTGCGCGGGATGCTCGTCCATGGCGATGACCTCGCTCGCGGCCACGGGTTTCGTGCGAGCGTGCGACTCCGAGAAGGGCCTCACGACGTGCTCAGGCCCGACGAGCGCGACGGCCAACCCAGGATCGGCGGCGAGCGCCGCGGCCACGCCGGGCAGGACTGCGTCTGGCGCACGGTCGCCGCCCATCGCGTCGACGGCGACCACGACGTGGGAACGGGTCATGGTCTGTCCTCGCTGCTCAGACGGGGACGCCGCACGCGGCCAGCATCCCATCGATGTCGACGGACTCACGGAGCATGCGGTGCATTGTATCAACCTTCGCCGGGTCATGAAGCCGCGTGTGACCGAACAGCGCCTCCATGCGTTCGACCGCGGTCAACGTGTCGTGCTCCACCATCACCATGGGCACGCCGAGCTCCTCCGCTCTGGACATGACGATCGAGGAAGGCGGCATCGCGCCCGTGAGGACGATGCACCGAGTGCTCGTCTCGAGCGCCGCGAGCTGGACGTCCGAGCGGTCTCCTCCCGTGACGACCGCCTTGTTCGCTTTGCGCCGGAAGAACCTGAGCGCCTTCTCCTGCCCCATCGCCCCGACCATGAAGGTCTCCACGGGCTGGTCGATCGAGTCTCGCGCCGTCAAGATCGTGCCGCCGAGGGCTTCGGCGATCTCCCGGACCGTCACCGAGGACAGGACGGGATCGAACGGGATCGAGCCGAACACGGGGATGCCGCGCGAGGCAAGGAACGGGATCGTGCGACGGGAGAGGAAGTCGGCCACCTGCTCTTGCACGCAGTTGAAGACGACGCCCGCCATGCGGTCTCCGAAGCGCGAGCCTTCGCAGACGATCGCGTCCGGCAGGTCCGCAGCGGTGCTGGGCCGGTCGATCAGCACGGCCTTGCAGTCGAGCAGCGCGGCGACCTCAGGCGCTGACAGCCCGATCGAGCTGCCCTGCACGAGGTCCCACGGAGCTTCGACGATCAGCAGGTCGCGACCGGCTGCGCAGACCTCGGCGGCGTGGAGCACCCGCTCAGCGAAGCTGCCCGCGCGGTGCGCAAGGACGTCTTCGACGAACGCATGCGTGCGGACGACCGGGCATACCGCCTCGATGGGCGACGGTGCGTCGAGCGTCGAGTTGATGTACGCGGCGTCCTTGTCGGTCACCACGCCGGCGACCTCGACGGGCATCGTCCCGTACGGCTTGAAGTAGCCGACGCGAGCGCCGCGAGCCTGGAGCTCCCGGACGAGGGACACGGCGACGCCGCTCTTTCCCGAATACGCCGCCGTCGAGGCGATGATCATCGCGCGCATGGTCTCACTCTCCGATCCCGATACGGACGTCTGCTGCGTAGGCTCCCTGGCCTTTCGGAAGGACGATGAGCGGGTTGATGTCGAGCTCGTCGATCTCAGGGAAGTCTGCCACGAGCGCAGAGACCCTGACGATGGCGTCGACGATCGCGTCGACGTCGGCCGGCGCACGGCCGCGGACGCCCGAAAGCAACGGGTAGCTGCGCACGGCAGTGACCATCTCGCGCGCCTCCGCCGGCGTCACCGGGCACAGGCGGAACGAGACGTCGCGGAGCACTTCCACATAGATGCCGCCGAGGCCGAACATGATCACGTGGCCGAACGCGGGGTCTTTCGACACGCCGACGATGGTCTCCGTCCCACCGAGGATCTGCTTCTGCACGGTGACGCCCCAGATCCTCGCGTCAGGCAGCCGCGTCCGTGCGTTGGACAGGACCCGGTCGTAGGCGGAGCGAAGGGCGGTCTCGTCCTGCACGCCGGCGACGATGCCGCCGAGGTCCGATTTGTGCAAGATGTCCGGGCTCGCCACTTTCACCACGACCGGATAGCCGGCCTCAGCGGCCAGGGAGAGAGCTTCGTGCAGGTCTCGCGCGACCCCGCCGTCAGGCACGGCGATGCCGTACGCGGCGGCGATCCGAGCGGCGGACAGCTCCGTGATGAACCGCCGCCCCGCTGCGCGGGCGTGGTCGATGGCGGCGCGCACGGACGGAGCATCGCCGTCGACCGGGGTTCCCGCCGAGCCGCTGGCCGGGCGTGTCGGAGAGGGCCGCATCATGCTCAGGACGCGGATCGCGCGCTCGGGGAACGGGAAGTCAGGGATCCCAGCATCGCGCAGCGCTTCGACGCCTTCAGCGACGCGGTCGCCGCCCATGAACGACGCGAGCGTCGTCAGGCCTCGCCCGCGTGTCGCGTCGACGACAGCGGACGCGACGCCTGCCGCGTCCGTCATCGCCTGAGGCGTGAGGATGGCGAGCACCGAGCCGACGGCGGGGTCGGCCGCTGCCTCGCGCACCGCCGCGGCGTACCGCTCCGGCGGCGCGTCTCCCAAGACGTCGACGGGGTTGTACGCGCTCGCTGCAGCCGGGAGCATCTCGCGCAGACGGCGCACCGTGGCGTCGCTCAAAGACGCGAGCGGCATGCCGGCCTTTTCGGCGGCGTCGGTGGCGATGATCGCCGGGCCTCCGGCGTTGGTGACGATGCAGACTCCGCCGCTCGCCGGCCGCGGTTGGGACGCCAAGGCGCGGGCGAGGTCGAACAGGTCCTGCGCGCTCTCGGCCTGGATCGCTCCCGCTTTCCGGAGAGCGGCCTCGTAGACGTGCCGTGAGCCCGCCAGGCTGCCGGTGTGAGAAGAGACTGCGCGGGCCCCGGCGTCGGAGAGCCCGGCCTTGAGCACGACGAGCGGCTTGGCCTCGGAGACCGCGCGGGCCGCTTCGACGAACCGGCGCCCGTCACGCACCGCTTCCACGTACGCGACGACCACGCCCACAGAGGCGTCGCGCGCCCAAGCGGCGAACAGATCGGCCTCGTCGACGTCAGCCTTGTTCCCGAGAGAGACGAAGTGCGAGAGCCCGAGCCCATACGACGCCGCCTGGTCGAGGAACGCCGTTCCGAGCGCCCCGGACTGCGAGACGAAGGCCACGTTGCCTGCGGGCGGCATCGAGGGCGCGAACGAGGCGTTGAGGCGGGCACCCGGCACGATGAGCCCGAGGCAGTTGGGGCCGATGAGCCGCATGCTCGAGGCGCGCACCGTGTCGACGAGCGCGCGCTCCAGGTCTGCTCCGGCAGGACCCGTCTCCTTGAAGCCGGCCGAGATGACGACGACCGCGGCGACGCCGCGTGAGGCGCATTCCCTCGCGACGCCGTCGACGGCTTTCGCGGGAACCGCGATGACGCACATGTCTGGCGCCTCGGGAAGCGCGGAGACCGAGGGGTAGCAGGGCATCCCTGCGATCTCGGGCGCGTTGGGGTTGACGGGATAGACGGCGCCCGGAAAGCCGCCGCGGACGATGTTGTCGAGGACCATGCGGCCGACGGCGCGCTCGTCGCGCGATGCGCCGACCACCGCCACGGAGCGCGGCGCGAAGACCCGTTCGAGCACGTCGCGGCACCTCCGACGTGGCTGCGGCGCCGCCTGGATGGCGGCGCCTGGGGACTACTCGGTCTCGACGATCTCCTTGCCGTCGTAGTAGCCGCACTCAGGGCACACGCGGTGCGGCAGCTTCGGCTGATGGCACTGCGGGCACAGCGAGCGCGCGGGCGCTTCGACCTTGTGCGACGAACGGCGGTGATTGGTGGCCGAGCGGCCCTTCTTCCTCTTGGGGACAGGCATGACGCGGGCTCCCTTCTATCGCCACGAGGGCACGGTGCATCAGGTGCGGTTCAAGGCGCGACGACGAATGATAGCACACGCCGGTGTGGTCGCGGCAACGTCAGGATCGGTCCTCTGGGAAGAGGTCCCGGAGCACCGAGAACGGGGACTCGCTGCTGCGGTCGCACGAACATTCGTCTTGCGGCTCCCCGCAGCGCGGGCATGCAGCGACGCATCCGGCGGGGTGCGTCGGGGCGAAAGGCAGTTCCACGATCAGGGCGGAGCGGATGGCGGGCATGATGTCGACCGTGGCGCCTTCGATGAACTCGTAGTCCTGTTCGTCTGGCAGATCGTGCTCGGTGCCGTGCCCGACGTAGAATCCCTCGAGCTCGCCGTGGACAGGGATGTCGAGCTCGCCGAGGCATCGCACGCACGTGGTCGTGAGCGTCGCGTCGACCGACCCCGTGGCCACGATGGCGGTGCCCGCATTGGTCAGCGTGACGTCCACGTGGACGAGGCCGCGCGGCGTGAAGTCCGTCGGGCCGACGGCGAGCGCGCCCAGCGACACGTCGACGTCCTGGTGGATGCTGTCTGCGGTGGCGTGCAGGATGTCCGAGACGTCGAGCAGGACCTCGTCGGCCGCCCGTTCAGCCACGCTGCCCGACCTTCCCTTGCAGGCGGTCGCGTCCGCGTTGCACGGCCGTCAGGAGCTTGCCGAGGTTGACTTCGAGGTTCGCGAGCATCTCGTCGGCGTAGTCCTCCGCGCCCAGGCGTATCTCGCGCTCTTTGGCGCGTGCGGCGTCGAGGATCTCGGCGGCCTGTTGCTCGGCGAGCTTGACGATCTCCTGCTCGCTCGCGATCGCCGCCGCGCGCTCACGAGCCTCCTCCAGGATGCGGTTGGCTTCCTTCTCCGCTTCTTCGAGCATCTCCTGGCGCTCTTTGACGATCCAGCGCGCCTGCTTCAGCTCGTCCGGGAAGGTGGCCCGGATCTCGTCGATGATCTCGTAGATCTTCTCGGGGTCGATGATGCGCTTGGTGGAGAGCGGCAGCGTCCGTCCCTCCTCGATGATCTCTTCGATCTTGTCGACCAGCGCAAGGATGTCCATCGCAACCTCCCTATCGGGAACGCATCAGCCGCTCGGCGAGAGCCTGGCGCACCTCGTCCGGCACGAGCCCGCGGACGTCGCCGCCGTGCCGCGCGATCTCCTTCACGGCGGACGAGCTCAAGTACGCATACTCGGGGATCGACATGATGAATATCGTCTCGATCCCCGGGTCCAGCCGGTAGTTGAGCTGCGCCATCTGGAACTCGCGTTCAAAGTCCGTCACTGCGCGCAGCCCCTTGATGATCACGTGAGCATCGAGGCGCTGCGCCAGATCCACGAGAAGTGTATCAAATGGCTCGACGCGCACATTGGGCAGATGAGCGACGGCGTTGCGGATGAACGTGCATCGCTCTTCGAGGCTGAACAGCGGCCCACTCCCCTTGTCCGCGCTCAACGCGACCGCCACGACGACTTCGTCGAACAAGCCGGAAGCGCGCTCGATGATGTCCAAGTGCCCGCTGGTGACCGGGTCGAAGGTGCCTGGACACAGCGCTCGCTTCATGGACTGACGCTCCCTCTCCACCTCGCGACGGCCAGACGCGTCGAACCGTACCGCTTCTCGACGACCGGTTCGAACGCACCGGGCCACGACAGCTCCGCAGACGACCCCGCTTCGTACACGACTGCCGCTCCCGGCTCGAGACACCCCGATGCGGCCAGCCGCTCCAACGCGCCGAGCACCTCGTGCGGCTCGATTCTATAGGGAGGGTCTGCCAAGAGCAATGCGAACGGCCTGCCAGGCAGGCGGGCCGCGTCCAGCCGCAGCGCGTCGCGCCGCAGGACGGCGGCACGGCCGTCCAGGCCGAGCGCTCTGAGGTTGGTTGCGATCGCGGCCGCGGCTGCCGCGTCGGAATCCACGAACGTGGCCCAAGACGCTCCACGGGAGAGCGCTTCGATCCCGAGGGCCCCGCTGCCGGCGAACAGATCCAGGACGGAGGATCCGTCGAGCGGGCCGAAGCGGGACTCGACGATCGAGAACAGCGCCTCTCGCACCCGGTCCGACGTGGGGCGGGTGGCGCTTCCAGACGGCGCGACGATGCGCCGTCCGCGGAGGTGTCCGCCGACGACCCTCATCCGCTGTCCACCGCGGTGGCCTCCGCTTGCATCGCGCGAAGACGCTCGGACAAGGGGGCGTGCGCTGGCAGCGCCAGTGACGGGTCGGACTCCAGAATCGCGGCGGCGTCTTCGCGGGCCGCGAGGAGCAGGTCCTCCTGCCCAGTGAACGACGCCAGGCGGAACGGCGGAAGCCCGCTTTGACGGACGCCCGTTATGTCGCCTTCGCCGCGAAGCCGGAGGTCTGCCTCAGCGAGCGCGAAGCCGTCGGACGTCTCTGCAATCGCGCGCATGCGCTCCCGCCCCTCCTCGGTCTTCGGATCGGCGAAGACCAGGAACTCGCCGGGATGCTCCCCCCTGCCGATGCGTCCCCGAAGCTGGTGGAGCTGAGCAAGCCCGTAGCGCTCGCCGTTCTCGACGATCATCACGGTCGCGTTCGGGACGTCCACGCCGACCTCGATGACCGTGGTCGAGACGAGCACGTCGATCTCGCCTGCCACGAACCTGCGCATGACGTCGCGCTTCTCCGCGGGGCGCATCCGGCCCGTGAGCAGCCCTACGCGCAAGTCCGGGAAGACCGCCGTCTGCAGCCGGTGCGCCTCTCGCGTCGCTGCGCGCGCCTCCGCTGAGTCGGACTCGTCGACGAGGGCGCACACGACGTACGCCTGACGGCCTTCGCGCACGGCCTGACGCAGGCGTTCGTAGGCCTCTGCGCGCCCTGCGCGCGGCACGATCCTGGTCACGACGTGGCCGGGGCCGCGCGCTCCCGGCCGCACGCGCAGGTACGAGGCGTCGAGGTCGCCGTACAACGTCAGCGCGAGGCTTCTCGGGATCGGCGTCGCGGTCATGACCAGCAGGTCCGGCATGACGCCCGCGCCTTTCGCGCGGAGTCCCAGCCGCTGCTCGACGCCGAAACGGTGCTGTTCGTCGACGACGACGAGCGTCAGGCGAGCGAACTCGACGTCGCGCTGTATCAGCGCGTGCGTTCCGAACAGGACGTCGACCTGTCTGCTCGCAGCCCGGGCGAGCGTATCGGAGCGCTCCGAGCGCGGGGTCGATCCAGTGAGGAGGGCCCATCGGACGCCGGCCTTCGAAAGCCACGGCCCTATGGAGCGCACGTACTGCTCCGCCAGCACCTCGGTGGGCGCCATCATCGCCGCCTGACCGCCGGAGTCGGCGGCAGCAGCCAGCGCGAAGGCCGCGACTGCAGTCTTGCCGCTCCCGACGTCTCCGAGCAGCATGCGGCTCATGGGCCGGGGGGCGGCCATGTCGGCCAGGATCTCGCGCACGGCACGCTGCTGGTCGTCGGTGAGCGGGAACGGGATCTCGCGAGACAGCGCCGTCACGCGCGGCCCGTCGACGACGTGGCTGACTGCCTGGGACGCAGCGGCGCGCGCGTGCTTCCGCGCAGCGACGAGCAGCTGGACGTCGAAGTGCTCTTGGTACGCGAGACGCCGGCGCGCGGAGCCGACCTCGTCGATGGACCGAGGGAGGTGGATCGCACGGAGCGCCCAGCGCAGCGGAGGAAGGCCCCGCCGAGCGCGCAGTCCGGCTGGGAGCGGGTCCGGGACGCAGCCGAAATCGGCGACCGCAGACTCGATGATCCTCCTCAGCCACGCGGTCGAAAGCCCGTCAGTCGTCCTGTAGACGGGCAGGATGCGGCCCAGCAGGACCGGCCCGCCGTCCGAACCGAGGCGCTCCACGAACGGGTTCTTCATCTGCCGCAGCCCGTAGTCGAGCACCATGGTGCCGGCCATGGCGACCCGGTCGCCGACGACGAAGCGCTGCGCCATGTACGGTTGGTTGAACCACACCCCGACGACGACAGCCGTCTCGTCCGCGACGGCGATCTCCGTGATCGACAGCCGAGGCCGGGGCTCTTTGACCCTGATGTCGGCGACCGTGCCGACGACGGTGGCCTCTGCGCCGAACGGGACGTCGCGTATGGGCTTGAGGGCGCTCAGGTCGAGGTACCTGAACGGGTAGTGGGACAGCAGGTCGCCGACGGTCCGGATGCCGAGCTTGGCGAGCGCTTCGGCCCGCCGCGCGTCGACGTGCCGCACCCGTTCCACCGGGCAGTCCCACGTCTCAGCACACCGCGGGTCGCTCGCCCGGAAAACGGCCGCCGACCCGGTCGACATCAGGGCTCCGGGTAGTAGGCGGCTACGACCGCGCCAGGACCTGCGTAGGTGCCGATCACGGCGCCGACGCGTCCGGTCAGCACCAGCTCGTAGCGTGCCCCGGCCGCGTCAAGCGCGGCGCGAAGCTCGTCGGCGAGACCAGGCGAAGTCGAATGGAACAGCGCTAGGCGGACGGGTCGAGAGCTGGAGTCGGCGGCGACCTGGGCGGCGATCTCCGCGAGGGCGGTCTTGGTTCCCCGAACCTTCTTGAAGGGCTCGATGATGCCGTCCTTGTTGAAGGTGAGCACAGGCTTGATGTTCAAGATGTTGGCCGCAAGCCCCTGGGCCTTGCCGGCGCGGCCGCCCTTGACGAGGTAGTCCAGCGTGCCGAGCGCGAACAGCAGGCGAAGACCGTCGACGACGCGGCGCGCAGCCGCTTCGACGGCCGCCGCGTCTCCGCCGCGGCTCCGTTCCTCGACGGCGGCCATCAGTGCAAGGGCGGTGCCGGCCGTCACGATCTTCGTGTCGATGACGCGGACCGGGACCTTCGACGCCGCTGCGGCGAGGGTCGCCGACTCGACGGTGCCGGAAAGGGCCGCGCTGAGGTGTATCGAGACGATCTCGTCGCACCCTTGCTCAGCGAGCGCGTCGTAGACGGCCGAGAACTCGGCCGGGGACGGCTGCGACGTCTTGGGCAGTTGCGGCGACGACGCAAGCTTCTCGTAGAAGGCGTCGGGCTCGATGTCGATCCAGTCGAGGTACGTCTCGTCGCCGAACAGCACCTTGAGAGGCACCATCGTGACGTCGTGCTCGGCCAGCCAGGCGGGGCCGAGGTCGCAGGTGCTGTCGCAGACGATCCCTACCTTCATCTCCCTCACCCCTTCGCGGCAGAGCTACTCCAGGCCGAATATGAGCGGATACAGGGGTTGGTTCCCGCGATGCGCGTCCACCTCGAGCTCGGGGAAGCGTTGCGTGACCGTCTCGACCAGGCGTTCCAGATCCTCGTCCGAAAGGTCCTGGCCGCCGAGGATGGTGAGAGTCTCGCGGCCGTCGGCGAGCTTCTCGAGCAGATCGAGGGCGACGGCCAGCAGATCCTCGCCGACCACGACGATTTCGTGATCGGCGATGCCGATGACCTGGCCCTCTTTGATGTCGCCCGCAGGACTCTTCGCGTCCTTGACGGCGGTGGTGACCTCGCCGGTGACGACGTGGGCAGCGGCCTCGGTCATCGTCTCGACGTTCTCTTCCAGGGTGGCGTACGGATCGAACGCGAGCAGCGCCGCGAAGCACTCCGGCACGGAAGTCGTCGGGACGACCCCCACGGGGCGGTCCACCACGCCTGCGGCTTGCTGGGCGGCCATCACGATGTTCTTGTTGTTCGGCAGGACGATCACGGCGTCTGCGGCCACTTCGCCGATCGCCGCTGCAAGCTCGGCCGTCGACGGATTCATCGTCTGACCGCCGTTGACGACGCGATCGACGCCGAGCGAGCGGAGGATCTCGGCGATGCCGTCGCCGGAGGCCACGGCGACCAGGCCGAAGGGCTTGGACGGAGACGGCGCGCCTCCGCCTTGCGCCGAGATCTTCTGCGCCCGTTCTGCGGTCTGCCGCCGCATGTTGTTGATGTGGACCTCGGAGACTTCGCCGAGCGAGGTGGCCCAGGTGAGCACGTCTCCGGGACGGTCCGTGTGGACGTGGATCTTGTAGGTGTCCCGGTCGCCGACGACGAGCTCGGACCCGCCGGCTTCGGAGACGAACCGTTCGATGACGCTCCGGTCAGCGTCGGCCCCGTGGAGCAAGAACTCGGTGCAGTAGAGGTACTCCTGGTCGTCCCAGTCGTCGACGGGGGTCACCGTCAGCTCGCCGGCTGCGAGCGCGATCTCGCGCTCAGAGAACTCGTGGCCTCCGAGGGCGGCGACGAACCCTTCGGCGAGCACGGCCAGCCCGAACCCTCCGGCGTCGACGACGCCGTGCTCCTTCAGCACCGGGAGCAGATCCGGCCCCTTGCGGACCGAGTCGAATGCCGCACGGACCACGGCGTCGAGCATGGCGTCGAGGTCGGACCCGGCGGCCAGCGCAGCGGCAGCTGCGTCGTGCATGTCGCGCAGCACCGTGAGCATCGTGCCTTCGACCGGCTTGCGAACGGCCTGGAACGCGACCTCCACCGAGCGTCTCAGTGCCGCGACCACGACCTCCGGACCGATGGTCGTGGCCTGCCCCACGACCTCGCACAGCCCGCGAAGCATCTGGCTCAGGATGACGCCCGAGTTGCCGCGCGCACCCATGAGAGAGCCGTGGGTCACGGCTTTGCAGACGTCTGACAGCGCCGGGAACGGCGGAAGCGCGTCCAGCTCAGCCAGGACCGCCTGCATGGTAAGGCTCATGTTCGTGCCCGTGTCGCCGTCCGGCACGGGGAACACGTTGAGCCGGTTGATCTCTTCCTTGCGGTTGTCGAGCGCAGCAGCGGCGGCGCGGATCAGGTCGGCTGCGAGCGGTGTCTCGGCGGTCTTGGGCATCGTGTGCGGCCGTCACTTCCTGACTTTGATGCCTTGCACGTGGACGTTGACGTCGGTGACGTTCACGTCAGCGTCGTGCGTCAAGGCGTAGCGGACACGGTCGACGAGGTTGCGGGAGACTTCGGCGAGGTTCGTGCCGTGCTCCGCGACGATGTACAGGTCAACTTTCACGCTGTGGTCGTCGACGTTGGAGATCACGACGCCTTTGCGGAGCTTGTCGCGCGACAGCAGCTGGGCGACGCCGTCGCGGAGCGTCGGGCTGGCCATGCCGACGACGCCGTAGCACTCGAGGGCCACGTAGCCCGCGATGTCGGCGAGGACGTCGTTGGCGATCGTCACATCACCGCGCATGTGAGGTGTTGCCACAGGGGACCTCCTCGTCTTGAGCGGTTCTCATCCGGCAGATGCCCTGCCGGGGGCTTCAGTATACCGGACGGGCCGCGCCGGTTCACGGCGTTGCCCGCCTTGAAGCGCGGCGGTCGCCGTGATACCCTATCGCCGCTTTGCCGACGACCGCGCCCTCGCGGCGCGCAACGATTGCAGGAAGGACGGCGGACACCATGTCCCAGGTTTGCGTCGTGTGCGGGAAGAAGCCGATGGCGGGCCGCAACGTGAGCCACTCTCACCGCGTGACGAACCGCGTCGTGTACCCGAACATCCAGCGGGTCACCATCCTCGTCGATGGCGTCGCCAAGAAGGCGAACGTGTGCACCAAGTGCCTCAAAGCAGGCAAGGTGCAGCGCGCCTGAGGCGCCGAAACGGGGATCCGGCCCCACAAAGAGCACGCAGGGCTCAGCGCGTCCCCGTATCGGGGGCGCGCTCGTCTTGTCCCTGCACCACCGTGACCAAAGCCCGAACGACAACAGGGTCGAACTGGGTTCCTGCCTTGCTCTTGAGCTCCTGGAGCGCCGCCTGTAGCGACAACGGAGCGCGGTATGGCCGGGGCGAGGTCATCGCGACGAATGCGTCCGCGACCGCCAGGATGCGCGCGCCGAGCGGTATGTCCTCGCCTGCGATGCCGTCCAGGTAGCCGCTGCCGTCATAGCGCTCGTGGTGGTGGTACACGATCGGAACGGCGGCGCGCATCGCCGGCAGGTCTGCGAGCATCTCGGCTGCGATGCGCGGATGGGCCTTGAGCAGCCCGCGCTCGACGGTCGTCAAGACCCGGCCGGTGGACCTGAAGTCGGCTCCCGTCGCGACCATGCCGAGGTCGTGCAGCAGAGCAGCGATGCGCAGCGCGTCAAGGTCGTCGTCCTTGACGCCCAGCTCGGCTGCGATCGCGAGCGAGTACTCCAAGACGCGCTCGGTGCCTCCCTGCGCCGTGGGGTCCTTGGTCTCGAGCGCGGCCACGAGGGCCTGCAGCGAGTCGAAGAACAGCGAACGGACCCTCTGGGCCGCCTGCGCATTCCTGAGCGCGATCGCCGTCTGCCTGCCGATGAGCTCGAGGGTCGCAAGGTGGCTCTTGGTGAATCGAGCGACGTACGCCGGCGCTCCGACGTTCAAGACGCCGAGGACGTCGTCCTCATCGGCGATCGGGACGCACACCGACGACCGCACGCCGTGGCGAGCCGGGCGCCGGGAACGCTCGGGCAGGTCCTCCACCAGCAACGGCTGGCGCGTAGAGAACACCCATCCGGCGATGCCCTCCCCCGGGCGGAGCGTGGTCTCGAGCGCGGAGGGCGGCAGGCCGACGGAGCGTGCGATCGAAAGCACGCCGGCGCGTTCGTCGTAGAGCATCACGCTGCCGGTCGAGGCGTCGGCGATGGCCATCGCACGGTCGAGCGCCGTGGTGATCACTGCGTCAGGATCCAGCAGGCGGCTCATGTCACGGGCGACGGCGAGCACCGTCTGAGCGTCCTCGAGCTGGTGCTGTGCCACGCAGACGGCGAGCGCGGCCGCGAGCGCGGGCAGGAACGGCGACACGGTCTCTTGCAGCACAGCGGCGTCGGGCTTCGACGGCTGCACGACGTCGACTGCGACGGCGCCCGGCGTCTCTGCGGCGCGCTCGAGGGGCACGGCGAAGCGCCACACCAGGGACTCGCCCTCACGGCTCTGCACGCGCGCGATCTCTCCGAGAGCGGCTGACCCGCGGACCGGCTGCCCGAGGACGCCGTCATCGATCGGCACGGGGCGCTCCGGAGGGCGCATCGGTCCGCACGAAGCGACGCATCTGAGCGTCGCGCTCTGCTCGTCGATGAGCCACAGGTGGGCCGCGACCGCGTCGAGTCCGCGGCCGGCGACGGCGTCGGACAATGCCTTGAGCAGCGGCATGGCCTTGGTCGTCGGGGGGACCCGCACTCGGTCCTGCACGTCGGGACGGTCCGGCGGGCGGTCCTCGGCGGTCTCACGCGGGCAAGGCTCGACGCGCGTCGGCGGAGCGGCGGGCGAGCGGCGCGTCTGGACGGCCATCCAGACGAATGCGGCCGTGACGCACAACGCGACTGCTCCCAGGGCTTGAGAGCCGGTCGCGAGAGACGCCGCTCCGAGCAGCAACGCTATGGCGCCGAGCGCAGTCACGCATCCCCTCCTGCCGCAGCGCGGCGTCCGGCTTCAGCTGGCGCTGCGCCGCACCCATCGTCTGTGGTATCGGCAGGCGCGCAGCCCTCCTACAGCGCATTGTGTTCGGAATGCAAGAGCATCACAAGCGCGCAGCCGCCGCGGAGCTCGACCTCGACCCGGGAGCCGGTCGCGACGTTGCTGATCGCGCGGCTGGAAAGCGGGTCGAGGTCGAGGCCGTCTGCAGCGTACCGCCCGCCGCGGACGACAAGGCCGTGGACCGGGTCGAGGGCGATCACCGAGAAGGCGTCTCCGGGGTCGGCGTCGAAGACGAGCGAAGGCCGACCGCGGTCGCTCAAGAGCCAGGCCGTGAAGGCAGGCTCCAGGATAGCCGGGGCCAGGTCGGCGTGCCGCCGAACGGTGCCGATAGCAGCGAGCGTGTGGTCGAGACGTCCGGAATACGCTGCGGTGAACGTCAGGGACGCGGCGCCGATGGACACGGCGTGCGACGCAGCGAGATCCAGGTCGGTGAAGTCCTTGTCGCGTGGATGGACGGCGATCTCGACGCCGGCAGCCGCGAGGCGCTCCTCCGCTCCGGGCAGCGCAGAGTCGAAGTCGCCCACGGCCCAGGTCGGGACGCACCCGAGGTGCAGGCACCACTCAGCCGCAGCGTCGCAGGCCACCACGACGTCGAAGCGCTCGATCAGATCGCGATAGAACCGCTCGGAATCCGGCACCGGGGCGGCGCCGACGATGAGGGCGTGCGATGTCACGACGTCTTCGCCTCTGTCTCTGGCAGCATAGGGATGACCGCCAGCGCCGCCGCATAGCACGCCGCAGCGGAGAGCGGCACGTAGAGGTTGTACCCGAGCGAGTACGCGAGAGCCGGCTGGCCTTGCGCGTACTCGGCGAAGAAGACGACTCCGGACGCCACGTGCACGGCGTAGCGGGCGGCAGCGCCGAGAGCGACCGCCCCGAGGAGCCATGCGGTCCAGCTGCTCGAGCCCGCGCGTCGCGCCCGGACGACAGCCGGCGAGAGCAGGCCGGACAATCCGACGCCAGCGTATGCGAGCGGGTAGTCGAGCGCGAATTGGATCCAGTGGACTGGAGGATACGGGTCGACGAAGAAGTCGACGATGCCGTACAGCGCTCCCGCTGCCACTCCGACGGCTGGACCGCGCCGGACGGCGAGCACGAACAGCGGCAGCATGCCGAGCGAGAAGGTGCCGCCCTGGGGCATCCTCCACAGCTTGATCGAGTTGAGCACCGCCGCCAACGCGACGACGAGCGCGATCTCGACCAACAGCCGGACGCGGGACGACGAGGTTGTCATGACGTCTCCTTTCCACGACAGCGCGACGCATCGCGCTTCGGGGAGGAGCATGGGACTGATGGGCGCCGCAGCGCCTACCGTCTTGCCGCCCCGCATTACCGGGACGGTCGTTCGGTCGCGGCCCCCAAGGCCGCCTCTCAGCCGCTCACGCAGCTCCCGACACGGTGTTCAGTTCGCGTCCAGTCTACTGCATCTGCCGGAGGTATGGGTAGGGGTTCACGGCAGCGCCGCCGTTCGGGTGTATCTCGAAGTGGAGGTGCGGCGACCCTCCCCGGGCGTTGCCGGTGCTGCCTACCGTCCCGATGACCTCTCCGGCTGCGACGCGGCCGGAGGTCCGCACGTAGCTGTCCAGGTGCGCGTAGTAGAACTCCCAGCCGTTGTCGGCGGTCAGCCAGATCGTCTTGCCGCCGAGCGAGTTGTAACGGGCGCGGACCGTGCCTGAGAGGACCGCCACGCACGGGGTGCCGCGAGCGGCCATGATGTCGGTGCCCTTGTGCGTCCGGCCGCCGGAACGGGCCGCGCCCCACGTGTCGGAGTAGTAGCACGGGCCTGCGACCGGGAAGACCATGCCGTTCGGGCCGGGCGGATAGCGGCGGCTCGAGCTGCCGGAGCGGCCGGTGGCTTGTGCGAGCTTGCGCTGCGTGGCCTCGTACTGGGCCTGCAGCGACTTGAGCTTCTTCTGCAGGGCGGCCGCCTTCTTCTTGAGCGCGGCGGCGTCCTTGGCTTGCTTGTCCTTCAGCCTGGCCACGTCCGCCTGGCGTTGCTTGAGGCGGTCGCGGAGCGCTCGCGTCTTGTCGACCGTCTGAGCGTCGAGCATGCCCAAGCGTTGCGCATACTCGATGCGCGCGATCATGTCGTCGAGAGTCTGGCTCGTGAACACGAGCTCGAGGTAGTCGACGTTGCCCTGTCGGTACATCTCCGCCAGGTGGGCGGCAAGGCGGCCCGAGGCCTGCGCGAGCTCGGCCTCGGTCTTCTTCAACTCGCGGGTCGTCTTGGCAAGCTCGTGGTTCGTCCTCTCGAGCTGCCAGTAGGCCTTGGAATACGCATCGCCGGCGCGCTTGGCTTCGCGGTTGATGGCGGCCAGCTGCTCGCGCAGCTGATCGACCTGGGACTTCGCCGCGAACCCAGGAGATGCGGCGAGCAGCGTCGTCGCGAGGGTCGCAACTGCTGCAACCAAGGCGACAAGCGAACGGAAGCCGGCACCGGCGCGGGCGGCGTGAGCGGCTGGCGCATGGCGGAGCGATCTCACCGCTGGCTCCTCCCCAGCCCGAGGCCGAGCCCGCGGTAGATGGCCCGCGCGACCGCGTCCGCCCAATCGGGATCGCCGAAGCGCGCGGCATCCGCCGGGTCGTTCTGGTTCCCGAGCACGACGCGGATCCCGGGCGCCGGCACGACAGACAGCACGGGATCCTTGGCCGGGGACCCAGGCGCGTGCGGGAGAGACGCGCGCGAGAAGGCGTCCAGAGTCGCCGACGCGATGCGGCTGGACGCGGATGCTGCTGCTGCGCCTTTGGACGGGTCGATCGTCACGACCATGCCAGCGGGCCCGGTTGAGACGGTGTCCAGCACGACGGCAACCGTGGCGGTGGCCTGGCGAGCCGCGGCGACTCTGTCCGCCAGCGCAACGGACGTCGTCGTGATGGAACGCGTGACGACGCAGGCGCCGCCGGAAGCCTCGACGAGCGCGCGCACGCGCCTGGCCACCTCGTACGTGATGTCAGGAGCGGTTCCCCGTGGCACCGGGTCCACCAGGACTGTCACGCCGACGAACGAGAATCGCTCGAGCTGCGACGCCGGGGGCTGCCCGGCTATCGAGAGCCGCACGGGGGTGCCTGCGCTCACGGGCGATCCTGGAGCGGGGAAAGACTCCAGCACCGTGCCCGAGGCGAGCTGCGACTCGACGACCTGCGTGGAGACGACCAGCCCGAGCGCGGCGAGCTCGCGGGACGCCTCTTCCGCTGAGCGGCCGATGACGTCGGGCATGGTGAACGACTCGGCGCCCGCCGAGACGACGATGCGCACGGCGGCCCCGCGGTCGACGGCTGTGCCGGCCGGAGGTTCCTGGGAGATGACGTTGCCGCGAGGCACTTCGTCGGAGAACAGGGTGCCGCCCTCCTCGGCGACAAGGCCGGCCTGCTGCAAGCGGTTGACGGCCTCGGGCTCGCGGAGTCCGACGACGGCAGGGACCACGACCCGCGACGATCGTGACGCGGCGACGACGCCGACGGCTGCGAGGACGCTGCCGGCGGCGAGGACTGCGATGCTGATGACGATCCACCGCGGCACGAGCGGCGGACGAGGAGGACGAGATCTCATGGCGAGACATTATACCAGGCGCGTCATGCCGCCGCCTTGCGGCTGCGCGTCGGCCGCGCTATGCTTCCCGTCCGCGTGAATGTCCGGTGTGCGTTCGGATGGAGGTGACGATGCCTCGGTACGACTACAGATGCTCCGCCTGCCAGACCGTGTTCGAAGTGGCTCGGGCCATCGACGACGCATCGCCGCAGCTCTGCCCGACGTGCGAGGCTCCGGCGAAGCGCGTCTTCTCTCCCGTCGGCGTCGTGTTCAAAGGCAGCGGCTTCCACAACACGGACTACCGTCCCCGCCCGAAGGACGGCGACGGGGGCGGATCCGATCGGTCTGGGAGCGCTGGATCGTGTCCGAGCGCGACGGGCACGGGCCCGTGCGCGTCGTGCCCTGCGTCAGACGCCTAGGCGCCTAGTCCCTGCGTACCCAGAACTTCTCGACGCCGGTACGGTGGACCGTCTCGACGAACCGCACCGTGCCGGTCTTGTTGTCCATCGCGATGGAGTGGGTGCGTGCGCCCTTGCCGAAGAACTTCACGCCGCGCAGGAGCTCGCCGTCGGTGACGCCGGTGGCGATGAAGGCCACGTCGTCGGTGTCGACCAGGCAGTCCATGGTCAGGACCCCGTCGATGTCGCACTTGGTCATCTTCTCGGCCCGGGCTCGCTCCTCTTCGCTGCGGAACTGGAACCGGCCCATGAAGCATCCGCCGATGCAGCGCATGGCTGCGGCTGCAAGCACGCCCTCGGGTGCGCCGCCAGCGCCCATGTAGAGGTGGATGCCGGTCCCCTCGATGGCGGTGGCGACGGCGCCGAACACGTCGCCGTCGGTGATCAGACGGATGCGCGCGCCGGCTTCGCGGACCTCGCGGATGAGGTCGGCGTGCCGGTCACGGTCGAGGATGCACACCACGATGTCCTCCACGTCGCGGTCGAGGGCCTTCGCGACGTTGCGGACGTTCTCCGTCGGCGTCGCGTCGATGTGCACGGCGTGAGCGGCCTCCGGCCCGGTCGCGATCTTCCACATGTAGGTGTCCGGCGCGTTCAGCAGCGTGCCTTTCGGCGCGACTGCGAGCACTGCCAACGAGTTCGGCTGGCCGTAGGCGGTGAGGTTCGTGCCCTCGAGCGGATCGACGGCGATGTCGACCTCCTCGCCGCCTGCGCCGACGCGCTCGCCGATGTAGAGCATCGGGGCCTCGTCCCGCTCGCCCTCCCCGATGACGACCTCGCCCGATATCGGGATGCGGTCGAACGCGAGCCGCATCGCCTCGACCGCTGCCTGGTCGGCGGCGCGCTTGTCGCCCTTTCCCATCCATCGTGCGGCTGCGAGTGCGGCCGCCTCCGTGACTTCCAGCATCTCTACGATACGGGTCGTCAACATACGTCCTCCCCTGCTCACCCGGCCTCGGCCGGTCACGCCGTTCTTCTCAGACACGCGACGAAATGTCCGTCGGGGCCGTCGACGGTCGGCCACGAGCGGAAGAACCCTTCCGGCGTCACGAAGCGCTTCCACTCCGCCGGCGGTGCGGGATCGAGCGCTTCGACGCGGAAGCCTGCTCCTGCACGTGAGTCGAGGAACGCTGCCACGACCTGCTCGTTCTCCGCGCGCAGGACGCTGCAGGTAGAGTACACCAGCAGGCCGTCGGCGGGAACGCACGCTGCAACAGCCGACAGCATGTCGAGCTGGAGCTGATGGAGCCTGCCGGGATCCTCGGGAGTCAGGCGCCACACGGCCTCGGGATGGCGTCTGAGCGTGCCGGTCCCGGTGCACGGCGCGTCGAGCAGCACGACGTCCGCTGCCTGCAGCACGGCGGACTCGGCAAGCGTCCGTACGTCGGCGACGATGGGCTCGGCCTCGTGGATCCCCGCGCGCTCGAGCCGCTCAGCCCAGATGCGGGCGCGCCATGCGGCCGGCTCGACCGCTACCGTGCGGGGATGCACGCCGAGCGCGTGGAAGGCTCCGAGGTACACGAGGGTCTTGGTGCCGCGGCCGGCGCCGACCTCGAGGACAGTCGAGACGGACGGCCGGGCGGCCTGGAGCGCCACGAACTGAGCGGCGCTGTCGCAGACGAACGCGCGTTCAGCGGCGAGCGCGTCGCTGTGCACGAACGCCGCTGGTTCGGGCACGCAGAAGGAGAGGTCGTCGGGCGGCGCCTGCTGCACGGCGATGCCGCTCGCCGCGAGCTCGGCGAAGAGCTCGTCGCGGTCAGCGACGAGACGGTTGACGCGGGCGAAGAGCGGCGGCTCGACGGAGAGCGAGGAGAGCGCTTCGAGCGTGGGGTCCTGGCCCAGGTCCTGAACGAACGCGTCGAGGAGCCAGCGGGGCACGCCGTGAAGGCGGCTCAGCGCGTCGCGCTCGGTGGCGGGGTCCCCCCACGGGAACTGCGGCGCTTCCTCGGCCAAGCGGCGGAGGACGGCGTTGACGAGCTTCGCGGCCTGCACGCGCCGGCGCTTGGCGGCCTCGACCGCTTCGTTGACCGCAGCGTGCGGAGAGGTCTTCAAGAACAGCAGCTCGAAGGCGGCGAGGCGCAGGACGTCGAGCACGGCCGGCTCGATCCGCTCGACCTTCGTGTATCGGCCGATGGCCTCGTCCAGCGTGCCGACCGTGCGGGTGACGCCCTTGGCCAGGAGCACGCACATGGCGTGGTCGGCGGGGTCGAGCCCTCGCCTACGCGCGGCCTGTTCGGCGAGCGGCGCGACGTACGCGTGGCGCCGTCGGGCCGCCGCGAGCGCTTCGAGCGCGGCCTCCCGGGCAGGCGACGTCACGCCGGGCTCCACGAGAACGTCGCCGGCAGACGGGCGCCGCAGGCGAACTCCTTTCCCGTGAGCTCTCTCCTGCCGGCGGGCTTGACGCGCAAGAGCAGCAACGAGCCGTGGCGGAAGCCGAGGACCGGGCCGTCGGGCGTGAGAACGGCCGACCCCTGCGGGACGGCACGTTCCGACAGCCGGGCGGCGGTGACGACGAGCTCTGCCGCGTCGTGCAAGCGGGCGCGGGCGGTCACGCGGTCGCTCGAAGCCTTGATGCGCCGGAGAGCAGACACGGCGTCGAGATCGGGGGTCAGGCGGACGTCGTCGCGCGTCATCTTAGGTGCGTAGGTGGCGCGTGCGTCGTCCTGCGGGAGCCACACCGCGCGCCCGTGGAGGACGTCTTCGAGCGCCGCGAGGAATGCGTCGGCAGCGACGTGCGCGAGACGCGTGGCGAGCCCGCACGCGGTTTCGTCGCCGATCGGCACGGCGACGCGAAGACAGACGGGGCCGGTGTCGAGCCCCTCTTCCATGCGCATGATGCTGATCCCCGTCACGGGGTCGCCTTGGAGTATCGCCCGTTCGATGGGCGCGGCTCCTCGGTGGCGAGGCAGCAGCGACGCGTGCGCGTTGACGCAGCCGTATCGCGGCAACTCGAGCACTTCGGGCGGCAGCAGAGCGCCGTACGCGGCCACGCAGATCGCGTCGGGAGCGAGCGCGCGGAGCCGCGCGACGACGCTGGCGTCCCGGAGCGTCGCGGCCTCGACGACGGGAATGCCCGCCGCTTTCGCGGCGGACTTGACGGGCGACGGCACGGGCGTGGAGCCGCGTCGGGAAACGGAGTCTGGGCGCGTCACGACGCACTCGACGCTGTGTCGGGCGTGGAGCGCGGTCAGGCTCGGAACCGCGAACTCGGGCGTCCCCATGAAGACGATCCGCACGGCTGCGGCTCCCTCACGCGGACTGGCTCTGGGCCTCGTGGTACGCCTTCAGCGCCGCCTTGCGCTGCTCGGGATCGAGCCGGTCGAGGATCACGGTGCCGTCCAGGTGGTCGATCTCGTGCTGGAAGAGCCGGGCGAGGAGCCCTTCGGCTTCGATCACCACGCGCTTCCCGTCGAGGGACACGCCCTCGCAGACCACCGAAGCCGATCGGCGCACCGGCACCGAGATGCCGGGCACGGACAAGCACCCCTCCTCCCCTTCCTCGAGGTCGTCCGAACGCTCGACGATGCGCGGGTTGCACAGGGCGTGCAGCCCGTCTTCGAGGTCATAGACGATGACGCGCTTCAGGACGCCTACCTGGGTGGCGGCGAGGCCGATGCCTTCGGCGTCGTACATCGCGCGAGCCATGCGGGCGACCAAGTCGCGCAGCGTCGGGTCTGCGACCGGGTCGACCTCCACGGCGCGCTGCTTGAGACCGGGGTCCGGGTATCTGAGGATCCGCATCGGCGTCCTTCGGAGTGCAGGGGACTTCGGAGCTTGCAGCACGAATCATACCACCCGCTCAGAGCATCTCGTACGGATCCACGTCGATTGCGACGCGCGCGGTGGCAGGAAGCCGGAGCGAGGCGACGGCGTCCCACAGCGCTGGACCGAGCGCCGCGCCAGCAGGCGCGCGCACCACGACGTGCTGCCGAAAGAGGCCTTTCAGTTTGGCGACGGCAGGCTCCGTGGGGCCGAGTATCTGCCACTCGTCGGGAGCGCGACCCCGAAGCTCCTCGGCGAGCGACGCGGCGATCGCTGCGGCGTCAGACGGAGACGGCGCAGCGACGAGCGCCCGGCCGAGGCGTCCGAACGGCGGATACGACAGCGCTGCACGCTCCGCGAGCTCGGCGTCGTAGAGCGCTTCGCGGTCTCGAGTCAGGACGGCCCGGACCGCTGGGTGGTCGGGCCAGTAGGTCTGGACGACGACGGTCCCGGCCGGGCCCGAGCGGCCTGCTCGTCCCGAGACTTGCATGAGCAGTTGGAACGTCCGCTCCGTGGCCCTGAAGTCTGGCAGGTGCATGCTGGTGTCGGCGTCGACGACGCCGACGAGGTCGATGTCTGGGTAGTCGAGCCCCTTTGCCACCATCTGCGTGCCGACGAGGACCCCGAAGGGCAGCTCCTCGAACGCTTGAAGGATCCGCTCGTGCCCGCCCTTGCCGCGGGTGGTGTCGGCGTCCATGCGCACGACGGGCGTGTCGGGCCATCGCGCCGCGATCTCGGCTTCGACGCGCTGCGTGCCGGCGCCGAATCGGCGGAGGTACGGGCTTGTGCACCGCGGGCAGCGGACCGGCATCGGCTCACGGTGCCCGCAGTGGTGGCACTGCAGCGTCGCGCGGGACTCGTGGTAGGTCAAAGAGACCGAGCACGACCCGCACCGCGGCACGAACCCGCATTCGCGGCACAGGACGAAGGTGGCGAATCCTCGCCGGTTGATGTACAGGACGGCTTTGCGGCGCCGGCGCATCGTGTCCTCGAGCGCCGAGGCGAGCGCCCTGGAGAACATCGAGCGGTTGCCGTCCGCGAACTCGCGCGTCATGTCGACGACGGTGACGTCGGGCATCGGCGCGCCGGTGGCCCGGTCCGGCAGCAGGCACGCGACGGCCGCGCCCGAACGGACGGCATGCACGGTTTCGAGCGAGGGCGTGGCAGACCCGAGCACGAGGACCGCCCCCGTGCGCCGTGCGATCTCACGAGCGACGTCTCGAGCGTGGTAGCGCGGCTCGGATCCTTGCTTGTACGAGGGCTCGTGTTCCTCGTCGATGACGATGAGGCCGAGGTCTAGTGCAGGCGCGAACAACGCCGACCGCGCGCCGATCACGAGCCGGGCCTCGCCACTGTGGACGAGCTGCCATTGGTCGTAGCGCTCACCGTCGCTCAGACGGCTGTGCAGCACGGCGAGCTGCGAGCCGAACCGTGCCCGGAACCGGCCGACGGTCTGCGGGGTGAGCGATATCTCGGGGACGAGCACGATCGCTTGTCGGCCGGCGCGCAGGAACGCCTCGACGGCGCGTATGTACACTTCGGTCTTGCCCGATCCGGTGACGCCGTCGATGAGGATCTCAGAGCCAGGCGCGGCGCCGAGCACGGCTTCGAGCGCGGCGTGCTGGTGTCTGTTCAAGCGAGGCGCTGTGTCCTCGCGCACAAGCCCGTTCGAGGCCGAGCGCCATCGTCGGCGTTCGAAGACCGCGACCGCGCCCTTCGACTCAAGCGTGCGGACGGCGGCCGTGACCTCTCCACACGTCGCACGGAGCTCGGCGATGCTGAGCGGGCCGTCGCGCAGGGCAGCCACGACGGCCCGCTGCCGATGGGCGTTCGGTGCAGGCATGTAGCCAGGATCGACGAGCTCCACCATGCGTTCGGTGACGTGCGACACGGCCGGTTCCTGGAGCTGCCAGCCTTCGGGCGTCTTGGCGAGCCTAGGCGAGGAGCCTGGAGGAAGCAACAGCCTCAAGGCCTCGATCGGGCGGCAGGCGTACTCGGAGGCGATCCACGAGGCGAGGGCCCATCGCCGTTCGTCGAAGCGAGGCTCGCCCAGGACTGCCACGACGTCCTTCAGCTGGACGTCGGCCGTCGGAGGGCCGACCGAGACGACGTAGCCGACCGCGTTGCGCGAGCCCAGCGGCACGAGCACGGGGCACCCTACGTCCACCGATCCGCGAAGACCCTTCGGGATCGCGTAGTCGAGGGGGTGGCTGAGCGCGCGCGTGGTGACGTCGAGGAGCACGCGGGCTGCAAGAAGCGTGTGGCTGGCCGGCCGGTCCATGGCGATAGGATACGACGAGCCGCCGACACGAGGCCGGCGGCTCGTCGTATCGCCGATGGGGCGAGAGCTCACTGCACGGCGCTCAAGAGGTCGTCCACGCGGTCGGTCTGCTCCCAGGTGAATGCCGCGTCGTCCCTGCCGAAGTGGCCGTAAGCGGCGGTCTTGCGGTAGATCGGCCGCCTGAGGTCGAGGTCGCGGATGATCGCGCCGGGCCGCAGGTCGAAGACCTCGCGGATGGCCTTCTCGATCCTCTCGACCGGGACCGTCTCCGTGCCGAAGGTCTCGACGGTGATCGACAGCGGGTGCGCGACGCCGATGGCGTACGCCAGCTCGATCTCGCAGCGCTCGGCGAGCCCGGCCGCGACGACGTTCTTCGCGACCCACCGCGCGGCGTATGCGGCAGAGCGGTCGACCTTCGTGCAGTCCTTGCCTGAGAACGCGCCGCCGCCGTGGCGCCCCATGCCGCCGTAGGTGTCGACGATGATCTTGCGTCCCGTGAGGCCCGAGTCGCCCATCGGCCCGCCGATGACGAAGCGGCCCGTCGGGTTCACGTAGATCTCCGCGCCCTTCCACTCGATGCCCTCGAGGTCGAAGACAGGCTCGATGACGTGCTCGATGAGGTCGGGGCGCATGAGGCTGTCGATGTCGACGCCGTCGGCGTGCTGGGCCGAGATGAGGATGGTGTCGACGGCCACCGGCTTGCCGTCCACGTACCGCACGGTCACCTGCGTCTTGCCGTCCGGGCGGAGGTACGGAAGCACCTCGGCCTTGCGCACGGCGGTCAGCCGCTCGGCGAGCCGGTGCGCGAGGTAGATCGGCATGGGCATGAGCTGCGAGGTCTCGGTGCAGGCGTACCCGAACATCATGCCCTGGTCGCCGGCGCCGATGAGGTCGAGCGGGTCACGATCGCCGTGCTTCGCCTCGAACGCCTCGTCGACGCCCATCGCGATGTCGGGGCTCTGCTCGTGGATCGACGTGACGACGCCGCAGGTCTCGTAGTCGAAGCCGTACTTGGCTCGCGTGTAGCCGATGTCTTTGATGGTGTCCCGCACGATCGTCGGGATGTCGACGTACGCGTGGGTCCGGATCTCGCCCGCGACGACGACGAGCCCGGTCGTGACGAGCGTCTCGCAGGCCACTCGGACGTAGTCGGGCGATGCCGCCGACCCCTTGTCGGTGACGTAGCCCTCGTCTGCGAGCTGCTGCTCGCGCTCGATGATCGCGTCCAGGATGGCGTCCGAGATCTGGTCGCACATCTTGTCCGGGTGTCCTTCGGTCACCGACTCGGACGTGAAGACGTACTCGCGTGGCATGGCCTCTCCTTCTCTTCGTCGCGGACGCAGCCGCCGGGCAGAAAAAAGCCCCTTGCCTGCACAGACAAGGGACGTCGCGACGCGAAGCGCTATTCCCTCATCTTCCAGGCATCATGCCTGCCGCAATGTGGCACCGTGGCACGTTTTCGAGCTCGGTTGCCGGGGCCTCTTCGGGTGCGGTCCCTACGCCCTCTGCAGCGGTCGCCCGCTGCCTCGTGATGAGTCACGGGGAGGATACCACCCGCCAGGCGGACTGCACAAGCGGCGCTTCGGGGCCGGATGCTGTATCATCTGCACGTTGTCCAGACCCTGGTGCGAGTTGGTCGGTGCGACGTGACGAAGTTGCTGAAATCCGCAGTCCACTGGATCGAGCATGTGGTCGCCGCTCTGCTCGTGATCATCGCCACGCTCGGCGCGATCGATCTCGTCGTCGAGATCGTCGAGGGCGTGCGCGGCGTCGGCTACCTGCCGCCTGACCGGATCCTGCGGGTGCTCGACTCGGTCCTCGTCGTGTTCGTCGTCATCGAGCTGTTCGCGATCGCCGTCGCGTACATCGAGCGGCGCAACATCATCGGCACCGTGATGGAGGCCGGTCTGATCGCCGTCGTCCGCAAGCTCATCGTCTTCGAGGCCTCCGGCGACCCGGTGTATCTCCTCTACAAGTCCATCGGCCTGGGCGTGCTGATCCTGGCCATCGGCGGCACGTGGTACGTGTTGCGCAGCTCCGGCGTGTGCGAGCTGGGCGGCGCTCACGAGCGGTAGCCGCCGCCCACCGCACAGGCCACGACTGATTGGAGCACGCGTTGAGCCAGCCCGTTCGCGTCCGTTTCGCGCCGAGCCCGACCGGCCACCTGCACATCGGCGGAGCTCGGACCGCCGTGTACAACTGGGCGTTCGCGCGGCGGCACGGCGGGGTGTTCGTGCTGCGGATCGAAGACACGGACCCGGAGCGGTCGACCGAGGAGAACACGCAGGCGATCCTGCGGTCGCTGGCGTGGCTCGGCATCGACCACGACGAGGGACCGGACGTCGGAGGCCCGTTCGGCCCGTACCGCCAGACCGAGCGAGCCGCTCTGTACGCGGAGGCGCTCGAGCGGCTGAAGGAGCGAGACGCCGTCTACCCGTGCTTCTGCACCCCCGAGGAGCTGGAGCGCAAGCGCGAGGTAGCGCGCGCCCGCGGCGGTTTCGCGGGATACGACAGGACTTGCCGGGCGCTTGCGCCGGAAGAGGCCGAGCGTCGCATCTCTGAGGGCCATCCGCACGCCTGGCGCTTGAAAGTCCCTCTGGATCGCGGGGACGTCGTCTTCGACGACCTGGTGCGCGGCACCATGACGTTTCCGATATCGGCCATCGACGATCTGATCGTCGTCCGCTCGGACGGCACGCCGACGTACAACTTCGCGGTCGCCGTCGACGACGCCACCATGCGCATCTCGCACGTCATCCGCGGCGACGACCACATCTCGAACACGCCGAAGCAGCTGCTGATCTACGAGGCGCTCGGCTACGAGCCGCCTGCCTTCGCGCACCTGTCGATGATCTGGGGGCCGGACGGCAAGCGGCTCTCGAAACGCCACGGAGCGACCTCCGTCGAGGCCTATCGGGAGATGGGCTATCTGCCCGAGGCGTTGCTCAACTACCTCGCGCTTCTCGGGTGGTCGCTCGACGGCGAGACGACGGTGATCGACCGGCAGACCCTGATCGAGAACTTCAGCCTCGAGCGCGTGTCCCGCAACCCCGCGATCTTCGACGCCGAGAAGTTGGAGTGGCTGAACGGGGTGTACATCCGCGCTCTGTCTCCTGAGGCGTTCACGGACCGGATGGTGCCGCTGCTCGAGAACGCCGGGCTGCTGAGCTCGGAGGAGGCAGCCCAGCGCCGCGGATGGCTGCTCGAGCTCGCTCCCCTCGTGTCCGAGCGGATCAAGCGGCTCGACGAGGTGGTTCCGATGGTGCGGTTCCTGTTCGTGGATGCGGTCGAGATCGACGAGAAGTCCCGAGAGGCCGCGCTGGCGAAGCCCGGCGCGCGGGAGGCGTTGGAAGCGGCAGCCGAAGCGCTCAAAGGTGTCGCGGACTGGACGAGCGGGACGATAGAAGCAGCGCTGCGCGCGCTTCCCGAGCGGCTTGGAGCCAAGCCGAAAGCCGTGTTCCAGGCCGTGCGCGTGGCGGTGACCGGCTCCACGATCAGCCCGCCGCTCTTCGAGAGCATCGCGCTGCTGGGCAAGGAGCGCACCATCTCGCGGCTCGAGCGAGCGCTGCCGCTTGCGGGCTGAGGGCGGAGGAGGATCGGCTCCGGCCCGCTTGACACGCCACGAGGCGCTGGGTAGCATACCGTCTCGCGCCCGGCAGGGCGGCCGCCAGATGTCGCTACTGGGGCGTCGTCTAATGGCAGGACAGCGGATTCTGGTTCCGTATGTGGGGGTTCGACTCCTCCCGCCCCAGCCATGCGACGCAAACCGAATACGGCCCGTTCGTCTAGTGGACTAGGACACCGCCCTCTCAAGGCGGAGATCACGGGTTCGAATCCCGTACGGGCTACCAACCGCAACCGACCGCCGCAAGGCGGTCGTTCTGCATACAGGGCGGCTTCAGGTGGTACACTTCGTATCGAGGAGCGGGCCGGACGGCCGCGCGCAGCGATGCGTGAGGAAAGTCCGGACTCCGCAGGGCAGGGTGCAGGCTAACGGCCTGGCGGGGCGACCCGACGGAAAGTGCCACAGAAAAGAAAACTCCCCCGCGCATGCGGGAGAAAAGCTGAAACGGTGCGGTAAGAGCGCACCAGCGCCGCGGTGACGCGGCGGCTTGGCAAACCCCACCCGGAGCAAGGGCGAATAGGAGCGGTCAAGGCTGGCCCGGCCGTCGCTCGGGTACGCCCGCTCGAGGCCGCCGGCAACGGCGGTCCTAGATAGATGGCCGTCCTCGACAGAATCCGGCTTACAGGCCCGCTCCTCAGCGCCGACCCCTGCGGCCTCTACGCCGGCACGCCGATGCGTTCTCTGACGACCCCGACGAGCGCCTGGCTGTCGACGGACACCAGGCGGACGTAGTCGGCTCCTGCGACGCGTGCGATCTCGCGTGCAGCCGTTCCCCCGCCCGGCACCGCCGTCGTGTCGATGACGATGGTGTTGATGGCAAGGTCTCGGACGCGTTGGGCGGCGGTGCGCGCGTCCTCTGAGCCGAGGCCGCCGTCGACGCCGACGTTGGCCCGGCCGTCGGTCACCAAGACGAGCCACGGGACGATCTCCCGGTTCCGCTTGCGCTCGGATTCGATGACTTCGATCGAGCGCAGCAGCCCGTGGGCGAGCGGCGTGGCCCCTCCCACCGGCAGCGAGCGGAGCTTCAGTTGAGCGAGCTCGACGCTGGCGGTCGGCGCGAGGAGGACCTCCGCTCCTTCGCCGCGGAACGCGACGAGGCCGACCCGGTCGCGGCGCTGATAGGCGCCGACGAGCAGATCGAGCACGGCGGCCTTCGCCGCTTCCATGCGGTTGGCTGCGCCCATCGAGCCGCTGGCGTCGACGCAAAAGACGATGGACGCGCCGACGCGGCGAGTCCGCACCTTGTTGCGCAGGTCCGAGGGTTCAAGCGTGATGGCGAGCGGGCCTTCACGCTCGGCTTGATGAGGAGCTGCGGCGCGGATGGTCGCGTCGAAGGCCACGTCGATGCGGGCGCCGGGCCTGACGGGCTCGGAGCGCGTGTATCGGCCGGTGCCATCGTGCGAGGTGCTGCGCTGCGTGCGACCAGCGACGGACCGGCGGATCCGGTCCATGTCTTCGTCGAGCTGCACGCGGGGATTCTCCTGAGCAGCGGCGGCGTCGGCAGTCAGCACGCGCCCCAGCGCCTGCTGCTGGCCGTCGCCGTTCGGCGGACCCGAGGCCGATCCGCTGTCACCGGCCTCGTCGCTGCCGTCGCCGATCGCCTGGGCGAGCGCCCTGCTGATGCGTTCGGAGGCGTTCTGCTCCTCGTCGAACGGGGTCTTGCGCATGCGATGCGCGAGCACCAGAGGTGCGACCGCGCGGATGTGCGCGGGTCTGACCTCGCGGTCCCCGGATATCAGCGCGTATGCCGTCGCGGCCCTGGCCATGACGAGGTCCGCTCGGTGCCCTTCCACTCCGAGCGAGGCGCAGATCGACGCGATGAGGAACAGCAGGTCGTCGTCGAGGGCGACGTCGTCGAGCAGGCGGCGCGCCTCCACGACGGTGGACTGCAGGGCCGCATCGGCGGCCGCCCATTCGCGGGCGAACGCAGCGGGGTCGTCCTCGAACGCGCGTCGCCGCCGTATCACTTCCACGCGTTGTGCAGGGTCTTCGATCGTCTCGACGTCGACGCACAAGCCGAACCGGTCGAGGAGCTGCGGACGGAGCTCGCCTTCCTCGGGATTCATGGTCCCGACGAGGATGAAACGGGCGGGATGCTCGTAGCGCACCCCTTCGCGTTCGACGACGTTCACGCCGCTCGCTGCCGCGTCGAGCAGGGCGTCGACGAGGTGGTCGTCCAGCAGGTTGACCTCGTCGACGTAGAGGATCCCGCGGTTCGCCTCCGCCAGGAGCCCTGGTTCGAACTCCCGCTCGCCGTGCTTCAGAGCGTGCTCGATGTCGAGCGTGCCGACGAGGCGGTCTTCCGTGGCGGACACGGGGAGGTCCACGACGCGCACGGGTCGTCGCGAACGAGGCAGCGGCCCGGACGCCCCGCGGTCGAGGCATTCTCTGCACAGCGACGCCACGTCGTTCGGGTCGCAGCCGTACCGGCAACCCTCGACGACCTCGATCGGCGGAAGGACAGAAGCAAGACCGCGGACCGCTGTGGATTTCGCGGTTCCCTTGTGGCCGCGGATGAGGACGCCTCCGACGCGCGGGTCGACGGCGTTGACCAGAAGCGCGACCTTCAGCGCGTCTTGCCCGACGATCGCTGAGAAAGGGAAACGCCTTCGCGACACTGCCCGGCCTCCCTCGGAGGAGCAACGACCCGGCTACAATATACTGTAGCCGGGTCGTGAATGCTACCGATATTTTGTGGCTAGAAGGACCGCCACTGGAAGGTGCCGCAATCGGCGGGCGAGCTCTCCCCCGCCTTCGGGCAGGTGTTGGAGTACACGCAGTCGTCGCACGTGTACGCAGCGATCTCGAGTTCCCCGGACGGCTGGTACGGTTGCGTTTCGGCGGGCTCGAGCTCAGCTGGCTGGACGGTCTCCGGGTACTCCCCCATGATCACCGGACGCACCGGTTCGACGACGGACGCGAAGTCTGTCTCAAGCGGCGCCTGCTCCGACGGAGCCGTCTCGACGACGCCGAGCGGCTCGGCAACGGGCACCGCTTCCTCGAGAGGCGAGACTTCGAGGGCTTCGACCGCAGGAGGCTCCTCCTGGGCGGCGGGCTCGGGGACCTCGATGCCTTGCTGGACGAGCGAATCGGCTGCGCGGCGCAGCGCGTCCAGCAGGTCTTGTTCGTCGCTGGCGGCCGGCGACGGGGCTTCCTCTCCGGCTTCGCTGACGGCTTCGATCTCGGCCGGGGCCGGAGGCTCTTCGAGGGCGGCGAAGGCGTCTGCGGCGAATGCGGCCTCGCCGGCGGGGTATCCTTCGTCGACCGCGAGCGCACCGAGGTCTGGAAGAGGCGCCGCGGTCTCCGGCGCCCCTTCGAGAGCGGCCTCGGGCAGCGGTGGCTCTTCGGGCTCCGTCTCGTGCAGGACAGGGGGCTCCTCGGCCGTTTCGACCTCGAGGGTCGCAACGGGTGCCTGAGGCGCCTGGACCACGACGACGGGGATGCCGGCGTCCAGGTCGACGAGCACGACGTCGTACGAGGCCAGATCGCCCTGGCCGGTCGCTGCGAACGTCTCGAGCGCATCGATCGCGCTCTTCCGGGTCGGCAGCGGCGTCTCGGTGAGCAAGACCGCTGCGCCAGTGTTCCGGTCGATGCCGATGACGAGGAATCCCATCGCGCGCTCCTCTGCCTGAGACTGCGGTGTGGTCAAGCGTACTCCATGCTACGCCGGCGCACTGTGACGGGCAACACGATTCGCCGCTGTGCTAGGATTGACGCATGAAGGAGCGGCAGGTCGCATGCTAGGCGCGACGTCTCTGCGCGACGGCGATTTCGTAGCCGTCGACATCGAGACGACCGGGCCGGTCCCCGGATGCGATTCGATCATCGAGATCGGCGCGGTCCGCATGAGGGCCGGTCGGGCCATCGGCTACTTCGAGACCCTCGTGCGGCCCGAGCGTCCCATCCCTCACGCGATCGTCGAGCTCACCGGCATCTCCGACGACATGGTCGCGAATGCGCCGTCGGTTCGTGACGCGGTGTGCGCCTTCAGGGCTTTCGCAGACGGAGCGGTGCTCGTCGCCCACAACCATCGGTTCGACATGGGGTTCTTGGACTTCGAGTCGGAGCGGATCGGCTGCCAGCCGTTCGATCGGCCGGTGCTGGACACGCTCCTGCTGTCGAGACGCCTGCATCCGCACGAGCGAAGGCACAACCTCCGCGACGTGTCCCGCCGTTACGGGATCGCGGCGGTGCCGACCCATCGGGCCCTCGCCGACGCGTCGGCGACTGCGGAGGTCTTCCAGCTCATGGTCGCCGAGCTGCTCGCGATCGGCATCGAGGACGCAGCCGGCGCGGCGAGGCTGTGCGGTCTTGCGCCTCGCGGGGACCTCGCGCGTAAGCTGGTGCTGGCGACGTCGCTTCCCGATGGGCCAGGTGTGTTCGTGCTGCGAGACGCCTCTGGCCGCGTGCTCTATGTGGCGCGCGCCCTGCGCGTGCGGTCCCGGGTGCGGAGCATGTTCTACAGGTCTCCTGACGACCGCGAGTCCGCCGCGGTGGCGAGGACGGAGCGGGTCGACGCCGTGAGGTGCGCCTCCGGGCTGCACGCGCAGCTCCTCGAGAGCAGGCTCAGGGCGAGGTACGCTCCACCGTTCACCCAGGACAACGAGCGCGGCCGCACCATGGCGTACGTTCGGGTCGACACGCGGCAGCCGTACCCTGCGCTCACGGTGATGACACGCCGGCCGAAGACGGGTGTCGCGATCGGTCCGTTCACGAACGTGTGGGCGCTCAGGCGGCTGGTGGAGTCGCTCAAGGAGCACTACGGGCTCCGGAGGTGCAGCCGTCGCCTGAACGGCGGCGCGTTCCATCTGCACTGCGCGTACCGCGCAGCGTCCGCGTGCCCTCGTCCGTGCGCCGGTGCGGTCGACCGCTCCGAGTACGGCGCCCGGCTCACCGCGGCGCTGAGCGTGTTCGAAGGCGGGCACCTGCGCTTCAAGGCCGTCTTGCAAGCGTTGCGCGAGCGCGCAGCCATGGACCTGCGGTACGAAGACGCCATCGTCCATCGCGACACGCTCAAGGCGCTGGACAAGAGCGTGTCAAGCCTCGAGATCGTCCGCGCAGCCGTGTCCTCGCGAGGGTCGGCGATCGTAGAAGTGAGCGGGGAAGACGCGACGGTCGTGTTGGTACGCCACGGGCGCGTGGCGGGCATCGTGCGCGGCAAGACGGACTCCGCGTCGCTGCGCCGGCTCCGCGACCGCCTCGTGCGGGCAGCGCGGAGGGCGTTCTCACCCGAGCGCATGGCCGAAGACGTCTGGGCTTTGACCAACCGGCAGCTGCGGGAGCTCTTCATCGTGGACGGTTATCGGCGACACGTCCGGCCGCTCGAGGTTCCGCTCGTGTCAGGGCCTGACGAGTTGGTCGAGGCCGTCATGGCTGCGCTCAGCGCAAGTCTTGGGGTCAGTCGTCCCGCGCCGAGCGAAGCGCTTTCAGGCGCGTGACGTTGACCGCGTCCTTCTGAGGAGGCTCTCCCGGCATCTCGATGACGACGTCGGCGCGTTGCAGGTCGGGCCTTTCGAACAGAAGTCCGAACCCTTCGAGGCCGATGGCGCCGTCGCCGATCCACGCATGGCGGTCGCGGCGAGAGCCGAGGCCGCCGAGCGCGTCGTTCGCATGCACCAGGCGCACGGGCGCGCCATGGTCTGAGAGAGGGCGCAGCAGCGCGTCCCAGCCACGCGAGGACCTGAGGTCGTATCCCGCCGCATACGCATGGCAGGTGTCGACGCACACGCCGACGCGCATCCGGAGCGATGGTTCGATGGCGGCGTAGACCGCCGCGACGTCTTCGGAACGCCAACCGAAGGTGCGTCCCGCGCCGGCAGCGTTCTCGAGGAGCACCGCGGCGGAAGTGCCTGCAGTGGCACGCAACGCTTCCGCGATAGCGCTGGCCGCTCGCGACCGTGCCGTCTCTGCAGGGCGCGGCGAGCTGCCGAGGTGCACGACCACGGAAGGCGCGCCGAGACGGTGAGCAAGGCCGATCTCCTCGGCAAGCGCCGCGACGGAGCGGTTCCAGAGCGCGTCGTCGTCCGACGACAGGTTGATGAGGTACGCAGCGTGCGTGGCGGCGAGTCCGACGCCTGCGTCGCGAAGGGCCTCGTGGAACCGGGCGACCTCCTCGTCCGAGCGCGCCGGTCCGCTCCACTGAAGCGGGCTTTTCGCGAACACCTGGATCGTCTCGCAACCGACGTCGCGGGCGTAGCAGACGGCGTCGACGAGTCCGTGAGCCGTACGCACGTGCGCGCCGATCCGCATCGTCTCCGCCTCCGCTCCGCCTCGCCCGCCGCTGCTGTGCCGTAGGATTACACTTCTGGCATGGCAGCGGAACAGGCGAAGGGACAGTCGAGCGGCGCGAAGGCGTGGTCCGGTCGTGCCGTGCTGCACGTCGACATGGACGCGTTCTTCGCTGCTGTCGAGCAGCTTGACGACCCCGCGCTTCGCGGTCGGCCCGTGATCGTGGGCGGAAGCCCGGATTCTCGCGGAGTCGTCTCGACCGCTTCGTACGAGGCGCGCGTCTTCGGCGTGCGCTCGGCCATGCCTTCTGCGACGGCCGCCCGATTGTGCCCAGGCGCGGTATGGCTGCGTCCGCGCTTCGAGCGTTACGCTGAGGTCGCGCGGGCGGTGCGCGAGATCTTCTCGTCGGTGACCCCTCTGGTGGAGAACGCATCGATCGACGAGGCGTATCTGGACGTCACGCCAGGCGAGAGCGGCGAGCATCCGGCTGCCGTCGCGAGGCGCATCCAGGACGCGGTGGGCCGGATGGGGCTTTCGTGCTCCATCGGCGTCGCTACCTCGAAGTGCGTCGCGAAGATCGCCTCCGACCAGGAGAAGCCCGGGGGCCTGGTCGTCGTGGAGCCGGGCACGGAAGCCGCGTTCCTCGCTCCCCTGCCCGTGGGCGCGCTTGGCGGTATCGGCCCGGCTGCGCAGAAGCGCCTCGCGCGGTTCGGCGTGACGACCTTAGGCGAGCTCGCAGAACTCGATCCTGCGGTCGCGCGCGAAGCTCTCGGCGCCTTCGGACCCGTGGCGGTCCAGCGAGCGCGCGGCGTCGACCCCAGGCCCGTCGTCGTGGAGCGCACCGTGAAGAGCGTCTCGAACGAGGTCACCTTCGAGCATGACCTGACCCGCGACGAAGCGGAGTCCCGGTTAAGCGGCCTCGTCGAGAAGGTCGCGTCGCGGTTGCGTGCACGCGGGCTCGCATGCCGGACCCTGACGGTGAAGGTGAGGTTCGCGGACATGACGACGCGGAGCGTGCAAGCGACGGTCGAGCAGCCCACGGACCTGGGGCGGGACATGCTTCCGATCGCCGTGGAGCTGTTCAGGAAGGTAGCGGTCGCGGGTCCGCGGATCCGGCTGCTCGGGTTCGGGGCGTCCGGCTTGTGCGAGCCGGCCGTGCAGATGGGGCTGTTCGGTGACGACGCGAGCGAAGCCGCACGGGTTCGGGAGCAGTCCTTAGCCAGGAACTTGGACGAGATCAGGTCCCGCTTCGGGCCTGCGGCCGTCCAGCGGGGGTTCAAGCCGAAGCGGCCGAAGCGCTAAGCGGTCGAGTCGACGACGGCGCCAGCGGCGTCCTCAGGGGCGCTGGCGGTCCCGCGGTGAGGCCCGAGCGGGCCTGCCGGCACGCCGCGGCGCAGGATGACTCGCTCATTGCCGTGCGCCCGCACGGTGTACGGCTCGATCCGCTCCGCGACGATCGCAAGGCCGCGCTCCGGGTTGTTCTGCAGCGTGCCTTCGACGAGGTAGGCGCGGTTGTTCACGATGACGTCGCCTACCTGCTGCAAGACGTCTTCAAAGACCACCACGTCGAGCAGTCCCTCGGCGTCCTCGAGCGTCAAGAAGCAGGTGCGCTTCCCCGACCGCGTCGGCGGCGTCTGTGCGCGCTCCCGCACCCCGGCAACCCTAACACGCGTGCCGTCCGCCACGCCCGGCAGGTCCCGGGAGCGCACGACGCCGCGCCGCGCAAGGTCGTCGCGCGCCAGGTCGAGCGGGTGGCACGAGACAGACAGCCCGAGCAGCTCGAGCTCGGCCGACACGCGGCGAGCGAGCGACCAGCCCGAAGGGTGCTCGGGGCACTCGGCTGCTTTGGCCCTGCCGGGCGCCACGAGGAGCACGTCGTCGCCCGCGACCCCTTCCCGCGCGATGATCGCCTTGAGCTCGGGCAGCGCGGCGAGCATCTCGTCGCGGGTGGGCGGACGGCCTGCGTCGGTCACGCCGAGGCCGTCCAGCGCTCCGACGCGGACGAGGCTCTCGGCTTCCGGCAGCTCGACCCGCGTCCGCCGCAAGAAGTCTGCGAGGTCGAGGAACGGCCGGCGCTTCTGCTCGCGCGCGATCGCGTCGAGCGTGCGCTGCGTGATGCCGCAGACGTCTTTCAGCCCGATGCGGATGGCACGCCCTCCGTCCTCGACGGAGTGCTCGGCCCGGGAGCGGTTCACGTGCGGCGGCAAGACGGCGACGCCGTGCCGGCGGGCGTCGTTCAGCACTGCCCTCGGCGTGTAGAAGCCCATCGGCTGATTGTTGAGGATCGCGCACGCGAACTCGGCCGGGAAGTAGCGCTTCAGCCACGCGCTCGCGTACGAGATGACCGCGAAGCACGCCGCGTGCGCCTTGCAGAACCCGTACGCGGCGAACCCTTGCATCTGGCGGAACACCTCGTGGGCGACGCTGCGCTCGACGCCGCGCGCAACGGCGGCTTCGACGAACCGCTCGCGCAGCGCCTCCATCTCTGCGCGGGAGCGGTCCTTCGTCATCGCGCGCCGCAAGAGGTCGGCTTCGGCGAGCGAGAACCCCGCGACCGCCTCGGCGACGCGGAGCACCTGCTCCTGGTAGAGGATCACGCCGTAGCTGTCGCGCAGGACCCCCGCCATCGCGGGATGCGGGACCGTCACGGCCTCGAGGCCGTGACGCCTCCGGATGAACGGCGCGATCATCTCGGCCTCCAGCGGACCAGGGCGGAACAGCGAGATCGCCGCGATGACGTCCGAGAAGTCGCGCTGCTTCAGCCGCGTGGCGAGGTTGCGCTGCCCGCTCGACTCGAGCTGGAAGACGCCGACGGTGTCCCCTCTCGCGATCATCTCGTAGACGGCCGGGTCGTCGTGCGGAAGCTCGAACGGCTCAGGCACCGCGTCCTCGCCGACGCGTGCGCGCGCGAGCGCGACTGCGTCGCTGATCGCGGAGTGCATCCGGAGCCCCAAGATGTCCATCTTCACGAGCCCGAGCGCCTCGACGTCGTCCTTGTCGTACTGCGCGACGGCCACGCCTTTGCCGGCGATCTGCAAAGGCGTCCAGGTCCACACCGGCTCTTTGGTGATGATGAAGCCGCCGAGGTGCGTGCCTAAGTGCATCGGGAACCCGTCGAGCTCCTCGGCGATCTCGATCAAAAGCCCGTAGCGCTCGGTATCGAGGAGCGGATGGCCTTTGCACTCCGGGTACGTCTCGAGCACCTCGCGAAGCCTGCTCGCGCTCGTCCACGGCAGGTTGCGCGACAGCGCGTCGACCTCTCGCGGTGCAAACCCGAGCGCCCGGGCGGCGGTGCGGACCGCGCCGCGCACCCCCATCGTCTGCACGGTGGCGACCATCGCCACGTGGTCGTCCCCGAAGCGGCGGTAGATGTACGCCACCACCTCGTCGCGCCGCCTCGAGTCGAAGTCGACGTCGATGTCGGGCATCTGCCGCCGTGCAGGATTCAAGAAGCGCTCGAAGAGAAGGTCGTAGCGGATCGGGTCGGCGTCGGTGATGCCGAGCGCGTACGCGACGATGCTGTCGCCTGCGCTCCCCCGTCCCGTCGCACGGATCCCGCGCGAGCGCGCGAAGTCCACGATGTCTTTGACCACCAAGAAGTACTCGGCGAAGCCCATCTGCTGGATGGCGGCGAGCTCGCGCTCGAGCCGGGCCACCGCGGCGGGCGTCAGCGGGCGGTACCGCGTCTCGAGCCCGCTCCACGCCGCTTTGGCCAGCACGGAGTACGGCGTCTCGCCGCGAGGGACCTCGACGCTTGGGAAGTGGAACGTCCCAAGCCCTAAGTCGAGGTCGCAGCGCTCGGCGATCTCCCACGTCGCGTCGCACGCGCGCGGGACGCTCGCGAACAGCCGCCGCATCTCAGAAGCGGGCTTGAGCCACAGCTCGGCGTTCTGGCGGTCGTACGGTCCGGGGAGGCCGGTGCGGGCCGCTGCCGCCGCGAGCACGTCGTGGAGGCGGAAATCGCGCCGCTCGACGTAGTGCACGTCGTTGGTGGCGACGACCGGAAGCCCGAGGCGTTCCGCGAGGGTCGCGAGCGTCGCGACGTAGCGGGGGCTCTCGGGGACGAGGAGGTTCATGAGCTCCACGTAGAAGTCGCCTGGCGCGAAGCACCTCGCGAGCGAGCGGAGCGCGCGTTCCGCCCTCCCCGTCTGCCCCGCGAGCACTGCTGCCCCGGCTTCCCCGTACGGGCATCCCGACAGCCCGATGAGCCCCTCGGAGCAGCGCGCGAGGTCTTCGAGGCCGGCGACCGATGGGGTGCCCGTCCGGCCGAGGTGCATCCTCGTCAGAAGCGAGCAGAGGTTCTCGTAGCCGCGGCGGTCCTTGGCCAAGAGCGTGAGGTGGAACCCCTGCGCTGCCGCTCGGCCGAACCCCGCAGGCGGAGGGGCTGCGAGGCGCTCTCGGGGCGGCGCATCGCCCTCGTCTCCGGAGCAGCCGGCCGGCTCCACGACGACCTCTGCGCCGACGATGGGCTTGACGCCGGCTTTCTTCGCGGCCTGGTAGAACCGGACTGCCCCGTACAGCCCCTGGTGGTCGGTGAGCGCGAGCGCGGGCATGCCGAGGCGGGCGGCGCGCTCGACGAGATCGTCGATGCGGGCAGCGCCGTCCATGAAGCTGAAGCTCGAGTGGACGTGGAGGTGGACGAACCCGGACATCTCGAAGTCAGTCGACGATCCCGACGAGCAGCCAGCGGCCCTCCGTGCGGTCGAACGCGAGGTCGTACAGCCCGTCGCGGGCCAAGACGCGGAAGCACCGCCTGCTCGTGCGGGCGCGGGGGTCCCACCAGGCGCGCTCGACGGACCAGGACTGCACGAGCGCATCGACGCGGTAGCGGGAGCCGTTCCACACGAAAGCGGCAGGCGCGCCCTTCGAACCGTCCCACGCGACCTCGACGGGCTCTTCGCGCCGCTTGCCGGCGCCGAGCGGGCCCCGCGCGAGCTGGGCGCCGCGGACGATCCAGGGGCTCTTCAGAAGCTCCAGGATCACCGAGGACCGCGACGTCTGCTCAGTGAACAGGTCGAGCGGCTGCCCGAGGCGTTCTGCCGGCCGGTACTGCTTGATCGCGTGATGCCGTCCCACGCCAGGCCTCCTTGCAGACGGTGCGCCGGACGCAGAAGGAGCCGTAAGGGGTCTGCGTCCGGCACGGCCAGTATATCGAACACATGTTCGATATACAAGGAGGGTCTGACACGTGAGCAGGCCCGGTCGCCGCGGTCAGGAGTCCGCTGCAGGCAGAGCCACGATCTTCGCCGCCGCCTCCCTGCTCAAGGCGAACCGGGTGAGGCCAGACTCGACGAGCAAAGCCCCGTCGAACGGCGAGACGTCGAGCAGCACCAGGCGCGTTCCAGGGAACAGCCCGAGAGAGGCGAGGTAGCCGAGGAGCCCTTCGTCGTCCTCGTCCACTCTTACGACGACCGCTGCCGTCCCGGCGGCCAGGCTCGCCAGCGGCACGCCCTCCGGGACCTCCACCTGGCCGTCCTCGGCCGGGATCGGGTGGCCGTGCGGGCAGGTCTCAGGATTCTCGAGCAGCGCCTCCAAAGCAGCGACGACTTTGGGCGAGAGCGCATGCTCGAGCCTGCAGGCCTCTTCGTGCACGTCTTCCCATGGGAGCTTCAGGACGTCGGCCAAGAACCGCTCCGCGACGCGATGCCTGCGGACGACGTCGAGGGCGGCCCGGCGCCCCTTGTCCGTCAACGCGACGAGCCCGCCAGGCCGGGTCACGAAGCCGTCGCGGTCGAGCCGGCGCAGCGTCGCAGTGACCGTGGGCCCGGACACGCCGAGCGCCTCCGCGATCCGCGCAGGCCGCGCCGGGCCTTTCGCGGTGAGCTTGTAGATGGCTTCCAGGTACTCTTCGATCGTGTGGCTCGGCACCCAGACTCCTCGGTCGCGCGCGTTCGCACATGCTCTGGCGAAACCGTAGCACATGCGTACATGGCCCGAATCTTCTAAGCCACCGAAGCCGAACGGGCGAAGGCGCCGCCCGGAAACCATCTGATGCCGCTTGGCGCGTGCAAGAAACCGTTCAGCGGATACGGAAGCATTTTCGAGAAATCCTGTTGACGGGACAGGCGCCATGCCGTAGCATCAGTGTCGTCCCGAGAGGTCGGACCTCGGGGATCGGCGAGGCGGCGTACCAGCTGCTGCCGGAGATGGTCAGGTCGTGAAGGGCTGCGCGAGCTGCCGGATCGCCAGGTCGTCGAAGGCAAGAAACGGGAAACCGCCGAGCGGGTCTCCAGGCGAGGTTTCTCGGGACGCCTCTTTTGTCACCGGTCTTCGCTGACGCCGTAGACCACGCGCGCCACAGGCGATTCCCACACTGCGATCTCCGTCAGGCGCACCCGTCCGTCCGTCGCTGTCCTCACCCGCGCTGCGAGGTTCTCGAACACGACCCGTGCGAGGTTCTCGGCGGTGGGGCTCAACTGGTCGAAGGGCGGCACCTCGTTGAGGTAGCAGTGGTCGTATGCCGCGAGCACCTGCGACAGGTCGGCCTTCAGGTCCTTGAAGTCGTACAGGATCCCCCGTTCGTCGAGATCCTCCCCTGCCACCGTGGCCTCGACGTCCCACGTGTGTCCGTGCAGGTTGCGGCACTCCCCGGCATAGCCTCGCAATGCGTGCGCGGCGTCGAAGTGGCCTCTGACGGTGAGCGTGTACATGGCTCCTCCTAGAACAGCCGAGGGTGCGGCGCCGCCTCGTCGGGTGCGTGAGGGTCAGGCGCGGCCTCCCGCTCAGGCGCATCGAGCGCCTGATTGCACAGCGCGTCCGCCCGCGCGTTCTCCGAACGTGGGACGTGCTCGAAGCGCACATCCGCGAACGTCGACGCCAAGGTCCGGGCGAGTTCATGGAGCGGCTTGAGGTGAGCGCTCTTGACCCGGTACGCGCCGGTCATCTGCCTGACGAGCAGCTCGCTGTCCAGGCGGACGCGAAGCGAATCGATGCCGAGGTCGCGGGCCGCTTGGAGCCCGGCGATGAGCGCCCGGTACTCTGCCACGTTGTTGGTGGCGACGCCGATCGCCTCGCCGAACGCCTTCAGCTCAGCGCCGTCGCTGTCCGTGACGACGACACCGATCGCTGCGGGCCCGGGGTTGCCGCGGGCCGCCCCGTCCGCATGCAGGATCCCCGTGCGCATCATCGGTCGACGCTCACCACGAGGATGCGGTGGCAGTTCGGGCATTCACCGATCGGTCCGCTGGACTCGAGCGCCTGGACGCGGTCCGCGGGAAGGTCGATGTGGCACACCGAGCAGCGGCCGTTCTCGAAGCGGCCGACGCCGATGCCATGCTTCGCCGCTTTGACGGCTTCGTAGCGTGCAAGGAGCGCCGGGTCGAGCGATGCGGCCAGCGCCTCGCGTTTCGCCTGCTGTTCGGCGATCCGTCGCTGGATCTCGCCTCCCTCGGCACGGTAGCGGTCTGCGAGCGCAGACTCCTTCGCCCGGGCCTGCTGGATGGCTGCGTCGATCTCGGCCCGCTTCGCGGCCGCCTTCTCCGAGCGCTCCATGGCCTCGACGAGCTCGTCTTCCTTCTTCGACTTGTGGCGGACGAGGGAGTCGACCTCCTTCATGAGGTTTGCGAGCTCCTTATGGTCGGCCGCAGCCACGGCATCCGCTCGAGCCCGCATCACGGAGATCTTGTCGTCGATCTGCGCCAGCTCGTCTTCGAGCCGTTTGACCTCGCGTTCGATGGACGCGATAAGCGTGCTCGCCTTCTGCTGGAGCGCCTCGAGCTCCTTCTCGGTGCGCTTCAATCGCAGAAGCTCGGTCTTGACCGGGAGGTCGTCCAGCTCTTTCGACAGCCTCGCGATGGCCAGGTCCGCCTCAGCGAGTTCGAGCAGAGCGGCTGCGTGGCGCTGATCAGTCGTCACGTCCGTGTCACCCACCATCCAGTCGTGCGGCCCGGCCTGACGACGACCTGTTCCTCTCTGAGGACGTCGCGCAGCGCCGACGCGATCACCGAGACCAGCGGCAGTTCGGTGGCATCGTGTCCGGCTTCCACGACGGCGAGGCCGGCGTCCAGGGCGCGCTGTGCGTCATGATAGCGCACCTCGCCCGTGACCAGCGCGTGAGCGCCGGCGGCGACCGCGTCGGCGATGAGCGCGCCCCCTGAGCCGTTCGCGAACGCGACGCGTTCGATCCGTGCGTGAGGCTCTCCCCATGCGCGGACCGGCGCTCCGAGGCGCGCGGAGACTGCGGCGGCGAGATCTTCGAGCGTCGTCGGCGTCGTCTCCGCCACGGCGCCGAAGGCGGCCTGCGTGCGCCGCCGGAGAATCCTCGTCACGGTGATGAGCGGCTCTTCGTACGGGTGCGCTTCCCGCGCTGCGTGCGCCACAGCATGGCCGCGCCCCGGCGGCGCCACCATCTCGATCCGGACCTCGGGCACCGCAGCGGGGTCGCCGCCGCCTTCGACGGGCGAAGCCCCCGGCAACGGCGCGAATCCGCCGATGCCTGTCGCGGCGAAGTAGCAGCGTTCGTACTGGCCGATGCGTCCGGCGCCGGCCTGGGCCATGGCCTCGACGACGGCCTGCTCGGCGCGCTCCGGAGCGTAGACGGTCACGAGGTCGGCTTCTTCCGGCGTGCGTTCCAGCGGCCTCGCGGAGTCGAAGCCGCACGCCTGCGGGAGCGCTTGCCAGCCTTGCGGAGACCTGTCCAGGTTGGTGTGAAGGGAGATGACGGCCACGCCGAGGCGGCACGAGTCCACGACGATGCGTCCGGCAGGATCGGCCGCGACCACCGCCGTCAGCTCTCCGAGGAAGGGCGGGTGGTGGGTCACGAGCAGCTCGCAGCCGTTGTCGGCCGCCTCGCGCACGGTGGCCACGGTCGCGTCGAGCGCGACGTAGGCGCGGGACACGGCGGCGTCAGGGTCGCCGATGAGCAGCCCGACCCGGTCCCACGGCTCGGCCCACCACGACGGGAAGAGCGCGTCGAGCGCTCGCGTCACGTCGGACACGCGCACGGTCACAACGGGACCTCCTTGATCTCTCTGCCGACGATCACGACGGCCTCACGGTACCCGGCGTCGGTAAGCGCGGCGACAGCAGCCTCGTACGCATACCCGACCTCCTCGGGGGCGTGCGCATCTGAGCCGATGGTGACCGGGACGCCCCGCCTGTTGAGGGCAGCAAGGAGGTCGGGCGCCGGATAGATCTCGGCGCACGGTTTGCGAAGGCCCGCCGTGCTCACCTCGACCGCCACGCCCGCATCTGCGACGGCCTCCGCGAACGCCTCGTACAGCTCGCGGGGATCCGTCCTCGGCGAGCAGCCGAACTTCTTGGGGAGATCCGGGTGCGCGATGGCGTCAGCGATGCCGCTTGCGGCGGCCGCGGCGAGGTCTTCGAAGTAGCGCGTCCAGAGCCGGTCGGCGTCCCAGCGGTCGTACCCATCCAAGAGCTCAGGATCGTCGAACGCCCACCCGTCGAGGAAATGGACGCTGCCCAAGACGAAATCGAACGGGGCAGAGGACACGAGCCGCCGGACGTGGGCTTCGTTGCCCGGGTGCAGGTCAGCTTCCACGCCCAGGAGCACGCGCGGGCCTGGCTCCTGGCCGTCTTCGGCGACGGCCGACACCTCAGCGACGTAGTCGGCGAGCTCGGATTCAGGCATCGCGTACGACGCGGCTCGGGGGTCCTGATCGAGGAGCAAGGCGGGCAGCGGCAGGTGCTCGGCGAACCCGAGGTATCTGAGCCCTCGCTGGCGCGCGACGGCGAGCACGTCCTGGACGGAGCCGCGCGCGTGACGACACCGCCGGGTGTGGACGTGCATGTCGATCATGGCCGTGCTCTCCGGGCGCCGGTCGCTCGCATCGGACTCCCCTCACTCGACCGGAGCAGAGGAGCCGGCGCCGCCAGCCGCGCGCAGCACTGCCACCACCTCGCCGACGTCGATGGCCGCGATCGGAGCGATGACCGCCAGCGCGTGGGCGTGGGACGCGGCGTTCCGCTCGACCACGGCTGCCAGGGACTCGAGGTCGTCGATGCACGCCACGCGCATGCTTTGGTACGCGCGGGCCTGCCGTACCGCGACTTTGAGAACGTCGGCGGAGGCGCGGTCGGCGGCGACCAGAAGCGCGGACGTCCGGTCGGGGTCGGATGAGCGGCCGATGATGCCGGCAAGCTCACGCACGAAGTGCGCCGCGGCGGCCAGCGTCAGCGTGCGCGGGAAGTCGCGCACGAGCACGGACACGCCTGCGGGGGACTCCCACGTGCCGTCCAGGGCGACGTCGAAGCCGAGGCGCTCTCCGGCGAGCCGGACGCGTTCGCGCAACGCGTGCCGTTCGTGCTCCTCCCGGGCGGCCCTCGCGTCGACCGGCGGAAGCGCCTCAGCGACGTCGGTGAGCGGTTCGTCCGCTGCGGCGGGCGCGCTCGGCCCGAACACGTCTTTGATGTCGGCGGTAAGGGCCTCTTTCGCGTCCATCGTCAGGAGCTCGGCGAGCCTGGGATTGCTCACCTCAAGCGTCAGCCCGAACACGTTCAGGACGGTGTGGCGCTGCTCGGAACGAGCGTCGGGATCATCGAGCGTCATCTGGCCGGCCTCCATCGACACGTCGTGGCGCTGCAGGACAAAGCCTACACCAATCGGCAAGGTCCCGCAGGGCGGCTGGACAAGCGGGTATTGAGCGTCCGGCGCCTGATACGGGCCTCTCGGACCGCCGGATCGGCCGTTCGTCGAATCGAACACGCCTTCGCTTGTCGGAAAACGCGCACCCTGCTATCGTTCGCAGTCCCGAGGGAGCAAGCGTCCATGGTTGATAGCCACAGGGTGGCGAGAACCCGCTGGACTGCTCGTCGAGAGGCCCGCAGGAAACGAAGCCAGCGGGCCTCTCGCATGCCGGGGCGCCGTATCAGACGGCCGCGAGCAGCTTGGCCATCTCGATGCCGGCGAGCGCAGCGTCCCAGCCCTTGTTCCCCGCCTTGGTGCCGGACCGCTCCACCGCCTGCTCGATGGTGTCGGCCGTCACGACGCCGAAGATCACGGGGACGCCCGTGTCCAGGGACGCCTTCGCGACGCCCTTCGAGACTTCCGCGGCGACGTACTCGAAGTGCGGCGTTCCGCCCCGTATCACGACGCCGAGCGCCAGCACCGCGTCGTAGCGGCCGCTCGCGGCCATGCGCTTCGCCACGAGCGGGATCTCGAACGCGCCTGGCACCCACGCGACGTCGACGTCGTCTTCCGACACGCCGTGCCTGGTCAGCGCGTCCATGGCTCCCGAGAGCAGCTTCGAGGACAGCAGCTCGTTGAACCTGCTGACGACGATGCCCACCTTCAACCCATGACCGACGAGGTCGCCTTCGAAGACCGCCATGGTCACTCCCCTTCCTTCACGTCCACCGGTACGTCGATCCGGTGGGCCATCTTCTCCTTCTTCGTTTTCAGGTAGCGGACGTTGTGCACCGTGCACCCCACCTGGAGCGGGACCGCCTCCGTCACCGCGAGCCCATACGCCTCAAGGCCGACGATCTTCGTAGGGTTGTTCGTCATCAGGCGCATGCTCGACAACCCGAGGTCTGCGAGGATCTGCGCGCCGATGCCGTAGTCCCGCAGGTCCGGCGGATGGCCGAGCGCCTCGTTCGCTTCGACGGTATCGAGCCCGCGCTCCTGCAGCTCATACGCGCGCAGCTTGTCTGCAAGTCCGATGCCGCGGCCCTCGTGGCCGACGATGTACAGCAGCACCCCGCGGCCTTCTTCCTGGATGCGGCGCATGGCTTCCTCCAGCTGCGCGCCGCAGTCGCAGCGCAGCGAGTGGAAGACGTCGCCTGTCAAGCATTCGGAGTGGACGCGTACGAGGACGTCGCGCTCCCCGGCGACCTCGCCGCACACCAGCGCCACGTGAGTGGAGCCGTCGACGAGCGAACGGTAGCCGTGCGCGACGAAAGTGCCGAACTTGGTTGGGAGGTCGACCGTCGCGACCCGCTCGACGAGGCGTTCGTTGCGGCGCCGGTAGCGGATGAGGTCCGCGACGGTGACCATCTTCAGACCGAACCGTGACGCGACCGCTTCGAGCTGCGGGCGGCGCGCCATGGTGCCGTCCGGGTTCAGGATCTCGCAGATCACGCCGGCAGGGTACAGCCCTGCAAGGCGTGCGAGATCCACAGCGGCCTCGGTATGGCCAGCCCGCTCGAGGACGCCGCCGGGCCGCGCGCGCAGCGGGAACACGTGCCCCGGCATGGAGATGTCCTCCGGCTTCGTGGCAGGATCGACCGCGGCGAGTATCGTGGCGGCCCTGTCAGCGGCAGATATCCCCGTCGTGATGCGGCCTTTGGCGCCTATCGAGACGTGGAACGCAGTCTGCTGCGCGGAGGTGTTGACCGTCGTCATGGGCGGGATCTTCAGCTCGTCCAGACGCTCGCCCGTCATCGGCAGGCAGATCAGGCCGCGGCCGTTCTGGGCCATGAAGTTGATGGCCTCCGGCGTGACCTTCTCGGCGGCCATGACGAAGTCGCCCTCGTTCTCCCGGTCCTCGTCGTCGACGACGATGACCATCCGACCAGCGCGGATCTCGTCGAGCGCTTCTTCTATGGACGCGAACGGAGCGGTCATCGGAATCTCCTCGATGCGTGCCTCAGCGGCCGTCGGCGAGCTCCCGAAGGAGGTCGCCGAGGGTCTTCCTGGGCTGCCCTGCAGCCTCCTGCGGCTCGAGGTACGCGGTCACGAAGCGCTTGACGTACTTGCCGAGCACGTCGGCTTCGAGGTTCACGCTCGCGCCGATGGGCTTGTCTTTGAGCGTCGTCGCACGCTCGGTCTGGGGGACGACGGCGACGGTGAAGCCTCGGTCGCTCGTGCGAGCGACGGTGAGCGAGATCCCGTCGACGGCGATGGACCCCTTCTCGACCACGTACTCCATCACCTGCGGCGGCGCGCCGAACTGGTAGACCGTGTATCCGCCGGCGGGCTGCCTCAGCTCCAGGCGCCCGATCCCGTCTACGTGACCGGTGACCAGGTGTCCGCCGAGACGGTCAGAGAGGCGAAGCGCGCGTTCGAGGTTGACCTTCGAGCCTTGGACCAGCAGCCCCAGCGTGGTCCGGTCGAGGGTCTCGCCGCTGACGTCGGCCAGGAACGCTCCTCGGATGAACTTCACGATCGTCAGGCACACGCCGTCCACGGCCACAGAGTCGCCGATGGCCATGTCCCGTCCGAACTCCGGGGCGTAGACCTCGAGCCGCATGCCTCCGCCGACGCGCTCCGCCCGCGTCACGACGCCCTCGCACTCGATCAAGCCGGTGAACATCAGCTGCTCCTTCCCAGATCGCGGGCTCGAGGCACCCACGTCACGACGACGTCGTCTTCGAAAACCGCGCACTCTTCTGCGCGGTAGGGATGGTCAAGGTCCGATGCGGCCGCGTCTGCGGGTCCGAGGTATGCGGGCGGCGCGGCGTTTCCGGCGAACCCGCCTGCGGTCACGACCGCCAAGCGGTCGATGAGGCGCTCGCGGTGCAGCGCCGTGAGCAAGGACGGCCCGACCTCGACGAGCAGGTCGTCGAACCCGAGGGACGCGACAGCGACGAGCGCCGCGGGTAGACCTTCTGCGTACGGGTACTGCGTCACCGTCCCGCCCGCGCGACGGAACTCCTGGATGCACCGCTCGTCCGCCCGGTCGGACACTACCAGGTACACGGGTCCGTGGCCGTCGCGGAGCATGCCGAGCGTCGGACGAGGGACCGAGGTGCGTGAAAGAACGATGCGGGCAGGCTGGCGTTCGACGGCGCTACCGGACTCGTCGCGGACAGTCAGCTGCGGGTCGTCGACCGACGCCGTGTTGGCTCCGACGGCGACTGCCGAGGAGCGACGGCGCAGCAGCATCGTCGCTCTTGAGCCGCCGGTGCCGGTGATGCGGGCCCTTCTGCCGACAGTCAGGGCTGGCTTGCCGTCCAGAGACAATGCGGCTTTGGCGGTCACGAACGGCCTGCCGGTGCGCAGGCGATGGAGCCATGCCTCGTTCTGGCGCTCGAAAGGAGACGGGTCGTCCGCGAACCGCACCACGACGCCTGCGTCGGCGAGCGCCTCGGCGCCGCCCCCTGAGACGTCCGGATTCGGGTCCCGCATGCCGATGACGACTTCGCGGACGCCAGCGCGGACGAGGGCCTGCACGCACGGCGGCGTCTTGCCGAAGTGGTTGCACGGCTCGAGCGTGACGTAGGCGGTGGCGCCGGCTGCAGCAGGGCCGGCGGCCTTCAGCGCGGCCGCTTCTGCGTGGTCGCCGCCAGCGCGCTCGTGGAACCCCTCGGCCACCACCACGCCGTCGCGGACGATCACGCACCCGACCAATGGATTCGGGCTCGTGCTGCCACGCCCGCGTTCGGCGAGCTCGTAGGCGCGTCGGAGGAACGGATCGGCGATGCTCTGCGCGTCGTCAGCGAACAGGCTCACGCCTTGCACGACCTTCCTTCTCCCATCCGGACTGTCACCGTCGGCACCGGGATCTCACCGGTTCGGCCCCTCTCGGGGTTCGCGGGCTGTCACCGCCGGTGGGGACTTGCACCCCGCCCTGAAGAAAGCATGGAGTATGGTAGCACCGCGAGGGCCGTCAGCAAAGCCGGGACAGCGCGGCCGCGCGCAGCGCGTGGAGCGCCGCTGGCGGGTCAGGCGCGCCGAAGATGGCGTTGCCCGCGACCAGGACCGTTGCGCCGGCTTCGACGACCGCGGGAGCGGTAGCGGCGTCGATGCCGCCGTCGACGGCGATGCGAGCGCTGCTGCGAGCTGCCTCGATCATGCGGGCAAGCTCGCGGATGCGGTCGACCGACGACGGGATGAAGCTCTGGCCGCCGAAGCCCGGGTCGACGCTCATGACGAGCACCTGGTCGACTTCGGCGAGCACCGGCTCGACGGCGCACAGCGGCGTACCGGGGTTCAGCGACACGCCGGCGCCCCGCCCTGCGTCCTTGATGGCGCGGATCACGCGATGCACGTGGCGGCATGCCTCGACGTGCACGACCACGATGTCCGCTCCGGCGTCCAGGTACCACCCCACGGTCTCGTCGGCGTTGTCGATCATCAGGTGCACGTCGAGGGGCAGGCGCGTCGTACGCTTGAGCGCTCGCACGACGGGAGGGCCGACCGTGAGGTTCGGGACGAAGTGCCCGTCCATCACGTCGACGTGCACGAGGTCCGCGCCGGCGCTTTCGACGGACGCGACGGCGCCTGCGAGGTCCGTGAAGTCCGCCGACAGTATCGACGGCGCGATGAGCACGCCCGACATCATGCCTCCTCGTCGTCGACCAGCCCCATGCCGTGGAGCTCGTCTTTCGCCTCACGCCCCATGAGGGCGCCGGCAGCGCTTCGCACCGACGCTCCCTCGTACAGGATAGCGCGTACCTGGTGCGTGATGGGCATGTCGACGCCAGCCTGGCGTCCGAGCTCGTCTACGGCGACGCACGCGAGCGCGCCCTCGGCGACCATCCGCGTCTGCTCAGCGAAGCTCTCGACCGTGCCGCCGCGGGCGACGTGCTCCCCGAGCGCACGGTTGCGGCTGTGGCGCGAGGTGCACGTCGCGATGAGGTCGCCGACGCCCGCCAGTCCCATGTACGTCAGCGGGTTGGCGCCGAGGCGGGTGCCCAGTCGCGCCATCTCGGCGAGCCCGCGCGTCATGAGCGTCGCCTTGGTGTTGTCTCCGTAGCCGAGGCCGTCGGACATGCCGGCGGCCACGGCGATGACGTTCTTGGTGGCGGCGGCGATCTCCACGCCGACGACGTCCGGGTTCGTGTAGACGCGGAAAGCGGGGGTTGAGAAGAGATCGCGCAGCTCGAGCCCCACCGTCTCGTCGTAGGCGGCGACGACGGTGGCCGACGGGATGCCCACGCTCACCTCTTCGGCGTGGTTCGGGCCTGACAGGGCCGCCAGCCGCTCTGGGCGCCCCAACACTTCGGCCAGCACCTGGGTCATGCGAAGCAGCGTGCCCCGCTCGATGCCTTTGGCGAGCGAGACGACCGGCGTCTGCGGTCCGATGGCGCCGCGCATGGCCTCGGCGATGTCGCGGACCGCGTGCGACGGAGTGGCGACGACGACGACCTCGGCGCCCGACACTGCCGCGTGGACGTCGGAGGTGGCGACGACCGCGTCGGGCAGGACGACGTCGGACAGGTGCCTCGGGTTGCGGTGCTCAGCCGTGATGCGGGCGGCGGCTTCCTCGTCCCGTGCCCACATCGTCACGCGGATCCCTTTGGCGCCGAGGAGCGCCGCGACGGCGGTGCCCCACGATCCTGCGCCGACCACAGCGACGCCCTTCACGCAGCATCACCCCTCGCTGCCGTCCCGATCCGCGGCTCCTCTCCGCGAAGGATCCGGCGGACGTTGGCGCGATGACGCCACAGCACGAGCGCGCCGGCTGCGAACCCGAACGCGACGAGCGCGGTCCTGTCGCCGTACAGCAGGAGCACGAGCGCCGGAAACTCCAGAGCGAGCGTGACGGACCCGAGAGACACCATCCGGCCGATGACGAGGACGCTCACGAACGTGGCGAGGAGGACGGCGAAACCAGCGGGCATGAGCACGGCGACCGCGCCGGCGGCCGTCGCGACCCCTTTCCCTCCCCTGAAGCCGATGAAGGGAGAGAAGCTGTGGCCGGCTATCGCAGCGAGCGACGCCACGACCATGCCCCAGTCGTACGGGCGCTCGGCGATGCCAGCGAGGAGCCAGCGCGCCGTCGCGACCGCTGCGGCGCCTTTCGCGGCATCGAGGACGAGGACGGCGATGCCTGCCGGCGGGCCGAATGTCCGGAAGACGTTGGTCGCGCCGGGATTGCCGCTGCCGTGCTGGCGGATGTCCGTGCGGAAGAACACGCGGCTCACGATCACGGCGAACGGGATGCTCCCGAACGCGAACCCTGCCGCCGCGGCAAGCGCTATGCGGGCCGCAACGCTCACCTCATGCCTTCTTCCGGAAGGCGAGCCGGACGGGAGTCCCAGTCAGGTCGAACGTCTCGCGGAGCCGGTTCTCGAGGTAGCGCTCGAACGAGGGCTCGACGAGGTCCGGGTGGTTGACGAAGAACGTGAACTCAGGGGGGCTGGTGCGCGTCTGCGTGACGTAGGCCATCTTGAGGTGCCGCCTCCCCTTGCTGACGGTGTGCCCGGTGGCCTTGATGTCCATCAGCAGGCGATTGAGCTGGCTGGTCGGGACGTGGCGCGAGTGCGACTCGGATGCCATGCGCACGGCTTCGAAGACGCGGTCCGTGCCGGCGCCTGTCTTGGCGCTGACGCGCAGGACCGGAGCGTAGGAGACGAAGCCGAGCTTCTCGCCGGCTTGGCGGACGACCTCCTCCTTGCGCTCAGGCCCGCCGACGGCGTCCCACTTGTTGAGCAGAACGGCCATGGCGCAGCCCCGCTCTTCGGCGAAGCGAGCGACGCGCTGGTCCTGGTCGGTCACACCGAGGGTGGAGTCCACGACGAGGAGCGCGACCTGCGCGCGGTCGATGGCGCGCATAGCCCGGACGAAGCCGAAGTACTCGACCGAGTCGTCGATCTGGGACTTCCTCCGCAGGCCGGCAGTGTCGACGAGACGGAGGCGCACTCCGTCGCGTTCGACGACGGTGTCGATGGCGTCTCTGGTGGTCCCAGGGACGTCGGACACGATGGAGCGCTCCGCCCCGATCAGGCGGTTGAACAGCGACGACTTGCCGGCGTTGGGCCGTCCGATGATGGCGACGTCGATGGCGTCGACGTCGACGGCCTCGGCCCCACGAGGCAGCGCAGCGACGAGCGCGTCGAGCAGGTCGCCCGTCCCGTGACCGTGCAGCGCGGACACCGGCCACGGCTCCCCCAAACCGAGCGCCCAGAACTCGTGGACGGCCAGGTCGCTGCCTGGATCGTCGACCTTGTTCACGACGAGGAACACCGGCTTGTCTGCGCGTCTGAGAAGCTGCGCGACGTCCTCGTCGCCAGGGGCGAGGCCGGTCTTGCCGTCCACCAGGAAGATCACCGCGTCAGCTTCTTCTGCGGCACGCACCGCTTGCGCGCGGATGGACGGGCCGAACGCGTCGTCGGTGGCGAGCTCGATCCCTCCGGTGTCGACGAGCATGAAGTCGACGCCGTTCCAGTCAGCGCGGTGATAGCTGCGGTCTCGCGTCACGCCGCTCTGCTCGTGGACGATCGCGTCGTGGCGCTGGGCTATTCGGTTCACGAAGGTCGACTTGCCGACGTTGGGCCTGCCGACCACTGCCACGAGGGGGACTCCCACGGAAACCTCCTCAGAGCTGTGCGAGCGCCCGCGCCATGTCTTCCGCGGTCGAGCCGACGATGCGGACGCGAGCGCCGGACGTGCGCTCGATGTCGCGCACGGTCATGTCGTCAAGCGTGAGCGCGTCGGAGTTTAGCACGACGTCGGGCACGAGGTATGTACCCTGCCCGCCGTGCTCCGCGATAGAGCGCGCGATGTCCCGGCCAGCCAGGAGCCCCGCGACGCCTACGTTCCCGCCAAGGAAGCGGTTCGGGACCGCGAGGACCTCGATTCCGGCGTCACGGGCAGCGTCTTCGAGGACCGGAGCGAACATCGTTCCGGTGACGAGCACCGCCGAAGTGCGCGTGGAGGACGGCAGCGGATGCTCCGCGAGGTCGTCGAGGAAGCTCCTGACGAGCCCGATGCCGTTCTCGTACTGGGGGTAGCCGTCGTACGATTCGGCGTCCGGGAACGGCAGCCCGGCGAGGAGGTAGAACTCGTCCGCTGCGTGCGCCCACGTCCGTCCGCGGGACGCGCGAGCCCGCCGCTGGGCCTCCTGCACGATCACGATGACCGCTGGCGCCCGCCGCGTCGTACGACGACGAGAACCGGCGCTGGTGGCCGGTGAAGCCCAACGGGACGACGCCGACGGACGCGACCGCGTTGCGGGCGCTCAGATGCTCCAGCGTCTGGCGGAGGACGTCTCCGTCGTTGACGCCCGGCACTGCGACCACCTGGACGTGTATCTCGATGCCCGCGTCGGTGAGCGCCTCGAGGTGCTCGAGCGCCCGATCGGGGGCCGGAGGCGCGATGAGGCGCTTCCGGACGTCGGGGTCCACGGCGTGCAGGGACACGTACAGCGGCGAGAGGCGTTGGGTGATGATGCGCTCGACGTCGGCGGCGTCGAGGTTCGTGAGCGTGACGAAGTTCCCGTGCAGGAACGACAGCCGGTAGTCGTCGTCTCGAACGTAGAGCGACGGCCGCAGGCCTGGGGGCAGCTGCCGCACGAAGCAGAACGAGCAGGCGTTCGCGCACTGGCGGACGCCGTCGAACAGCAGGCTGTCGAACTGCGCCCCGATGTCAGACGATCCGGCCGGTACGGTGAACGAGCGCTCGCGGCCACGCCTCAGCACCGTGACGTCGAACGGTCCGTCGGCAGTCGCCCACTGCCAGTCGAGGACGTCCACGACTGGCCGGCCGTCGACGGACACGACGACGTCGCCGGCCCGCAGCCCCGCGCGCCACGCAGGGCTGCCGAGACGCACCCGTGCGATCCTGCCTCCAGAAGGGTGCGGCTCGCCGTACCGGCGGTCACCCATCGCCAATCCGCTCGATCGCAGCGACGACCTGCGCGATCTGGTCGCTCGGCGTGGACGCTCCTGCCGTCACGCCCACGACCTCGACACCGGCGAACCATGCCGGGTCGATCTCCTCCGGCGTCTCGATGTGGTAGACGCGGTCGTTCTCCTCGCGGCAGATCTCGGCGAGCCGCGTGGTGTTGCCCGAGTTGTGGCCGCCGACGACCACGACGACGTCTACGGCGCGCGCGAGCTCGCGAGCAGCCTTCTGGCGCTTGGCCGTGGCGCTGCAGATCGTGTTGAAGACCCGCAACTCGTTCGTGCGCGGCAGGAGGGCCGCCACGACCTCCTGCAGGCGCTCCGCCGTCTGCGTGGTCTGCACCACCACGCCGACCCTGCGCGACGGCAGACGCTCTGGGAGCGAGGCTGCGGACTCCACGACGACGGCGTCTCCTCCGGCGTGAGCCACGATGCCTTCGACTTCAGGGTGATCGGCCTCCCCCACGATCACGACCGCGTAGCCCTGCTCTTTGAGCTCCGCCGCGTGGCGCTGCGCCGTCGAGACGAACGGGCACGTCGCGTCGACGACCTCGAGGCCGCGCTCGCGCGCCGCTGCGATGACGGCAGGATCGACGCCGTGCGAGCGGATGACGAGCGTGCCCCCGGTCACCTCGTCGAGGCTGCGGGCGACGCCGACGCCTCGCTCGCGCAGCTTCTCCACCGCTTGCGGGTTGTGGATGAGCGGTCCCAGGGTACGGACCGCGTTGCCGCTCGACGCCGCTTCGCTCGCGAGGCGGAGGGCCCGCTCCACGCCGTAGCAGACGCCCGCGTGCTCAGCGACGACGACGTTCATCGTGCAGCTCCTTCGCCTGCTCGACGCACGTTGCGATGCGTTCCATGATCCGGGCCGTCAGCGCGTCGACCTGCTCCCGGCGGGAGCCTTCGCGCGGGAATCGGTCTGGAGGCAGCGGCTCGCCGTACACGACGGTGACTCGCCGCAGCTTCGGCAGGCGCTGGCCGCGCGGCCAGACGTGCGCTGTGCCGACGATGCCGACCGGGACGACAGGCACGCCCGCGCGAAGGGCGAGGAATGCCGCTCCTCCGTGCGCCTGGCCCAGCTCGTCGGCGTCCTGACGGGTTCCTTCGGGGAAGATCCCCACTAGACCGCCCTCGGCAAGGATCTCATGTCCGCGCTGCAGGGCGGCCCGGTCGGCTCCGGAGCGGTCCACGGGGAACGACCACAGGCGCGGCAGCGCCCACCCCAAGAAGCCGTGGAAGAGCTCCTTCTTTGCCATGAACGACACGGGGCGCGGGCTGATGCACCACAGGATCACCGGGTCCATGTACGAGCGGTGGTTTCCGGCGAGGATGGCCGGCCCGCTGCGCGGGACGTGCTCCCGGCCGTAGTCACGGACGCGGAACGCGACCCGTATCAGGGGACGCCCGAAGAAGCGCACGATGCGTCCCAGCCACATCAGGGCATCCTCTCTCGCACCAGGCGTTCGATGCGTTCGACGACTTCGTCAACCGACAGGCCGGTCGTGTCGACGACCACCGCGTCGCGCGCGGTGGCGAGCGGGCCTGCCTTCCTGGTGGAGTCCGCCTCGTCGCGCCGCCGTATGTCGGCCACCACCCGCTCGAACTCGGCGTCGTGACCGGCTCCACGCCTGTCTTGGAGGCGGCGGGCGGCACGCTCCTCCGGCGTGGCCGTGAGGTACACCTTCACTTCCGCGTCTGGGAACACCACCGTGCCGATGTCACGTCCTTCGACGACGATGTCGCCGGCTCCGGCGCACCGGCGCTGCTCGGACACCATGGCTGCCCGGACTTCCGGGATGCTCGCGACGGAGCTCACGGCCTCGTCGACCTGCGGTGTCCGGATCGCGGCAGTCACGTCGCGGCCGCGTACCGTGACGCGCGTGTAGACCGGGTCGTCGCCTGCGTACTCGAATGCGATGCAGGCGTCACGGGCCAGCGCCGCTAGCGCAGCTGCGTCGTCCAAAGCGATGCCGCTGACCAACGCCTCCTCGGCCACGGCGCGGTACATCGCGCCGGTGTCGAGGTAGCGGAACCCGAGCCGGCGCGCCAATGCGCGGGCGACCGTGGACTTCCCTGATGCGGCTGGTCCGTCGATGGCGACGATCATCGAGCTCCTCTTCGTCCGACCGCAGGATTCTAGCACGCGGCCAGAACACTTCAGCCGCGGACGAGGGCGTGGAGGTCTTCGCTGAACCGCGGGTAGGACACCGCAACGGCCTCGAACCCGTCGATTGACACGGGTCCGCTGGCAACGAGGCCCGCGACCGCGAAAGCCATCGCAAGCCGGTGGTCGCCGCGGGAAGAAAACTCGGCGCCGTGGAGGTTGGCCGGGCCGACGACGACGAGGTCGTCGTCCTCGACGCGGGCCTGGGCGCCCATCGCGTGCAACGCGTGCACGGTCGCGTCGAGGCGGTCCGACTCCTTCACGCGGAGCTCGCCGACGGACCGGAATCGCGTCGCGCCGTGCGCCGCGCACGCAAGGACTGCGAGAACTGGGACTTCGTCGATCAACGCGGGCACTTCGTGAGGCGGGACGTCTGCCGGACGCAGCGGAGCGCCTCCGCGCACGGTCACGTCGCCGACAGGCTCCCCGCCTGCGTCAGGACCGGGGGCGATCGAGAGGTCCACGCCCATGCGGCGCATCACGTCCAGGAACGCGATCCGCGTCGGGTTCAAACAGACGTCACGGAGCACGACCTCGCTGCCGGGGACCAATGCTGCCGCGACCGCGAGGAACGCCGCTGAGGACGGGTCGGCAGGGACCGCGACCTCGGCTGGGCGGAGGATCTGGAGGCCTTGCACCCGTACTGTGAGGGAGTCCTCCCGCTCGACCTGGGCGCCGAACACGGGCAGCATCCGCTCCGTGTGGTCGCGGCTCGGAGCGGGCTCGCGCACGGTGGTCGTGCCCGTGGCGCGCAGGCCCGCAAGCAACAGGGCCGTCTTCACTTGGGCGCTTGCGACGGTGAGCTCGTGATTGCAACCGACGAGCGGCCCGCCGTGGACTGTGACGGGCAGAGTCCCTTGAGGCGAGAGGTCGAAGCGAGCGCCCATGCGCGCGAGCGGCTCGGTGACGCGGCGCATCGGGCGGCCGCTGAGTGAGCGATCGCCGACTAGGGTGACGCTGACCTGATATCCGCCCAGGATGCCGAGGAGCAGCCGTGCCGTGGTGCCGCTGTTCCCGCAGTCGACCGGGTGCGGCGGCGCGGCGGGACCGCGGTCGCCCCACCCGTCGATGACCAGCGACAGCCCGCAGTCGCCCGGTGAGACGTCGACGGCTGCACCCAGGGCGCGGACCGCCTCGATCGACGAGCGGACGTCGGCGGCATCGAGGGCGTCCCGGACGACGCTTCTGCCGTGCGCGAGCGCGGCGAACAGCACAGCGCGGTGGGATATCGACTTGTCGCTCGGGACCCGGATGGATCCGCGGAGCGGCTGCTCGGCGGGGTCGATGACGGCGCGCATCTTACGCATCCTCCAGGCGGCGCAGAGTCGGCGCATGGCCGGACCGCTGCAGCGACTCGACCAGAGCGTCCCGGTCTCCCTCGTCGGTCAGCACGAGGCGGAGGACGGCGCTGTCCTCGGAGACGTGGTCGATCTCGATGTCCTCGATGTTGCAGCCCGCCCTGCCGACGAGCGTCGTGATCTCGCTGATCGCGCCTGGCCGGTCGCGCATGGGGATGGAGAGCTCGAACAGGGCAGCGCTGGCGGGGACCCAGCGAGCAGGAAGCGAGCGCCGGACCTCAGCAGCCGCGGCCAGGAGCGACCGGACCTCGCCGGCGTCCCGGCGAGCGAGCGCGTCTTTGAAGCGGGCGATCACGTCCTGGAGCCGGCCCAGCCCATCCACGATGCGGTCCGCGTTCTCTGCGCAGATGCCCGTCCAGAGGTCAGGGCTGCCTGCCGCGATGCGGGTCATGTCCTTGAACCCGCCCGCGGCGAGGCGCAGCGCGTCCTCCCCTGCCGGTTGCTCGGCAACGAGCGCGACCAGTGCTGCGGCAGCCACGTGGGGCACGTGGCTGATGAGCGCGACCGCCTCGTCGTGGACGTCGGCGGGGATCGATATCGGGCGGGCGCCGATCCCGGTGACGAACTCGTGGACGCGGCGGAACGCGCCGGCGTCCGTGTCGGCCGTGGGCGTGAGCACGTAGTAGGCGCCGTCGAAGAGCTCCGGGTTGGCGGCGTCGATGCCGCTTCGCTCGGAGCCTGCCATGGGATGGCCTCCGATGAACGCATAGACGGGGCGCAGCGCCGCGGCTTTCGCGACGATGGCCGATTTCGTCGAGCACACGTCGGTGACGATGCCGCGGTAACCCGCCTCGTGGAGCCTGTCCAGCCACCGGAGCGCTTCAGCCACCGGCGTCGCTAGCACGACGAGCTCGACACCGGACAAGGCGTCGCTGAGGTCCTCGCGCGCGGCGTCTGCGACATGGGTCTCGGTGGCAACGCCGAGCTCGACCGCCCGGCGGCACACGGCCTCGACCGCGTCGACGCCGACGACCGCCAGGTCCGGCCAGGCGCGTCGCGCGGCGGCTGCCACCGATCCGCCGATGAGCCCGAGCCCGATGACGGCTATGCGCGAGAACACGTCACGCCTCCTGTCCGACGCGTGCGCCGACGAGCGACGCCAATGGACGCAGCTCGCGCATGAGAGCCTCGAACCCGTCGGGCGTCAGCGACTGCGGGCCGTCGCACTTGGCGTGCTCGGGGTCGATGTGGACCTCGACCATGATCCCGTCGGCGCCGGCTGCGAGCGCGGCTCGCGACATCGGCGCCACGAGCTCACGGCGTCCCGTCGCGTGGGACGGATCCACGACGACCGGGAGGTGCGTGAGCGACTTCAGCGCGGCCACGGCGGCCAGGTCGAGGGTGTTGCGCGTGTACGTCTCGAAGGTGCGTATGCCGCGTTCGCAGAGCACCACGTCCCGGTTGCCGCCCTTGAGCACGTACTCGGCGGCCGACAGGACCTCCTCGATGGTCGCGGAGAGCCCGCGTTTGAGCAGGATGGGTTTCCGGAAGCGTCCCAACTCGTCCAGCATCATGAAGTTCTGCATGTTCCTGGCGCCCACCTGGAGCATGTCAGCGTATTCGGCGACAGTCTCTGCGTCCCGTATGTCGAGCACTTCGGTGACCATCGGCAGCCCCACCTCGTCTGCGGCCTCGCGAAGCAGACGCAGACCGTCCACGCCGAGCCCCTGGAAGGCGTACGGGCTCGTGCGTGGCTTGAACGCGCCGCCGCGCAGGATCGTCGCACCGGCGGCCTTGACCGCCTTCGCGGTCGCGAGCACTTGGTCCTCGCTCTCCACCGAGCACGGACCGGCGATCACCGCGAACGAACCTCCGCCGATCGTCGCGCTCCCGACCTCCACCACAGTGTCTTCACGCTGGAAGTCACGGGAGACGAGCTTGTACGGCTTCAGGACGCGGATGACCTGCTCGACGCCCGGAAGCCCCTCGAGTTCGAGGGAGTACATGACCTCCCGGTCGCCGATCACTCCGATGACGGTCTTGACCTCGCCTCGGGAGAGATGCGCCTCGGCGCCCGCCTCGTGGAGCAGCGCGACGACGTGGTCGATCTCTTCGGCGGTAGCGTGGTCTCGCATGACGATAAGCACGGTTGCCTCACCCCTTCGAGTGTCGCTGCGCGCGCCCGCAGGCGCAGGTCACAGCGTGCCGAGCTGGGCGACAGCTGCCTCGAACGCCTGGATCGTGCGCTCGGTGTCCTCCGGCGTTCCGACGGTCACGCGCAGCGCCGGCGAGGTGCCGAAGTCCCGCACGATCACGCCTTGCTGAAGCAGCGCCTCGAACGCTTCGACCGGCTTGGCGGTGCGAACGTACACGAAGTTCGTCTCCGACCGCGCGTACGAGATGCCGAGCTGGTCGAAGCACGAATAGAGGTAGGTCTTCTGTTCCTGGTTTTCGGCTCGCCGCCGCCGAACTTCCGCCTCGTCATCGAGGGCGTAGTACGCCGCAATCTGCGCAACCGTGTTCACGTTGAAGGGCTCCCGGACCTTGTCGATGGCACGCGCGAGCGGCTCAGGCACGATCCCGTACCCGACGCGCAGTCCCGCAAGCGAGTACATCTTTGAGAACGTGCGACACACCGCGAGCGGCCGTGAGCCGTCGAACCACTCCAGGGCGTCGGGATAGCCGGGCGCAGTGACGAACTCGAAGTACGCTTCGTCCACGACCACCAGCACGTGGTCAGGAACGCGCTCCATGAAGCGAGCGAACGCATCCCGGCCGTAGATGGTGCCAGTCGGGTTGTTGGGATTGCACAAGAACGCGAGCCGCGTGCGCTCGGTCATGGCGGCAAGCATGGCGTCGAGGTCGTGGACGTCGCCGTCCGCAAGCGGCACGCGCACGGCGGTGGCGCCGAAGATGGCCGTCACCATGGGATAGACCACGAACGACGGCCAGGCGAAGACGACCTCGTCTCCAGGGCGAAGGACGCTTTGGGCGATGAGGCGCAGGACCTCGTTGCTACCGTTGCCGACCACCACGTTGTCGACGGCGACTTTCAGGCGGTCCGCCAGTTTGCGCTTGAGGGCGGCGCACGCGCCGTCAGGATAGCGGTTCACACGCGAAAGGACCGCCCGCATCGCTGCGAGCGCGGACGGCACCGGGCCGCACGGGTGCTCGTTGCTGGAGAGCTTCAGCACCCGGTCGACTCCGCTGCGCTCGCGCACTTGGCTTGCGCGAAGCCCGGGCGCGTACGGCACCAGCGGCTCGAGCTCAGGCCTGATGATCCCGTCGATTCCCACGCCCGCTCCTCCGTCCAGGTTGCGAGAGATTGTCGCCTACGTGTGCGAGGGGCGCAACCGCCCGTCGGGGGTCAGGCCGACGGAACCCAGAGCTTCTCGAGGGTCCCGACGCCGTCGTCGAGCCGGACTTGCGCGATGCCGGCGGGCGGAAGCGCGAAGGCCCACATCGCGTCCAAGGGCAAGCCGAGCAGCGCCGCGACCACCGCACGGCCCGTGCCCCCGTGGGTGAACGCGCAGACCGTCCCCGACGCGGCAGCCAGCGCGTCCCGAACGGCGGCGATCCGAGCGCCGAACGAAGGCCAGTCCTCGCCTCCTGGCGCGATCTCACCGTGCTCTGCGGCCGGAAGAGGCTGCGGGGCGGATCTGGCAGGCACAGAGGGCCGGTAGCGGAGGCTGATCCCCGCCCGCGCCGCCTCCTCGAACGTGAGGCCCTCGGCTCGGCCGAAGTCGATCTCGCGAAGCTCCTCGACGATCCGAAGCGGGACTGTGCACGGCGTGGCGAGGTGCGCGGCGCGCAACGCTCGGGGCGCCGGCGACGCCCAGACCTCACGCGGCGACATCTCGTCGACCACTGCCTTGAGAGCTCGCGCCTGGGCGCGCCCGCGCTCCGTCCACGGAGAATCGGTCACGCCGATGAGTCGACGCTCGGTGTTGGCGACGGTCTCGGGGTGACGGATGACGAGGATGCGAGTCACGGCAGCAGCCAGCTCGCTGGAACGATTGCGCCTATGAAGAGGACCACGGCCTCCACGAGGACGATGGAGGCGCCGACGATGTCGCCGGTCAGCCCCCCGACCCGGCGGGACAGCAGGCGCGGGATCGCGAGGGCTGCGACCACTCCGGCAGCGACGGACGGCAGGCCGGGCCGTGCGAGCCCCCCGACCAGCGCGAGCGGGAGCGCAGCAAGCAGGTGCGCGCCGGCCGGACGAGCCGACACCAAGCGCGCCGCGAGCCCGTCGGGGCGGGCCGCCTGAAGCGTCGACAACGCGACGGCGGCGCTCCAGCGGCCCATCACCGGTGCGAGCACAAGGACTCCTAACCGCCCTGTGCTGACCAAGACCCCAGACGACGCGGCGCACGTCAAGAGCGCGAGCGTCAGCGCCCCCGCTCCGAACGAGCCGATCCGGCTGTCCCGCATGATGCGGAGCCGCTCCTCGCGGGACCTGGTCCCGGTGAGCGCGTCGAACGCATCGGCGAGCCCGTCGAGGTGCATCATGCCAGTGAGCGCCGCCCATGATGCGACGACGACGACGCCGGCCAGGAGCGCGCCGAGGTCGCCAGGGACGGCGGCCCCGACCCCCGCCGCCGCCAAGGCGCCAGCCGACCCCAGCACGATGCCGGCCCACGGGAACCATGGCACTGGGTCCGCCCCGGGCTCCGCCGGGACCGGGATCACCGTCAGCCATGCGATGGCCGCACGAAGACCGCGGAGGGGGCTCACCTCTGCGTCGCCTCGCTCACGCCGGCGTCGGCGAACGTGGCCATCCCGCCGATGATCGCGCACGCTGCGTCGAGCAGCGGAAGCGCGAGCACGGCGCCGCTCGCCTCACCCAGCCGCATGTCCAGGTCGAGCAGCGGCTCGACGCCGAGGGCCTGCAGCGCCGCGGCGTGGCCGCGTTCCTTGGACCGGTGCGATGCGACGACGTATCCCGTGCAGGTGGGGCAGATGCGGGCTGCCGCGAGTGCCGCGGCAGTAGAGATGAACCCGTCGATCACCGCGAGCACCCGATGGCGTGCGCACCCGATGACCGCACCCGACATCGCCGCGATCTCAAGACCGCCGAGGGCGGCCAGCGTCGCGAACGGGTCTCGCAACGCGCTGGCGTTCACTGCGAGGGCCTCCTCGACGACCGACGCCTTGCGCGCCACGCCCTCGGCGTCCAAGCCCGTCCCCGGTCCGACGATCTCGCGAGGCGTGGCGCCCGTGAACGCGCAGATGAGCGCCGACGCAGCCGTCGTGTTGCCGATTCCCATCTCTCCGATAGCGACGGCCCGGACCCCGGAGCGCGAAACCAGGTCCGCGACCGCCTGGACGCCTAAGTGCAACGCCTGGAGCGCCTCGTCAGGCGTCATCGCGGGCTCGGTAGTCATGTCCCTGGTGCCGGGGCGCACTTTCGCATGCCGGATGCCGGCGACGTCGTCGAGGCGTGCCGCGACGCCGACGTCGTAGACGACGAGGTCGGCGCCGGCGCTCCTGGCGAGCTGGTTCACGGCAGCGCCCCCTGAAGCGAAGTTGCGGACCATCTGGCCGGTGACCTCAGGGGGATACGCGGAGACGCCGCGGGCGACGACGCCGTGGTCCGCGGCGAAGACGACCGCAGCGGCAGGCCGGGACCGCGGCTTGTCCGTGCGTTGAACGGCGGCCATCTGCGCTGCCAGGGACTCGAGCCGTCCGAGGCTTCGAGGAGGCTTGGTGAGCGAATCCAAGCGCTCCCACGCTCTGCGCTCCCATTCGGCGTCGACCGCATCGACGTTGGCCGACAGGTCCCGCAGGACGTCATGCGCTTCCATCGTCCTCCCTCTCGTGACCGCGCGGACCGGCGTCGCTTGCGCGTGGCAGCGCGGACAAGTCGACGAGCCGCCCGCATACCACCAAGAAAGCCCTGTCGGCGCCGTCCACCAGCATGCGATTGGCGACGCCGATGGCGTCTCTGAAGGCTCTCCCGGACTCAGAGATGGGGACGACGCCCCATCCGACCTCGTTCGTCACGACGACCGTCTCGCCTCGCCGCGCAATCAGGGCCTCGGCGATCTCGCGAGCGGCGTGAACAGCCGCCTCGGCCTCCGCGCCGGTGCGAGCTCCTCCAGACGGCGGCCACACAAGCGCAGCGAGCAACGTCCCGATGCAGTCCACGAGGAGGCATTCGTCGTCACCGACGTGCTGAAGCCACGAAGCCGGGGCCATGCCAGCGACCTCCAAAACCCGCCATCCTGGCGGGCGCGAGCGGCGGTGCGCTTCGATGCGCCTGCGCATCTCGTCATCGCCGTCTGCGACGCCCGCGACGGCGACCGTCACGGGCAGGCGCGTCGCGTCCGCGTATGCTGCAGCGGCCGCGGACTTCCCGCTTCGCACGCCGCCCGTGAACACAGTCAGCGGCACGCCCTATCGCTCCTTCCCAGCAGCTTCTATGAGCGCGGCCACTTCCTCAGCAGCCAGCGGCCTCACGGCGCCCGGAGCCAGGTCGCCAAGCTCGAGCGGCCCGATGCGTTCCCGGTGAAGCTCGATGACGGGATGCCCGATGTGCTTGAACATCCGCCTGACCTGGCGCTTGCGGCCCTCCCGGATCGTGATGCGCACGATGCAGCTGCCTGCCTGCCGCTCGACGAGCTCGACCTCGGCCGGTCTCGTGGGCCCGTCGGTGAGGACGACGCCGCGGCGAAGCTTGTCGAGGGCCTGCTCTGACGGCGTTCCTTCGACCCGGGCGCGATAGGTCTTCGAGACGTGGAAGCGCGGATGCATCAGCATCTGCGAGAACTCGCCGTCGTCAGTGAGGAGCAGCAGCCCGGTAGTGTCCGCATCGAGCCGGCCGACGGGGTATACCCGTCGCCCGATGTCCGGAAGCAGGTCTGCGACGATCGGGCGGCCGAGCGGGTCCTTGAGGGTCGTCACGTATCCGGCGGGTTTGTTGAGCATGAGGTAGACGTGGTCGCTGGGCGGCGCCACCTCCCGCCCGTCGACTTCGACGCGGTCGAGCCCCGGCGTGACCTTGACGCCCATGGCGGTCACCACCACGCCGTTGACGCTGACCCTGCCTGCGGCGATCAGCTCTTCGGCCGCGCGTCGCGACGCCACGCCTGCACGGGCGAGGTACTTCTGGAGGCGCTCTGGATGCGTCGAGGGCGTCGCGTGGACGTCAGTCTTCATCGTTCCCGGCATCAGCGGCCACGTCGTCGTCTTCGTCCCCGAACAGCGCTGCGCCGTCGATGGCCGAGAGCCGGTCACGGATCGCACGCTCCGTGGCGGCGTCCGGCGCGAACTCTTCGAGCGGCGGCAGCTCGGAGATGTCCTTCAGGCCGAACCGCTCCAGGAACGCCTGGGTCGTGCCGTACAGGATGGCGTTGCCGGCGTCTTTGTCGCGGCCCACCTCCTTGACCAGACCCTTCTCCATCAGCGATGCGATGACGGCTTCGCTGTTCACGCCGCGGATGGCGTTCACGCCCTGACGGCTGACCGGCTGCCGGTACGCGATGACCGCGAGCGCTTCGAGCGCCGCCTGCGACAGCCGCCTCGTGTCCCAGGACAGCACGAGCCGCTCGACGAACTCGTGGTATGCCGGGTGTGTGTAGAGGCGCCACCCGCCCGCCACCTCGCGCAACTGGAAGCCGCGATCCTGATCCGCGTATTCCTGCTGAAGCAGCGCGAGGGTCTCCGCCACGTCGCGCTCGGTGGCGTCAAGGACCTTCGCGAGGCGGGAGACGCTGACCGGCTCGTCGCTGACGAACAGCAGTGCTTCGAGCGGGCCGCGGAGGACCTCGCTCTCCTTCATGAGAACAGCCCCTTCCTGACAGACTCGATGAGGATCTCTCCGAACGCTTCTTCCTGGACGAGCCGCACCTCGCCGTGCTTGTACAGCTCGAGAATGGCGAGGAACGCGACGACGACCTCCTCCGGGCGCGCGGCTCCAGGGACCACGTCCGCGAACGTGGCGCGTTTCCGTTTCGCGAGCAGCCTGCGAATCGACTCCACGTGGAGGTCGACGGGCACCGGCGCGGCCGCCACATGCTCCGCCTCGAGGAGGAAGACCTCGCGGCGGTGCAAGAGGTCGGCGCAGGTCACGGCGAGGGTATGCAGCGTCACGCCCTCGAGGTAGTCCGGCATGAGCCCGAGGAACGGCTCCTCGAGCGCAGCAGCGCGCGGGTGCATCCGGGACTCGGCCTCGTACCTGGCGGCAAGCTCGGCCGCGGCGTTCTTGAACTGCTTGTAGGCCAGCAGACGTGCCACCAGGAGCTCGCGCGCCTCGTCGGGAGAGAGGTCCTCCTCGCCCTCGAAGGACTCGAGGGTCTCGCGAGGGAGCAACGACAAGGCCTTGATCTCGAGGAGCGTCGCGGCGACGAGCAGGAAGTCGCTCGCGACCTCCAAGTCCAGTTCGCGCATCTCCTCGACGTGCGCCAGGTACTGGTCGGCGATCTCCGCGATCGACAGCTCCCGCACGTCGACCTTCTGCCGCGCGACGAGCGTCAGCAGCAAGTCGAACGGTCCTTCGAACCCCTGTGTCCTGACAGTGTAGCTCATCGTTGTGCGGGCGCATCCACGTGCATCGCTTCGCGCACGGCGCCCATGAGCTCGTCGATGGCTGGCCGGATGCGGTCGGCGCCGGCCTGCAGGACCTCCCACGCGAGGTTGCGTTGCGCAGCAAGCGAAGCGCGCCGCTCGCGGAACTCAGCGAGGTACGCGTTGAGGTCCTCCGCCATCTTCGCCTTGTGGGCAACGCAGCCGCACTCGGCGACGCGGCAGCAGCGGTCGAACTCCGCTACGACTGCAGGATCGCCAACGAGCCGGTGGATCTGGTGAAGCGGGCAGATGTCCGGGTTGCCTGGGTCGGTCTTGAGCTTCCGCGCCGGGTCGGTGACCATGCCGCGGACCTTCGCAGCTGTCTCCTCGGCGCTCTCAGAGAGGTAGATCGCGTTGCCGTAGCTCTTCGACATCTTGCGGCCGTCAGTGCCCGGAACCCGCGCGCCTTCCTTGGGTATGACCGCCTGCGGCTCGCGCAGCAGGTCGCCGTAGGTCGCGTTGAACCGGCGCACGATCTCGCGCGTGAGCTCCAGGTGCGGCGCCTGGTCCTCGCCGACCGGCACGAGGTCCGCGTGCACGATGGTGATGTCGGCGGCCTGCATGAGCGGGTACAGGAAGAAGCCGACGTTGCCGAGGTCCTTGTCGGAAATCTGCTCGCGCTGCTCCTTGTAGCTCGGCACTCGCTCCAGCCACGACATCGGCGTGACCATCGACAGGTAGAGCGTGAGCTCGGCGACTTCAGGGACGTCGGACTGGCGGTAGATCGTTGCCTTCTCGGGGTCGATGCCCGCCGCGAGCCAGTCGAGCACCATCTCCTCGGTGAAGCGCCGGACAGCCGACGTGTCCTGCCAGTCGCTGGTCAGCGCGTGCCAATCGGCCACGAAGTAGTAGGCCTCGTACTCCTCCTGCATCTGACGCATGTTCAGGAGGTTTCCGAACCAGTGCCCGAGCGTCAGACGGCCAGTGGGCCGATACCCAGTGAGCACGCGACGTTTCCGCATCGATGCCTTCCTCGCGAACGGTGGCAGGACTGCCACATGATACCGCAGCAGCGGCCTACCCCACGCCGGTCAGCAACCGAAGCGCCGGCACGAGCGTGACGTCGAAGTACAGGCCGAAGAGGTCGACCCGGAACAACCGCTCTGGAAGCCAGAGCAGCGCGATGACGATGATGAAGCCGTAGCGCTCGAGGTCCTGGTAGACGGCGAGCCCGCGACGCGACAGAAACGGCAGCAGCAGCCGCGATCCGTCGAACGGCGGGATGGGAACCAGGTTGAAGAGCATCAGCGCGAGGTTGACGGCGCAAAAGGCGTACGCCAGGGTCCAGACAGCGTCGGCCAGCCCCCCAGACACGACACCGAGCGCCCGCACCACGGCGGCCCCGGCGATCGCCATCGCCAGGTTGGCGAGCGGGCCCGCAAGCCCCGTGATGGCCATGCCCGTGCGCCGGTCGCCGCGGAATCGCCACGGATTGACCGGCACCGGCTTGGCGTATCCGAAGCCGAATCCGAGCGTCGCCGTCATCAGCAGCGGCAGCAGGACGGTTCCGAACGGGTCGATGTGCTTGAACGGGTTGAGGCTCAGGCGTCCAGAATCGCGCGCAGTCGTGTCGCCGAGCGCAAGCGCGGCATAGCCGTGCGCGACCTCATGGAAGACGATCGCGGGAACGACGAGAGCGAACCGGACTGCGATCGACAGCAGGTCCATCGGTCTCCTCGGGATGGTTCCGGGTCCAGCGGTGCGCGATGCGTGCGAGGTTCTCCAGCTCCGCCTCCCTGCCGACGGCCTTGCCGTCAAGGCGGTCGGCGAGGGCTTGGGCAAGGATAGCAGAGAATGCGCGACCCGGCCGGAAGCCCATGGCGACGAGGTCGTCTCCTGTCACCGCCGGGCGGATCCGGACGAGCTCATCGACGAACCGCTCGATCCGCGACCTCGCAGTCTCGTCCGCTGCGAGCGCCCAGAGGCAGACCACGCTCTCCGCAGGCAGCGGCGCGAGGATCGAGTGGATCCGGCTGTCCCGCATGACGCGGCGGTCGCGCAACGTGCGAAGCGCTGCCGCGCTGCGCTCCACGACCGCCATGGCGGGGACGGCGTACTCGCGTCCGAACCGCATCCGTTTCAGCCATCGCTCGGCCGCGCGGGCGCTGGCTCGCGCGACGAGGGCGGAGACGAGCACGACGCGCCTCCTCGGCTGCAGCTGGAAGCGCGGCGCGAGCCGATCGTACGCGGCGGCGGCCTGAGCCACGTCCCCGGGGACCGCGTCGCGATCCACGCCGTCGGGCAGCAGCTCGTCGAGCGCGCCAAGGTCGCGAAGCATCGCAAGCACGTCCGAGGCCCGTTCCTCGTCCAAGATGTCGAGGATCTCCTCGCGAAGCCGGGCTCCGGAGACCTCCTTGAGCATGTCCATCTCGACCGCCTGCTTCAGGAGCGCCTCGGTCGACGGGTCGATGCGGAACTCGAACTTCACGGCGAACCGTGCGGCGCGCAAGACGCGGGTCGGGTCTTCGACGAACGAAAGCGAATGCAAGGCGCGCACCACACGCCGCTCGAGGTCGAACAACCCGCCGAACGGGTCGGCGATCTGTCCGAACGACTCCGGCGCGATCGACGCTGCCATCGCGTTGATGGAGAAATCGCGCCTGAAGAGGTCCTGGCGCAGCGACGAGCGCTCGACGGTCGGCAACGCTCCAGGCCGGGTGTAGTACTCGGCTCGCGCGCTGGTCACGTCCACGTGCAGGTCCCGGTCCACGACCAGGACCGCAGTGCCGAAACGCTTGTGCACGCGGACGCGCCACCCGTTCTCGCGAGCTACCTTCTCCGCGAACGCAAGGCCGTCGCCCTCGACGACGATGTCTACATCGAGGTTCGGCCTGCCGAGCAGCATGTCGCGGACGAAGCCGCCGACCACGTGGGCGCGCAGTCCTTCGCTGGCGGCGCGGCGTCCGATCGCGGTGACGACGTCGCGGATGGGCTGCGGCAGCACCGACTGGAATGAGGCCATGAAGCGGGCGGAGGCCTCCGTGCGGACGACGGTCGCCTTGCGGTCCGTGTACCGGTCGCCGTGGGAGGCACGCAAGAGGTCCTTGCGCGTGACGATCCCGACGATACGCTCGCCCTCGAGCACCGGCACCCGCCCGACACCGGTCTGCGACAGCAGCGCTTGCAGCTCCTCAAGCGTCGCGTCCGGGCCGACAGTGAGCGGTTCGCGTGACATGAACCCCCGCACGGGCGCGTGCGCGAGCCGGTGACGGCGCGCTTTGTCGACGTCCTTTCGCGTCACCATGCCCACGAGACGTCCGTCGACTGCGACCGGCAGGGCACCGTGGCCCCACCGCTCCATGATGCGTCCCGCCTCGTCCATCGGCATGTCGGGATCGGCCGTCCGGACGGGCGCAGACATGACGTCGCGCGCGGTGACGGGTGGCCGCACGACCGCGAACGCGGCTTCCTTCAGGCGTGCGAGCACGTCGGGAACGGTCGCCCCCTTCATTGCGGCGGACGCGGCAAGCGGGTGCCCTCCCCCGCCGATGCGCTCCAAGATACGTCCGACGTCCACCTCCGCGATCCGGGAGCGGGCAACGACGTGCACGCGGTCGGGCATCGCGATGACGGCCATGGCGACTCGGTAACCCATGTCGTCGCACAGGTGGTGGGTGATCACGCTCGCAGAATCCACGTACTCTGGGCTGACGGCCCAGCCGACAGCCACCGCCTGCCCGTTGACGTTCCACACTTCGAGCGTGTCGAGCAGGTCTTGGAGGAGCTTCCTCTGTTCGGGGGTGAGCGACCTCGTGAGGAACTGGTTCACCACGTCGAGGTCGCCTCCCGACGCCATGAGGAAGGCGACGGCGTCTGCGTCGTACGCCGTGGAGCTCACGTACGTGAGCGAACCGGTGTCCTCGTGGATGCCAAGCAGCATGACGCTGGCCTCGAGCGGGGTGATCGGGATGCCGCGGTCGCGGATCTCGTGCACGAGGATCGAGGTCGTGGCCCCGACCTCCATGCAGTGCTCCTCAGCGCCTGCCACGTCCCCCGGGGCCGGCGGGTGGTGGTCGTAGACGACGACCTCGACGCCTGGGCGCCGCACGACGTGCTCGATCTCGCCGAGACGGCCTGGGTCGCGGGTGTCGACTATCGTGACCCGTTCGATCGCGTCCAGGTCGATCTCTCGCAGGTCGACGAACTCGAGGAACTCCGCGTGGAGGTTGTGGAACTCGCGCACGTTCGGGTTCTGGCTTCCGAGGAAGACCGCCTTCGCGCCAGGAGACAGCTTCGTCGCGGCCACCATGGCAGCGTACGCGTCGAAGTCAGGGTTCGCGTGACCGACGACGACGTGCGTGGCTCGCGTCGTGCCCAGCGTCGTCCTGCGAGACACCTGCTACACCTCGTGGAACAACGGCCTCGGCGCGGGCGGTTCGTCTGCGATGCTGATGGACGCCCTGAGCCGCTCCGCGCCCGCCTCCAGACGGTCGAGCGTGCTCGCGTGCGCCGTGGCGAGGGCGTCGCCGCGGACGACGCGGTCCCCGCGCTTGACGGCGAGGACGACGCCAGCACCGGGGTCGATCGCATCCTCCTTGCGGTGCCGGCCCGCACCAAGCGCGAGAGCGGCGCGCCCGACGCCCTCGGCGTCGAACCCGCCGACGAATCCGTCGCGGTCTGCCGTCAGGACCGTCGAGAACTCGGCCGCCGGCAGCAGCGACGGCTCCTCGACGATGCGGGGGTCGCCGCCCTGCGCTTCGACCCATCGGACGAAGGTCTCCAGCGCACGTCCTTCGTGCAGCGAGCGCTCGAGCGCGGCGCGCCCCTCCGCGTTGCTTGCAGCAGCGCCGGCCAGGCGCAGCATCCGGGCACCGAGCTCGAGGCAGAGTTCTTGCAGGTCCTCAGGACCTTCCCCCTTGAGAGTCCTGATTGCCTCGCAGACCTCGAGGGCGTTGCCGACCGTGCGTCCGAGAGGCTGGTCCATGTCGCTCACCACGCACTGGATCTTCAGCCCGAGCGCGTGGCCGACCCGCTGCAGCTCCCGAGCGAGCGCCCTGGCCTCGTCCTCCGTCTTCATGAAGGCGCCAGAGCCGGTCTTCACGTCCAAGACGATGGCTGATGCGCCCCCGGCGGCCTTCTTCGAGATGATGGAGCCGACGATGAGCGGGATGCTCGGGACCGTGCCCGTCACGTCGCGAAGCGCGTACATCTTCTTGTCCGCAGGACAGATGTCGGGGCTTTGGGCGATCACGGCGATCCCGACGCGCTTGACCTGCTCCACGAAGCTCTCGACGCTCATCTCCACGCGGAAGCCGGGGATGGACTCGAGTTTGTCGAGCGTTCCGCCTGTGTGTCCCAGACCGCGCCCGCTCATCTTCGCGACAGCCACGCCGCACGACGCGACGAGCGGACCGAGCACGAGGGTCGTCTTGTCGCCGACGCCGCCCGTCGAATGCTTGTCGGCCACTGGCATCCCCACGCCGCTGAGGTCGACCACGGTTCCAGAGTCGCGCATCGCACGCGTGAGCCATACGGTCTCGTCGGCGTCCAGGCCGCGCAAGAACGCGGCCATGAGCCAGGCGGACATCTGGTAGTCCGGCATCTCGCCCTGCGTGAATGCGTGGACGATGCGCTCTATCTCCTCTTCGGTATGGCGGTTGCCGTCCCGCTTCCACTCGATGAGCTCGACGAGGCTTTTCACAGGCAGGCTCCTTTCACGTCGTCGAGGAACGACGTCCCTCGGCCGCACGCGCCCGCAAGCCCGTAGAAGTCCAGCACCGTCTCGCCGATGTCCGCGAACGTGCTGCGGGTGCCGAGCGGGCATCCTGCGTCGATGCCTTTGACCTTTGCGATCAGCGGCGTGTGCTCGCGGCTGTGGTCGGTCGACGGGGTCGTCGGATCGCACCCGTGGTCGGCGGTGATGATGAGGAGGTCGCCTGGAAGCATCGCGTCGAGCACTTCGGGGATGCGGGCGTCAACGGCCTCGAGCCCGCGAGCGTAAGACTCCGCGTCGTTGCGGTGGCCCCAGAGCATGTCGAAGTCGACCAGATTCGCGAAGACGAAGCCGTCTTCTGGGCGGGCGATCTCGGCCACGAGCTTGTCGACCGCGTCCATGTTGTCCGTCACGTGCGGCGAGGAGTCGACGCCTTGCCAGGCGAAGATGTCACCGATCTTCCCGACTCCGAAGACCGGCACGCCGTTCGATCGCAGCAAGTCGAGCACCGTCGGCTCGAACGGCTTCACCGCGTAGTCGCGCCGCCGGTGCGTCCGCACGAATCTGCCGGACTCGTCCGGGCCGACGAAGGGTCGCGCGATCACGCGGCCGACGCAGTGGTCTCCGGTGAGCATCCCGCGCGCTATCCCGCAGACTTCGTAGAGGCGATCAAGCCCGAACGCCTCCTCGTGCGCCGCGACCTGGAACACCGAGTCCGCGGACGTGTACACGATCGGCTTCCCGCTAGCGACGTGTTCCGCCCCGAACTCCTGGATGATCTCGGTGCCGCTCGCAGCCTTGTTGCCGAGCACTCCCGGCACTCCCGTCTTGGCGATGAACTCGTCGATGACCTCGTCCGGGAACCCGTCGGGATACGTCGGGAAGGCACGCTCGAGCACGAGCCCCATCATCTCCCAGTGGCCGGTCGTCGTGTCCTTACCGGCAGAGCGCTCCCGGCAGCGGCCCCACGACGCGGTCGGGCGGTCGGTGGGCGGAACGCCCTCGATGTCCGTGATGTTGCCGAGCCCCATCGCCTGCAGGTTCGGCATGCGAAGCCCGCCGACGGCCCGCGCGGTGTTCTTGAGCGTGTTCGAGCCCTCGTCCCCGTACGCGTCCGCGTCGGGCAACGCCCCGGCGCCGACGCTGTCGAGCACCATCACGATCGCCCGCGGGGAGCGCTGGCGCGTTGTGGTGGACATAGGCACCCTCTCCGTCACACGACGACGCGCGCGACTTCGTCGAGCGAGGTGATCCCGGCCTTGACCTTCTCAAGCGCGTCCCGCCTGAGCGTGCGCATGCCCGCTTCGATAGCCGCGTCCCGCAGCTGGTCAGCGGGGGCTTCGCGCAGGAAGAGGCGCTGGATCTCCTCGGTGACCTCCATGATCTCGAACAGGCCGATGCGTCCGCGGTACCCCGTGCCCGAGCATTCGTCGCAGCCGACGGCCCGGAAGAGCCGAAGACCCGCTTCGACCTCCTCTTCCGTGAACCCCGCCGCCAGGGCGGACTCGGGAGCGACGCGGTAGCGCTTGCGGCACTTGCGGCACAGTTTGCGCGCGAGCCGCTGCGCGACGACCCCGACCAGTGCCGAGGAAGTGATGTACGGCTCGACGCCCATGTCCACGAGGCGCGTGAGCGCCGACGGCGCGTCGTTCGTGTGGATCGACGACAGCACGAGGTGGCCCGTGAGGGCCGCACGGATGGCGATCTCCGCGGTCTCGGGATCGCGGATCTCGCCCACCATCACCACGTCCGGGTCGGAGCGGAGGACGGTCCGCAGCAGGGCTGCGAAGGTCAGTCCGATTGCCGGATTCACCGCCATCTGCGTGATGCCCGGGATGCGGTACTCGATGGGGTCCTCGATGGTGATGATCTTCCGGGTCGGCTCGTTGATGCGGTTCAGTCCCGCGTACAGCGTCGTCGTCTTGCCCGACCCAGTCGGTCCCGATACCAACACCGCGCCCCACGGACGCGCAAGGAACCGCTGCATGGTCGCGAGGTTGTCCTGGTCCATACCGAGGTCGCCCAGCGTGTGCATCTCGACGTCATGGTTGAGCAGCCGCAAGACGATGCTTTCTCCTGCGGGCGTCGGCAACGTGGCTACGCGGATGTCCAAGGGGCGGTTGTTGATCGAGACGGCGATCCGTCCGTCCTGTGGACGACGCCGCTCGGAGATGTCCAGGTCGGCCATGATCTTGATCCGCGACGTCAGGCCAGGCCGGACGGACAGCGGCAGCTGCATACGCTCGTGCAAGACGCCGTCGACGCGATAGCGCACGCGGACGGAGTGGTCGCCGGGCTCGATGTGGATGTCGCTTGCCTGGTCCATGACCGCCTCGCGGATGATCTGGTTGACCAGCCGGACGACCGGCGCGTCCTCGTCCGGAGCGGCGACCTCCTCTTCGTGGGTCTCGCGCACGGTCTCGACGACTTCTTGCAGGGCGTCTGCAGAAGCGAGGAACTTCTCGATCGCGTATTGGATCTGGGTCGGGGTGGCCACGACTGGGACGACGTTGCGGCCGGTGGTGAGCCGGACGTCGTCGATCGCTTCGACGTCCAGCGGGTCGGCCATGGCCAGGACGAGGGACTCGCCCTCGTACGCGATCGGGATGACGAGCCGCTTCCGCGCGAGGCGCTCTGGGATCTCCGACACGGCGCGCCGGTCGATAGGGAACGCGGTCAGACGCACGCAGTCGAGGCCCTTCTGCTCGGCTAGCGTCTGGGCGATCTCGTCCTCGTCCAGAACGAGTTGGCGCACCAGGACCTGGCCGATCTTGCCGCCCTCGACCGCTTGCACGGCGAGGGCAGCGGCGAGCTGCTCCGCGGTGATCTTGCCTGCGCGGACGAGGATCTCGCCCAAGCGCTCGCGCGTGTAGGACACGTCGTCCACCTCTCAGATCCGCCGCCGTATGCCTGCGAGCACCCACTCGACGAACAGCAACGCGACGATCGTCGCAGCGACGTCAACGTCGAAAACGCCGCCGTACGGTGTCTTGATACCCCGCAGGCCGAGCGGAAGGCTCGCTCGTTGCGCGAAAGCGCCGAGGGCCTCTGCAAGCGGGTACTGAGAGAGAGCGCCGAAGAACCGGACGACCAGTCCGCCGACGAGCGCGACGGCAAGCAAGACGAGCAGGTCCATCGCGATCGTGAGCACCGTGTGTGCGAACGTGCGGCGCACTGCAACCTCCGCTGTCAGCGACTGTCGCTGACCATGCTAGCAGAGCATCGCGTGCGTCTGGGGCTGTCTACCGGATGCTGTCTGAGATGATGCGGCCGATCAGCTTCTCTGCGACGGTCTCTCCGTCAGGCAGGAAGCCCTCGACGACGTACCGGGCCTGCTGAAGGCGCTCGTCGCGGACGTCTGGAGCTGCCATCGCCGTCGCGACCGCTTTCGGCACGAGGTCGTCGTCACAACGGAGGCACGCATCGCTGGGTTCGATGCGTGCGCCGCATGACTTCAGGTATTCGACTGCGCGTCTGACTTGTTCGTCCGAGATGATCATGATGCCATCTGTATCGGCACGGCCACGACGGCTCTTGAGCGCGCATCCACCCCGAAAAAAGGGGGAGCCCCAAGGCCGGCACCTTGAGGCTCAGGGGTAAGGGGGTTGCCGAAGCAACCGTGCGCAGCGTAGCACGGCTGTTCAGAAAATGCAAGGATTCACGAATGAAGGACGTCCGAGCGTGCTCTATACCATGAAGAACCGGACGATCTGCTCGAACCCAAACACGAGCGGCGCGACGCCGGCGATCACGAGGGCGGCCGCTGCGGCGACGAACGGCCACGCTCTCGGGCGCGAGACGTTTGGCTGCAGCGGCTCCTCGTCTGCTGCTTCGGGCGCCTCGTCAGCGGTGTCGGCGAGCGCAGCCTGCGGCTCCGCGAAATACGCGGCCTGGATCACGCGTCCGTAGTAGCCGAAGGACACCACCGAGCCGAGGGCGCCGATCACGGCGAGCCAGGTGAGGCCGGCGCCGATCGCCCCGTAGAAGACCCAGAGCTTCCCGACGAACCCGACGGTGAGCGGCATCCCGGTCAACGACAGCATCGCGGCAGCCAGGGCCGCAGAGAGGGCCGGGCGTCGCGATGCAAGCCCGGCCAGATCCTCGATGCGCGGATCGCTCCCCGTCTCCTCCTTCAGCACGCTCGCCACGCCGAAGGCGACCGCGGCGGCGAGCGCGTAGCTCGCGACGAGCAGCCCGGTGCCGACCGCTCCCGCAGCGACGCCAGTCAGCGCGTAGCCAGCCTGGGCGATGGCCGAGTAGCCGAGCAGCCGCCCGAGGCGCGCTTGCTTGAGCGCCGCCAGGTTGCCGACGACGACGGACGCGGCGGCAGCGATCGCGACGGCGGTCCGGAGGTCGGCGAACGTTTCGGAGGCCCATACCGTCCGCACGAACAGCACCCACACGGCGGTCACGGCAGCGATCTTCGGTGCGCCGGCCACGAACACGGCCACGCCAGGCTCCACGGTCTCGTACGCGTCAGGCACCCATGAGTGGAACGGCACGGCACCGGCCTTGAAGGCCAACGCGGCCACGAACAGCATCCCGAGAACGCCTGCCGCTGCGGCAGGCGACGACGCGACGCTCGCGGTCAGGGCCTCGTACGACGTCTCGCCGCCTCCGACCGCCACGACGCCGGCCAGGCCGAACACCAGCAAGCCGGCCGCGACCGAGCCTTGGACGAAGTACCGCATGGCAACCTCGCCCGAGGAGCGCGTCCCGCTCGCGGACACGAGCCCGTAGCTTGCGATGGCCAGCGTCTCCAGCGCCAGGATCATCACCACGGCGTCCACCGCGCCCGCGAGCGCTTGGCAGGCCACGGCAGACAAGGCGACGAGACCGGCTGCGGCCCCACGCACGGAATTCGGGAGGGTGCGCATCCCCGTGGCTGCGGCGAGCGCGGCCAGCGCGTACATGGCCGCCCCCGCTCCAGCCAGCCCGCCTCCTCCGTACACGCCGGGGACCGCCTGCTGGAGCGGCGCCTGAAGCGCGGCAGCGACGCAGATGGCTGCGGCGATGCACGCCGCAAGCCCGACCGCTGAGACCGCTGCGGACGGCCGTTCGAACGCGTCCAGCACGAGAGCCGCCCCGGCAGCCGCGAGAACCAGCGCGGCGGGCAGCCACAAGATCCCGGCCATGCCGGACACGAGGTCGTGAACCAGCCCGGCAGCCACGCTCACTTGCCACCTCCCTGCACGAGGGCGATCAGGGCCGAGACGGCGGGGTCGCTCAGCGCAGTGATGAGCCCCGGCCACACGCCAAGCACGACGATGCCGGCGACGAGCGGCGCGGCCGTGACGACCTCCCGGGCCGAGACGTCAGGTAGAGACGCCCAGCGTTCTACCGGGTCTCCGTAGACCGCGGCGCGCACCGCATGGAGGTTGTACGTGGCTGCGAGCAGGACCCCGACGCCTGCGACGGCGGCCCACCACCCGAACGTCCGGAACGACTCGAGCAGCGAGAGGAACTCTCCCGGGAACCCCGAAAGCGCAGGCAATCCGAGGCTGGCGAGCGCCGTGAAGACGAACAGGACGGACCACCGCGGTATCGGGCCCGCGAGCCCCGCGAGGTCCTCGAGGCTGCGCGTGTGCGTGCGCTCGTACAACGCGCCGACGAGGAAGAACGCGAGCGCGGCGACGAGGCCGTGGCTCACCATCACGAGCATCGCTGCAGCGTAGCCAGCGGGGGTCCGTGCGGACAGGGCGACCAGCACGAATCCCATGTGGGCGACGGAGGAGTACGCCACGAGGCGCTTCACGTCCCGTTGTGCGAGCGCCGCAAGCGCTCCGTACACCGTTCCAACGGCTCCGAGCGCGAACAACGCAGGAGCGGCTTCCCGGAAGGCCTCGGGGGTCAGCGGAGCCGCTATCCGCATGAGGCCGTATCCGCCCATCTTGAGAAGCACGCCTGCCAGCAGCATCGACCCGGCCGTCGGGGCCTCCACGTGGGCTTCGGGCAACCACGTGTGCAGCGGGACTGCCGGAAGCTTGACGAGCATGCCGGCTGCCAAGAGCCAGAAGACCGCACGCTGAAGCTCGAGCGGCAGCACTCTCGGTACGTCGCTGAGCACCGTGGCGCCTGTGTGACCGATGAGCAGCAAGACGCCCACCAGCATGAGCGCCGACCCCAGGAACGTGAAGAGGAAGAACTTCGCGGCTGCGTGACGGCGCCCTTCGTGGCCCCAGAGGCCGATCAGGAAGTACATCGGGATGAGCACCGCTTCCCACGCGACGTAGAAGAACACGAGGTCCGCCGCCAAGAACACTGCCATCACGGCTGCCTCCAGAGACAGCAGCAGCGCGTGGTGCGCCCGTGGCCCATCAGCCACCTGCCACGACGCAGAGACCGCCACGGGAGTCAGGAGGGCCGTGAGGCCCACCAGCGGCGCTGACAAGCCGTCCAAGCCCAAGGACAGCGGGACCGCACCGAGCACGCCGCCCGGAGCCCACGACAGAGCGGGCGAGGACGCGGCCAGCATCCGCGCGATCGCGGACCCAGCGAGGACCGCCTCCGCGCACGCGACCACAAGCGACAGCGTCCGCGACGGAGCCAGGCGCTCGCCTGCGAGAAGCACGGCCAACGCGCCTGCGACCGGAAGGACGATGAGCCACAGCAGATGCACCGCTACCGCCCTCCCATCCAGACGACCACCGCAGTCAGCAGGACGAATCCGACTGCGACCAGCGACGCGTACACGTCGGCCTCCCCCGTCTGCAGGCGTGCAAGCATCCCTCCGACGCGCCCAGTGAGCGCCGCAGAGCCTTCCACGGCTCGGTCCACCACCTTCTCGTCCGCGACCCGGGCAACCCACTGCGCGAAGGCGACGGCTGGGCGCACGACGAGCGCGTGGACGGCGGCATCCACGCCGAAACCGGACCTCGCCGCGGACTGAAGCCCGCCTGGAAGCGAGGCGCCGCGTTCGGGAGCTCTCCGGTAGAGCGCGTAGGCGAGTGCCGTACCGGCTGCGACCGCTGCGACGGCGGCCGCGATCGTGGCCAGCGCAGCGTGCTCCTCCGGGGCCCCGAGGCGCTCGGTGAAGGCCGGGCCGGCCCATCCGGCCACAGCTGACAGGAGCGCGAGCACAGCCAAGGGCGCGAGCATCGATCGGCCTGATTCGTGCGCTGCGTGGTCGCTTCGCGAAGCGCCCAGGAACACCCGGAAGGTCGCGCTCCAGACGTACAGCGCGGTGACGGCGCTGGTGAAGACGAGGATCCACGAGGCGCCTGGAGACGCAGCCGCCACCGCCGCGATCACCGCGTCTTTGGAGAAGAAGCCCGCGAACGGCCACCAGCCCGAAAGCGCGAGCGCGCCGGCCGTCCACGCAGCGGCAGTGACGGGCATGGCCCGTGCCAGCCCGCCCATCTCGTCCATGTCCTGCGTGCCTGAACCGTGGATCACGCTTCCCGCCGCAAGGAACAGCAGGGCCTTGAACGCGGCATGCGTCGCGAGGTGGAACATCGCGGCGCCCCAGGCTCCGGCTCCGAGGGCGGCGAACATGAACCCCAGCTGGCTGATGGTGGAGTACGCGAGCATCTTCTTGATGTCCGTCTGCGCCAGGGCGACGAGGGCTGCGTACAGCGCCGTCAGCACGCCTACCGCGAGCATCGTCGCGCGCGCCACGCCGCTCGCCTCGAACACGGGCCACGCGCGCGCCACGAGGAAGACGCCCGATGCGACCATCGTCGCCGCGTGGATCAACGCGGATACGGGCGTCGGTCCTTCCATCGCGTCAGGCAGCCAGATGTGCAGCGGGAACTGCGCGGACTTGCCCGCGGCGCCCACGAACAGCAAGAGCGCAGCGGCCGTGACGGTGGCCTGCGGCATCTTCGGCAGGGCTGCGACGATACCGTCCAAAGACAGCGTCTGCGCAGCCCGCCACAGGACCGCCATCCCGAGCAGCATGGCGACGTCGCCGACGCGTGTGGTCATGAACGCCTTGATTGCAGCACGGGTGGCCTCAGGCTTGCGATACCAGAATCCGATCAGCAAGTAGGAGCACGCGCCCACGAGCTCCCATCCGATGAAGAGCGTCACGAGGTTGTCCGCCAGCACGAGCGCCGACATCGCAGCCACGAACAGCATGAGCACCGCGAAGTACCGCGGCCGGCCGGACTCGTGGGCCATGTAGCCCCACGAGAACACGACGACGCACGCGGCCACGACGCCGACGATCACGAGCATCACAGCGGCGAGCGCGTCGCCAGCGAACCCCAGCGGCAAGGAAGCGCCGCCCTGCGAAAGCCACGCAGATCTCCACGCGACAGCGCTGGACGCGCGTTCGCTGGCGAGCAGCGACATCCCGGCTGCCAACGCGCCGCCTGGCCCAGCGACGGCGAGGACCTGCGCGACGCGTATCCCCCGGTTCCCGGCGAGCGCGATGCCGACGGCGAGCACGACGGGCAGCACGACGGACGCGAGCACGACGGTCATCAGCCGCTCACCTCGCTCAACTCGTCCACGCGCGTGCGCCCGCTCCGCCGGTGCAGCGCGAGCAGCAGGCTCAACCCCACTGCGGCCTCGGCCGCGGCCAGAAGGAGCACCATCAGGGCGATGCTCTGCACCGCGCCTGACGTCGCGCCAGAGGCCGCGCCCGCCGCGGCGAGAAGGATGCCCCCGGCGCCGAGCATCAACTCGACCGACACCAGGACTCCGATGAGGTCCCGCCTGCTCAGCACGCCGTACAGCCCGAGCGCAAAGACGGCGCACGACAGCCCGAGCGCGATCACCGGTCCTCACCGCCTCTCAACGCTGCCGCCACTGCGATCAGCGCGGCCAGCAGAAGGACGCCGCCCGCCTCGAACGCAAGAAGGCGCGGTCCGAGGAGCTCCTGCGCGAGGTCCGAGACGGCAGAGGACCTGGCGAACCCTGCGTCTTGGAACAGCGGGCGAAGCCCGAGGAAGAGCATGGCGCCGGTCCCGGCCGCGATCGCAGCCGATCCGACATCGTGCCTCGAGACGAACGCCGGGCGTTCGCTGCGGTCGCGACGAGCAGTCATGACGGCGAAGACCATCAGGACCAGCACGCCGCCCACGTACACGAAGACCTGCGCGACGGCCAAGAACGGATAGCCGAGGTATGCGTACACCGCGGCCACGCCGAACAGGAACACGCCGAGCGAGATCAGGACCCGCATCACCTCACGCAGGAGCACCGCGCCCACGGCGCCGAGGGCGACCAGCGCGATGGCGACGCCAAGCCCCGCCGTCTGCGCGCTCATCCGTCCTCCCTTCGCGGAACGGGGCATCCTGGCGGCGAGATGCCGTCACGCCCCGTGGCGCGCGTGCCCGTCGGAGGACGGAGCATCTCGCCCTTGTCGAACACCATGAGGTCCCTGTGCCAGAACGACAGCTCGTACTGTCCCGTGTGGTGGAGCGCCTTCGTGGGGCACTGCTCCGCGCACAGGCCGCAGAAGCAGCACTTCGTCAGGTCGAGGTCGTAGCGGGTGAGGCACCGGGCGCCAGCTTCGTCGACGCGCTCCACTTTGATGGCGTAGTCCGGGCAGGTCCTCGCGCAGAAGGTGCACCCGACGCACACCTCCGACTCGCACCGCAAGCACCGCATGGCCTCAGCGGTCGCTTCCTGCCTCGTGAGGCCGAGCTCGACCTGGCGGAAGTCCTTCGCCCGCTCCTCCGGATCGGCCATCGGCATGACGGCGCGCCTGCGGTTCGACTCGATGCCGCGCGTGTCGGCCGGGGCGTGCTTCTGGTAGACGGGCACGGGGCGCGCGACGCGGTCGCCGTCGAGCGGCAGCCCTTGCAGGTACCGGTGGATCGAGACGGCCGCCTCGTGTCCGGTAGCGATCGACCCGATCGCGCTCCCGGGACCCGTGACGATCTCGCCGCACGCGAACACGCCAGGAACCGACGTGGTGAACAGCGTACCGTCGACGACCAACTGGCCTCGCCCGCTCACCAGGAGCTCCGTCCCGGCCACGATCGTGTCGATCTTGGGCGCCTGGCCGATCGCGAACACCACGACGTCGGTCGGCACGTCTGTGGTCTCGTCGCCGAACTTCGGAGCGAACCGGCCCATCTCGTCGAAGACCGACAGGCACGAGCGCATGCGCATCCCCACGACCGTGTCGTGCTTCGTCAGGACCTCCTCCGGGCCGAGCGAGCACATCGCGATGACGCCTTCGTCGAGCGCCTCCGCGATCTCCCACGGGTGGCACGGCATCTCGGATTCGGACTCGAGGCACGCGAGGCGGACCTCAGACGCTCCCACTCGCAGCGCGCACCGCGCCACGTCCACGGCGACGTTGCCGCCGCCGATCACGAGGACCCGCTTGCCGCGCACGCCGGCTTCGTGCTTGAAGTTCGCAGACCACAGGAACTCGAGCGCGCCGACGACGCCCTCGGCGTCGGTGCCCGGGATCGGCAGGATCCGGCTCTGCTGAAGGCCGACCGCGAGCAGCACCGCGTCATGCTCGCGCATGAGCGACGGAAGCGTGACGTCCTTCCCCACCTCGACGCCGGTGTTGAGCTCCAGGCCGAGCCCGACGATGTCGTCGATCTCCTCGTACAGCACCTCGCGGGGCAGCCGGTACGCAGGGACGCCGGTGTTGAGCGCGCCGCCTGGCTTCCGTTCGCGCTCGTACATCACGACGCGGTAGCCCAGCTTGAGCAGGTCGTACGCCGCCGCGAGGCCCGAGGGCCCCGATCCCACGATGCAGACGCTCTTGCCCTGCGTCCGCGGGAACGGCGAGATGCGCTCGTGCCGCACCTTGCGGTACTCCTCGAACGCGAAGCGGTGAAGCGGGCGGATGGCGATCGGCTCGTCGAAGAAGTTCCGCTTGCACGCCGACTCGCACGGGTGGTGGCAGATGCGCCCGAGCACGCCGGGCAGGATGTTGCGGTCGCGGACGAGCTCGTAGGCCTCGACCACCCGGTCGTCGGCGATCAGGTACGCCTGACCGCGCGCGTCCACGTTCGCGGGGCAGCTGCCCACGCACGGCGGCAACCGGTCGGCGCGGTACAGGCCGTCGATCGTCTCGTTGTAGGCGTACGACGGCGCACGGAGCAGCGGGATCTCGTCGCGCCCGAGCACGCCGCGAAGCGCGAGCGGGCCGCGCCACCGCGGGCTGACGGTGAGCTTCTCCTTCGGATACCGCACGGTGAGCGGTTTGCTCACGCCCGCGCGAGCCGTGTACGCGAAGCCCTTGGCGATCGAGCGCGCTCCAGCGACGAGGCCGTCTCCCGTCGGCCCGTCGGAGACGCTCGCCGGAACGACCGGTCTGTCTCGCTTCACATCCACGGCAGCACCACCCCGACGATCGCCAATTGCACGAGCGTGGCCGGCACCAGCACGACCCAGCAGAACCGGAGGAGCTGGTCTTGGCGGACTCGCGGCAGCGTCCACTTCGTCCACATCACGATCGTGACGAGCACGGACGTCTTGACGACGAGCGCGACCACCCCCAGAGCGCCGCTGAAGGGCCAGCCGGCGCCCAGGAACGTCGCAGCCGCGAACAGGCTCGCGGTGATGACGGCGCCGTACTCGGCCATCATGAAGATCGCCCAGCGCATGCCTGAGTAGTCGGCGAAGTACCCTGCGACGAGCTCGGATTCGGCTTCCGGCAGGTCGAACGGGCCGCGGTTCATCTCCGCGATCGACGCGATCAGGTACACGACGAAGGCGATGGCGAGCAGGGGCAGCCACCACCAGCGCCACGCCGCGACGACCTCGGTCGGCCGCAGAGAGCCAGCGAGCAGCACGAGCGGCGCCACCGCAAGCGTGCGTGGCACCTCGTAGGCGATCATCTGCGACGCGGCGCGAAGGCCTCCGATGGCTGCGTACGAGTTGCGCTGCGCCCACGCGGCCACGAGTATCGCGACCACCTCCAGCGAGGGCACCGCCAGGAAGAACAGCACACCCACGCTCGTGTCGAACGGGGCCCAGCCCGCAGCGAACGGGATCACCGCCATGGCTGCGGCCACCGGCGCGAACGCCATGAGCGGCGCCCACTTGAACAGCGGCCGGTCGGCTCCGGACGGGACGATGTCCTCTTTGAACAGCAGTTTCGGCACGTCGGCAAGCATCTGCAGCGAACCGGCCGGGCCGATCTGCTGCGGACCGTACCGCAGCTGGATGTGGCCGGCGACTTTGCGCTCCCACCACACGCCGATCACGGCGCCGCCCGCGATGACGAGCACGCCGGCGACGCCCCAGAGGATCCCGAGCAGCAACGAGCTCACCGGTCCACCTCCCCGAACACCGGGTCGAGCGAGCCGAGGATCACCAAGAGGTCCGACAGCGTGTGCCCCACGGCGATGAGCGGCAGGACGGCGAGGTTGCAGAACGCCGGGGAGCGCACCTTCATGCGGTACGGCCGCGGCGACCCGTCGCTGACGAGGTACACGCCGAGCGACCCGCGAGCGCTCTCGATGTGGTCGTACGCGTCCCCCGGGCGAGGCGCCAACAGGCGCGGAAGCCCGTCCGCCATGATGGGGCCCGGCTCGAGCTGGTCGAGCGCCTGGTCGATGATGCGGCAGCTCTCGATGCACTCCCACAGCCGGACCCGGGCCCGGTCGAAGGCGTCGCCGTTCGACCCGATCGGCACGTCGAAGTCGAAGCGCGGGTAGACCGAGTACGGGTCGTCCCGACGGAGGTCCCAATCGACGCCTGAGCCGCGCGCAGACGGCCCCGACACGCCCCACGCGACGGCCGCGTCCGGATCCAGGACTCCGACGCCTTTGAGCCTCGCGCGGGCGATGGCGTTACCGAAGAAGAAGCCGTCGATCTCGAGCATGGCCTTCGGGTGCTGCGCCGTGAACGCCCGGCACCTCTCCACCCAGCCGTCGGGCAGGTCGAACGAGACTCCGCCCGGACGCACGTAGTTGTAGGTGAGCCGGGCGCCGCACAGTTCTTCGAACAGGTCGATGACGAGGTCCCGCTGCGCGAACGCGTACAGGAACGCTGACGTGGCGCCGGTGTCGGCCGCGCTTGAGCCGATGCCCATCATGTGGCTCGCGATGCGCTGCAGTTCGCACACGATGACGCGGATGTACTCGGCGCGCTCCGGCACGCGGATGCCGGCGAGACGCTCAACGGCGCGGCAGTACGCCCAGTTCGCGTACATCGATCCCACGTAGTCGAGGCGGTCGGTGAGCGGGACCACCTGCAGGTACGTCCGGTTCTCGGCCATCTTCTCGATGCCGCGGTGCAGGTGCCCGATGATCGGCTCCACGTGGGTGACGATCTCGCCGTCGAGCCGCACCAGAAGCCGGCAGACCCCGTGCGTCGACGGGTGCGACGGACCGATGTTGAGAGTCAGCTCTTCAGTGACCATCGACGCCCCTAGATGTAGTCCGGCCTCGGGATGATGCGCTCATCCACGTAGTCCTTGCGAAGCGGATGGCCTTCCCAATCGTCGGGAAGGAGGATCCTGCGCAGGTCCGGGTGGCCCTCGAAGACGATGCCGAACAGGTCGTAGACCTCGCGCTCCTGCCAATTCGCGGCGGGCCACAGGTCGCACATGCTCGGTACGCGGGGATCGGACCGCGGCACGAGGGCCTTGAGGAACATCCCTGCACGGAGGTCGCGGGACTGCAGGCGATAGACGATCTCGAACTCCTCGCCGCGGTCGACCGCCGTGACCATGCCCAGCCTGTCGAAGCCCATCTCCTTGAGGTCCGCCGCAGCGGAGTGGACCCGCTCCAACGGGACGCTGATCGCGCCGTCCCCGAACTCGATGGAGAACAGCGGGCACAGGTCCGGGTACATCGCGCACACGCGCTCGCGGAGCTCTTCGATCCTCATGCGCTCACGCTCCTCGTGGCGGGAGCCTCATCCTCTTCGTCAGCGTCTGCAGCGGACAGCAGGTCGCCTTTGCGCGGGTCTGTCGGAAGAGCGAGGTCGCTCACCAGCGGACGCGTGCGGCGCTTCGAGATCGACTCGGTCGCGATCTTCTTGCGAAGCTGCAAGATCGCGTCTTGCAATGCCTCGGGCCGCGGCGGGCAGCCGGCGATGTAGACGTCCACCGGCAGGAACTCGTCGACGCCCCGCACGACGGAGTAGGTGTCGTAGTAGAAGATGCCGCCCGACACGGCGCAGTTGCCCATCGCGACGACCCACTTCGGTTCAGGCATCTGGTCGTAGATGCGCTTCACCGCGGGCATCATCTTGCGGGTAACGGTGCCGGCCACCACCATCACGTCGCAGTGACGCGGGTCGGGACGCGGGATGGTGCCATGCCGGTCGAAGTCGAACCGCGAGAACGACGCAGCGATGAACTCCATGGCGCAGCACGCCGTACCCATCGGGAAGGTCCACAGCGACTTGCCGCGCGCCCAGTTCATGACGGCATCGACGGTCGTGAGCAGGATGCCGCCGCCGGGGGTCCGTTCGAGGAACTCTGCGAGCTCGTCTATCGCAGCCACGACAACAGCCCCTTCCGCCACGCGTACAGCAGGCCGATCGCGAGCATCGACACGAACGCGCCGACCTCGAGGACGCCGGCAAGCGAGCCCTTCACTGCAGGCGCCACGGCGAACAGCAGCACGCCCTCGACGTCGAAGATGACGAACAGGGCGGCAACGGCGGCGAACCGCACGTTGAACGGTTTCCACGGGACGTCCGCCTGCGGGATGCCGCACTCGAACGCGCTCTCTTTGACTGGATCGGGCCGTCGTGGAGCGAGCAGCCGCTGCAACGTCAGCAAAATCAGGAGGAACAGCGCGGGGCCTGCGACGAGACCCGTTGCGAACAGCACCGCCGACCTGCCTCCCACGAACGCCTCACCCCCGTACGCTCACTCAGACGGCACTCTGTAACAAGCGTTACTATCACTATTCGCAGCGACCACCGCGAAGTCCTGCAAGAAGAGTGCACGCTTGTCCAGAAGCATCTGGCCAGATGGCGGACTTATACCACGGCCGCCAAGACATTGTAAACATAGTTACAAGATGCGTTGCGCGTCACGACGGCCGCGCGCGCAACGTGCCGTGCATCAGAAAGCGTCAGAACGGGATCTCGCCCTCGTCGAGGAAATCGCACGGCATCGGAACCTCGGGCGACACTGGGACTGGAGGCGTGTACTCCTCGTCTAAAGGCTCCGGGCTCTCACCCTCTTCGCCCTCGCCCTCTTCCTCCTCGTAGTCGTCCTCGAAGTCCTCGTACTCGTCCTCTTCAGGGAGGTTGTCGTCGTCGTACAGCACCGACCAAGCGAGCCGTTCGTCGTCTGAGCTCCTGCCGTCGTCCCAATCGTCTTCCGGCTCGATGCCGAGGACTTCAAGGTACTCCTCGCGGTCCCACACAGTGGCGTCATCTTGGCTGTCCAGGTACTCCTTGTAGTCGTCATCGAACACGGGACGGCCCTCCTCATGCGCACCGTTGAGCGGACACCGGATTCCTGGGGCGAGATGCAGGAGCGGCGCCTGCGCTGTCGCAGACGCCGCCTCCAAGATGAGTGCTGATGGTGGGCGATACAGGATTTGAACCTGTGACTTCTTCCGTGTGAAGGAAGCGCTCTCCCACTGAGCTAATCGCCCAAACCTGCTGCCACCTACCTGCAGCGCAGGCAATTCTACCCGTTCCTGCCATCGAGGGGAAGCCCCGTCAGCGGACGTAGATCGACGACCCTATCGCAGGAGCTTCTCGATCGCGGCCTTCACCTGGTCGGACACAGCTCCGGTGCCGCCTGCGATGCGGGCTTGGACGATCGTCCCCTTCCGTGCGGCGAGGTACTTGCTCGTCGCATCGGGGAGCACGGTGGTCCGGGTCAGCAAGACCGCGAATCCGCGCTTCCCGGCAGCGGCGCCGCCACCCAACGCGTCAGGGAACAGGCTTCCCGTGGCCACGAGAACGCCGCCCTCTTCAAGCCAGTACATCTTCGTCGCGTAGTCCGCCACTGCGGCTGCAGTCCCGAACCGGTCCTGACCGGCGAGCCGCACGACCGGGCGAGTAACCAGCGGTTGGATAGCCTGGCGCACAGCCTCAGAGACTGCGCCCGTGCCACCGGCGATGTAGACGTCGGTGATCCGGTTCTCTTGGATTGCAGCCTGCGCGTCGGCGTGGAGCGCGGTCGGTGTCGTCAGGAGCACTGGCGCCTTGAGCGCGTAGGCGCACGGCCCGACCGCGAGCGCGTCCGCGAAGTCGTCGCCACGCGCAACGAACGCGATGCCGGAGAATCCACCGCCAGTCAGCTTGCGTATCCTCGCGGCCACGGCGCGAGCAGTTTCGTACCGATTCAGACCCGCTACGCGGTCTACGGCGAACCCGGCCTGTGTCAGCGTCTTCTTCACGTCGTCGGTGACCGCGCCCGTGCCGCCGACGATGACGACGCTCTTCGCTCCCAGGCGCCTGATCTCCGGAATCAACCCGTCCGGCAGCGAGGACTTCCGCGTCAGCAGCACAGGCGAGCCGTAGCAGCCCGCAAGTCCGGCCGCCGCCAGTGCGTCCGGGAAGACCTCTCCGCTCGCGAGCACCACCGTCGCGACCGAACTGCCCGGGAAGGCGGCCCACGACACTGCGAGCGCGGTCTGGTACCTGTCGAGTCCGGCATCCCGCATGCAGGCGACGAAAGCAGGCGTGTCCGTCACGCTCCAGTCGAGGAGGTACGCGCCAGATCCGGTGAACGCCCGCACTTCGATGAAGTACGTCCCTGCAACCGCGACATCGGCCTGCAGCCTGTCGGGATAGACGCCGTCTTCGTCGAAGGCGACGATCTGCGACCCGTCCGTGCTGTGCAGGTACAGGTCGAAGTCTGTGCCCTCTGCACCGTCGAGCGTCACGGAAAGGCGCTTGCCCGCTTCAAGGCCCACCGCGAACACGTCGTTGGCATCCGTTAGCCGGTCGAGGGATCCCATCACGGTGCCGCCGGCGCCCGAAAGCGGCGTCGCTGACGCGAGCGTCTCCCACGTCCCGGGCGGCACGGGGACGACGCGCCACCGCAGCGTGTACCCGCCCGCGCCCCGCGCTGCGCGCACGTCCACGTACCACGTGCCCCCTTCTCCGGCGAGCACGTCATACAGCAGCGATTCGTCCGCAGTCGCGCCGGACGAGCCGAGCCGCGCCGTGGCGCCGATGACAGTCGGCGTCCCAGGAGCGAAGAGCCGCAGGTCATAGTCAGCCCCATCAGGACCGTCGAGCTGGACGATCAGGCGCTGACCGTCCGCCACCGGGATCGCGTAGACGTCGTCGATGTCAGCGGGCCACCCGAGCGCGCCCGTCGTGGTCTGCAACGAGGTGGAAGCGGTCAGCAGCGTTCCGGGCACGTCGTCGTCCGGCTCGCCGACCGGATCGACCATCTGCCATTCCATCCCGTACGTGCCGCTGCCCGACCATGCATACACGACGACGTAGTAGACGCCAGTCGCGCCTGCCGGTACGTCGAGGATTGCGCTCTTCGGAAACTCGTCCCCTAGCGTGGAGCACAGCGCAGCGCCCGGATCCACGGCCGTCGTGCCCGGCCCGAACACGTACACGTCGGCATTGAGGGAGGCTTGCCCCGTCAGGGTCACAGCCAACCGCTTCTCGCTCCAGATCGGCACCGCGTACACGTCCTGGCGATGCGTCGCGTAGTCCAGCGAGCCGGCGACCGGCGACGGTGGAAGGGCGACCGCGCCAGGTATCCCAGCCGTGGCCGGTGCCAATCCTGTCCGTGTCCCGGTGCCGCGTCCGACCTTCGGCGCTGCGGACGACGCGGCTTTCGTCTCACCACCCGGCAGGCGCGTTGGGCAGCTTTCGTTCCCCATCGCCGCAGGAGCCGCCTGAACGCACAAAAGAGCCGCGGCGAGCACGAGAGGAAGCACGCGTGACCTGATGCTCCGAGCCATGGATCCCCCTTCTCCAGCGACGCGACGGCTCTCCCCGAGCCGCGTGGTCAAATCTTAGCACGAACCCGTGACATCCTTGCGCCCAGCGCCGAACCGCCCACCGCGCTCCCAACGCCACGCGTCCTCCACGATCGTCCCCAGGTCGGACCGGCGGGGGCGCCAGCCCAAGAGCGCCCGAGCGCGGTCCGCACCCGCCACCAAGACCGCTGGGTCCCCGGGCCGCCGGGGCCCGAACGTCACCTTCATGGAAACGCTGGCGGTTCGCGCGCAGGCCTGCACGACCTCGAGGTTCGACCACCCCTTGCCGGTCCCGAGGTTGCACACGCACCCGTCCTTGCCCGCGACGAGCCGCTCGAGTCCTCTGACGTGGGCATCGGCGAGGTCGCAGACGTGGATGTAGTCGCGGATGCACGTGCCGTCGGGCGTCGGATAGTCACGCCCGTAAATCTCGAACTCGCGCACCCCGTCGCGGATGACGCCGAGCACCCTCGGGATGATGTGCGTCTCAGGCTCGTGCGCCTCCCCGAGCGAGCCGTCAGGCCACGCCCCGGCTACGTTGAAGTACCGGAAAACCACGGCGCGCAGCCCCCAGGACTGCGATGCCGCCGCGATGGCCTGCTCGAAGCGAAGCTTGCTTTCCCCGTAGGGGTTCACCGGCCGGCACGGGGCGTCTTCGGGGATGGGAACGGCGTCAGGCTCGCCGTACACCGCGGCGGTCGACGAGAACACCAGCGCGTCGACGCCTGCGATCCGCATCTGCTCGAGCAGGACGGCCGGCTTGCTCGCGTTGTTCTCGAAGTACGCCTCCGGGTCGCGGACGGACTCGGCGACGTCGATGTACCCCGCGCAGTGCAGCACCGCGTCGCAACAGCAGAGCGCTTCGCGTACCGCGTCCGCGTCTCCCACGTCGCCGAGGACGAAGTCGGCCCGGTCGTCGACGGCCTCCCTGTGGCCGCGCTCCAGCGTGTCCAGCACGACCACCTCGTGTCCCGCCTGGAGCAGCAGGCGCACGCTCACGCTGCCGACGTACCCGGCTCCCCCAGTCACCAGCACCCGCATGTCACACCCCCGGCATCGGCTCGACGCCAGATACAAGCGCTTCGGCGACCCGCACGGACACGCGGTCGTCCCAGAATTCGGGCGTGGGCCAGTCACGCGACGATGCCAGCGCGTCTGCAAGCGCCGCCGAGATCTTGTCGCGCCACGCGCCGACCAAGCGGTTCGCCCCGACCTCGATGGTGATCCTGCGCTCCGTGCTGCGGCGGACCGTGACGCACGGCGTGTGGAGCATGCACGCCTCCTCCTGCACACCGCCAGAGTCAGTGACGATCGCTGCCGCGTCGCGTTCGAGCGACAGCATGTCCAGGTAACCCACGGGATCCGTCAGCACGACCCCGTGCGCGGATGCGAGCAGCCCGTGCTCCGCCAGCCTCGGGCGCGTGCGCGGGTGCACAGGGAACAGCACGGGCAGCGGCGATTCCCGCAGCGCGGCCACGATCTCGGCGAGCCGCTCCGGATGGTCGGTGTTCTCAGGGCGATGCACGGTCGCGAGCACGTAAGCGCCGCGCGCAAGGCCGTATCGGGCGCACGCGTCTCGGGCCTCCACTCGCGGCAGCGCACGGAGCAGGCTCTCCGCCATGACGTTGCCGACGAAGCGGATCCGGGCCGGGTCGACGCCTTCGCGGACGAGGTTCTCGTCTGCTTCGCGCACCGGCGTGAGGAGCAGCGCCGACAACTGGTCGGTGACGAGCCGGTTGACCTCTTCAGGCATCGAGAAGTCGCGGGAGCGCAATCCGGCCTCCAGGTGCACGACCGGGATGTGGAGCTTGACGGCAGCGAGCGCGCCTGCGAGCGTCGAGTTCACGTCGCCCACCACGAGCAGCGCGTCGGGCCGCTCGACGGCGAGCAGCTCCTCGAGCTTCACCATCGCGGCGGCTGTCTGCGTGGCATGCGTGCCGCTTCCGACACCCAAGAACCACCGCGGCTCCGGGAGCTCGAGGTCTTCGAAGAACACGTCCGACATCGCGGCGTCGTAGTGCTGCCCGGTGTGGACGATGTCGGCCGCGATGCCGTGCGCAGTGAGCGCCGGAACGAGCGGCGCCACCTTGATGAAGTTCGGCCTTGCGCCCACTACTACGATGACGCGCACGCACTCCTCCTCTGCGGGTCCATCACCACGCGCCGTGCGCGGCCAAGACCGCCGGCAACGTCCGTACGAGCAACGCGATGTCGAACGCGACGCTCCAATTCTCGATGTAGAACAGGTCGAGGCGGATCATCTCGTCGAAGGTGAGGTGCGAGCGTCCCGAGACCTGCCACAGCCCGGTCATGCCTGGCAGCACCTGCATGCGCTGCCATTCGCGGTCGCCGTACGCCTCAACCTCGCGCGGAAGCGGCGGGCGTGGGCCCACGAGCGACATCTCGCCTTTCAGGACGTTGATCAGCTGCGGGAACTCGTCGATCGAGTAGCGCCGCAGCACCTTGCCCACGCGGGTGACGCGCGGATCGTCCTTGATCTTGAACAGCGGCCCGTCCGCCTCGTTGGCGGCCTCCAGCTCGGCCAGGCGCGCGTCCGCGTCACGGAACATCGAGCGGAACTTGTACATCCCGAACGGCCGTCCGCCCCTGCCGATGCGCTGTTGCCTGTAGAGCACCGGTCCGGGCGAGTCCAGTTTGATCGCGAGCGCTACCAGCAGCCACACCGGCATGCCGATCAGGACGATGACGGATGCCACAACCAAGTCGAACACGCGCTTGATGAACGCGTTCGTCCGCGAGAACGACACCGAGCGCACCGTGATCAGCGGCACGCCGGCGACCTCTTTCACCAAGACGCGCGACGTGAGGATGTCGAACAGGCCAGACGACAGTTGGATCGTCGCGCCCGTGCCGCGAAGTTCCGCGATCATCCGGGACACGATGTCGTGGTCGAACGCGGTCGTCGCGATGATGACCGTGTCGATGGCGTGCGCAAGGACCAACTCCCGGAGGTCGCGGGCCTCGCCGAGCAGCGGGACGCCCTCGTCGCAGTAGCTCAACGGCAGGTACTCAGCGTGGCTCGAGGCGAGGCATCCGACCGGAACGAGGCCATGCTCCGGCTTCGCGCGCAGGATCCGCGCGATCTCGGCGGCTTCGGGGTTGGATCCGACGATGAGCGTGCGCCGCAAGACGCGCCCGCGCCGCCTGACTGCCCGGAGCGCGGTCCTAACCGCCAGCCGCCCCAGCGACACGCCAAGGAACGAGACGACCGTGGCGAGCAAGAGCCACGCGCGGGAAAGCCCGGGGAGCTTGAGCCAGAAACTCGCGAGCACGAACCCGAGCGCCGCGAGCGCCATCGCGCGCGCGATGCGCGAGAACTCGCCGGCGCCCCAGGTAAGCCGCTCGAGGTCGTACAGCCCCTCTCGCCACAGCGCCGCCATGCCGAGCACGACGAACGCCCACATCGCTTCGTAATAGGACGCGCCGTGGGGCAGATTCTCGATGCCCAGGCGGGCGCTGAACGTCGAGAAGCGCAGGTACGTCGCGAGCGCTGCGCACGCGATGAGCGCGACCACGTCGACGAACACGAGCGTGGCCACGATCGCCCACCGATACCGTCTGAACTCGCTCGGGCCTCCAACGTGCACGCCGCGCGCAACATCCGCCCCCTGAAGCGCGCCGGCAGTCTCACCTACGGGAAGGCCGTCGTGATGCGTGTCGTGCGAATCAGGCCGATCCGTCATCCATCTCCCTCACCGAGTCCCTCGATTGAAGAAGATACCAGATGCGGCTGACACGCACAGGCCGGGCACGGCCTCGCCGCCTTCGCGCGCGTGGACGAGACGCCCTGAGCGCGCTCAGCACGCCGCGTTCTCGCAGTACCAGCGGTAGGTCTGCTCGATGCCCTCGCGCAGCCCGATGCGCGCGCGCCACCCGAGCGCGTGCAGGCGCGACACGTCGAGCAGTTTGCGCGGCGTGCCGTCGGGCTTCGAGGTATCCCACTCGATTTCGCCTTCGTACCCCACGACGTCGCGCACGATCTCCGCCAGCTCGGCGATCGTCACGTCCTCCCCCACGCCGACGTTCAGGATGTCCTCGCCGTCGTAGCGCTCCATCAGGAACACGGCCGCGTCCGCCAAGTCGTCCACGTGCAGGAACTCGCGCCTCGGCGAGCCGGTGCCCCACAGCGTCACCGACGGCGCGCCCGCCACCTTCGCCTCGTGGAACTTGCGGATCATCGCGGGCAGAACGTGCGAGGTCGTAAGGTCGAAGTTGTCGCCGGGGCCGTACAGGTTCGTCGGCATGAGCGAGATGCCGTTGAAGCCGTACTGCCGCCTGTACGAACGCACCATCACGATGCCGGCGATTTTCGCCACCGCGTACGGTTCGTTCGTCGGCTCGAGCGGCCCGGTGAGCAGGTGCTCTTCCTTCATCGGCTGCGGGGCGAACTTCGGGTAGATGCAGCTCGAGCCCAAGAACAGGAGCTTCTTCGCGCCGAAGCGGTAGGCCGCGTCGATGACGTTGGTCTGGATCTGCAGGTTCACGCGGATGAAATCGGCCGGGTAGGTGGCGTTCGCGAGGATGCCGCCCACCTTCGCGGCGGCCAGGAACACGTACTCCGGCCGCTCCTGCTCGAAGAACGCCTCAACGTCTGCCTGGCGCGTCAGGTCGAGCTCGTCGTGCGTGCGGACGATCAGGTTGCTGAAGCCGCCCGTCTCGAGCCGCCGGAGAATCGCGCTGCCGACCAGCCCGCGATGCCCGGCGACGTAGATGCGCGCGTCCCTATCCATGCGACACGCCCCGAAGCGCCACGTCGTGGCCAGCGTCGCGAAGCGTCTTCTCCTGCGCGGCCAATTCCATGTCGTGCGCCACCATGCGCTTCACAAGCTCGTCGAACCCGACCCGTGGCTCCCAGCCGAGCCGCTCGCGCGTCTCGCTCGCGTCGCCGAGCAGGTAGTCCACCTCCGTCGGTCGGAAGTAGCGCGGGTCGATCTCCACGTACTCCTGCCAGTCGAGCCCGACCTCCGCGAACGCAGCCTCGCAGAACTCGCGCACCGAGTGCGCCTCGCCGGTGGCCACCACGTAGTCGCCCGGCTCGTCTTGCTGGAGCATCAGCCACATCGCCTCGACGTAGTCCGGCGCATAGCCCCAGTCGCGCTTCGCGTCGAGATTGCCGAGGTAGAGCTTGTCCTGCAGCCCGTGCCTGATGCGGCCCACCGCGCGCGTGATCTTGCGCGTGACGAACGTCTCGCCGCGCCGCTCGGACTCGTGGTTGAACAGGATGCCGTTGCAGATGAACATGCCGTACGCCTCGCGGTAGTTCACGCAGTACCAGTGAGCCGCGACCTTCGAGACGGCGTACGGGCTCCGCGGATAGAACGGCGTGGCGAGCGACTGCGGCGGCGTCGCGGCGCCGAACATCTCCGAGGAGCCGGCTTGGTACATGTGCACCTGCGCGCCGGAGTTCTTCTGGTAGTCCCGAAGCGCGTCAAGGAGGCGCAGCGTGCCCGTCGCTACGACGTCTGCGGTGTACTCGGGCTGGTCGAAGGAGACCTTCACGTGCGACTGCGCGCCCAGGTTGTAGACCTCGTCGGGGTGCACCTCCTCGAGGATGCGGCGCAGTCCCGTGGCGTCAGTGAGGTCGCCGTAGTGCAGGAACAGCCGGGTACCCGGCTCGTGGGGGTCGCGGTAGAGGTGGTCGATCCGGTCGGTGTTGAAGGTCGAGGCGCGGCGGATGATGCCGTGAACCTCGTAGCCCTTCTCGAGCAGCAGCTCGGCCAGGAACGACCCGTCCTGGCCGGTGATGCCGGTGATCAGCGCGCGTTTCATCGCGGAAGCTCCTCTCTTGATACAGACGAAGCAATCCTAGCAGACCGCCTAGACAGGCGGCGGAGCAGGCCGACGGCCGTAGCGAATCACGTCCCACAGAAAGATGAGGTTACCGATCAAGTAGCGCTTCCAAAGCCGTCTCGGCTCTGTGATCAGCCGGAAGAGCCACTCAAGGCCGATCTTCCGCATCCACTTCGGAGCTCGCGGCTTACGGCCGGACAGGAAATCGAACGCAGCGCCAACGCACACGATCGGGATACCGAGCTCGTCCAGGTGCTCGTACGCCCAGATTTCCTGCTTCGGCGCGGAAACACCCATGAAGAGGATGCGAGCGCCTGACTGCTTGACCGCTTCAACCAGAGCGCGGTTCGTCTCCTCGGACCACTCACCAAACGGCGGAGTGGCCGTGCCAGCAACTACTAAGCCCGGGTGGCGCGCCCGCAAGGCGTCAGCAAGAGCGTCTGCAACACCCGGACCGCCGCCGAGCAAGAAAACCGGAATGCCCTGCCCGGCGGCTGCTGAAGAAATCTCCTCCATCAAGTCCGGCCCTGGACAACGGCCGACGTCGCCATAGCCTAACAGACGGGCTGTGTACGTTATTGAAGCGCCGTCCGGCAGCCCCACGACGCGCGACATGTCTGCGAGCACTCCCTGATATTGTTGACTCTTGTGCCGCAGCATCGAGGAGTGAGCGTTGACCAGCACATACGCGTGTGGGGCAGTCGAATCGCATTCACGGAGAATAGCTGCCGTGACTCCTAGCACTGTACCGGCAGATATGAGGATGCCGGACACAGTAAACCTGGGCGTGGCTGCATCGTTCATTCTTGCCTACCGTCCAGATTTGAACCCCTGAAGTACAGCACTCGTGCTGGAACGCCTCCGACCACCGCATAGTCGGGCACATCCTTTGTGACCACGGCCCCAGCGCCTATGACCGCGTGATTCCCGACGCGAATGCCCGGCAGAAGAATCGACCGTGCACCAATCCACACGTCATTGCCGATCACGACCGGATTCGGGCCTATGCTTCCTTGCTTGTTCATCGGTACGTCCGTGCGTGAGATATCGTGTGTCCAGGACATGATCATCACGTCCGGCCCCATCACGACGTCATCTCCCAGAGTCAGATGGGCATCCGCCCGCAGCCCGCGCCCGAGCTGCGATCGGTCACCGACCGTGACGTTGGCGCCGGTCCCGAAATACGCTCTCGACTTCACCACCACGCCCTGTCCACACCGCCTGAAAATGCCCTTCACTAGAATCCGACGGAGTGCGTATGCGACGCGGTACCCAGGTGCCGGCGACGTCGGAAGAAACTGTACAATGCCGTAGTACAGAACCAAGCAAACCAGGCGAACGACCCTCACCGGCCACCCTTCCTCTTCGCTCGCAAGGCCATCGCGCGCTCGTAGACCGCCGCAAGTCCTTGAATGTTCTTCTCGTGGCTGAACCGCTCGGCGTGAAGGTCTACTGCACGAACCGACAGGGCCTCCCACCGATTTCGCGCAAGCCCTTCAGTCGCGACGGCGACGTCAACCAATGTCTGAACATCGCCCGCCGGGACGCTCGGGACGGAAAGCGACTCACGAAACTCGCTGAACCACCCATGGTCAAACGCCACGACAGGTGTCCCTTCCGATAAGGCCTCAAGCGCCACCGTTGGAAGTCCTTCATACGACAGAGACGGCACAACCGTGACTCTGCTGCCGCGAAGGGCCTGCCTCACACCGGCCGCGTCTTTCCGTCCGAGAACGACCACAGACGCTTTGCGCTGGGCAACGCATAGCACTTGTTCCATAAGCGGCCCGTCTCCGACGATCGTCAGGGGAGGCCCACCTTCTGGCCAGGTAAGCGCCAACTCCAAGATGCCCTTTTCGCGGGACAATCTTCCAACGAAGCACGCGCCTTCGCGCTCAGACCATGGCAGTGGATGGCCGTAGTCAACGCTGTTCGGTTTCACCACAAGTCGCTCCGAAGGCAGACCAGCAGTGATGAAGCGCTGCCGAGCGAATTCAGTCAAGCACACGAAGACGTCGGGGAGGTGATGTTGCTGTGCCAGATGCCATTCCGTTCTCACCACACGAGCCATCGACAGCGACTGCAGTCGCGAGGCGCGGTAACACCCGCGAGCGATGCCTGAACGACGCGTCCTTGAGGAGCACGACTCGCACACCGACCCGTTCCGGTAGTGCGTTCCTGCGAGGCAAGTCAGCCTGTAGTTATGAAGCGTGCGTACAGTCGCACAGCCAAAATCTCCAGCTGCCCGAATCGCACTTGGGCCGAAGCTTGGGATGATGTTGTGGAAGTGGACGACATCCGGCTGGTGCTCGCTGAGGTGCCTGCGCATGTCGTCGGTCCGGCTATCAATCCCCATCAAGAGACTCGCAGTACGCAGTCGAGCCAGTAGCGGCATGTCCAAGAAGTCTTGGCTCGAAGGAGTCACTGAGACAACATCGTGTCGTGAGGCCCGCAACAGCGCGCACTCCGTATCAACGACGCGCTCTTCGCCGCCGCGCAGGAGATACTCGTTATGGCAGACCAGCACTCTCACTAGGTCTCCTGCTGACCACCAGGGTTAGGAGGCGCTGTTTCAAGCGCTTCGAGCAGCAGCTGTGCGAGCTTAGCGCTGTAGGCGTCGCTGCTGAAATCGCTCAGCGCCACGTCGCGAGCCCTGACGCCGCATGAGGTACGATAGGCGTCGTCTTCGGCGAGTCTCTTGCACGCAAATCCGAGTTGCTCGATGGTGGCCTCCGGCCCGCACGGCTCCACCAGCACGCCCGCACCATCGGCGACCAGCATGGCCGTGCCGCCGGTTCGCAAACCCACCACTGGCAAGCCCGTGGCCATAGCTTCAAGAACGGCTTGACCGCCCGAGTCGTGAAGCGATGGATGGACGAAGACATCGGCACGTGCATACTCCTCGAACACGCGCTTGCGCTCCAGCCACCCAAGGAATCGCACACGGTCTGACAACCCGAACGCCCTAGCTATCGATTCCAGCCGTGCTCGCTGGGGACCATCGCCTACAAACGCGATCTCCCATGGCCGTTCAATCTGCGCACACGCTAGAGCACGCAACAACAGCTCATACCCTTTCAACCCAATCAGCCGGCCCACAGCCAAGAATCGGATTGCCCCGTCGTGGGTCACACGCTCGATACGGGCCAATTCCCGCATGTCCTCATGCGCTAGAGAGCACTGAGACATCACGCGGACCTTATCGCACCCAAGGCGACTGAGTCGCTGTGCTGTGTCCTGTGTCGTGGCAACCGCGATAGTCGCACACCGAGCCGTGCGCCGGACAGCAGGATCGAGCTCACCCAGCCGCTGCGCGACCAAACGCGCGACCTCGTACAGCAGACTTCGAATCGACTGCGTAGCCCACAGCGACGACGGCAAACGCTCGCCGCCTCCTACCGGGCCGAGCACGAATGGCACCTTCGAGACGCGCCCGGCGCTTGGAGCCCAGTACTTGACGAAAGTGGCATGATGCACGACATCAATCTCGTGCTCGGCTACGATCCTTCGGACAACCCGAGCTGCCAGCAGCTGCCACAAGTAGTAGTAGAGCTGAACTCCGCGCTGTCTGCGCTTCCAGAACGCGAGCCATCGCGGCAGGTCGAAGTAAGCTACATGCAGGCGCCGCACCGGCTCCATGGCCAGTGCTGCCTCGATGGCGGACCGGTTATTGGAGCCCGTCAGAACCCAGACCTCGAACCGGTTGCACAGACCTATCGCCGTGTTCCAGCCTATTGCAGGCTCAGATCCGACGTTCGGCTCGCACGCGTACGCAATCACCAAGACACGACGCAAATCGTCATCCACAGCGTGCTACCACCTCTGATCGCAAGGCAGCTAGACGTGCATGCTGTTCTTCACACTCAAGGCTATCGTGCAGGGCGGACAATCCCAGTATCGCTAGGCGCTCGTGAGCTCGCAGCGCACGACCGGCGACACTCCAATGCTCTGTGACGGCCAGAAAGCCATCGATGCATCGTTGAGCACTATATCGTTTGACGAGTCCGGCTACCTGCAAGACCCAATGCGCCTCGTCCACGAAGGGAAAGCCGTCAAGTGTTCCACTCTCCCAGTCTATAAGACGGATGCCGCCATCAGCCGTTTCGATGACATTCCATGGGGCGAAGTCGCCATGCGCCACGACCGTGGGGAAACTCAAGCCCCGCAGCCGCCCAACGAACGCGTTTGCCGCCCCCGACCTATCGGAATCGAGCAGAGAACGGATCCATGGGTGATCCTCAGCGCGGTAAAGCTGCACGGACGCGGTGGCCAACAAGGCCTTCGCAGCAGTGCGGTTCGGAATCAGCGAACGCTTCGACCAAGCACCTTGGACGAGCTCTGTCACGATCACGGAGCGGTTCCCAATGTCCGGCTGGCAGGCAATCAGTCGTGGGGAGATCTCATCGGGAAGCGCACGCATCATGGCAGCCTCTCTGGCCAAGCGAGCGTCGAAGGGCATGTCCGCGATCTTGATGCACACGCCCCGGCCATCACGGTACTCAGCGATTACCACCAAGCGGCCACGGTTGGAGTTGTCCATCAGCACCGCCATCCTGACTGCTGTTCTGATGCGATGCCCAACGGTTTCGCATTTCAGTAGGTCAGGCAGAGGTTGGCTTGGCACCCCGACGGGTGCATAGGCACGGCATAAAGCCTTGACGAGCCTTGCGGCACTCCGCGAGGCTGGGAAATGTCGTGCGACAAGGTATCTGTCGCGGGGTGTCGCCGCCCAGATCAACACACGAGAACGACCGACCGGTGGCAGCGGTACGAGGCGCGAAGAGGTTTCCATTGGGCGCCGGTCGTCATAGTCCAAGACGGGCGAGAGCACGGGCCTCCATCATTCTGAGCAGGGCGCCAGCAATCTCGCCGGCCACTTCGTCCGCCGGTCTCTCTGCATCGACCACGAGCATGTCCCTTCGCATGGCGGCCTCATCGTATCGTGATGCTAAGACGCGGGCATCGGTGACCGCAAGTTCCCTCTTCCTGAGAGCAGCGACTTCCGGTGACACTCGCAGCAAGACGTACAAGTCTGCACGAGGACATGTGCGCGCAACCCAATCTCCGACCACGGGATGAACAGAGCACCGGAACCGGAGAGGGTCGACCACAAGATCAACTGGTGAGCGCTCAGTTACGACCAGGCCAGAACGAACGACGACGGGCATCACCCCTCTGGCCCAGCCGACCCACCACCGAAGCACGAGGTACGCTGCTTTCACCAGCGACATCGCAGGGGTATACGGACGCTTCACGCGAGGCGCGACCGCTTGGCCCGACCGCTTCTCGTCGCCGAACATGTGGGCGTGCCTGCTGCGTCGAAACGCTGACGACACCTTTTCGATGATAGCGTCTGCTACCGTCGTCTTCCCTGCCCCGTCCAGCCCCTGCAGCACAATCCAAATACCGGTGGGTTGCAATACTCTTCGACCGACTCTTGCCGCATCTGCAATCCATCCCCTGATAGCTCGCCATGGCCTCGCCACAATGGCTCTCGCCCGAATCCGCCGTCGCACCGCTTTCCACCGCACGTCAGGCACAGTTGCGCCCTTGCCTAGAGACTGCACCACACGCGATGCCAGCCTTGAACCAACCGCTTCACGCAGCAGCACGCGCACACCCTGCGGGTCCACTGTGTATGCGGCCAAGAGATAGGCCCAATCGTCAGAGCGCACATCCGCCTTGTCGATTCTCTTGATAAAGTACGCCACCGCGTCCACAGGCCAGCTCGGCACTGGTATGCCATCAACCCACTGCCTATCGCTCACGAGCTTGCCGCCGTCAAGCAGCTGCAGCCCACTTCTCCGGAGGTCGCTTCCGATGTCCAGCGCAAGGAATTCTAGCTGCGACGCTCCTTCCAGAGCCAGCACCGCGTAGTGCCATGTGGGCTCATGCTGGATGGCCTGGACGAACCTCGCATTCGTCTGTGATACAGACTCCGCAATGATTCGGGCGCACTGCAGGCTCGGGAGGTTGCACACCAAGTCGACATCACTTGTGATCCGACTTGGTAGGCCGAACCTGGCGTGAAGGACAACGGGCGTGGCGCCAGCTGCCTCAAGGGCATTCAGACAGTGCAGCAGCAGCTGCCGCTGAGTTGAGAACACCTCCGTCATGCAGCCCTGAGTCGCGCCGATAGCTCCATCACTTCTCGCACGAACCATCCTACTCAGAGCCGTCCTCGATCCACCATTTCAGCGATTCGCCCCGTCGTCGGCTCCACCGCACCTGCTCTATGAGCGCACCGTTTAGTGCCTTCCACAAGAGATGGAAGCCGCGAGCCCCCGCATAGCACACTTTGCGCGCACTACGGTTTCGAGGGACTACACCGAACGAGTCTTGGATAGCGTTTCGCTCGCGCCAGCGGGCGTCTGCGTCCAAGCTCTTGTTCTCCGCCGTCCACCGGAACACAGCCAGTGGCCGCGGAATCCTCATCATTCTCGTGCCGTCACGCGCCAGCCGCAGGAATAGATCCCAATCCATAAGGTAGTGATACTCCGCGGACACCCACAATCGTCCTGCGTCAAGCAACCGTCGACGGAAGAACGTTGCGGCCGTCGGGATGTAGCAGCCGTAGTATGCGAGCAGCGCTCTGCAGTACGCATGTTCCGCCTTGAGCCGCGTCAGTCGCCCGTCTGCATCCGCGAAAAGACAATCACCATAAACCACGTCGACCTCGGGATGCCTGGCGAAAACCTCAGCTGCCGCTTGTAGCGCACCGGGTAGGTAGAATTCATCAGCATTCAACCAACCGATGACCTGACCACGGGCAAGCGCAAACCCCTTGTTCAGAGCATCAGACTGACCCTCGTCGGGCTCCGAGACCCATGTTGCTGAACTACTCCGCAGAAGATCAACGGTGCCATCTGTGGATCCGCCGTCGACTACGATGTGCTCGACTGACCCTCCGCCGCGTTGAAGTCTCACGCTTTCCAATGCGTCTTGAAGATACGCGCACTGATTGAGACTCGGGGTGATGATACTAGCCACGGGCGGGGTTCCAGGAAGCGTCCCAGCACGCGCTTGCGAATCCTGCAGCCATGCACTACCCACGTAGATCCTCCATGGCCGTCTTCTCTCCAGGGTATTCGAACACGCCCACGCCAACGAGAGCAGCCGCGAACCCGGCCGCACAGCGCTCAAGTACTGACCGGACGAAGAATGCGTTATCGACCAGCTGTGAGATGGTTAGCACTATCAAGACACCGACACCTGCCAATGCAACCACCGCTGCGCGATCGCTGTGAGAGCCTCGGACACGCCGCACTGCCACGAACGACTCATATGCAATCCCCGCCCACGCTACCACGTATGCGAGGGCTCCAACCACGCCGGTCTCGAGGAGAAGGAACAAGACATCGTTGTGCGCGTACAGCACGGGGTTATCCGGGGTCACCATCTGTCCCTCTCCGAAGTACGCGCTCGCAAGCACGCTTCGTAGGAACCCGAAACCTCTCCCGAAAACGATGGATCCCGAAGCCATCTCCCACACAGTCTGCCACAGCCTGATGCGATAGCTTCCGGCGGCACCCGATTGCACCGCAGCGGCTACGCCTGCGCTGAACTCCCCCACCAGCCTCGCCCGAACTTGTGGAACCTGCAAGAAACCCATTGCCGGGAGGAGCCCCAACAGCAGTCTCGGCCGCCTCTCGAGTACTGCTACCACGCTCATGAACACTAGTGCGGAGAGCCACGCGCCGCGGGTCATCGAGAACACTGTTAGGTACCCAGCCAGGCAGACCACAACGAACCAGACGACAGACTGAACCTTATCCGCCGCCCCGCGCGAAAGGGCTAGAGACGTCACGAAACCGAGTGCCATCAGGTACCCGAAGTGCGTGCGATGGTACATCAAGCCTACATTCGCCGGAAGCAATCTGAAGTCAGAGACAAGCACTGCTCTGGCCTGCCAGACCCCTATCAGCCCTGTCCCGATTGCCGAAACCATGATTGCCATGAGGACGCTGCGAGCATACTGGTCACGCTCGACGCTGTTCGATGGAGCCGCCGCCACAGTCAGAGCGAACGCGCCGGCGTAGTACACGAAATTGAGGAATTGGCCAGACACTCCCTCGACACGCCAGGTCCCGGACGTCAGTGCGCTTGCAATCATGGTCGCGAGCATCACCACGTACGACACCATGGCAACTCGCACGGGAACGGACGATGTCCGCGGTCGCCGCGCGATCCACAGCACGAGACTGAGGCCAACAACGCCCAGCGAATACGCCTGGGCGAGCCCAGACTCTCTCAGCAGCCACACCAGCAACCCCGGTGGCACGGCAAGCACCACCGGCACTACATGCCAGGACCGCCGAGTCGTGAGCGCGAGACCGACTACAGCCACGGCGAGTGCTGCCGCAAGCCCTATCGCCGGGGATCGTGTCACGAAAAGACCCACGGCAGCGCTCGTGACCCCAACGACGGCTGCGCGCCTGCTCCACTCGACAATCGCGTTGGCACGCTCACTGTCACCCAAGGACATCACCGGCATTGACTCCTATGGCGTGCAGCAGCCGAGATGCGTCTAGCAGACTTATCTGTCTTCTCTGGCGCCACGGCTGAGGAAGCATGAATCGCCATGGATAGGCAGAGTCGAACTGAATGTTGTGCGCAGCTACGAACGCAGCGAACTCGCCCCAGTTTGATGATTTGGCTCCGCGCAGACGCCTGACGAACGCGAACACTGTCGCTCGCCAACGCGCTTTGTCCCACACGCGGCGCGCACGGACAGCCCACGGACTCGCGTCCGGGCAGTATTGCGACCGCAGCCGTCTGAACTCGGCATCGAGCCTGCCGCCCGCGTGCTCTCTCAGGGTGGACTCGTGGTCCACTTGAACCGCCATAACCTCAGATATGTGTGAGATCCTGTAACCGGCCTCGTTCATCGCCAGCCAGCGCTCACAGTCAGCGATGAGCCGGTAGCGCGTGTCGAAAGGTCCAAGACTGTCCGTCACATCACGTCTCCAGAACACAGTCGGCTGGGCGATCGTCTGGAGCCACGCATACCGAAAACGCTCGAAGGGCGGGTAGAACTGCACATATGTAGTCGGTCTCGCTCCAGTCGTCCGAACGACCAGCAGGTCACCGTAGACCATATCTGCGCCAGCAAGAAGCGCATTGACCGCCAAACGTACCGTCCACGGGAAGTAGAAGTCGTCTGTATTCAAGTAGGCGAGCACATCGCCGGACGCCATACGCAGACCCTTGTTGACCGCCTCGTATAGCCCACCATCCGGTTCGCTCACCCATTTCTTGAGTCGTGACCCTTTCCAATCACAAAGCAGCTCGACCGACCCATCCACGGACCCCCCATCAATCACGATGTGCTCGATTCTCGGGTAGTCCTGCGCCTCCACGGAGTGCAGACACGCTTCAAGAAACGCCCGCCTGTTAAGGGCTGGCGTGATGATGCTTACCAGGGGATTCTTCTCACTGCGCATGAGGCAGCCCGACGGTAGCGCGGATCTCGGCCACCAGCCTGCGTGATGGCTCGAAGCCGAACATGACCGCGCACCCAACTATCGCCCATAAGACCAGTCCAGCGAACGGAGGGAGAAACGGCCCAATCAACGTCACGAGAACCATTGAGCCCGCCACTACTACAACGGGCCAGCTTGCTATACCGCCGATCTCCCGGCGTACGTATCCGCCAAGGACCCAATACGACGCTAACGCCACGATTTCGGCCGCACAGTACCCCCAAATCCCGAACATTGCCACAGACACCAGCGCGAGGAGCCACAAGCTAGATACGTACACAGTATTGAAAACCAACAACCTTCTCATTCTCGCACGCGCCGTGAGTACTGCCAGGTGCGGAATGAACACACCGTTAATCAACATGGCTACTGCCACGAACGGAAACACCACTGCAGTTTGCTTCCACGGCTCACCGAATAGCGCAGGAAAGAGCCATCGGCTCGACACCGAGACCAATGACAAGGCACCGCCCAAGAGGAGGGCCTGCACCATCGCCCCCTTCTCCACAGCAGCGCGCAAAGCTGAGACGCGCTCCTGTGCACGAGACATGCCGCTCACAGCCACCCGCCACACAACCATCCTCAAGAATGCCAATCGCGAAACCACCTGTGCAGCTGCCGTGACTATACCTAGAGCACCCATACCAGCGAATCGCGGAAGCACGAATGAAGCCACAGAATCTCGCAACGAATAGACCCAGCTCGATGCCTGGAAGGAGATCCCGAACCTCAGGGACCTCAGCAGCCAATACCTGTCGACTCTGAGAGTGGGAATCACCGGGCGAGCGACCAAGAGACACCCCAGCGCGACAACGCCCTGAGCGAGATTACCAATCCAGATGGCGAGGTACGTTCCGTGGAGTGCTATCAAGAAGCCAGCAACGAGGTAGTAGACGCCCAACGCGACCAGGTCGATTCTCGCAAGGTCGCGGAACCTCATATCGCGCTCGAGTAACGCTGACGGAACCACGGATGTCAGCTTGAATGCCACGGCAGCCGCAACGATGGAAACCAGTGGACCAAGCCCCGGCCGATGCAGCCACCCTTCAATCAAGGGTACTGATGTGATGAGAACCGCGGCCACTGCCATGGCAGTCACAACCATGACGGTCATAGCCTGTCGCGCTTCCTCGTGATCCAACGTCTTCTTCTGCACAAGCAAGACATTCATGCCGAGGGTTCCAACCCCCGTAGCAGCAGTCGAAATGCCGATACCTAAGCCGACGAGACCATAGTTCTCTGGACCAAGCTTTCGCAATGCGTAAACCGTGAACACAATTGACGCGAGCATCCCGACGACTTCGCGAACACTCAGCGCCACTCCGCTCGAAACCGCCTGTTGCCGGATCCCACGGTCTCCGCGTGACGCCTCATTAGGCGTGCTGCTGTAATCATCTGGAGTCGGTGACTCGTTCACGTCGACGCGCTCCCGGCTGGACGATTGCCGTCACCGGCACAATAGATGTCTGCCAGCCCTCACCCCAGCAGCCCCTCGATGATCCCCCAGCCGAGCGTCGTGTCGAGGATGTAGACGACGGCTGCGGCGATCGCTACCACCGCCAGGAACGCGAGCACCGCACCCAGCACACGAGCGACGCTGCCGAGGAACTTCCGCATCGGACTCACGGGCGGGATGTAGACCTCGGGCGCACTCGTGGCCGGCGCTGCGCTAGCCGCTGCAGCACCGCGTCTCGCCGCCTGCGCCTCTCCTGCTCCCGCGTACTGGTGGTAGTAGTCCGCGTAGCGGTAGTAGCCCGCGTATCCCTTGCCACCGTAGTAGTACGACGACCCACCACTGGACGCCTCGAGGCCCCACACCACGGCTCCGACCGTGCGCGCGCCTACCTGCTCAAGCAGTTCGGCTGCTTGCTTCACGGCACCGCGGCTGGACTGGCCGGCCTTGCACACGAACAGCACGCCGTCCGCCCACCGCGCTACGGCGCTGCCGTCAGCCACCGCGAGCAGAGGCGGCGTGTCGATGATCACCCAGTCCGCCCACTTCTTCAGTTCCTCGACGATCAGTTGCATCTTCTCGGAGCCCAATAGTTCGCTCGGGTTTGGCGGCAGTTTGCCGGCCGTGAGCAGGAGCAGATCGCCCACCTCGCTCACGCGCTGCAGCGCGCTCTTGAGCGTGACGGTGCCGGCGAGAACGTCCGAAAGCCCGATCGAGTTGGACACCGGGAAGAAGTGGTGCGTCGTGGGCTTGCGGAAGTCGCACGAAATGTACGCGACTTTCTTGCCCGCCTGCGCAAGGCCCGCCGCGAGGTTCGCGGCCACCGTGGACTTGCCCTCCGAGGGCGCTGCGCTCGTGACCATGAGCGAGGTGATGTCGTGCTGGAAGTTGATGAAGTCGAGCGAGTTGCGAAGCACGCGGTACGCCTCGGCCGCCGCCGTGCCTGGGTGCGACACCAGCGTGAGCCGCCGCTTCTCGTCCTTCTCGATCTTCTCTGCCGGGATCACGCCGAGCACCGGCGCGCCAACCAGTTGCTCCACCTGCTCGGTGCTCTTCACGGTGTCGTCGAGGTACTCGTACAGGAACGCCATGCCCAGGCCGAACACCAGCCCGACGACCAGCCCGAGAGCGGCGTTGCGCGCAGGCCGCGGCTCGACCGGCTCGGCGGCTACCACCGCTGGGCTCACGACGCGCCCCGAGCCGGACTCCAGTTGCTCCTGGATGCGCAGTTCCTCGAGCCTCCCGGCGAGGTCCGTGTAGCTGTTGATGGCGATCGCGAGCTCGGCCGAGAGCTCGTCGGACTTGCCCTTCTCGGAGATCTCGCGCCCGAGGTCGATGATCTCCTGCTTGGCTGACTCCAGCCGCCGCTCCACCTCGTCGGCGGCGGCGCGGATGCTCTCGCGTTTGTACTCCTTCGACCACGCCACGAACTCGTCGGCCAGCGTGTTGGCGATGTCGGCGGCCTGCTTGGCGTCCCCGGCTTTCGCGGTGATTTCGACGATGTTCGTCTGCCCGACCGCCTTGAACTCCACCTTCTTGAGGAGCTGCTCGGGCGTCATCTTCAGCCCGAGCCGGCGGATGGTGCGCTCCGCGAGCGGCCGGATCTGCATCAGTTGCACCTGCGTCTGCAACCCGCGCTCGGGCTGGGAGAACTCGGAGAACACCTGGCCAAGCAGCGCGGCTCCCGTGTCCTTCTCAGAGATGAGGACCTTCGCTTGCCCCTGGTACACGGGCGGCATGAGGGCGCTCGCAACGGCGGCCGTGACCGTCACGATCACGACCGCCTGGATGATGACCCACTTGCGCGCCCGGATGACTGCTAGGTAGTCGCGCAGCTCCACGCAGGTGCCTTTCTATGTTCGCGGGCCTAGTTCTTCGAGAACGACGTGATGAACCAGTGCTTCGTGCCGTCGATCGCCTTGCTGATGCAGGTGATGCGGCCCGCCACGGGGCTGCCGGAGCCGCCCGAGAGCGTGATCTTCACGGTGGCCGTCCCGGATCCCGACGACACGCCGGCGATGGTGCAGGTCTTGTAGGCGCCCGAGACGATGCCGGCGACGAGGTCCTGGTTCGTGGCCTGCTGGTTCACGATGGTCTGGACGACCGCTAGGTCGGCCGATTTGCCCGTGGTGACGGTCAGCGGGTTGCCCGACCGAGCGATGCTCGAGAAGTACCACGCGGTGCCGTACTTCCGGAGCACCATGCGGCCGGACAACGACGAGCCGTCCGTGTACGTCACCGTCAGCGGCACGACCGCGGCGTCGCCCGACACCGAGACGCTGCCGATGCTGAAGCGAGACACCTCACCGCGCACCAGCTTGCCGATCTGCTCCTGGCTCGCGACCTGCTCCCAGTACATGCGTGCGGCCTGGTCGCTCGTCGGCAGCGTCACGGCAGGCGTGCTGGAACCGCCGGACGTGGTGCCGGAGGGCTGCGTCGCGGGCGCCTCTGCGGCCTCCGTCGGCTCGACGCTCTCGGTAGGCGCCGAAGACTCCGACGGGGTGCTCGGCGTGCCGCTCGGAGCGCTTGGCTTGGCCGGCGTCGCGGGCGTGCTCGCTACCGGCTCCGCGCCCTTGCCACCGAGCAGGTCAGCGACCATGTCGGCGCCGCCGAGCAGCGCGTACGCGGCCGCGAACGCGCCGACGATCACCACCGTCGCCACGAGCGCCGCGACGAGCTTCTTGCTGCTTGCCTTCGTATCCGCTTCAGCCATGCCAGTCCCCCTTCTCCGCATCCGAGAGAGAATACCATACCTTCGGTGCGCTGAATGTGACGCGCCTCACTCTGGCCGCAGCCCTGCCATGCGCCGAGCCGCCTCGTCCGCCTCCTCCGGCGTAAGGTCGCTCTCGACCACCCCGGCCTCGATCGCCGCGCCTAAGCCGCCTGGGTACGCCGGGAGCGCCAGAACGATTTCCGCCGCCACGCTGTCCAGCAGGCGCGTGCGCGCACCGGCCGTCAGGTACGCTGCGCCGTTCAGGATGGCACGCAGGTCTGACACGGCCCCGACGCTCACCGTGCCGGCCGGAAACTCGTACAGCCGCTCCCCGTCGAACACCGACATCGGCTCGTCAAGCCGCACATCAAGCCGCGCGCCGCTCCGGAACACGTGCTCCAACGCCTCAGAACCAAGAGCGATCCACGGCATCGGTTCCGCAGCACGCACCGAGGCCAGCGCGCGAGCGACCCCCGCTCCTCCGCCGAACGGGTACGCGTCTCGGAGCGACGAGTACGTCGTCCCCGGTATCGTCACCGTCGTCGATGGGTCGATGCTCGACACGACGCCGCGGCCCACGTCCGCCTCCGCGATCACCTGGGCGACCACGTCGCCGTTCTCGTCAGGAAGCGCGACGACCACGAGCACCCGGTCGATCTCGCGCGGGCGCTCGAACGGGAGCCGCTCGCCGGACAGCCGAAGGTACGCCAGCGCGGCGCCCGCCAACAGCACCACGACCAGGCCTGCGAGCACGCCGCCCCTCACGGCGCCAGCGACCCCGCTCGTCGCGCCGACGCGCGGCTGCCGGGCCTTCTCCTTCACGTCAGCTCTCCCCCTCCGCGTCCCTGGCTCACTCTTCCAGATACTGTAGCACGCCCGCCGCGATGCCGCGCGCCAACGAGGCGCGGTATGCGGGCGACGCCAACCTGCGGTCTTCCACCGGGTTGCTCAGGTATCCGCACTGCACCATCACCGCTGGCACCTTGCTCCAGTTGAAGCCCGCGAGGTCGCCACGCGCTTCGATGCCGCGGTCCGCGGCGCCAGTCACGCTCACAACCGCTCGCTGCACGGCTTCGGCTGCCCGCTTGCTCTCGGCGACGATACCCGCGACCCACTGGTTGCCGCCAGGGTAGAGTGTACGGATGCCGCTGACATCGCCGTTGGTGTCCGCCTCAGCGTGGATGCGCACGTACAGGTCAGCGCCGGCGTCGTTCGCGATCCGCGCACGCTCCGCATTCGAGATGTCCACCGCATTCGTCGTGCGGGTGAGCACCACCGCGACCCCGCGCGCCTCCAATTCTTGCTTCAGAGCAAGCGCGATCTGGAGCGCGACCTCGGCTTCGCTTTGGCCCGTCACGACGCCGACCGTACCGGGAGCCACCTTCGGCGCAGTCTGCTTCGCGCCGGGACCTATCGGCTCGGGCGCGGGATCGGGCCGGTCCTGGTGGCCGGGGTCTATGCAGACGACGTAGCGCCGCCTTGCGGCGTCCGGGTCGTTCAGGTTGCTCGCCGGGCCTCCGCTTCCGTCCGACGCGAACCACAGCGTCACCGTGGTGCCGGTGTCCACCACGGTTCCCGGCGCAGGATCCTGCGACAGCACCACCCCGGGCGTCGTCTCTCCGGCCGGGGACGGCACCGTGTTCACGGACAGCCTGCCGGCAGCCAGGAGCGACTGAGCGCCAGCGAGCTGCATCCCGGTCACGCGGGGCACCTCGACGCGCCCGACCAGCGCAGCTCCCGTCGCGTCCGTCGACGCAAGCGCGACGGCGCTGCTCGCGGCATCGCTCGTGCCAGGGAGCACGTGGACGCGCTGGGCGCGGCGGACGGCGACGGCTCCGGCCGCAACAGCGGCGACGATCGCCGCCGCGGCGACGACGGCCATCGCAGCCTTCAGCGGGCGTGTCCGTGCGTGCTTGACGCGGAAGCGTCTTTCGATCCGCCGGCCGATCGCGTACCTCCTCGCCGTCAGCCGAGCTCTTGCGGCGCGTCTGGTGGGCCCGGCAGGATTCGAACCTGCAACCAAGGGATTATGAGTCCCCTGCTCCACCGTTGAGCTACGGGCCCGACGGCCGAAGCACGATTGTACCGCAACCGAATGGACCACGGGATGCCGCTGTTGCAGCCCCCGCGGCCCTTCCGTATAATCCGGTGCGCCGCGTTCCTCAGTAGCTCAATCGGCAGAGCATCCGGCTGTTAACCGGAGGGTTGTAGGTTCGA
>DYEA01000006.1 GCA_020725885.1 Slackia sp. | reverse complement strand
CGATCTGAGGTCCCGCTCTCGCCCGTGCTCGGCCCTGAGACCCTCACGGGCCCGAAGACGAATGCCTGGGAGCACGTCCCCGGCTCGATCTCGGGCCACAAGTACATCGACACCGACGGCGACGGGCAAGGCGACGCGCCTGGTGTCGGCTGGCTCATCAAGCTGTTCCGCGGCGGCGTGCTGTACGACCAGGCGACCACCGGAGCAGACGGCTCGTACGCCTTCACCGGCCTGATCCCCGGCTCGTATACCGTGGAGGAGGCCGAGCAGTCCGAGTACCTGCGCATCTGGCCCGAAGGGCCCGCGCTCGGGCCGTTCCAGATCGCAAGCGGCACCGCGATCGAGGACGCGGACTTCGTGAACGCGCAGCTGCCCGGCGGCATCGAGGTCGACAAGTCCGTCTCGCCGGCTATCGCGCACGCAGGCGACACGCTCACCTACACCATCGACGTGCGCAACACCGGCCAGATCGCCGTGCTGCTCACCACCGTTGTAGACCCGCTGTTCGCAGGCGGCGCGAACCTGCTTGTCGCGCCCGTGGCGCTCGCTCCGGGCCAGGCGCTGTCGGACCTCGGCATGCAGATCGTGCTTGCCATCCCCGCGCCTGAGCAAGACGCGCTTCACAACACCGCGTACGCAGAAGGGCAGACCTCCTTCGGCACCGTCTCGGATGCCGACGACGCGCACGTGGACATCCTCATGCCCGGGCTTGCAATCACCAAGACCGCCTCGCCCGACCGCGTGACGGATACAGGCGAGGTCCTCTACACGGTCGTCGTCACCAACACCGGCAACACGACCTTGACCGTGGACGTGACCGACTGGATCGAAGGCGAGCTGCACAGCACGCTGGAGACCGGCCTTGTGCTCGGCCCCGGCGAGTCCAAGACCTACGAGTGGACCGAGACCGTCTCAGCGCCCGTGCGCGACGTGGCGGTCGCTGAAGGCACCGATGCGCTCGGCGGGACCGTGACGGCCGAAGACGACGCGGAGGTGGCGGTCGACGTCACCAAGACCTTCTCGCTTTCCGTGACATCCGGCATGCCGGCCGCGACGGGCTACTTCGTCCGCTACACCATCGGCGCGGCCACCCACGACCTCGCGCTTTCGCCGTCCGCCGCGCCGGGCGTGTTCACCGCCTCTGTCGTGCTGCCCTACGGCACGACGATCGCCTCG
>DYEA01000005.1 GCA_020725885.1 Slackia sp. | reverse complement strand
TCCGGCATGCCGGCCGCGACGGGCTACTTCGTCCGCTACACCATCGGCGCGGCCACCCACGACCTCGCGCTTTCGCCGTCCGCCGCGCCGGGCGTGTTCACCGCCTCTGTCGTGCTGCCCTACGGCACGACGATCGCCTCGTGGCGGTTCTTCGCGCGCGCAGGCACAGAGGAGGTCCCGCTCTCGCCCGTCCTCGGCCCTGAGACCCTCACCGGCCCGAAGACGAATGCCTGGGAGCACGTCCCCGGCTCGATCTCGGGCCACAAGTACGAGGACCTCGACGGCAACGGCATGTGGGACGAGGGCGAAAGCGGACTCGCAGGATGGACGATCCGGCTGTACCGGCTGACGCTCGCCATCCCGTCTCCGAACGGACTCGCGCCGCTGGACCTCCCGTCCGCGTGGACGCTGGTCGCCGAGACCGTCACCGGCGAGGGTGGCTGGTACGGATTCAGCGGTCTGCTGCCCGGGACGTATCGGGTGGAGGAGGTCGGCCAGCCAGGCTGGAGCATGACTGACGCTCCCGAGGGCGACTTCGTCGTCGAGAGCGGCACCGCCATCGAGGCCGCCGACTTCGGCAACCACAAGGTCATGTACGTCAAGACGTTCGAGCTCACGTTCGACGCGCCTCCGGCGGGAGCGAAGTTCTTCGTCGAGACGACGGTCAATGGCGAGCCCATCCGGCTCGACCTCGTCGGCTCAGGCCCGTACAGCGCCGCCATCGACGTCGAGCATCCGTACGAGATCGGCGAGGTGACGTGGTACGCCGAGAAGGACGGCGAGGAGATCGTGCTCGGAATCACCGAGGGCGAGACCCTCGAGGGCGATACCACCAACGCGTTCACGTACAGCGCGAGCGTCTCCGGCCACAAGTTCTCCGACGACGACGGCAACGGCGTGTGGGACGCGCCGGGCGAGGTCGGTCTGCCCGGTTGGACGATCGCGCTGTACCGTATGTCGAGCGGTGACGGCATGCAGCCCGCTGCAGTCCCTGACCCGGCGCCTGGGTTCGCTCTGTACGACACCACGGTGACCGGCGAAGGCGGTGCGTACTCGTTCGCCGGGCTGCTCCCCGGGACCTACTACGTCGCCGAAGAGCAGCAGGAGGGTTGGACGCAGACGGCCGCGCCGGATGGCACGTTCGTGGTGACGAACGGCACCGCCCTGACGGACCTCGACTTCGGCAACCAAGAGGAGTTCCTGCCGTTCACCGATACCGACATCGTCAAGAGTGCAGACAAGTCGACCGCGGAGCCGGGAGACCTGGTCACGTACACGCTCACGTACTCCAACATCGGCGACGGTATCATCGAGTCGGTCCGCATCGTGGACGACTACGACGAGCGGTACATGACTCCTGTCGACACGGCAGGCGGCACGGTGGTCGATGGCACCATCGTGTGGATCGACACGGTGCCGCTCGGGCCGGGCGAGTCCCGGACCATCACCTACACGATGCGCATCTCCGAGGACATGCCGGAAGGCACGACGGTGCTGCGCAACGTCGCGGTCATCAATCCGGGCGGCCACGAGTCCTCGTGGACGGTCCGCGTGACGGTCGAAGAGCCGTTCCTGCCGTTCACTGGCAGCAATGGCTTCCTGGTCCTGCTCGCGGTCCTCGCTGCAGCCGCCGCTGCGGTCGTGCTCCGCAAGAAGGCTCAGGAGTAGGGGCAGGCGCTTCGGCGCCGAAAGAGCGGGGGCCCGTCCGGGCCCCCGCTCGCATCTTCAGGCGAAGGTCGTTTCTGCTGGTGCTTACCGCGGCGGGACGTTCTCGCCCCAGTCGATGCGGCCGTTGTCACGCCAGTCGATGATGTGCCACACCTCGTGGTTCAAGATCCGGGAGAGGCTCGCCGTGTGATTCGGGTTGATGACGATCCGCCCGGACTTGTAGTAGCAGATCGCCTGATAGCCCTTGGTGTCGCCGAAGCTCACCGTCGTGCCCTTGAGGATCGGGTACTTCGCGATCAGGCCCGCCAGGATCCGGCGCGCCTCGGCGAGCTCGTCGGTGCTCGTCGCAGTGGGCTTGGTGCTGACGGTCTTGGGCTTGGCTGCCGGAGCGGAGGCGGTCCTCTTCGGGGCTGCGGCACTTGCCGGCTGAGGCGCCGCGACCGGCGTCGGCTGCTTGGCGGCAGCGCCGAGGTCGAGCGCGTCGTCGCTGTACGCCACTGTCGGCACAGCCGGCTGTGCGGCCTCGAGCGTCGTTCCGATCGCCAGGCGGGCGGACGCGTTGTCGCCCGGGAGGACGGCCACCGTCGCCGCCACGATGGCGGCGGCTGCGACCGCCGTGAGGGTCATGAGCCGTGTGCGGCTCTTCGTGATCGCCTTCATCTCGAACGCCCCTTTTCGAGCCAGAGCGCGAAACCGGCCCGAACCCCCCGAGAAGGCCTCTTGAGGGTTCGGGCCGGCTGTGTGCCAGCGCGTCTGCCTCGGCAGCCCGGCTGTCCTGGGAGCGGCGCTCCTGTAGACCCGTGGCTTTGCGTCGTCCGCCTTTCGGCGGAGGTGCCTTTTTCGGGGTTCGCCCGGTATTCGCTTCTCAATCGCCGTACACTTGCGTTATCGGCAGCGTGGAGCGGCGGCTTTAGCCGGGAGCGACCATGAACGACAGCGACGCGCAGGGATCCGCAGCGGCTTCTCAGCCGAGCAGCCGCTCGTCGGCCTGGCGGCGTTCGGTCGTGAGGCTGGCCAGCGACTGGTTCTTCGGGCTTGCGCTCGGTCTGCTCGCCTACCAAGGCGTCACGGACGGCCTTGCCGCACGCTCGCAGGCCGCGTTGCGCTCGGAGATGCCCGCGCTGACGGCGCCAGCGCCGTCAGCGACTGCCGCTTTGGACTTCAGCGCGTGGGAGCGCGACAAAGCGTACTGGGACGCCCTGAAGCCGGGTCAGCCGTTCGCGACGATCGTCTGCGAGGCGATCGGTCTGGACGCTGTGGTGGTCAAGGGGGTCGAGCCTCGCGATCTGCGGCTCGGCCCCGGTTGGGCGCCGTACACGGACGTGCCGGGCCCCACCGGCAACTGCGGCATCTCAGGTCACAGGACGACGTACGGCGCTCCGTTCCGCCGCATCGACCGCCTCGAGCGGGGCGACAGGATCTCGCTTGTCGCGCCGCACACGACGTACACCTATGAAGTGGAGCGGGTCTTCGTGGTGCGTCCAGACCAGACCGAGGTCTTCGCAACGACCGAAGAGCCTTCGCTGACGCTTACTGCGTGCCACCCGCCGTATAGCGCGCGGTACCGTATCGTTGCGCGTGCGGTGCTCGTGGGAGCCACGCCGAACCAAGCAGGGAGAGAGTAGGGAGACGACATGCGGGTACTGGTGACCGGCGGCGCAGGCTTCATCGGCTCGAACCTCGTCTGGTCGCTTGTCGGTGCGGGCCACGAGGTGCACGTGGTCGACGACCTGTCGACCGGAAGCCTCGAGAACCTGCATCCGGCCGCGAACATGCGCACGCTCGACGTCACCGACAGCCGGTTCATCGACGCGGTCCGCGAGATAGCGCCAGAGGTCATCGTGCACCTCGCAGCGCAGACCAGCGTCCCGGTGTCGGTGAGGGAGCCCGAGCGTGATTGGCGCATCAACGTCGGAGGGACCCGCGCGGTCGCGCGAGCAGCGAAAGCATGCGGCGCCCGCAAGCTGCTCTCGGCATCGTCGGCGGCCGTGTACGGCGAGCCGGCCGAAATCCCGCTCCGCGAGACGGCGCAGAAGCGTCCGACGAACCCGTACGGTTCGTCGAAGCTCGAGGCCGAGCGAGTGCTCGCCGAGGAGCTGCGTGGAAGCGGCGTCGACTTCGCGTCGCTGCGATTCTCGAACGTGTACGGTCCGCGCCAGGACTGGCGTGGTGAGGGCGGGGTGGTCGCGCTCTTCTCGGCAGCGATGACGTCCGGGCGCCCACCTGTGGTGCTCGGGACCGGCGCTCAGACGCGCGACTTCATCTACGTCGGGGACGTCGTCGGGGCGATCTTGGCGGCGCTGGAGTCGCCAGTCCTGCTCGCTGGTGAAGGGGACGACGGCCCGGCGTACAACATCTCCACGGGCACGGAGACGTCGATCGACATGCTCGTCGCGCATCTGCGTGCGGCGACCCGGTACGGCGGTCCGGTCGAGCACGGCCCCGAACGGGAAGGCGACATCGCGCGAAGCGCGCTGGACCCGTCCAAGGCGCGGGAAGTCTTCGGCTGGGAGGCCCGCGTGCCGCTCGAGACGGGCTTGGCGATGACGGTGAAGTGGTTCGGGAGGGGTGCGTGACTCGCACAGCTGCCGCGCCGGACTCGGCCAGGAGCTGGCTGGCGAAGGTCGCCGCCGACGTCGAGCGCGCCGAGTCGGTGGTGGGCGGATCGCCGCGCATCGCATCGTCGTCCCCGGCCTACTGCGCGGCGCTCGTCGTGAAGGGGCGGCTCTCGCGCGAGGACGAGGCCGCGGGCCGAGCGTTCGCGGGCCCCGACGGCGAGGCGGTCCGGAAAGCGCTCGCGGCGCTCGGCGTCCCAGGAGAGCCGTTCTTGGCCGTGACGCGTCCGACGGCGAAGGCGAACGAGGACCTCGAAGCAGCGGCCCGCCGCATCTGCGAGTTAGCGCACGCTGTGGAGGCGGAGATCGTCCTGGCGCTCGATCCGGTCGCGGCGGACGACGTCGCGCGCGCGTTCGGATTGCAGGAACTGAAGCCGGGCGAGCCGGTGGACGTGCCGGGATTCAGGCTGCTCGCGACGAACGACTTTGCCGCGGCGCTCGCTGACGAACGGGCGAAGCGCGCGGTCTGGCGCCAGCTCAAGGCGCTTGCGAAGGGCCGCTGACTGCGCGGGTCCAGAAAGGACAGGGCGCCCGAAGGCGCCCTGCGTCTCATGCGGCGGTCTTGTGGGCGTCAGTCTTCTTCGATCTCGGTGATCGCGCCCATGGGGCACTCTTCCATGCAGGTGGCGCAGCCGGTGCAGTCGTCCTCGTTGACCGGCTCAGCGACGTCGTCCACGAGCTCGAGGACCCCCTCGGGGCACGCGTCGACGCAGATGCCGCAGCCGGAGCACTCTTCAGGGTCGATGATCGGTCGAGGCATGTCCTTCTCCTTCGTCGTTGACGCCCCCCGAACGCCGGCGACGCGGGCGGGCCGAATCGCCAGGTACAGTAGCCGACGGGTGCGGCCCTGTAAAGGGGGAGGCCGACACCTTCTGGTCCCGCGCGGGATTCCTTGTCAGGTGTTCAGCCACGGCGTGCTTAGGCGCGGCCGAACCTGGGTATCATCAGTCAAGCAATTTCAGAAAACTTGACACGATGTGACTTAGATTATACCGTGGCAAGCGCGCCTGGGACGACGAGCTCCGGCGCCTGAAGAGACGAACGAATCCGCGCACGCGCGGGATCGAAGGGAGAGAGCGAGCATGGGAAAGATCATCGGCATCGACCTGGGCACGACGAACTCGGCGATGGCGGTGCTGGAAGGCGGGGAGCCGACCATCATCGTGAACGCCGAGGGCGACCGCACGACACCGTCGGTGGTGGCGTTCCGCAAGAACGGAGAGCGCATCGTCGGCAAGGCGGCGAAGAACCAGGCGATCACCAACCCTGAGAACACCATCAAGAGCATCAAGCGCTTCATCGGCCGGCGCTTCGAGGAGGTCGAGTCGGAGCGCAAGACCGTCGCGTACAAGGTCGTCAAGGGCAAGGACGGGCGGGCGGTCGTCGAGGTCGAGGGCAAGGAGTACACGCCCGAGGAGATCTCGGCGATGATCCTCCAGAAGCTCAAGGCGGATGCGGAGGCCTACCTCGGCGAGCCTGTCACCGAAGCGGTCATCACCGTCCCGGCGTACTTCAACGACATGCAGCGTCAGGCGACGAAGGACGCCGGCAAGATCGCAGGCCTCGAGGTCAAGCGCATCATCAACGAGCCGACCGCGGCAGCCCTCGCGTACGGCCTGGACAAGCAGGGCCAGGACCAGACGATCCTCGTGTTCGACCTGGGCGGCGGCACGTTCGACGTGTCGATCCTCGAGATCGGCGAGGGCGTCTTCGAGGTGAAGTCGACCTCGGGCGACAACCACCTGGGCGGCGACGACTGGGACCAGCGCATCATCGACTGGCTGGCTGACAAGTTCAAGGCCGACCACGGAATCGACCTGCGTCAGGACAAGATGGCGCTCCAGCGTCTGAAGGAGCACGCCGAGAAGGCGAAGATGGAGCTCTCGTCGATGCAGTCGACGCAGATCAACATCCCGTTCGTGACTGCCGACCAGACCGGTCCGAAGCACCTGGACTACACGCTCACGCGCGCGGAGTTCCAGAAGATCACCTCGGACCTTCTCGAGCGGTGCCGCAAGCCGGTCGAGCAGGCCATCAAGGACGCGGGGCTCAAGACGTCCGACATCGACCACGTGATCCTCGTGGGCGGCTCGACGCGCATGCCTGCGGTCCAGGAGTTGGTCAAGCAGCTCACGGGCAAGGACCCGCACATGGGCGTGAACCCTGACGAGGTCGTGGCGCTCGGCGCCGCCATCCAGGGCGGCGTGCTCGCCGGCGACGTCAAGGACATCCTGCTGCTCGACGTCACGCCGCTGTCGCTCGGCGTGGAGACGCTGGGTGGCGTCATGACGAAGCTGATCGAGCGCAACACCACGATCCCGACCCGCAAGAGCGAGATCTTCACGACGGCGGCCGACGGCCAGACGAGCGTCGAGATCCACGTGCTGCAGGGCGAGCGCGAGATGGCGGCCGACAACAAGACGCTCGGCCGGTTCCACCTCACGAACATCCCGCCCGCGCCGCGCGGCGTGCCGCAGATCGAGGTCACGTTCGACATCGACGCCAACGGGATCGTGAACGTGAGCGCGAAAGACCTCGGCACAGGCCAGGAGCAGAAGATCACCATCACCGGTTCGACCGCGCTCTCGGACGAGGAGGTCGAGCGGATGGTGCGTGAGGCCGAGGCGCACGCGGAGGAGGACCGCCGCAAGCGCGAGGAAGCCGAGGTGCGCAACAACGCCGACACGCTCGTGTATGCCACAGAGAAGTCGCTCAAAGACCTGGGCGACAAGGTGCCTGCGGACACGAAGAGCGCGTGCGAGGACGCCATCGCGGACGTGAAGAAGGCGCTCGAGGGCGGCGACCTCGACGAGATCCGCCGCGCGACCGAGCGCTTGCAGCAGGCGTCCTACAAGCTGGCGGAGATCGTCTACCAGCAGTCGCAGGCCAGCGGCGAGGCTGGCTCGGCGGAGAGCGCTTCGGCGGCTGGCGGGTCCAGCGAGGAAGAGGTCGCTGACTTCGAGGTCGTGGACGAGGAGAAGTAGCCATGGTCGAGCGGAAGCGCACCGTGAGCGGCGGAAGCGCCCCCTCCGGGCGCGGTCCTCGGGAAGAGCGCCCTGCGGAGGCGCCCGTCGGGGGCGCTTCCGCCGCGGAGTCTCCCGTCGACCCTGAGTTGGAGACGGACCTGGGAGCCGAGCTCGAGCTGCGTGGCGACCAGCTGCAAGCAGAGCTCGAAGCGGCGCGCCAGGAGGCGGCCGAGCACCTGGAGACCGCGCAGCGCGTCAAGGCGGAGTTCGAGAACTACCGCAAGCGCGTCGCGCGTGACCAGGCTGAGATGGCCGCTCGCGCGGGCGAGCGAATCATCGCCGAGATCCTGCCGGTGCTCGACAACCTGGAGCGCGCCATCGACCACGTGACGGCGGGTGGCGACCTCAAGCAGCTGCTCGAAGGCGTGGAGATGGTGCACCGGCAGATGCTCGACGTGCTTAAGAAGGAAGGGGTCGAGGTCATCGACCCCTTCGGCCAGCCCTTCGACCCGGCCGTGCACCAAGCGGTCGGGCAGCGAGAAGACGAAAGCGTCCCGGAAGGCACCGTGGTGGAGGTCTACCAGAAGGGGTACGAGCTCGCGGGCAAAGTGGTTCGGCCTGCGATGGTCGTCGTCAGCACCGGAGGGCCGTCGGCGAAGGAGTAGGCGATGGCTGCCGCCAAGAACTACTACGACATACTGGGCGTCAGCCGGAACGCCACCCCGGAGGAGATCAAGAAGGCCTTCCGGAAGCAGGCGCGCAAGCACCACCCCGACGCCGGCGGCAGCGAGGAGCGCTTCAAGGAGATCAACGAGGCGTACGAGGTCCTGTCCGACCCGGAGAAGCGCAAGCAGTACGACCAGTTCGGCCAGTACTTCGGTGGCAATGTGCCGCCGGGTGCGGGCGCTCCGGGCGGGAGCGCGGGCTGGCCGGGCGGCTTCACCTACACGCACGTCGGCGACATCGGGGATCTAGGCGACATCTTCGGCGACCTGTTCTCCGGCTTCCGAGCGGCGGCCGGCGCCCGCACGGGAGCGCGCAGCGCTGCTCGCCGAGGCGCCGACCTCCAGTACGACGTGACGCTCTCGTTCGACGAGGCGTTGCGGGGCATCTCGACGAAGGTCGACGTCCGGCGCGATGAGACCTGCGCGACCTGTCACGGCACTGGCGCGAAGCCCGGGACGAGCCGCACGACCTGCCCGACCTGCAAAGGCACGGGCCACGTCACGCAAGGCCAGGGGCTGTTCGGGTTCTCCCGCACCTGCCCGCGGTGCGGCGGCGAGGGCACGGTCGTCGAGCAGCCGTGCCCGACGTGCAAGGGCCGCGGCGCCGTGACGCGCGTGAAGCCGGTGACGGTGAACATCCCGGCGGGCGTCACCGACGGCAGCAAGCTGCGCTTCAAAGGCAAAGGCGAGCCGGGCGTCGCAGGCGGGCCGCCGGGCGACCTGTACGTCGTGACGCACGTCAAGCCGCACGCGTACTTCTCGCGTGACGGCGCGGACGTGGTGCTCGAGCTTCCGGTGACGATCGCGGAAGCGGCGCTCGGCACCGAAGTGACGGTTCCAACGCCTGCGGGCGAGCGCGTGCGGCTGAAGATCCCGGCCGGCACGCAGGACGGCAAGGTGCTGCGGATCCCTGGGAAGGGAGCGCCCCGCTTGAAGGGCAAGGGCACCGGCGACTTGAAGGTGAAGATCCGCGTGAAAGTGCCGACGAAGCTCTCGGCACGGCAGCGCGAGCTGCTGGAGGAGTTCGCGCGGCTGTCGTCCGAGGACGTGCGTTCGCACATCAAGTAGGCAGATAGGGAGGCGAGCGATGAAGAGCCAGCGGAGCAGCAAGGACCGGCCGCTGTACATGATCAGCGTGGCCGCGCAGCTCGCGGGCATGCACCCGCAGACGCTTCGCATCTACGAGCGCAAGCGCCTGATCAAGCCGAAGCGCTCGGCTGGCAACACGCGTCTGTACTCAGACGCTGACATCGAGCGTCTCAGGCTGATACAGCGGCTGACCCAGGACGAAGGGGTGAACCTCGCGGGCGTCGTGCGGATCTTGGAGTTGGAGGACCGCATCGCTCGGCTGCAAGCCGAGTTAGACGCGGCCCGAGCGCAGGCGAGCCAGGCCGAACGACGGCTCGCCGTGGAGATACAGCGCGTGCGTCAGAGCATGCGCGCCGACATCGTGCACGTGCCGCGCGGCGGCATCGTGCGCAGGAGCGACTGCAGGTGAAGACGCGGCGGGTAAACCCTGGCCGTCGCAAGGAAGTGATGTGAGATGAGATTGGACAAGTTGACAGTCAAAGCGCAGGAGGCGCTGCAGGCGGCGCAAGGCATCGCCGACGACGCCTCCTCGCAAACGATAGAGCCGGAGCACCTCTTGAAGGCGCTCCTGGACGCCGCCGAGGGCATCGTCCGGCCGATCGTGCAGAAAGTCGGCGCCGACCCCGACCTCGTGGAAGCCGAGGTCTCGGCGGCGATCGCCAAGATGCCCAAGGTCTCCGGGCCGGGCGTGACGGGCCCTGCGGGCATCGGTCCGCGTTTGAGCACCGTGCTCAACGCGGCCTTCAAGCACGCCGAGAAGCTCAAAGACGCGTTCGTGTCGACGGAGCACCTGCTCCTCGGAATCGCCGAGGAGAACGGCGAGGCGAGCCGCATCTTGAGCGTGCACGGCGTGACGGCCCCGCGGTTGCTCGCCGCCATCGAGGAGCTGCGCGCGGGCGCGCGCGTGACCGACCAGAATCCCGAGGCGCAGTTCCAGGCGCTCGAGCGGTTCGGCCGCAACCTGACGGCGGCGGCGCGCGAGGGCAAGCTCGATCCGGTGATCGGCCGCGACGCCGAGATCCGCCGCGTCATCCAGGTGCTGTCGCGGCGCACGAAGAACAACCCGGTGCTCATCGGCGAGCCAGGCACCGGCAAGACGGCCATCGTCGAGGGGCTCGCGCAGCGCATCGTCGCGGGCGACGTCCCGGCGACGCTCAAGGACAAGGAGATCGTCGCGCTCGACCTAGGCGCGATGGTGGCTGGCGCGAAGTACCGCGGCGAGTTCGAGGACCGGCTCAAGGCAGTGCTGCGCGAGGTGCAGAACGCCGAGGGCCGCATCATCCTGTTCATCGACGAGCTCCACACGCTCGTCGGGGCCGGCGCGGCTGAAGGCGCGATGGACGCTTCGAACATGCTCAAGCCGGCGCTCGCGCGCGGCGAGCTCCACTGCATCGGCGCCACGACGCTCGACGAGTACCGCGAGCACGTGGAGAAGGACGCGGCGCTCGAGCGCCGCTTCCAACCGGTGTACGTGGGCGAGCCGACGGTGGAGGACACCATCGCGATCCTGCGCGGCTTGAAAGAGAAGTACGAGGTGCATCACGGCGTGCGCATCACCGACGGCGCCATCGTGGCCGCGGCGATGCTGTCGGACCGCTACATCACCGACCGCTTCTTGCCGGACAAAGCGATCGACCTCATCGACGAGGCGGCGAGCCGGCTGCGCATGGAGATCGACTCGATGCCGACCGAGATCGACGAGCTCGACCGCAAGCTCCGCCAGCTCCAGATCGAGGAGCAGGCGCTCATGAAGGAGAAGGACGAGGCGAGCAAGGAGCGGCTCGACGCGCTGCGTGCTGAGATGGCCGAACTGCAAGAGAAACTCTCGGGCCTCAAGGCGCGCTGGGAGAGCGAGAAGGCCGTCATCGCCGAGGTGCAGCGCCTGAAGGCCGAGCTCGACGAAGCGAAGGTCGAGTCCGAGCGGGCCGAGCGCGACGGCGACCTGCAGCGCGCGGCCGAGATCCGGTACGGCCGCATCCCTGAGCTCGAGCGGCGGCTTGCCGAAGCGGACGAACGCTTGAAGCAGCTGCAGTCGGGCGAGGCGATGCTCAAAGAGGAGGTCACCGAGACCGAGATCGCCGAGGTGGTGAGCTCGTGGACCGGCGTGCCGGTCTCAAAACTCCTCGAAGGCGAGATGGAGAAGCTCGTGCGCCTTGAGGAGCTGCTGCACAAGCGCGTGGTCGGCCAAGACGAGGCGATCGCCGCGGTCGCGAACGCCATCCGCCGGGCGAGAGCCGGTCTTTCCGACCCCAACCGGCCGCTCGGCTCGTTCCTGTTCCTCGGCCCGACCGGCGTCGGCAAGACCGAGCTCGCACGCGCGCTTGCGGAGTTCTTGTTCGACGACGAGCGCAACATGGTGCGCATCGACATGAGCGAGTACATGGAGAAGTTCAGCGTGCAGCGGCTGATCGGCGCGCCGCCGGGCTACGTCGGCTATGAGGAGGGCGGGCAGCTCACCGAGGCGGTGCGACGGCGTCCGTACAGCGTCGTGCTGCTCGACGAGATCGAGAAGGCGCACCCGGACGTGTTCAACGTGCTTCTGCAGGTGCTCGACGACGGGCGCTTGACCGACGGCCAGGGCCGCACGGTGAGCTTCCGCAACGCCATCGTCATCATGACGAGCAACGTCGGCAGCCAGTTCGTCACGGAGCTCGCGAAGAGCGGCGACTACGAGCAGATGAAGGCGGCGGTGGAAGAGGTGCTTCGCCAGACGTTCCGGCCGGAGTTCTTGAACCGCATCGACGACATCGTGGTGTTCCACCAGCTCACGATGGAGCAGGTCGCGGAGATCGCCGAGCTGCAGCTGGAGCGCGTCAAGCAGCGGCTTGCTGAGCGGCGCATCACGCTCGAGATCGAGCCGGCGGCGCTGGAGCGCATCGCGCTCGACGGGTTCGACCCGGTGTATGGCGCCCGTCCGCTGAAGCGCGTCATCCAGCGTGAGGTCGTGGACCGCATCGCGAAGGCGCTCGTGGCAGGCGAGGTGCGGGACGGCGACACGGTGGTCATCGATCTGATCGACGACGAGATCGGCATCCGCTCGGTGCGGCACGAGGCGGCGCGCTGAGGCGCGCCACCGGCGGTTCGATAGCGTGAGGCGACGGCTCCGGCTTTGTCCGGAGCCGTCCAGTTGACGGCGCCTAGGCAGACCGTTAGTATGCTAATGGTTATGTTCCTAAGCGATTAGGCGACGGCGATGGACGTATCGAACGGTTCGCACGGCTGCTGCGACGGTCCGGCCACTTCCGGACCCGCATTCGACCCCTTGGAAGCGCTTGATCCCAACGCCGTGGGTGTCTTCCGCGCTCTCAAGCGCGTGATGATGCTGTACCGTCAGCATGCGTTCCGCGCGTTCTCACAAGTCGGCGTGCATCCGGGACAGGCCGCGTGCCTCTTCGCGCTTCGTGGCGAGGAGGGGTTGTCGCAGCGCGAGCTCGCGCTGCGTCTGTTCGTGTCGGCGCCGACCGTGACCGGCATCGTGCAGAAGATGGAGCGGGCGGGTCTCGTGGAGCGCAAGCCCGATCCCCACGACCAGCGTCTCATGCGCATCCGGCTGACCGCGCGCGGGCGCGAGGTCGCAGCGGCGCTTGCCGAGACCTTCGCATCGCAGGCCGAGTCGATGCTCGCAGGACTCACGCAGGCGGATCTTGCCGAGCTTTCGCGGCTGCTCACCCGCGTGGGCGAGAACCTCGCCGACGCGCTTGGGCCCAGCGCCGGAGCCGACAGCACCATGGCGGACGAGGAGTGACATGAGCAAGCTCGCACGGTTCTTGAAGCCCTACGGGAAGCAGATCGCCCTGGTGGTGGTGCTGCTCGTGGCTCAGGCGATCGCCAACCTGTACCTGCCCGACCTCAACGCCGAGATCATCAACAACGGCATCGCGCAGGGCGACGTCGACTACATCTTGCGCACGGGCGGGCTCATGGTCGGCGTGACGCTTGTGCTCGGCATCGTGTCAGTGGTCGCCGTGTACTTCGGCGCGAAGACGGCGATGGCGTTCGGTCGCGACGTGCGCAGCGCGGTGTTCAGGGCGGTCGAAGGGTTCTCGGCGGCGGAACTCAACCGCTTCGGGACGGCGTCGCTCATCACGCGCAACACCAACGACGTGCAGCAAGTCCAGATGCTGGCCGTCATGGCCCTGAACATCATGATCCTGGCGCCCGTGATGGCGATCGGCGGCGTCGTCATGGCCCTTCGGCAAGACGTCCCGCTTTCCGGGCTCCTGCTCGTCGTCATACCGCTGATGGGCGTCGTGATCGGCCTCGCGCTTTCAAAGGCGTTGCCGCTGTTCCGCGCGGTGCAGGCCAAGACCGACCGCATCAACCAGGTCGTGAGGGAGTACCTCTCGGGCGTGCGCGTGATCCGCGCCTTCGTGCGCACCGCGCACGAGCAGGAGCGGTTCGAAGAGGCCAACGCGGACCTCACTGAGACCGCGCTTCGCGTGCAGCGGCTGTTCGCCACCGTCATGCCGGCGATGATGGTCATCTTCAACCTCACGACGGTGGCGATCCTGCTGTTCGGCGCTCGGCGGGTTGACGCAGGCGCGATGCAGGTCGGCAACCTGATGGCGTTCCTCGCGTACATGATGCAGATCCTCATCTCGGTGATGATGGCGGTGCTGATGTTCGTGATGGTGCCGCGCGCCGCGGCGTCCGCGGAGCGCATCGTCGAGGTGCTGGAGACGGAGCCTTCGATCCGCGATCCGCAGACGCCGGCGCAAGAGTCGGAGGCGTGCGGGTTCGTGGCGTTCGAGGGCGTGAGCTTCCGCTACCCCGGCGCGGAGCATCCTGTGCTGTGCGACGTGACGTTCTCAGCGGCGCCAGGCGAGGTGACGGCCATCGTCGGGAGCACCGGCAGCGGCAAGTCCACGCTCATCAACCTCGTCCCGCGCTTCTACGACGCCACCGAGGGGCGGGTGCTCGTCGACTGCGTGGACGTGCGCGAGATGCCTCGCGAGCGGCTGTGGGCGAAGATCGGCTTCGTGCCGCAGAAGGCGTTCCTGTTCTCGGGGACGGTGGCCGACAACCTGCGGTTCGGCAAGCCGGATGCGACGGACGAGGATCTGTGGCACGCGCTCGAGGTCGCGCAGGCCCGCGAGTTCGTCGAAGCGATGCCGCAGGGCCTTGATACGCCCGTCGCGCAGGGCGGCGTGTCGGTCTCGGGCGGCCAGCGCCAGCGCCTCGCTATCGCGCGGGCGCTCGTGAAGAAGCCGGACGTGTACGTGTTCGACGACAGCTTCTCGGCGCTGGACTTCGCCACCGACGCGCGCCTGCGCAAGGCGCTCCGGCGCGAGACGCGCGACGCGACGGTGATCATCGTCGCGCAGCGCGTGAGCACCATCATGGACGCCGATCGCATCGTCGTGCTCGACCAGGGGCGGGTCGTCGGCATCGGCACGCACGCCGAGCTGCTCGAGACGTGCGAGACCTACCGTGAGATCGTCGAGTCTCAGTTGACGCTTGAGGAGATCGCATGAGCGAGGACAAGGCAGTGACGCGCGTCGATCGCGCTTTGGCGTTCGGCTCTGGCCGCCCGGGTCCCGGGCCCGGCAGGGGGTTCGGGCCGGGCGGCGGTCACTTCATGGCTGCGCCGGCCGCGAAGGCGCGCGACTTCAAAGGGACGCTCAAACGGCTGGGAGCGCTGCTGAAGCCGCAGGCGGCGCGCATTGCGCTCGTGATGGTGCTTGCGGCGGCGAGCGTCGCGCTCAGCGTCGCGGCGCCGAAGGTCATCGGGAAAGCGACCAACGTGATCTTCGAAGGGGTCGTCGGCAAGCAGATGCCGGCCGGCGTCCAGAAGTCCCAGGTCGTGCAGATGCTGCGCGCCAAGGGGCAAGACCGCCTCGCCGACATGCTCTCGGCGATGGACGTCACGCCTGGCAAGGGCATCGACTTCGACCGCCTTGGCGGCATCCTCGCTGTCGTCGGCGGGCTCTACCTGCTCTCAGCGCTCTTCATGTGGGGCCAAGGCTACCTGATGGCAGGCGTCTCGCAGCGCGTGGTCTACGACATGCGCAGGCGCGTGGACGAGAAGCTCGCACGGCTACCGCTGAAGTACTTCGACGACCATCCGCGTGGCGACATCCTCAGCCGCGTGACGAACGACATCGACAACATCGCCCAGACGCTGCAGCAGGCGCTCACGCAGCTCGTGACTGCCGTGCTCACCATCGTCGGCGTGCTCGCGATGATGTTCTCGATCAGCCCGGTGCTCGCGCTGATCTCGCTTGTCACCGTGCCGCTGTCGGTCGTCGTGACGATGGCGATCGCGAAGCGCTCGCAGGTGCAGTTCGCGCGGCAGTGGGAACGCATCGGCGCGCTCAACAGCCACGTGGAAGAGATGCACACCGGTCATGCAATCGTGAAGGTGTTCGGGCGTCAGAAGCAGGCGATCGAGCGCTTCGACGAGCTCAACGAGCAGGTGTACGACGCGAGCTTCAAGGCGCAATTCATCTCGGGCATCATCCAGCCCTCGATGAACTTCATCAACAAGTTGAACTACGTGGCGATTTGCGTCGTCGGCGGTGTGCGCGTGGCGAATGGGACGCTCACCTTGGGCGACGTGCAGGCGTTCATCCAGTACTCGCAGCAGTTTACGCAGCCGATCGTGCAGACGGCGAGCATCGCGAACGTCTTGCAGTCGACGGTTGCGTCCGCGGAGCGCGTCTTCGAACTCCTCGACGAGCCGGAAGAGACTCCGGACCCAGCCCAGCCCGTGCGGCTTGCGAAGGTCGGCGGGCGGGTCGAGTTCGACCGCGTCTCGTTCCGGTACCTGCCTGACAAACCGCTCATCGAGGACCTGAGCCTGACGGTGGAGCCGGGGCACACCGTGGCGATCGTCGGCCCGACGGGCGCGGGCAAGACGACGCTCGTCAACCTGCTCATGCGCTTCTACGACGTGGATGCGGGCGCCATCCGCATCGACGGCGTGGACGTCCGCGACATGGCCCGCGACGATCTGCGGCGCCTGTTCGGCATGGTGCTACAGGACACGTGGCTGTTCGGCGGAACCATCCGCGAGAACATCGCGTACGGCAAGGAGGGCGCGACCGAGGAGGAGATCGTCGCCGCGGCGCAGGCGGCGCACGTCGACCACTTCGTGCGGACGCTGCCGGACGGCTACGACACGCGCATCGACGACGACGCCGCCAACGTCTCGCAAGGCGAGCGGCAGCTGCTTACGATAGCGCGAGCATTCCTCGCCGACCCGCAGATCCTCATCCTCGACGAGGCCACGAGCTCGGTGGACACGCGCACCGAGGTGCTCATCCAACGGGCGATGGCGCGGCTCATGAAGGGCCGCACGAGCTTCGTGATCGCGCACCGTCTGTCGACCATCCGCAACGCAGAGACGATCATCGTCATGGACAACGGCCGCATCGTCGAGCAGGGCAACCACGAGACGCTCATGGCGCGCCGCGGGTTCTACCACGAGCTATACACGAGCCAGTTCGAGCGCGCGTACGACGAGGCGGTGTGAGCGCGGGCGGGGTGCGGAGCGTGCGGCGATCCAGCCGCGGCCGTCCGCGCCCCGCTACGGCATCGTGCCGTTGTTGCCGTGCGGGTGCGCCTTGATGTACGCGATCGCGTCTTCGACGACGTCGGTCAAGTAGATGTAGTCCAGGTCGGTCGCTTCGATGGTGCCGTTCGCGACGAGCGTGTCGCGGAAGAACAGCATGAGCGGCCGCCAGTAGTGCGAGCCCATCACGACGACGGGGAACGACGCCATCTTGCCGGTCTGGATGAGCGTGATGGCCTCGAACAGCTCGTCTAAGGTCCCGAAGCCGCCGGGCATGATGACGAACGCCCGGGAGTACTTCACCATCATGACCTTGCGCACGAAGAAGTGCTCGAAGGTCATCACCCGGTCGAGGTACGGGTTCGGCTTCTGCTCGTGCGGCAGGTGGATGTTCGCGCCGATGGACAGCCCGCCGGCGTCCTTGCAGCCCCGGTTGGCGGCTTCCATGATGCCGGGGCCGCCGCCTGTCATCACGGCGTAGCCCTCTTCGGCGAGCGCGCGGCCGAGCGAGCGCGCCAGCTGGTAGTACTCGTGGTCCTCGCCGAAACGCGCGGAACCGAACACGGTCACCATGGGGCGGTTGATGTTCAGGAACTCGAAGCCCCGCAAGAACTCGAGGAAGATCCGGACTGCGGAGACGGTGTTCTCCTCGTGGCCGTGCCCTCCAGCGAGGAACTCCGCCTCGGCGCCGATGACCTGCTCGAGCAGGCTCGGCGGGTAGGCGTCGCGGTCGTCGGTCTGGAACTCAGCCATCGCGTCCTCCTCGAAACGGCAGGTGCGCCGATTGTACTATCGGCGCACCTGGCATGCTCGGTGAGGGGGTCCGCTACGGGACGAGCTTGACCGGGATCGTCACGACGTCGATCCGCGATCCGTCCCGCGGCGACTCGGCGAACACGACGAGCGAGCCCATCTGCGTGCGCGTGACCGTGAACGGGACGCTGTCGGCGAAGGTTCCTCGCGTGCCGGTCCCGGAGGTCGCCGTCACCGTCTTCGAGCCGACCACCGCGCCCGACGCGTCCCGCACCTCGGCCTTGAAGACGGCCTCGAAGACGTTCGCGGTGCCGCTGATCTTCAAGGGGCTCTTGCTCGTCGCTCCCGGAAGCGGCTTCTCGACGAAGATCGCGGGCAGGACGTCTTCGAAGTCTGCGCGGCGCATCGGCTTGTCGATCACGATGCCCTCGCCGCTGAAGATCTCCACCGGGACGCCGTCGAGCTTCAGCGTCACCGCGTCGACGGAATCGAACTGCGTCACGGTGAACACGAGCTGGGCGAGCCGCATGAACATCGAGAGCGACCCGCCTCCGTCGTCGAACTCGCCCGTGAGGTCGACGGTCGCCACGTGGTCGCGTATCGAGATCGACCGGAGCCGTGTCCCGGCAGGCACCTCCGTGTGGAAGCCGTATGCGACCTCGGCGCTCGACGGCCCTTTGAGGAGCTCGTTTACTGCAGCGGTTGCGACTGCCTTGGTCTGCGGCACCTCGCGCGCGACCACTCCGAGCTTGTCGCCGCGCGGCAGGTACACGGCAAGCGTCAGGCGTCGGGGAGCGACTGGGCCCCCGCTGTTCTCTGGCGGTGTGGCGGTCGCCTCGTTCTGCTCTGTGGTCTCCTCAGCCGACGTCGTGGTTGCGGGACGAGAGCCGGTTGCGTCTTCGGTCGAGGTCGACGGTCTCTTCGTGCAGCCAGCAGCGCCCACCGAGATCGTCGTGAAGACGAGCGCGAGCGCCGCCACGAGGGCGAGTGTCCTGCGTCCCATACGGATCACCTCCACGATCCGATCCAACCCTACCTGTATCCCCTTCGCCGTTCGGCGCGTTCATCTTGAGCAGATGCGTCATCGAGCCGATACATTGCGCGTAAGACGTCTTTCGAGGAGCCGTCACGACTGAGATAGCCGACAGACGACCGCTTGCCCGCGGGCAAGACCGAAGACGGGCCGCTCTTGCGGAGATGCTCGAGGGCGCCTCGTTCCCCGCTGCTGTCTGGTCGGGGGCCGAGATGCGGTTCGTCTGGATGAACCGCGCGTTCCGCGACGTGCTCGACGACGTCCGGCCGCAGTGGGACCTGCTCGGCATGCCGGTCAGAGGGTTCCTGTCCGACACCCGTTCCGCCGTGCGCTTCATCGACGCCGCGTACACGGGCCATGCGGTGACTGTTCCCGAGTACGAGCACTCGCCCTCCTGGGGAGAGACCACCTACTGGCAGTTGGACTACCTGCCGATTCCAGGAGAAGTCGGCGGTCCGTTCGACGTGCTATTCACCGCGGTGGACGTCACGCAGGCCGTCCTTGCACGCAAGCGGGCTGAAGCAGAACTAGACGAGATCCGGCGTGCGATGGGCCTGATCGACGCGACCATCCTCTCAACGCTCGACGCTGAGGAAGCGATGCAGCGCGTGCTCGTCGAGGCGACCGAGGTGTTCGGCGCCGACTGGGGCTGGATCGCCGAGCGGGTGCCTGGCGCCTGGGTGTTCCGGAACGTTCACGGATGGCCAGGCGAGATGGTGGGGCTGCGCTTCTCGGACGACGGCCCCTCGCTGCCGCGGCTGGCTGCCGAGCGCATGCGCGTGATCGCCGTCGGGTCCGCCGAGGACGCCGACGCCGTCGAGCGTCTCTTGATGGAGCGGCACGACATCGGCGCGTTCTTGCTGGTTCCCGTATTGCACCGTGGCGAGGCGGCGGCGGTCTTGGGCTTCTGCTGGGACACGGAGGCGGCCTTCAGCGCTGCCGTGCTCGAAGCGTCCGAGAAGCTGTCCGTCTCGCTGTCGCTCGCGCTCGAGAACGCGCGGGCATACGAGTCGGAGCGCGCGATGCGTCGCACGCTGCAGTCGGCCTTCTTCACCGCTCCGGACGCGGTGGACGGCTGCGAGATCGGACACCTGTTCCACTCCGCCTCTTCCGGGGCCGTGCTCGGGCGGGACTTCTACGACGTGACGCCGCTGCCCGAGGGCCGTGCGGGTGTGGTGATCGGGAGCGTCGAGCGCGGGTCGACGGAGGTCCCTGCGCTCGCGACGTTGTTGAAAAGCGCGATACGCTCCGAGGCGTATCGGCTGCCGGCCCCCAGCAGCGTTCTCAAGCATGCGGATGACGTGGTCGCACACACGCAGCCAGGGTTGAGCGCCAGCGCGTTCTTCGCCACGCTGGACCTGAGGACGGGCGCGATGTCGTACGCCAGCGCCGGGCACCTTCCCCCGGTGCTCGTCCGGCCTGGCGAGGAGCCCGTCGCGCTGGAGAGCGATGGGCCGGTGCTTGGCTCACGGCGCGCTCACGGCGTAGGGGTCCATCACATCGAGCTCGCCGTCGGAGACCTTCTCGTCGCCTACACGAGCGGCGCGGTCGCAGCGAGGCGGCACGACGGCGAGCAGTTCGGCTCTCGGCGCTTCCTTCGCGCGTGCGCAGCGTGCTCCGACGTGCAGACCCAAGACGTTCCGCAGGAGCTCTTCCTCGAGCTGTTCTCGTTCGCCGAGGGGCGGCTGACCGAGGACGTGGCGATCCTGGCGCTTCGCCGCACTGCCGAGGCCGACGCTGGACAGCAGCGTCTGGAGCTGTCGGCGGTCTGAAGCGGCACGGTCACCGTTTGCGGTACCATTCGCGTCACGAGCATCGGCGTCGTGCGCGACGGGAGTCCAGTGCCAGAAATCAGTCCGTTACAGAGCCCGTACAAGCACTGGCGAAGCGGTCTCCTCACTGAGGTTGCGGTGGCGGCCGCCTTCATCGCTCTGCTTGCTGCCGTTGCGGTCCTCATCGCGGTCCTGGTCTAGGGAGTCTTGCGAAGCATGTGGGTACCTCGCACGCGTGATGATGTCCGAGTGATCGCCCGGTACCTCGGCATGCTCGTCGTCGGCATCGGCATCCTCATGGCCGTTCCGTTCGTGACGGCGGCGATCCTGGGTGAGCGGGCCCCGATGCTCCACTACTTCGCGGGGAGCGGGCTTGCGCTCGGCGCGGGTGCGCTGCTGATGCTGGCGGCTCCAGAGCGCGCGAAGCTCACCGCGGCGAACGGGCTGATCGTGACCGCTCTCGGGTGTTTCGCTGCTGCGGTGTTCGGAGCCGTGCCGCTCGCTCTTTCGGGTCACTACGGTTCATACCTAGATGCGCTGTTCGAGTCGATGTCGTCGCTCACGACCTCGGGACTCACGCTCGTCCAAGACCTCGACCACCTTGCACACGCGCACAACATGTGGCGTCACCTGATGCACCTGGTGGGCGGTCAGGGGATCGTCGTGGCGGTGCTTTCGTTCGCGCTCGCGCACGGCGGCGGTGCGGTCTCGTTGTACCTTGCGGAGGCGCGCGACGAGCGGATCATGCCGAACGTCATCAACACCGCGCGCTTCATCTGGTTCGTCACGGCGGTGTACGTGCTGCTGGGCACGACGGCGCTTTCGGTCCTGAACCTCGTGCGCGGGATGGACCTCGTGCGCGGCACCCTGCACGCATTCTGGGCGACGGTGGCGACGTTCGACACGGGCGGTTTCGGACCGCAGTCGCAAAACGCTCTCTACTACCACAGCGCGTGGTTTGAGTGGATCACCGTGATGCTGATGCTGGCGGGCACGTTCAACTTCAGCCTCCACGCCGACATCTGGCGAGGAGACCGCGGCGAGCTGTTCAAGAACACGGAGGTCCGCACGCTTGCGCTCAACATCTTCGCCCTGAGCGTGCTCGCGGCTAGCGGCCTGGCGGCGACGCTAGCGTTCGGGTCATCTGGCGAGGTCGTGCGCAAAGGCGTCTACCACGTGCTTTCAGCGAACACCGGCACCGGTCACCAGACGCTGTATGCGGTGCAGTGGCTGCGAGACTTCGGCGGCCTCGGCTTCGTCGCCGTCGTGCTCGCGATGGCGTTCGGCGGCATGGCGTCCTCGACGGCTGGCGGCATCAAGGCGCTTCGCGTCGGGCTTATCGCAAAGGGCGTCGTGCGGTGGGTCAAGTCCTCGCTCGCTCCGCCGACTGCCATCGTGGTGACGCGCTTCCACCACATGAAGTCTCGCATCCTGACGCCGGAGGCCCTGGCGTCTGCGCTCATGATCGCAACGCTATACCTGGTGACGTACGTGACGGGCGGCCTGGTGGGGGTCGCATGCGGCTATGGCGTCGCCGAGTCAGTCTTCGAATCTGTGTCTGCGGCCGCGAACGTAGGGTTGTCGACGGGCATCACGTCGCCTTCGATGCCGGCGGTGCTCAAGGCGACGTACATCGTGCAGATGTGGGCCGGGCGTCTCGAGTTCATCGCGCTGTTCGCGCTCGTCGCGGCCACGATGCTCCCGGCGACCAGACGGGGCGGCAGATGAGGCGCGCCGTGCCTGCGCTCCTCGCGACGGCGGCGTTGCTCGTCGGGCTGGTTCCTGCGGCGGCCGTAGCCCAAGAGGCGCTGCCGATGCGAATCCCCGAAGTCGTCGCTCGGGCTGCCGAGCTCGACGGGCAACAGGTGGTCTTCGAGGGCGAGGCGATCGGGGAGGCGCTGCGAGCAGACGAGGACAGCGTCTGGGTCAACGTGCTCGCCAGCGGCGCGGCCATCGGCGTGTGGATGCCGCGCGAGATGGCGCGCCCGATCGAGCGCTGGGGCGGGTACCGGCAGACAGGCGACACGGTGCGCGTGACGGGTGTCGTGAACCTCGCGTGCGACCGCCACGGCGGCGACCTCGACGTGCATGCGACCTCGCTCGAGGTCGTCGAACGCGGCACCAAACGAGCGGAGACCGTGCGGCTTCGTGACGGTCTCGTCGGAGCAGCGGGTTTCGCTCTGGCCGCCGCTGCGCTTGCCGTGGCGCGCCGGCGAAGCGTGCGCGAGTCAGAAGGGGAGTGACGCATGGTCAGGCGGATGTTCGCGAGCGACAATGCGTCGGGCGCGCATCCCGCAGTGCTGGATGCGATCCGCGCGGCGAACGAGGGCCACGCGTACGCGTACGGCGACGACGATTGGACACGTGCGGCAGAGGCTGTCGTGCGGCGCCATCTCGGCGACGAGGCGCGGGCGTTCTTCGTCTTCAACGGCACAGGCGCGAACGTGACGGCCCTTGCGGCGCTGATGCGGCCGTACGAGGCGGTCATCTGCCCGGCGACCGCGCACATCAACGTGGACGAGTGCGGCGCGCCGGAGCGCTTCACCGGTGGCAAATCGATCGCGGTGCCGACGCCTGACGGCAAGCTGACGCCCGAGATGGTGGAGCGCGCCATCTTCGGCGTCGGCGTCGAGCACCACTCGCAGCCGCGCGTGGTTTCGGTCTCGCAGAGCACCGAGTACGGCACGGTCTACGGCCCTGCCGAGATCGCGGCGCTCGCCGACGTCGCGCACGAGCACGGCATGTACCTGCACGTCGACGGAGCACGCATCTCCAATGCCGCAGCGGCCCTCGGCTGTTCGCTTCGGGAGATGGTCGCCGACGCGGGCGTCGACGTGCTGTCGTTCGGCGGCACCAAGAACGGGATGCTGTTCGGCGAAGCGGTCGTGTTCCTGCGCGACGGGCTGGGCGCGGACTTCCGGTTCGTCCGCAAGCAGTGCGCGCAGCTCGCCTCGAAGATGCGGTTCATCGCGGCGCAGTTCATCGCGCTCTTCGGCGGCGACCTGTGGCTCGAGAACGCGCGGCATGCGAACGAGATGGCGCGGCTGCTCGCGGAAGGGATGGCGGCAGTGCCAGGCGTGGCGATCACGCAGCCGGTGGAGGCCAACGAGGTGTTCGCGATCTTGCCGCGCGAGGCGATCGAGCCGCTTGCCAAGGAGTTCGGTTTCTACGTGTGGGACGAGCGCGCCGGCGAAGTCAGGTGGGTGGCCTCGTGGGACACGACGCCGGAGGACGTGGCGGCGTTCGTCGCAGGCGCGAGGCGCCTCCTCGCCGGCTGACGGCGAGTCGCGGCGTTCCTTTCCCGGGTATGCACTATGCATGCGTGGGAAGGAGGAGCCATGCTCAAGAAGCTCGTGCTTCCGCTCTCGCTCGCGTGCATCGCCGCCGTGGCGGTGGCCTGCGGCCCGGGTGCGGCGCCTGCCCGTGGCGCCGCCGAGCCTGCTGCGACCCAGCCTGCCGCGAGCGCGCCGAGCGTCCGGCTGCTTGCGCGTTTCAGGGCTGTGCAGCCGGTCGACGTCACGGGCGCGGGCGACGGGAGCGGCCGCCTGTTCATCGTCGAGAAGCCGGGGCGTATCCGCATCGGGCGCCTCGCGGACAACACGCTGCTGTCCACGCCGTTCCTCGACGTGCGCGGCCTGGTGAGCACGGGCGGCGAACAAGGGCTCCTGGGGCTCGCGTTTCCTCCCGGGTTCGGCTCGACGAAGCAGCACTTCTACGTCGACTACACGGACGTGAACGGCGACACGGTGGTCGCGCGGTACAGGGTGTCGGCCGATCCGGACAAGGCCGACGCCGCGAGCGCGGAGCGCGTGCTGTGGGTCGACCAGCCGTATGCCAACCACAACGGAGGACAGATCGCGTTCGGGTCCGATGGCTACCTGTACGTCGGCATGGGCGACGGCGGCGGCTCGGGCGACCCGCTCGGCAACGGACAGCGCACGAACACGCTGCTCGGCAAGATGCTCCGGATCGACGTCGAGTCAGGCGTCAAGCCGTACAAGGTGCCCGCCGACAACCCGTTCGTCGGGAATGCGGCGTACAAGCCCGAGATCTGGGCGCTCGGGCTTCGGAACCCGTGGCGGTTCTCGTTCGACAAGGCCACCGGCGCCATGTACGTCGCCGACGTCGGCCAGAACCGCATCGAGGAGATCGACGTCGAGCCTGCGGGCGCGGGCGGCCGCAACTACGGGTGGAACCACTACGAGGGCAGCCTGCCGTTCCCCGTCGGCTCCGCTCCGAAGCCGACGGCCGGGCTCACGTTCCCGGTGTACGAGTACAACCACGATCAAGGGGACGACTGCGTCACCGGCGGTTTCGTCTACCGTGGGACGCGGTACCCGGCCTGGCAGGGCCGGTACTTCTTCGGCGACTTCGAGTCTGGCCGGATCTGGAGCATGTCCACGACCACTCACGCCGTCGCGCTCGCGCTGGACACGCCGTTCTTGATCACCACTTTCGGGCAGGACGACGACGGCGAGCTGTATCTGGCCGAGTACATGGACGGCACGGTCTACGAGCTGAGGGACGGCAACCAGCCGCCCGAGGTGCCGCTTACGAGGCTCGGCGGCTCAGACCGCTACGCGACCGCGGCCGCGATCGCGCGCGCGGCGTTCCCTTCGGGGTGCACGACGGCGGTCGTGGTGACCGGCGAGCAGTTCCCGGATGCGCTGGCGGCTTCCTCGCTTGCAGGCGCCGTCGACGGGCCGGTGCTGCTGACGAGGCGGGACTCGGTGCCTGACGCGCTCGCGTCCGCGCTCGCCACGGGCGCCCTGGGCGTCCGCGACGTCATCATCGTGGGCGGTACAGGCGCAGTCTCTGACGCAGTGAAGACCCAGCTGGAGCAGGCGGGCTACGCCGTCACCAGGATCGAGGGCGTCGACCGGTACGACACGGCAGCGAACGTCGCTCGCGAGACGGTCCGTCGGCTGGGCGCGGCGTTCAGCGGAGCCGTCTTCGTCACGCGCGGCGACCTGTTCCCCGACGCGCTGGCAGCGGCGCCGCTTGCGTACGGCAACGGCATGCCGGTGCTCCTGGTGCGCCCTGATGCGGCGCCCGCTTCCACGAAGGCGGCGATCCAAGACCTCGGGGTGACGCGTGCGTGGGTGCTCGGAGGCACCGGGGCGGTGGCCGACTCCACCGCGGGCTCGCTCGGCGTGCCATGGGAGCGCATCAACGGGGTCGACAGGTACGCGACCGCTGCTGCGCTCAGGGCGAAGGCGCTGACGGAGGGATGGACCGACGGCTCGTACGTCGGCGTAGCGTCCGGCGTCGCGTTTCCGGACGGGCTGGCGGGCGGGGCGGCGGCTGGAGCGAAGCGCGGGTTCCTGCTCCTGACGAAACCGGACTCGCTTCCCGCACACATCCGGCAAGCGCTCATCGCCTCGCAAGCGGCAGCCCGCGAAGCGGTGGTCTACGGCGGGACGGGTGCGGTGAACGCTCAGGTCGAGCAGCTCATCCGCTGGCACCTGCCGTAGCGGCGCTGAGCTCGCGGATCTTCGCGACGACGTCGGCGGCGTGGCCTTCCAGCTTCACCTTCGGCCAGACGTGCGCGATGCGGCCGTCGGGACCGATGAGGAACGTAGAGCGGGTCGCTGCCACGCCGAGCACCGCGCGGGCGCCGTACGCGTCGATGATGCGCTTCTCGGTGTCAGAGATCATCGGGAACGTGAGCCCGAACTTGTCGATGAAGCGCTGCTGCACCTCGGGCTTGTCGGCGCTGATGCCCACGACCAGAGCGTTCAAGGACTCCAGCTCGGCTGCGTGGTCCTGGAAGTCCTTGGCCTCGTGCGTTCAACCAGGCGTGTTCGCGCGCGGGTAGAAGTAGACGACCACCCACTTGCCGCGGTGCTCGGCGAGGTCGAAGCCGCCGCCGCCTGTGACGGCCGCGCTGATCTCGGGAGCGGGATCCCCTGGCTGAGGCATGGGCGTCTGCGGCATGGCTCCTCCCTCGTCTGAGCGTGGTCTGCCCTGTATGTACCCCGCTGTGACGGCAGGAGCTGGAAGCGGTAGGATTGCCGCATGCGTTTCATCGTGGACGGATACAACGTCGCGATGGCCGACCCCGCCACGGCGGGCCTGCCGGCCGAAGAGCAGCGGGCGGCGCTCGTCCGGCGGCTGGCGGCGCGCGGCCAGGCGCTCCTGGGGTGCGGGGCGGTCCTCGTGGTGTTCGACGGAGCGAGCGACGGGCGCGATGCGACGGCCGGCGGCGTGGAGGTGCGGTTCTCGGGAGGCGTGGCGGCAGACGACGTCATCGCGGGACTCGCTGGGCCGGGCGTGACGGTCGTGACGTCAGACCGAGGGCTCCGGGCACGGGCCGAAGCGAAGGGCGCACGGGTGGTGCCGGCGTCTGCCGTGTTCGAGGCGACGCAGGGACGCAAGGCGCGCTCACGGCGATACCCGGCCGCCACGGTCGGCCTGCCGCGCGGCGCGAACCTGATCACCGAAGAGATGAAGCGCATCTGGCTTGCTGACGAGGAAGGCGAGGAGTGACGTGCCAGGTCGCGGTGTGCTCGTGAACATACTCACCGTGCTTGCCGGAACGGGCATCGGGCTCGTGTTCGGCAAGCTGATCGCCGAGAGGTTCCGGCAGATCGCCTTCGCGGCCATCGGGCTCGCCACCATCGTCATCGGCATCTCGATGACGCTGGGCGGCCTGCGTGACCTCGGCGGCACGGCGGTCGGGCAGTACGCGGCGCTCGTGCTCGTGGGCTCGCTCGTGCTCGGGGCGCTCACGGGCGAGGCGCTTCGCATCGAGCACTACCTGGAGCGGTTCGGGCACTGGCTGCAAGACGTAGCCGGCCGGCTGCCGTTCCTCGCGCCCGGCTCAGCGACGGAGCCAGGCGAGAAGGGCCACACGCTCGTCGAGGGGTTCGTCGCAGCGTCGCTGCTGTTCTGCGTCGGAGCGATGACGATCCTCGGGTCGCTGCAAGACGGGCTCGGCGACCCCTCGCTGCTGTACCTCAAGGCGCTTCTCGACGGCATCGCGGCCACCGCGCTCGCGGCCGCGCTGGGTGCCGGCGTGGGGCTGTCGGTCATCCCGATCGCCGTCATCCAAGGCGGCCTGGCGCTCGGAGCGGCCGGGCTCAAGCCGTACGTCACCGACCCGGTCGTCTTCGCGATCGAGCTTGCGGGCGGGGCGCTCATCTTCGCGATCGGCCTCGATCTGGCGAGCATCAAGCGCCTGCCGATCGGCAACATGCTGCCCGCGATCCTGTACGCGGCAGTGGCTGCAGCGCTGCTGACGTAGGCGCCCGGCAGCGGCCGCGCTCGCGTCAGGCGCGCTCGCGCCAGCCCTTCACCGCGAATGCGCTCGGGCAGACGTCGGACAGCACGCACGCGCCGCACACCGGGCGCTTCGCGTCGCACACCGCACGGCCGTGGTCGATGAGGCGGTAGGTTATGACACCCCACTCCTCGCGCGGGAAGAGCCCCATCAAGTCGCGCTCGACCTTCTCGGGGTCTTTGTTCGCCGTAAGGCCGAGCCGCTGCGCGAGCCTGAGCACGTGCGTGTCCACGGCGATGCCGTCCAGGATGCCGAAGGCGTTGTAGAGCACGATGTTGGCGGTCTTGCGCGCCACGCCGGGCAGGCGCGTGAGCTCCTCCATCGTGCGCGGCACCTCGCCGCCGAACTCGGAGACGATCATGCGCGCCGCGGCGATGACGTTCTTCGCCTTGTTCCGGAAGAACCCGGTCCGGTAGATGATGCGCTCGACGTCGGCCTGGTCGGCGGCAGCGAGCGCTTCTGCGGTGGGGTAGGCGGCGAACAGCTCGGGCGTGACCTTGTTCACGGTGACGTCGGTTGTCTGCGCCGAGAGCATGACGGCGACGAGCAGCTGGAACGGGTCTGCGTACTCGAGCATGATGTGGGCGTCCGGGTACGCTTCGGCAAGCCGCCGCGAGATCTCCTTGGCGCGCTCGACGGTGTCCATGCACGCTCCTCTCGCCTCGTGACGGGTACGATGGTACCCTGAAGCGCCCCCGCACCGCATCGCGGTCGCGGGCATTCGTGCTGCCTGAGAACGGACGGCTGTGCGGCTCATCGACCTCATCGGAAAAGACGTCTGGCGCGATCGGGTGCTCGAGCGCGCGCGAGAGACGCTGGCGTCCGGCGGCGACGTGACGCTTGCCGCCGCCGCGTTCGTGCGTCCTGCGCTCGTGGCGGCCTTCGCGGCCGAGCGCCGCAGGCCTGTGCTCGCCGTCGTGCCTGGCGAGGACGCGGCGGAGCAGTTCGCGCTGCAACTGCGCGCCTACCTCGGAGCCGAGCGCGTGCTGCGGTTCCCGTTGCGGCCCGACATGCCGTGGATGCGCGAGGCGCCGCCGCTGGAGGTCGTGGGGAAGCGGGCCCGCGCGGTGCACGCCCTCACGTCGGGGACCGCGGCGGTCGTCGTCGCGAGCGCGCGGGCGCTGCTGCGTGCGTTGCCGCCGCAAGGCTCGCACGTCTTCGAGCCGCTTGAGGTCGTGCGGGGAGGCGAGCTCGACCTCGCTGCTGCCGTCGAGCGCCTCGCGCGCTCCGGTTACGAGCGAGTGGACGTGGCCGAGGAGCGCGGGCAGTTCGCGGTGCGCGGCGGCGTCATGGACGTGTTCTCGCCGGAAGCCGCCTACCCCGTGCGCGTGGAACTGTTCGGAGACGAGGTGGAAAGCATCAAGCGCTACGTTCCGACGACCCAGCAGACGATCGGCGAGGCCGAGCGGTACGAGGCGTATCCGTGCCGCGAGGTCGTCCTGGGTACGCGGGCGGCGCAGGCGGCCGAGCGGGCGCTCGGCGGGCGAGCCCGCGCAGACGACCGGCTCGCATACGACCTCGCCCGCATCAAGGAAGGCGTGCTCTTCAACGGCGTCGAGCAGTACCTGCCTGCGTTCTACAAGAGGCCGGGGCAGCTGCTCGACTACCTGCCAGCCGATGCGCTCGTGGCCGTCGTCGAGCCCAGGGCGCTGTTCGACGACGTGGTGCGCTACCACGAGGAGGTCGCAGGCAGGGCCCGCGACGCGGGCGTGCCGCTCGACGGGCTGTTCTGGCCCCCGAAGGCGCTCGACCTCGGGACGCGCCAGCGTCTGACGCTGCTCGCGGTCGCCCGGACCGGCGCAGGAGTCGACGCGCAGGTCGCCGCCCGCAAGCCGGAGGTCGCCGGGGGCGAGAAGGCGTTCGTCTCGGGCGTGCGTTCGCTGCTGTCGGGCGGCAGCCGCGTCGTCGTCGCGGCGTACGACCACCGCTCGCGCCGCGGCCTGGCGCGGGCGCTCACGGACGGCGGCGTGTCGGTCGTCGACGTGGTGGCAAGCCCCGAGGCGGAGCCGCACCCGCGCGCCGCGGTCGTGACGGAGGCGGACGTGCCTGCGGGCTTCGTGCTTCCCAACGCGCGGCTGGCAGTGGTGAGCGCCGACGACGTGCGCCCGCGCTCGCAGCGTGCGCAAGGCCCTTCGATCGAGGACGCGGCGCGCGCCGCGGCGGCGTTCAAGCCGGGCGACTACGTGGTGCACGCGGTCCACGGCATCGCGCACTTCCGGGGCCGGGTCACTCAGGAGGTGGACGGCGCCGAGCGCGAGTACCTGCTGCTGGAGTACGCGAAGGGCGACAAGCTGTACGTCCCGCTCGAGCAGGTCGGGCGGATCACGAAGTACGTCGGGCCGGAAGGCGTCGCTCCGAAGGTCACGCGGCTCGGCTCCGCGGACTGGGAGCGTGCGACGGAGCGCGCCCGCAAGGCGGCTCGCAAGCTCGCGTTCGACCTCGTGGAGCTGTACGCGCGGCGCGCCTCCGTCAAAGGTTTCGCGTTCTCGCCAGACACGCCGTGGCAGCGCGAGATGGAGGCGGCGTTCCCGTACGTGGAGACGCCCGACCAGTTGGCCGCGATCGCCGACGTGAAGGCCGACATGGAGTCCGACCGCCCGATGGACCGCCTCGTGTGCGGCGACGTCGGGTACGGCAAGACGGAGGTCGCCATCCGCGCAGCATTCAAGGCGACGCAGGACGGCAAGCAGGTGATGGTGCTCTGCCCGACGACCATCCTCGCGCAGCAGCACTTCGTCACGTTCTCCGAGCGCTTCGCGCCGTACCCGGTGCGCGTGGAGGTGCTCTCGCGCTTCCGGACGCGCGAGCAGCAGAAGGCGGCGCTCGAGGGCTTCGCCAAGGGCACCGTGGACGTGCTCATCGGCACGCACCGGCTGCTCTCGCGCGACGTGACGCCGAAGGACCTCGGGCTCGTGATCATCGACGAAGAGCAGCGCTTCGGCGTGGAGCACAAAGAGCACCTCAAGCACCTGCGCGAGCAGGTCGACGTGCTCACGCTCACCGCGACGCCGATCCCGCGCACGCTGCAGATGTCGCTGTCCGGCATCCGCGACTTCTCGATCATCGAGACGCCGCCGCCGAACCGCTTCCCCGTGCGCGTGCACGTCGGCGAGTACGACCCTGCGCTCGTGGCGAAGGCGATCCGTGCGGAGCTCGACCGCGGCGGGCAGGTCTACTACGTCTCGAACCGCGTGCGCACCATCGACGACGCCGTCGAGCGCGTGCGCCAGGCGGTGCCGGAGGTGCGGATCGCGGTCGCGCACGGCAAGCTCTCGGAACGCGAGCTGGAGCGCGTGATGGAGCGGTTCTCGGCCGGCGAGGTCGACGTGCTCGTCTCGACGACGATCGTCGAGAGCGGCATCGACAACCCGCACACGAACACGCTCATCATCGAGGACTCGCAGCGGCTCGGTCTCGCGCAGCTCTACCAGCTCAAGGGGCGCGTCGGGCGCAGCCACGTGCGTGCGTTCGCGTACTTCCTCTTCCCGCCCGGCGCGAACCTCACCGACCAGGCGTACGACCGGCTGGCCGCGGTGGGGGAGCATACCGAGCTCGGCGCGGGCATCAAGATCGCGATGCGCGACCTGGAGATCCGCGGGGCGGGCTCGCTGCTGGGCGCCGAGCAGAGCGGGCACGTGAGCGAAGTCGGCTTCTACCTCTATGCGGAGATGCTGCGCGAGGCGGTCGCGGAGCTGCGGGGCGAGGGGTAGGGGCGGCTGCGCCTACCGCCCCGTGAGCCAGTCGAGCAGGAGCCAGATGGCGACCGGGGCTATCAAGAACACCGCGAGCCCGATGAGCTGGGTGCGACCCGCGTGACGCGGAGGATCCTCAGACCTCCGGCGGGTAGGGAACCTGGCTTCGACCTCCGCCGCTGCCCAGTGGTGCAGCGTGTGCGCCATATTCTGTATCCAGCTCACGGCGCGCCCCCTCCTTCGCGTCGTTCCCTTCGGCGGACGTGACGAGTGTAGCGAGGTGCCGATAGCGTCTCAACCGCTGCGGGCGCGCCGCCCACGCACCATGCCGGTGCTATACTCACGAGAGCCCCGGCCGCTGCCGGAGGCGGATGCCATCGATGCCGGGAGCCGTACCCCGGCGCAAGGAGGAATCACTGTGAGAGTCCGCACGCGCATCGCAGCTGCAGCCGCCGCGCTCGCGCTCATCGTCACGGCCGCAGGGTGCGGCTCTGGCGGCGCGGTCGCGAAGGTCAACGGCGAGAAGATAACCCGCGAGGAGTTCGACAGTATCGTCACGGTCGCCAAGAAGCAGGACACCACGCTCGCATCGCTCAAGGAAGGCGACCCGATGCTCCTGCAGTACAAGCGGATGATCCTCGACAGCATGATCGAGGCGGTGCTGGTGCGGCAGGAGGCGAAGCGCCTCGGCATCAAGGTCACCGACAAGGACATCGACGCCAAGCTCGCCGAGATCAAGGCGAGCTACCCCGACGAGAACTCGTTCAACGAGGTCGTCAAGCAGTCGGGCATGACGATGGAGCAGATCCGCCAGAGCATCTCCGACCAGCTCATCTACCAGGCGCTGTACGACAAGGTGGCGCCGGCGCCGAAGATCTCCGAGGACCAGATCAAGAAGTACTACGAGGACAACAAGAGCACGCAGTTCAGCAAGGAGCCCGAAGCGCACCTCCAGCACATCCTGTTCGCCGAGAACGACAAGGCGACTGCCGAGAAGGTGCTCAAGGAGATCCAGGGCGGCGCAGACTTCGGCGCCCTGGCGGCGAAGTACTCCACCGACCCCGGCTCGAAGAACTCGGGCGGCGACCTCGGCTCAGCTCCGACCTCGAAGTACGTCAAGGAGTTCCAGGAGGCGGCCGACGAGCTCCAGGTCGGCGAGGTGAGCGGGCTCGTGAAGTCGCAGTTCGGCTGGCACATCATCAAGAAGCTGGGCGAGACGCCGGGCGGCATCCAGCCGTACGAGGAGGTCAAGGACCTCATCAAGAGCACGCTGGAGCAAGAAGCACGCACCAAGACCTGGAACGACTACCTCGCCAAGCTCAAAGAGAAGGCGAAGATCGAGATCCTCGACAAGCAGCTGGCCGAGGCCGGGAAGGCCGGGAGCTCGGAGGCCACCGCGAAGTGACGCGCACGGCTCGGGGGGCGTCGTGGGCTCGATAGCGATCGTGGGAGTCGAGCGTGATGCAGCCGGCGTGCTGGATGCGCGGGTCGCATCGCGCATCGCGCGCGCCGACGTCGCCGTCGTGGCTACCGAAGACGGGGCCGCGGCACAGGCCGTCCGTGACGCCGGCGCCGTTCCGCTGACGTACGAGGACCTCGGGCTCGCTCCTGACGCGCCTCCGGGCGCGGTCGTCGAGACGCTGGAGTCCCTGGCGTGCGACCGCGACGTCGCGCTGGTGGCCGCCGGGTTCCCGTTCGTGCGCGCCGGCGTGGTCTCGGGATTGCTGGCCCGTCGCGGCACGGCGGTAGACGTGTACCCGCTCGCCTCGCCGCTGCAGGTCTTGCTGCTCGGCCTCGAGCTCGACGTCACTGCTGACGCGGCGATCGTCGACGCTGGGTCGCTGGCGGCGGCGGAGTTCCGTCGCGACACGCACCTGGTCGTCATGGGAATCGACAACGCTGCGGTCGCGCGCTCGGTCGGCAAAGCTCTTTCGCGCGACTACGCCGCAGAGCACCGCGTCGTGCTCGCCGTGCCGCTTGCTGACGGCGGCTTCGACCTGTCGTCGTCGACTGTGGAGGAGCTCGCTCGCGTAGAGCGCTGCGAACGCGGCACTGTCGCGTTCGTGGCGCCGTCGCGCATCGAGCCGCCGGACGGCTTCGACGAGCTGGTGCGCATCGTCGACGTGCTGCGCAGCCCCGGCGGCTGCCCGTGGGACCGCGAGCAGACGCACGAGACGCTCGCGAAGCACATGCTCGAGGAAGCGTACGAGGCCGTCCACGCGATCGAGGCCGGCGACCTGCGCGCGCTCGCTGACGAGCTCGGCGACGTGCTCCTGCAGGTCGTGCTCCACGCGCGCATCGGCGCGGAAGAGGGCGCGTTCGACATCGACGAGGTCATCTCGAACATCATCGCGAAGATCCGCAGGCGTCACCCGCACGTCTTCGGCACTGCGGAGGCCCGGACGCCTGACGAGGTCATGCGCAACTGGGACGCCATCAAGCGCGGCGAGCGCGAGGAGCGCGGGGAAGACGGCGGGGTGCTTGCGGGCGTGACCCGGTCGCTTCCGGCGTTGATGTACGCGCAGAAGCTCTCGAAGCGTGCTGCGGCTGCGGGCTTCGAGTGGCCGGACATCGACGGCGTGTGGGCCAAGGTGCACGAGGAGATCGACGAGCTCAAGGCGGCCGAGCCGGGTTCTGCCGCGGCGGCTGACGAGGTGGGCGACCTCTTGTTCACCGTCGTGAACGTCGCCCGGCACCTCGGCGTGGACGCAGAAGACGCGCTCCGGCGCACGTGTGCGAAGTTCGTGCGGCGGTTCGAGGAGATGGAGCGGCTCGCGCGCGAACGAGGCACGGACGTGCGCCACCTGGGCATCGACGAGTACGACGAGCTGTGGGAGCTCGTGAAGGGTCAAGAGCGCGGCAGCGCTAGCACTGAGGAGGAGGCGGCGACATGAGCTTCATCACCGACATCACCGCTCGGGAGGTCCTCGACTCGCGCGGCAACCCGACCGTCGAGGTCGAGGTCGTGCTCGACGACGGGAGCTGGGGCCGTGCGGCGGTGCCGAGCGGCGCGTCGACCGGCGAGTTCGAAGCGGTCGAGCTGCGCGACGGCGACCCCGGCCGCTACGGCGGCAAGGGCGTGCTCAAGGCCGTCGAGAACGTGAACGAAGTGATCGCGCCGGAGCTGCTCGGCGCGGACGCGACCGACCAGCGGGCCATCGACGCTGCGCTCATCGAGCTCGACGGCACGCCGAACAAGAGCAACCTCGGTGCGAACGCGATCCTCGGGGTGTCGCTTGCAACGGCGAAAGCCGCTGCGGAGTCGTGCGAGCTCACGCTGTACTCGTACATCGGCGGCGCGAACGCGCACGTCTTGCCGGTGCCGATGATGAACATCCTGAACGGCGGCGTGCACGCGGACAACAACGTCGATCTGCAGGAGTTCATGGTCATGCCGGTGGGCGCGGGCTGCTTCGCGGAGGCGCTGCAGATGTGCGCCGAGACCTACCACGCGCTGAAGGCCGTGCTCAAGGGGCGCGGGCTGTCGGCGGCCGTGGGTGACGAAGGCGGCTTCGCTCCCAATCTCAAGAGCAACGAAGAGGCGATCCAAGTCATCCTGGAAGCGATCGAGAAGGCGGGGTACGCGCCTGGCGAGCAGATCGCGATCGCGCTCGACCCCGCCTCGAGCGAGTTCTTCGACGCCAAGCGCGGCGTGTATGTCCTGTCCGGAGAAGGCCGCGAGCTCGACCGCGAAGCGATGGCCGCGTACTACGCGTCGCTCGTCGAGAAGTACCCGATAGTGAGCATCGAGGACGGGATGGCGGAAGAGGACTGGGACGGCTGGAAGGTGCTCACCGACGCGCTCGGCGGGCGTATCCAGCTCGTCGGCGACGACATCTTCGTGACGAACACCGAGCGGCTCGCCCGCGGCATCGAGACGGGCGTGGCGAACTCGATCCTCATCAAACTGAACCAGATCGGCACCCTCACCGAGACGCTGGACTGCATCTCGATGGCGCACCGCGCCGGCTACACCACGGTGATCTCGCACCGCTCGGGCGAGACCGAGGACACGACGATCGCGGACGTCGCGGTGGCGGTGAACGCCGGGCAGATCAAGACCGGGGCGCCGGCCCGCTCCGACCGTGTGGCGAAGTACAACCAGCTCCTGCGCATCGAAGAGGAGCTCGGCGGAAGCGCCGAGTACCTCGGCGCGAAGGCGCTGAAGCGGGGTTAGGTCGCAGCGGCCGCGATCCCTAGGCGACGAACGAAGGCCCCGCGGGATTCCGCGGGGCCTTCCGGTGAGAGGGGGTATGGCCTACTTCTTGCCTTCGCCCAGCGCGATCTTGTGGGTCTTGGGCTTGAGCGCCGCCATCGCCTTCGGGATGTGGACCTCGAGCACGCCGTCCTTGTAGTCGGCCGTGATCTTCTCGGGCTCCACGCCTTCAGGCAGAGCCAGCGACCGCTCGAACGCGCCGTAGCTGCGCTCGCGGATGAGCCAGCCCTCTTCCTTCTTCTCGGTCTCCGCCTTCCGCTCGCCTTTGATGGTGAGCACGCCGTCGGTGACCTCGACAGAGATGTCGTCCTTGCTCATGCCGGGCAGCTCGGCGTACACGACCATGTCGTCGCCGGTCGACTTCACGTCGATCCGCGGCATCCACGCCACCTCGGAGGCGGTGCTCTCAGCCAGCCGTCCGAACCCGAGCCGGCCGAAGAGCCGGTCCATCTCGCGCTGGATGCTCATCAGCTCGCCAAAGGGATCCCACCGAACGATCGCCATAGCCCATCACCTCCAACATCTAAGCGTCTTAGTGTCAGATTGTCTGAGCGCTATCTTATATACCACCTTTCTTGCGTTCTAAACAACGCGTGTTCGGAAAACGGGTACGAGCATAGGGGACCTACATCCGGGAGGGCGCCGATGCTCAGGACGAAGATCGTGGCCACCATCGGTCCGGCGAGCGAGGAACCCGACGTCATCAGGCGCATGATCTCTGCCGGCATGTGCGTCGCCCGGCTGAACGCGTCGCACGGCACCCGTCAGGACCTATCGACGCGCCTGAGGCTCGTCCGCGAAGCGGCGTCGGACGCAGGGAAGCACGTCGCAGTCATGCTGGACCTGGGAGGGCCGAAGCTCAGGGTCGGCGACGTCGCTCCAGGCGTGGTGCTCGAGCGGGGCGCGCGCTTCGACCTGGTGGCCGACCAGTGCATGGGCGATCGCCAGCGCGCGTGCCTCACGCACCCCGAGGTCATCGCCGACATCCCGCCAGGGGCTCGCGTGCTTCTCGACGACGGGCGCATCGAGCTCGCTGTCGAGACGCGCGAGGAGTCCCGTCTCGTGACGGTGGTGCTGACCGGCGGGCCTCTGCTCTCGCGCAAGGGCGTGAACGTGCCGGGCGTGCGGCTGTCGCTGGACGCGATCACCGACAAGGACCGTGACGACCTGGCCTGGGGGCTCGAAGCCGGCGTCGACTTCGTCGCGCAGTCGTTCGTGCGGGGACCGCGGGACGTCGTCCGGCTTCGTGAGCTTATCGGCGAAGCGGGGGTCCCGGTCGTGGCGAAGATCGAGAAGCACGAGGCCGTCGAGCACCTCGACGGCATCGTGGAGGCGGCCGATGCCGTGATGGTCGCGCGTGGCGACCTCGGCGTGGAGACCGCCACCGAGCAGGTGCCGCTCATCCAGCGCAGGATCGTGGCGATGGCTCGGGAGCGAGGAAAGCCCGTCATCGTGGCCACGCAGATGCTCGAGTCGATGGTGAGCTCGCCGCGCCCGACGCGTGCCGAGGCGTCCGACGTCGCAAACGCGATCTTCGAGCAGGTCGACGCCGTGATGCTCTCTGCGGAGACTGCGGTCGGGTCGTATCCGGTGGAGGCCGTCGAGACGATGGCCCGCATCGCGGAGGCCGCCGAGGGCGAGTTGGGAGCAGGCGAGGCAGGGGTGCCGCCGCTCTCCGGCAGACACGACGTGGCTCGTGCCGTGAGCGCTGCCGCTTGCGAGATCGCTCGCGTGCTCGACCTCGCGGCGATCGTCACAGCCACGCAGTCGGGCGCCACGGCGAGGGCGGTCGCGGCGCACAGGCCAGCCACTCCCATCGTCGCCGCCACGCCGGACGAGCGCGTGGCGCGCCGGGTGGCGCTCGTGTGGGGCGTCCGGCCGATCGTGGTCCCGCAACACGGGTCGATCGACGAGATGCTTGCGCACGCGGTCGAGGCGGTGCGGAGCGCTGGCTTCGCGCGCTCCGGCGACCTGGTGGCGCTGACGGCGGGCGTGGCCGTGGGGGTCCCAGGCACGACCAACCTCGTGCAAGTGACGCAGGTGTGACGCTTGGGCCGCACCCGGGTGCGCGAGCGTTCCGTGTGGCGCGCAGAGTCTTCGCCTCGACTTGAGGTTCACGCTCGCTCGGCTCTTCGTGGTATGATTCGCGAGAGCGCAGCTCGCTGCGCGCTATCCGCCGGCCTTGACGCAGCACGAAGACGAGAGCATGGCCACTGCACGCGCGACGAAGAACCGGGCTCGAGCGGACGCGGCGAAGCGGTCCTCCAAGGCGAGGACGCCGTCGGCGTCTGCCCGTCGCGCACCTTCCAAGCCAGGTTCCCGTCGTCCTCGTCGCGCCACGAAAGCCGAGCGTCGCCTAGCGACTGCGATCCTCGTAGCAGCGTTCGTGCTCGCGACGTGGGTGCTGTATCCGGTGATGCGTATCGAGTACCAGCAGCAGCGCCAGAAGCAGACGCTCGAAGAGCGCCTCGAGGCGCTCAGGGAGCGCAACGAGGCGCTCCGGAAGCAGGCGCAGCGGCTACAGACGCCCGAGGGCGTGGAAGAGGTCGCGCGAGAAAGCCTTGGCCTGACGCGACCCGGAGAGCAGGTCTACATCGTCACCGACGAGGAACCGACGGCCGCGCCCGCACCGGACGTGTCCGAGAAGACGAGAAGCGTCCAGGCCGAAGACACGTCGCCCGTCACGGCCATCCTCGACCTGTTCTTCGGCGTGAAGCGATGAGCGCTGAGGTGCGGGAGACTGCTCGCGCGCGCGACGAGCAGGTCGTGGAGTGGCAGCTCGGGAGGCCTCCGCGAGGGCCCTGGACGGTCGCGGCGCGGTGCGCGTACGGGTTCCCGCAAGCCATCGAGACGCGACCCGTGCTCGCGACGGGAGAGCCGTTCCCGACGCTGTACTACCTCACGTGCCCGTACCTGGCGCGGGCTGCGAGCGATGCAGAGTCGCGTGGGGCGCTTGCGTCGTTCGACGAGAAGGCGATGCGGGACCCGGGCTTCGCTGTGCGGATGCTGAAGGCGCACGACGAGGTCGGCAGGAGGCGGGCGGCGGCCGCTGCAGGCGAGGACCCGTGCGCCGGCGCCGGCGTGGCGGGCCAGGCAGACCCGCTTGCCACGAAGTGCCTGCACGCGCGAGTGGCGGCCGCCTTGGCAGGCGTGCCCGACCCAGTCGGGCAGGAGATCCTCGAGCAAGCGGGCGTGCGCTGCGAGGACGAGCGCTGCAGCAGGAGGGACGAGGATGAGGCCTGAGGCGGTCGAGCGTCTCGCAGTGATCGACATGGGGACGGTGACGACCCGGCTGCTCGTGGCCGACGTCGGGCCGGCGAGCGTACGCGAAGTCGTGCGGCGTTCGCGCATCACGCACCTCGGCGACGGCTGGACCGGCACCGGGCTGCTGAGCGCCGAGGCCATCGCGCGGGTGGCTGCGACGGTCGCCGAATACGCGGCGGAGGCGCGCTCGCTCGGCGCGGAGGACGTGCTTGCGGTCGCGACAAGCGCGGCTCGGGACGCAGCCAACACCGGCGAGCTCGCAGATGCGATCGCGGGCACGGGTGTCGATCTCGAGGTCATCACCGGCGAGAAGGAGGCCGCTTTGACGTTCGCCGGCGTCGCGTACGAGCTCGGAGGGGAGGGCACCCTCGTGGTCGATGTCGGGGGCGGATCGACCGAGCTGGTGCTCGGCTCCGGCACGCCTGCCGATGGGTCGGTGCGGATCCACGCCGCGCGGTCGGTGGACGTGGGATCGAAGCGTGTGACCGAGCTGTTCCTCCGAAGCGACCCGCCGACGCCGCGCGAGATCGAGCAAGCGAGGGCCGAGGTCGCCGCGGCCCTCAAGCCGTTCTTCGCCGCGCTCTCCGAGCGGCCGCACGCGATGATCTCCGTCGCGGGCACCGCGACGTCGCTGGCTGCGATCGACATGGCGCTCGACCCGTACGATCCCGAGCGAGTGCACGGCTACCGGCTGAGCGGGGCGGTCGTGGCGGACATCGTCGAACGGCTGGCTTCGATGCCTTTGGAGGAGCGGCGGCGCGTCGTCGGGCTGGAGCCCGACCGCGCGAGCGTGATCGTGGCCGGCACGCTCATCCTTGAGACCGCGCTGGCGCTGTCCGGGCTCGATTCGACGCTTGTGAGCGAGCACGATATCCTCTATGGGGCAGTGCTCGACCGCTACGCGGCCCGCCGCTCGGGCGCGGGCGGGGTGGACGTCGAGCGCGAATGACGGCGGCGTATCCGAATCGGTACAGGAGGGGGCCTTAAAAGCCTCTGGCCGAAAGGCCGTGTGGGTTCGACTCCCACCGCCGCTACCAGGAACCACCGCGGCGCAGACGCGCCGCATGAGCGCACTGCAAGCCTCGGCGACGCAAAGGAGGTCGGACCGGTGCACGAGAGCGAGGCCGAGCGCCTGTTCCGGGCGTTCACCGGCAACGACCCGGCGGCCGCGATCCGCGTCGTCGAGCAGGTCCGTTCCGCCGGCGTGCCGCAGTCGGAACTCTTCGACACGCTGTACGTGCCCGCAATCGCCATGCTCGGAGAAGCCTGGGCACGCCGCGAGATCGACGAGCTCGCGTTCACGCAGGCTGCGGTGGTCGCCGAGCAGGTCTCGTCGTTCGTGATGCCGCCGCTCGCCCGGCCGGACACAGGGGTCGGCGTGGTGCTCGGCGTGATGCACCGCGACCGCCACAGCGTGATGAAGAACATCATCGCTGGCGCGCTCAAGGAGTCTGGTTATCGCGTCTTCGACCTCGGCGTGGACGTGCGCGCGTCAGACTTCCTCGAGCGCGTCGAGGAGACGGGCGCGCGCGTCGTCATCGCGTTCGCCGAAATGCTCGCGACAGCGCGGGCGGTCGAGGGGGTCCGCGACCTCTTGGTCGCGGAAGGCCGTGCTGACGTGGTGCTGCTCGTGTGTGGCGGGCCGTTCGCTGCTGATCCCTCGCTCGCGCGCAGCGTGGGCGCGCAGGGCGTCATATCGACCGCGCAAGGCGCCCTCGACGTGCTGGAGCGCGTGCGGCGCGACGTGCTCAAGCAGGAGGCCGGGCGATGACTCGCTCGCAGCAGGCGATGATCGCCGAGGGGCTCGCGCGCCAAGGGCGGGTGGCTGAGGCGGTCGCGGCGTGCCACGAGGCGCTCGCGATCGACGAGCGAGATGCGGCGACGCACGCGCTGCTCGCGGACCTGCTGCTGGGCGAGGACTTCTACGACGAGGCCATCGCGACCGCGACGCAAGGGATCGAGCTCGACCCCGACTGCAGCCCGGCGTACCTGGCTCTTGGGCTCGCGTACGACCGCCGCGGCGGCATGTGGGATCAGTCGGTGCTGGTGTGGCACGAGCTCGCGGAGGTGGTCCCCGACCTCGTGATCGCGCACGTGCAGCTCGGAGAGGCGTTCTCGGCGGCGGCCTTCGACGAGGAGGCGCGCGACAGCTGGCGCCGGGCGCTCGAGCTCGACCCGCACCAGGCCCGGGCGCACTACAACCTCGCGATCGACGCGCTCAAGCGCGAGGGCATGCCTACGGCGCTGCCGTTGATCCGCGCAGCCGGCGCGCTCGACCCGAGCCAGGACGCGCTGTTCTTCGCGCTCGTCGGGTTGCCGGACCGGGAACCGTCCGGCGACGTGGGGCCGGATACGCCGCGCGAGGTCCGGTACGCGGAAGCGGTGGCGCTGGCGAGGGCCGAGGACTTCTTCGGAGCGGCGGACGTGGTCCGGACGCTCCTCGACGACGACCCCAATGACGCGAAGGCACTGGCCCTGGCAGGGTTCTGCTACCTCAAGCAGGAGGCGATGAACGAGGCGATGGCGTGCGCGGTGCGGGCCCTCGCAGACAGCCCGGAGCTCGTCGAGGGGCTCTACGTGCTCGGCACCACCTATGCGCAGCGGCCGGGGCTCGCCAAGCACGCGGCCCGCGTGTTCCTCGCGCTCGCCAAGGCGGCGCCGGGAGAGCCGCTCACGCACGTGCTGCTGGCCGAGGCGCTGCTCGGGCTGCAGCGCTACCGGCAGGCGCGCAAGGCGTACCTGGCGGCCGTCGCGCTCGACCCGGCGTGCGTGCGCGCCCGCTTCGGGCTCGCGGCCGTGCTCTTCTCGGAAGGCGCGTACGCGGAGGCGCAGTGGCACATCCGGCGGGCCGCCTACTACGACACGAAGCGGCTCGGCACCTTCTGGGAGCTGTTCGACCGGTACGTCGAGGAGGGCTCGGCGTGAGCACGATACCGCGGAACCGGGCCTTCCCCGTGGGCATCGACCTGTATCCGCTGTCGGCCGAGCGGCAGTCGCCGGAAGACTGGTACGCGGAGGGCGTCGCCGAAGACCTCGACGCCATCGCCGAGGCGGGCATGTGGCTCGTCCGGGTGTTCGTGTCGTGGCGGTGCCTGGAGCCGCAGGTCGGGCAGTACGACGAGGAGATGTTCGACCGGCTGGACGGGGTCGTGGCGAAGGCCAAAGAGCGCGGCCTGAAAGTCGTGGCGTGCTTCTTCGCCGATGACCGTCTCGCCGAGCTCACGGCGGTGCCGTGGGGCAAGAAGCGCGATCCCCGGACGGACGACTACCTCATCCAGCGGGAAGTCGCGCTCGTGCAGCGGATCGTGAACCGGTACCGCACTGAGCCCACGGTGCACGCCTGGGATCTCGCGAACGAGGCGTTCTGCACCGGGTTCTCCTCCGAGGAGGCGCTCGAGGCGTGGGTGCGGACGCTCCGCGAGGCGATCCGCGAGGTGGATCCCGAGCGCCCCATCTGGCTTGGTATCGATGCTGAGACCTTCTTGCGCGAGACCTGCCTCGACGCGCGCCCTGCCATCGACTTCTCCGAGAGCGCGACGAGCCACCTCACCTCGCCGTACCGCGCGTACCTGGCTGAAGGGCCGCTGACATCCGGCCCGTCGACCTACGTGGACGGATTCCTCGTCCGAGCGTCGCTTCGCGACCTGCCAGTGACCGTCGACGGCGTCGGCGTGCACTCGCTGGACTTCTCGGCCGCCGAAGAGGCCGCGTACGTGCGGACGGTCCTGTACTCGGCGCTCATGAACCGCGCGAGCGGCGTGCTGCTTCGCCGCTGGCGGGACGTGGAGACGGAGCGTCGCGAGCCGTACTTCCGAGACCCATTCGAGGTGCTGGTCGGGTTGACGGACATCTCCGGGGCCCCGAAGCCGGCGCTGCGGGAGGTTCGCGCGTTCGCCAAGACGGTCGGCGCCATCGACTTCGACGAGTTCTCGCTTGCTCCCGAGCGCGCTGCGGTCTTGGTGCCGGCAGAGCGCTACGAGCCGCTGCCGTCGCTCGCCGGGCTGTACGCGCCGCGCGCCTGCGTGCAGGCCTACATCGCGGCCAAAGAGGCGCATCTGCCGGTCGCGGTCGCCCGCGAGGGCGACGAGCTCGGCGGCTACCAGACGCTGTTCGTGCCCTCGCCGTTCCGGCTCGCGCCCGAGACCTGGCGGCGTCTCGCTGCGTTCGTGCAGGCAGGAGGCTCGCTGGTGCTGTCGTACGGCGGCGGCGACGCCGACCCTGGCGTCCGCGAGATCTTCGGCGTCGAGTTCCTGGGCGACCATGGGCCGCGACGCCGCTTCTCCTGCAGGGTGGCGCAGCCGGGCGTGCTCGGGTCGATCGCGTCCTTCGACGCGGAACAGCCGCTGCCGTGCTTCGCGCTGTTGGCGCCGAAAGACGCGCTCGTGGTCGCTACCGACGAGAACGGCAGCCCCTTGGCAACCGTGCGTCAGCACGGGCAAGGCCGCGCCGTCTTCCTTGCCACGCCGATCGAGCGGGCGATCGCCCAGGCCGATCCGTGGGCGACGCCGGCTCCGGTGCGCTCCTTCGTGCGCGAGGTGTACGGATCGGTCGCGCGGGCCGCGGGAGCCGGCCCCATGGTCGAGTGCAGCGCGCCCGACGTGGAGATCGCCCACTTCCTGGGAGAAGGGCGCGACATCGTAGTGCTGTTGGTGCACAATGCGGAGCAGACGCAGACGATGCTGCGCTTCGGCAGGACCGTGGCGACCGTTTCAGACGTCCGCGGCGGCGAGGAAGTCGAGGCGGGGGCGGCCGAGTTCGAGGTCCCGCTTGCGGCTAACGGGGCGACGGCACTGCTTGTGACGTACGCGAAGCTGGGGTGAGCGACACGCATGTATGACCGACACGACTTCCACGACTTCCTGCTCGAGTCGTGGCTCGAGCTGCACGACGTGCTCGCCGAGCATCCCGAGGTGAAGCGGCTGCTGTTCGACCCGGTGACGGGCCTGCCGACGACGCCGCTGCTGTTCCCTCGCATCGAGTCTCTGCTTGAGGAGCGCGGGGAGATCTCGCTCCTGTGCCTGAACGTCGTCAAGTACTCGAAGATCGAGGAGATCTACGGTTGGAAGGTCTTCGACGAGGTGATGCGCGACGTCGCGCTCGCGCTCGAGCGTATCACCGGCTCGGAGCTGCGCGACTCCGACATCGTCGCCGAGCTCATGATCTCGGGCAACGCGTTCGTGGTGCTTCTGTCTCCTCCGCGGACGACCAAGCACATGGAGCGCGACGCGCTCATGGCGCTCGCCCGGCGCGTCGAGGAGCGGGTGCGGCGAGAGCTGAAGGCGACGCTCGACCCGGCGCTGTACGTGAAGTTCGGGTGCTACGTGGGCGCTGCGACCGTCAAGCACGACCCGAAGCTCAGGATGGAGCGCCTCGTGCACGACGCGCTCGACCGGGCGCTCGCGCAGGCCGATGCGCGTGAGGCCCAAGACGCCGAAGAGCGCGGACGGCGCCTTAAGGAGATCATCGACACCGAGGCGGTGCGCACGCTCGTGCACCCGATGGTGCGGCTCGACGATCTCTCAGTGATCGGATACGAGGCGCTGTCGCGCGGCCCCGAGGCGACCGAGTTCGAGCGGCCGGACAAGCTGTTCAAGGCCGCGTACGACGCCGACATGGTGGTGCGGCTCGAGCGGCTGTGCCGCAAGCGGGCGCTCGAGGCTGCCAAGGGGCTGCCCGGAGGCAGGCTGATGTTCATCAACGTGGAGCCGGAGGCGGTGGCCGACCCCGAGCTTCGCGAGGTCGTCTTCACGTCGCTGCTCGCCGAGGCCGGGCTGCAGCCGAAGCACATCGTGCTGGAGATCACCGAGCGCACCGCCATCCAGGACTTCTGCGCGTTCCGCTCGACGATCGAGTACCTGCGGATGCTCGGCTTCTCGATCGCGATCGACGATGCCGGCGCCGGGTACGGGTCGCTGCAGTGCCTGGCCGAGGTGCGTCCCGAGTGGGTGAAGATCGACATGTCGCTCGTCCGCGGGATCGACTCCGACGAGATCCGCCGGCAACTGGTCGAGAGCATGCACTCGTTCGCCGCGAGGGTCGGGGTGAAGCTCGTCGCGGAGGGCGTGGAGACCCCCGAGGAGCTCGCGGCGCTGCGCGAGATCGGCGTCGAGTACGGGCAGGGCTTCCTGTTCGCGCGCCCGAGCGAACCGTTCCCGTCTGACGACGAGGTCGCGGCGGGGCTGTAAGGCGAACGGCGGCGACCCGGCGCGCAGCGCGTGGCAGCCAGAGAGGCGCGTGTGCCTCCATCAATCATCATGCGTTATGCTACGCATGAGCGATGATGTGACTCGATTGGAGCGCGCATGCAGCCTGCGATACGCCTCACGCAGCTGTCGACGAAGTCCGGTTGAGCTGCCAAGTGGGGTCCGGGCGACCTCGCAGCCGTGCTCGAGAAGATGGCGCCGGGCAGCTCCGAAGACCTGATGGTCGGGTTCGAGACGTCGGACGACGCCGCCGTCTATCGGCTTGGCGAGACGGCCGTGCTGCTCACCGTCGACTTCTTCACGCCGATGGTGGACGACCCGTACGACTTCGGCCGCATCACGGCGGCGAATGCGCTCTCGGACATCTACGCGATGGGCGGCAGGCCGCTTGCGGCGATGAACCTGCTCGCGATGCCGTGCTCGCTTCCGGCCGAGGTGACCGCGCGCGTGCTTCAAGGCGGCGCTGACAAGGTGCGCGAAGCAGGCGCGGTGATCGTCGGTGGCCACACCATCGACGACAAGGAGCCGAAGTACGGGCTGTCGGTGATGGGCGTGGTGGATCCGGACCGCGTGGTGCGCAACGTGGGTGCGCGGCCAGGCGACGTGCTCGTGCTCACGAAGCGGCTCGGCGTCGGCATCCTCAACACGGCGCTCAAGCAGGGGCTGGAGACAGAGGAGTCGCTGGCGGAAGTCATCGAGAGCATGGCGCACCTGAACGCTGCCGCCGCCGAGGCGATGCAGGAAGTCGGCGTGCACGCGGGCACCGACATCACCGGGTTCGGGCTTGCGGGCCACGCGCGCGAGATGGCGTTCGGCAGCGGCGTGGCGGTCGAGATCGAGCTGGAGCGTGTGCCGGTGTGGCCGGGCGTCGTCGAGTACGCGGGGCAAGGCGTCCGGCCGGGGCGTACCGCAGACGTGCTCTCGTTCCTGGAGGAGTGGGTGGACTGGGGGCCGGCCGGGTTCGACTGGAAGGGCGTGCTTGCGGACCCGCAGACGTCGGGCGGGCTGCTGATGGCGGTCGCGGAAGAGAAGGCGGATGCGCTGCTCGCGGCGCTGGCGGTGCGCGGGGAAGATGCGGTGGCTGTCGGCCGGTGTGTGGAGGGCCGCCCGGGAGCGGTCCGCATCGTGTAGGCGACGAGGACGCGGGAGGTCGCGCGATGGGCAAGGTCGTGTTCATCAGCACCGACAGGATCGGCCAGGGCGACGAGGAGCTCGGGCGCAAGCTCGCGGCGTCGTTCCTGTACTCGCTCGCGCGCACCGAGCCCAAACCGGACGCGGTGCTGCTGATGAACTCGGGCGTGCGGTTGGCGTGTGAAGGGTCGCCGGCGCTCGACGAACTGCGGCTGCTCGCCGAGGACGGCGTGGCCGTCAAGTCGTGCGGAACCTGCCTCGACTACTACGGGCTCAAGGACTCGCTCGCCGTCGGCGAGGTCGGGAACATGAACGACACTGCGGCGGCCTTCATGCGCGCTGACGACGTGGTGACGATCGCGTAGAGGGCCGGCCTGGGCTGCCCAGGCGTCTCCCTCTGGTTGTGCAGGAGGAACGCACGGGGCATCGGTCTGGGCGGTCGGTATGTATACTGGTGTGTAATAGTCGGGAAGGAACCGTTCACGCACCGGTAGGAGCTACGCCGCATCATGGAGCGCATGGTCCGCAAGCAGGTCGTCATCACTCGGGAGCAGGACCGCGCTTTGGCGTCCAAGGCACGCGAGATGGGGGTGTCGCAGTCGGCCCTCATCCGCGAGGCGATCGACGCGTTGCTCGCTGAGCAGGAGCGGCAGCGCCTGCGAGCGGAAGCGTGGCGGTCCGTGCTCGAGGCGAGCGAGCGGGCCGCCGAGGCCGGCGTCGGCAGCGGCGGGCATCGTTGGACGCGCGAGGACGCGCATGGCCGCGGCGCTCGTTGACACGAATGTCCTGGTCTACCTGTTCGACGGCGACGAGCCCGCAAAGCGCGCAAGAGCGACCGCAGTCGTCGCAGGCCTAGCGGCTGCCGGGGCCGGATGCGTCTCGACGCAGGTTCTCGGGGAGTTCTTCGTCGTCGTGAGCCGGAAGTTCGCGGTTCCCCTTACGGCAGCGGTCGCTGCAAGGCAGGTCGTGCATTTCGCTGAGATCTTCGACGTGCTCAGCGTGGACGCAGCCGTCGTTCACGAGGCCGTCCGCGGCGTAGCGCAGCATGGCCTGTCGTACTTCGATGCGCAAATCTGGGCGGCCGCTCTCGTCCACGGCGTCCCCGTGGTGCTCTCGGAGGACTTCCAGGATGGGAGGACCATCGAGGGGGTTGCGTTCCGCGACCCGTTCGATCGCGGGTTCCACCTCGAGGAAGTGCTGGGCTGACGCGCGGGCGGCTCGTGCGGAGGCGCGTGAGCGGGAGCGGCCTAGTGCCCGCCCTCCGTCGCCGATCCTGGCACGTACGTGGCGGCTGCTGCCGGGTCGGTGAGGTACAGCTCGACGAACGCGCGGACGTCGCCCGGGTAGCATCCGTAGGTGTCCTTGAGCTCCTTGAGCGGCCGGTCCTGCTCTGAGGCGGGAACGCCGTACACACGGGTGAACTCCTCAGCTGGGATGCCGGTGGCGTCGACGATCTCGGAGATGGTCGTCGAGCCGCGGATGAGCGACGTGTCGAGGGTGCCGGCTGCCGGAGCTTCGCCTCCGTCGCCGCTGCCGCGCCGCTGCATCTCTTGCTTCAAGGTCGGCATCGTCCAGCCGAAGACGCCTGCCGCGGTCGCCCCGCCGACGAGCGACGCGAACAGCGCCACCGAAAGCACGCTTGCAGCCACAGGCGTGAGCGCGCGGGTCTTGGTGCCTTGTGCGAGCGTGCCTGCGACCGGGCAGGCCGCCACGCACTCGCCGCAGTCGATGCACTCGGGGCTCGTGACGACGTCTGCCGTGGAGACGCTGACGTTGGCCGGGCAGGCGCGGTCGCACGCCTTGCAGTCGATGCACGTTGAGGCGTTGCGGCGGACCTTGACGAGGCCGAAGCGCGAGACCAGCGCCAGGAACGCGCCCATCGGGCAGGCGTACTTGCAGAAGAAGCGGTCGTAGAAGAACGAGCCGACGAGAGAGACCCCGAGCACCGCCAGGCCGACTCCGAACTCGGTGAGCACCTCTGGCGACGTGAGGTGCTGGTATGCCACCCACGGGTCGTACGGCCTGATCGCGAGCTCAGCCGTCTGCCACGCGGCGAGCAGCGAGACGCCGAGGACGACGTACTTGAGGAGCCGCGCGGGCCTGTCGAGCGCGGCGGGCACCTCGAGACGGCGGCCGAACACGCCCCGTCCGATGCGGCCGGCGAGCTCCTGCAGGAACCCGAGCGGGCAGATGCGGCCGCAGAACGTGCGCCGGAATACCAGGGCAGTGGCGACGGCTGCGCCGAGGAGCAAGACGCTCGAGAGCGCGACGCGCCGAAGGAGCGTGCCTGTGCTCACCAGCGACCACAGAGTCTCCAGGCCGCCGAACGGGCACAGCGCGTCCACGCCGACGGGTTTCCCGACGCCGGCTTTCTGGTGCAGGATGCCGAGCGCCGTGGTGGCTGCCAGCACCACAGCGAGGACCGCCCAGCGGACGAGGCGGGCGGCGCGCCGGGGCGCTTTGGGCGCGAGCGGGGGCTGGGCTGGGCGCGGGGCGGTCTCGCTGTGGTTCGCGGGCATCGGTCCTCCTCGACGTCTGCGGCCTGGATTCGTGCATAGTAAAACGAACTCCTGTGAAGGCGCCGTGAAGGAACGGTGGATTCCACCCGCACGCTTCCGCTTGTGCGGCTTGGGCGCTCCGCTAGAATGGCCGCATGGACACCCAGTCGCTTTTCCGCGCGCTTCCCAAGGTGGACCGGCTCCTGGAGCGGGACGACCTCGCCGCGCTCGCCTCGGTGCACCCGCGCGTGCTCGTGACCGACGCGGTGCGCGAGACGCTCGACGCCTTGCGCGAGGAGATCCGCTCAGGCGGCGAGCCGGACGTCTCCGAGCACGCGGTCGCGGCCCGCGTCGCGGCGCTAGTGGAGCGCAAGGCGCGCAGGTCGCTCCGGCGCGTCGTCAACGCCACCGGCATCGTCGTTCACACGAACCTGGGGCGCTCGTGCCTCGCGCGCGAGGCCGTCGAGGCCGTGGCGGAGGTCTCGGGCGCGTACTCGACGCTCGAGTACGACGTCGAGGCCGGCGAGCGCGGCAGCCGGCACGCCCACGTCGAGGAGCTCATCTGCCGCCTGACCGGCGCCGAGGCCGCCATGGCGGTCAACAACAACGCCGCCGCTGTGCTGCTCTCGCTGGCGGGGCTCGCACGCGGGAAGCGCGCGATCGTGAGCCGTGGCCAGCTCGTCGAGATCGGCGGGTCGTTCCGCGTGCCGGACGTCATGCGCGAAAGCGGCGCTGTGATGGTGGAGGTCGGCACCACCAACAAGACGCACCTGCGCGACTACGAGGCCGCGATCACGCCCGACACGGGGCTGCTGCTCAAGGTCCACACGAGCAACTACCGCGTCGTCGGGTTCACGCAGGAGGTCTCGCTCGAGGAGCTCGTCGAGCTCGGCGCGCGGCACGGCATCCCGGTGATGGAGGACCAGGGCTCAGGCGTGCTCGTCGACCTACGGCAGTGGGGACTGCCGTACGAGCCGACGATCGGCGAGTCCGTGGCCGCCGGCGCCGACGTGGTGACCTGCTCGGGCGACAAGCTCTTAGGCGGCCCGCAGGCCGGCATCATCGCCGGCAAGTGGCACGTCGTGCAGGCGCTCAAGAAGCATCCGATGGCGCGGGCGGTCCGCCTCGACAAGATGACGCTCGCGGCGCTCGAGGTGACGCTGCGCCTCTACCTCGACCCGGACCGGGCGAAGCGGGAGATCCCGACGCTTCGGATGCTGTCTGCCGGCGTCGACGAGATGCGCGAGCGCGCCGAGCGGCTCGCGGCCCGCATCGCCGAGGCGTGCGGGGGCGCGTACGCGACCGGCACCGCCGAGGAGGTCTCGCGCGCTGGCGGCGGGGCGCTCCCGATGGCGGACATCCCCACGGTGGTGACGACGGTGATTCCGTCGCAGATGAGCGTCGCCGAGCTCGAGGCGCGATTGCGCTGCGGCGAGCCGCCGATCGTCGCCCGCATCAGCGAGGAGCGTCTGCTCATCGACCCGCGCACGCTGCTTGACGGCGACGACGACGTCATCGTCGGGGCGCTTTCGGCGCTTGCCGGGTAGCGCGGCGCGCGGCAGAAGGAGCGACAGGAGGCTTGATGTCCGCACCGTCCCTCGTGCTCGGCACCGCAGGTCACATCGACCACGGCAAGTCCTCGCTCGTCAAAGCGCTGACGGGCACCGATCCTGACCGCTTGCCAGAGGAGAAGGAGCGCGGTGTCACCATCGAATTGGGCTTCGCGCGGCTGGAGCTGCCGAGCGGGCGGTCGATGGGCGTGGTGGACGTCCCTGGGCACGAGCGGTTCGTCCGGCAGATGGTGGCCGGCGCGACCGGCATCGACGTCGTGCTGTTCGTGGTGGCAGCAGACGACGGCGTCATGCCGCAGACCCGCGAGCACCTCGCGATCATCGACCTGCTCGGCGTGCCCGCGGGCGTCGTTGCGCTCACGAAAGCGGACCTGGTCGATGAGGAGTGGCTGGAGCTCGTGGCCGAGGACGTGCGGGAGCTGATCGCGGGTACGAGCATCGACGGCGCGCCGATCGTGCCGGTCTCGTCGAAGACCGGACAGGGGCTGGAGGAGCTCAAGGCGGCGATCGATGCGGTCGCTGCCGAGACGGCCGCGCGGCACGCCGACCTGCCGATGCGGCTGCCGGTCGACCGCGTGTTCACGATCGCAGGCGCGGGCACGGTGGTCACGGGCACGCTCTGGAGCGGCGTCGCGGAGCATGACGCGCAGGTCGAGATCTACCCGAGCGGCAAGCAGGGCCGCATCCGCTCGGTGCAGGTGCACGGCCAGGCCGTCGACAGGGCCCGGGCGGGCAACCGCGTGGCGCTCAACCTGGCCGGGCTGGAGCGCGACGAGGTCGAGCGCGGAGACGTGGTGGCTGAGCCCGGCTCGCTGAGCGTCACCGACCGCTTCGACGCGTGGGTGACGTACCTCGCGAGCGAAGACAAGCCGTTCGAGACCGGCACCCGCGTGCACGTGCATCACGGCACGCGCGAGGTGCTGGGCCGCGTGCTGCTCATGGACTCCGAGGCGCTCATGCCGGGCGAGCGCGGGTACGCGCAGGTGCGGCTCGAGGAGCCGCTCATGCCGCGCTACGGGGACCGTTTCATCATCCGGCGCTACTCGCCGATGTGGACGATCGGCGGCGGGGTGGTGCTCGACGTGCTCCCGCCGCGGCGGACGCGCCTGAAGGAGCACGAGCGGGAGCTGCTGGAAGCGCTGCGCACAGGAGACCTCGGCGGCGCCGCGCTCGGCCTGCTGCGTGCGCGAGCCATCCCGATGACGAGCGCGCAGGCGGCGCTCGCGCTCGGGCTGCCGCGCCCGCAGGTGGCCGACCAGCTGAACAAGGCCGACCTCGAGCGGCTGAAGGTCGGTTCGGAGACGTTCTTCGTGACGCGCGAGGCGCTCGCTGGCCTGCTCGACGCGATCGAGGCGGAACTGAAGGCGTTCCACGACGAGAATCCGACCGCGACGGGCGTCTCTGCGCTCGCCTTGCGCGACCGCGTGGACAAGCGGCTGGAGCCGAAGGTCTTCGACGCGCTGCTTGCGCGCGCCGTCGAGGCGGGACGGGCGGCGCTCGCCGGCGGCGAGGTGCGGCATCCCAAGGCGGCCTCTGCCGCGCTCGCCGAGGAGGAGGCGGTGCGCGAGCGGATCAAGTCGCTGCTCGCCGAGCAAGGGCTGCAGCCGCAGGGCATGGCCGAGCTCGCGCAGTCGGCGGGCGCGCCGCTCGACGTCGTGCGCCGGGTGCTTACCAAGCTGGTCGCCTCAGGCGAGGTGGTGCGCGTCGGGCCTGACCTGCACTTCGACGCGGCGGCGGTGGACGAGGCGCGGCGGAAGATCGTCGCGTACATCCGCGAGCACGGCAGCATGCTCGCGAAAGACGCGCGCGACATCACCGGATCGAGCCGCAAGTACGTCGTGCCGCTGCTCGAGCATTTTGACGCGCAGGGCGTCACGAAGCGCGAGGGCGACGCGCGCACGCTCGGCAAGCGCGCGGAGGGGTAGTGGCGCTCAGACGTCCCGAAGACGCGGCAGCGTCACGGTGAAGATCGCGCCGCCGCCGGGGCGGTTCGTCGCGGCGATAGAGCCCCGGTGCAGCGCGGCGATCTGTGCGGCGATCGCAAGGCCGAGCCCGCTTCCGTCCCCGTCGGAGCGCCTCAAAGCGCCTCGGAAGAATCGCTCGAAGATGCGGCCCACGTCCTCGTCGGGAATGCCCGGCCCGCGGTCCGCGACCGAGATCGTCACCGTGCCGTCGCCGGCGTGGGCGGCCAGCTCGAGCGGGGCGTCCGCGCCCGCTGCGGCCAGGGCGTTCTTGACGATGTTCGTGAGGGCTCGCTCAAGCAGGTCGGGGTCGCCAGACACCCACACATCCGGCGGAGCCGACACCCGCACGTCCCTCGCGCCCATGGTGCGGGCCCGGTGCGCGGTCTCCGCGAGGAGCACAGACACGTCGAGCGCCTGGAACGGCCGTGGGGCGCCGCCGGCGTCGAGCGCGGCGAGGTCGAGGAGGTCGGCGATGATCCGCTCCATGCGCAGGAGCTCGTCGTTGACGACGTCGAGCGATTCGCCGGCCGGGGCCTTCTCGGCGCACGCCTGCCGCAGCAGGCCGAGGTGCCCGCGCGCGATGGCGAGCGGCGTGCGCAGCTCGTGCGACGCATCCGCCACGAAGCGTTTCTGCTCAGCGAGGGCCGTCTCGACCCGTTCAAGGAGCCGGTCGATCGCCTCGACGAGGAGGCCGACCTCGTCCCGCGGGCCGTCGTAGGGGATCTCGCGGCGCTCGGACGCGTCTTCGATGGCTTCCACGGCGGCAGCGACTCGTCTGAGCGGGGCGAGAGCCGCGCGCGCGATCGTCGCGGAGGCCGCTGCCCCGAGGATCGTCACGGCGACGCTGACGAGGGCGAGCGTCGTGGCGAGGTCGGTCCGCACCGCTTCGGTCTCGCGCAGCGACAGCGCAGCCCAGAACGTGCCGAGCACGATGCCGTCGCGGCCGGTGATCGGGGACGAGGCGACGCGGTAGCGTCGGCCTTCGAAGGCCGCCGTTTTGATGGACGGCCCGGGCGGCTGCGACGCCGTCGCGACGACCGATTCCAGCCTGACTTCGCTGTTGGAGATCACGGTGCCGTCGGCGAGTCTCACCACCAGGATCGGCGCCTGTTCCGCCGAAGGGGAGCTGTGCGAAGCGAAGTACGCGCGGACCGCCTCTCGCAGCGCTTCACGAGAGGCCGGCTTGCCCTGCGCGACCGCCTCGGCGAACCACGAGGTCTCCTGCACCAGCCGGGCATCGAGCTGCGTGCTCAAGGAGCGCGCGACGATCGCGTACGAGACCGTCGAGACCGCGACGACGCCCGCAGCGATCGCGACCGTTGTGCCGATCGCGACGCGCGATACCGCCGAGAGCCGCCTACGCCCGGACACGGTAGCCGGCTCCGCGGACCGTCTCGATCACCGACGCCTCGCCGGGGCGATCGAGCTTGCGCCTCAGGTACCCGACGTACACGTCCACGACGTTGCTCGCGCTCTCGAAGCCGAAGCCCCAGACGGCGTCGATGATCTGCTGCCGCGTCAGGACCTGCCCGGCGTGGCGCATCAGGTACTCGAGCAGCGCGAACTCCCGGCTGGGCAGCTCGATGGAGACGCCGCCCCTCGTGGCGACCCGCGTCTTGGTGTCCAGCCGTAGGTCGCCGACCTCCAGGACGCGCGCGCTTCGTTGCCCGTGGCGCGTCGCGGCCCTGATCCGTGCGGACAGCTCGGCGAACTCGAACGGTTTGACCAGGTAGTCGTCGGCGCCTTCGTCGAGCAACGAGACTTTGTCGTCCGTCGAGCCGAGCGCGCTCAGCACGATGACCGGGGATTCCGGGTCGCGGGCGCGGATCGCACGCAGGACCGAGACGCCGTGACCGTCAGGCAGACGGAGATCGAGCAGCACGACATCGTACTGCTGGTTCCCGATGAGGGCGTGCGCCTCGGCGACGGTCTTGGCGGTGTCGACGGCGTGGCCCTCGGCGCGGAGGCCTTTCGTGATGAACGAGGCGATCCGGTCTTCGTCTTCGACCAAGAGCACCCGCATGGCCGCCTCACTCGTCGTGTTCGGTGCCGTGGCCTTCGTCCGGCTCTGAGGCGTCGTCGGCCTCGGAATCTGCGTCGTCGGCCTCATCGCCGGGCTCCTCGCGCACCTCCGGGCGCACCGTCTCGCGCCGTTCCTCCTCGTCATCGCCGCCGGCGGAGGGTGCTGGAGAGCTTGGGGGCTGCTCGGTCGGCGCTGCGGTCGGTTCGGACGCGTTCGGCGGAGCCGACGGCGTGTGCGTGGCATCTGCTGCGGGCTCCGCGGCGATGTCGGTGACGATCAGCGGCGGGGTCGCGTGAGATCGCCCGGCAGTCGCGGACCCGCGCGCCATGGCTGCAGCCGTAAGCGCGACCGAGCAGGCGCACGCGAGCATCACCGTCATGATCCGATACGTCTTCATCCTGCTCACCAGTCTAGACTCTCGTGCGAGCGTACGCTACGAGGCCGGGAGACCCGCCTGTGAGGGGTGGGGGCGGGTCTCCCGAAACCGGAGGCGCACCGGCTGCACCGGGCGCGATGGATCAGTCGTGAGACCCGGATGCCGTGTGCTCGCTGTCGTGCGAGTCTGCCTCGTGCTGTTCGAAGTCATCGGTGTCGTCGTCAGCGTCCTGGTCGTCCTCGACCTCTTCGGCCTCGTCTTGTTCCACCTCGTCCGCGTCGTGGGCTTCGTCAGCATCCTCCACGTCCTCTGCGTCGTCGGTCGTCTCGTCGACGTCCGCATCGGCTTGGTCGTCGTCGAAGTCTTCCACCTCGTCCGCGTCGTCTACCCCGTCTGCATCCGTTGAGTCCGTGGGCGCCGGGGGCCGGCTCTGATCCGCGCCTGGAGCCGCATCGTGCGCCGGCGCGGCGACGGATGTCTCGACCGGAACGAGCGCACCGTCCTGAGCCTTGGCGTGGGTGCCGCCTCCAGCCAGCGCCATGGCGGTGCCCGCGATGGCGAGCAGTGCCGCGGCGGCCGCGGCGACGATCAACGCGCGTCGTGCATCCATGGTGTCCTCCTCTGCTCAGTCGTCCTCACCTGGGTCGGCCTTGTGACACGCGGTGCACGTGGCCGACGAGTACCCGTTCGGGTGGCACTTGGAGCACGCGAAGCTGCGGTACGTGTGCTCGCCACCGGGGATCCGCGGGTGGGCGAATGTCGCCCTCGACCACGCCGTACCTGGCCGGTGGCACGAAACGCAGCTGCTGCCGTAGTGGTTGGCAGGCGCCCGGTGGCACGAGGCGCAGGAAGCCGAGCTCGGATGCGTGAACCGCCACGAGCGCGTGGTGTGGCAGGCTGTGCAGGCGCCGGAGCGGTGGTTGGCG
>DYEA01000001.1 GCA_020725885.1 Slackia sp. | reverse complement strand
GGGGTCATGGGTTCCCTGCAGACCCATCCATGCTAAAATCCGAGCATGGAAAAGCCCCAGGTCAGATGGCTGATCTGGGGCTTCGTGTTTGACGAAAACCACTGACTCAGAATGTCAGCTGCTCGTACGCGCATTGGTTTTCCTCCGGTTTCTGATGACCGAGTAGGATCTCGATGGATGCGTACTGCTTCTCGGTGACCACCATGCACCGAACGCTGCCCTTAGGTGGGAGATGAGCTTTCAGTCGCGAGAGGTGGATTTCGGTCCTGTCCAATCCACCACAGACGCGGCCATACACCGAGAACTGGATGGGGTAGTAGCCGTCGCGCAGGAGGAAGCGGCGGAACTCCGCGTAGTTGCGCTTGTCCCGCTTCGTCTTCACTGGCAAGTCGAAGAAGACGATCAGTCGCATGAGCCTGCTCATACCGGCTTCATTCGTACTTCCGTACGTCCGCGCCGACCAGTTGCGGCAGGTTGAGCTTGCGGTAGTCACGGGCAAGGACGGAACGAGCGTACGATTCTGCGGTCTCTGTCGCTGCGGTTGAAAGCGTGTAGGCACTACCATGTATCGAACACTCCGTCCTCACAGTTGAGACCAAGTACGACTTGTACTCGCTGGTAAGACCGTCTCTTGGTGGATTCCTGAACACAGCCAGGTCAACGAATGGCCGAAAGCATTCGACGAAGTCGTCCGCAAGGTTGAACGGATTGGACATGCTTTTGTGCCCGACGCCAAGCGCGCACTGAAGCCCCGAAGTCGCGAGCGACCGTGCCAAGAGTGCGCGCATGATCGCATAGCCGTAGTCGAGCGCGGCTGTCGGCGGATTGTCTTCGCGACGGCGGAAGTTCGGGTCCAAGCGCTTGAAGTACTCTCTCGCCGCGTACGCTTCGCGGCCTGTAGAGTCGCCCGATCTGACGCTGTCCGCGATTTCGAGGAGTTTCGGCGAGCCTGGCTTTCCGAGCATTTCTAGGCAACGGGCGGCGTTGACAATCTTCTGCTTGACGATGCGCTGCCAAACGCGCTTCTTGAACGGCTCCGTAAGCGAGATTTGGGCTTGAAGCAAAGCGGGGATACGTGCGTTCTGTCCATATGGCAGCAATACGCCGCAGGGAGTGTGTCTCGAATCTACGACGAGCAGTGCTATCCCACGGCGAGCGAGTTCGCTCAGTACCCCATGGCTGATCACACCTCGAGGGGACTCGAGTAGAACGAGGTCGAGGTCGTCAACCGGCAGAGACATCTGGCCGTCATCGCGCTGCAGATGCAGATTGCCGTGAAGCAAGCTGAGACGCGCGTCCGAGGCGACGATCAGCGTGCGCCAACCAGCCATGCGCGTCATCAGCTCGCAGTTCGTGCTCGATGTTTGACCGGATGGGCTTCTCCGAGCAGATCGACCTCGATCTTCTCGACTCGTGCAGCGGTAGCCATCGCCGTACGTACCGGGTTCATAGCCCCGTCATCCCTGCGATTCGACCGGTCATGCAGGTTTCCGGACACCTGAACACCGTTCCTGTCGAAGGAGGTCATATACAGTAGGGGTCCGGGTGTCTTCTCGGACTTCCAGACACGGAAGTACTCACCGGGGTGGAGCGAGAACATGAACTCGTAGGAGGCGTCCATCTCGAGCCACTCAGACTCCGGCTTGTGTGCAGTTGCAGCCCGTTTCGGCACCCACCCTGCGGCGACATCTGCTGCGTACACGGGCACCACGTAGTGCCGCATCTTCCCGGTCTTGTTCGGTTTGCGGTAGATGTCGAGCCGCACGATGGTGTCGTTCTCTGCGAGCCCTCCGCGCACGGCGAGCCCGGATCGAGTGTCCGTATACAGACGGATGCTGCGCACGACTGGTCCAGGCCGCCCGTCGTTCGTCGGCATGCGCAACGGCTCAGCCTGTGGTCCGAAGGCACGTTCTGCCCACGTCTTGCCGCTCTCGTGTTCGACTTCTCGCAGTCGCTCGCGGATCAGGTCGTACAGGCGCCAGTTGGCATCTTCGTCCACGAGAATCGGCGATGGTTTCTCGAGGATCTGCCGGATCTGCGTGTCGCTCAGTTGAGCGAGCTTCGTGCGTTTGGTAGGACGCGGGTCAGATGCCGACAGGGCGATCTTGCCGCGTGCAGGCACATCGCCCAGGTGCTTGCGGACGTGTTTCAACGAGTAGATGGTCTCCTTGTGACCGCGTCCGCTCAACCTGCGGTTCGGCATCCTGGAGACGACGATTCCCTGGACTGCCTGGATGACGTCCTCTCTGAACGTCGGCCACGGAGCGAGGCTGGGGGGTTCGATGATGACTCCTTCGGGGTCGACCCAGCGTCCATCGGGAGTGTGCGTCGCGATTTCCTTGAGTTTGAAGTAGCGAGCCATACGTTGGACGAGCTTCGGATCCGCCAGGGCGCAGATAGTGGCGTCTATGGCATGGTGCGTGTCGCTGGCTTGCCTGTCCTTCTGCTCGGCGAGACCGAGATGGTAGCGCAAGTCATTCGTCATGCGGCCGTTGGCCGCGAGGGCTCGGGTTTCGGGCAAGTCCAGGTGCTCTCGGACGACCCGCAGGAAGTACCTGGCGGCGTACTGCGTCGATACGAGATAGCGGCCTTGGAGTTCCCGGCGCTGGTCTTCTGACAATTCTTCGGTCAGCAGGAGCCGCTTCTTCTTGGCGGGCATGGCAGAGCCTTGGACCCACGCCTTGTATCGTTCGAAGTGGTCATCCCCATGCGCACGTCGCACATAGACAGCGGCGAGCTCGTCGCCTTTGTTGCGGTTCTCCTCCGTCAGCACGAGCACCTTGTTCGCGAGCGAGTCGTCGAACGACACGCTTCGCGGGACTGCATGATCGATTTCGGTGTAGGTCGAGTCGGTGAGGACTCTCTTGAGGTCGAGCTCCTTCAGAGAATAGGCGCACTTGCCGCCCTGCTGCTCGTACAGCAGATGCTTCCTCCAGACCCTTTCAGGGTCTACTCCGGGCGCAATCTCGAGGATGTGCTGGAATCGCTGCAGCTTCTCGTTGCGATTCTTCAGCTGCTCGCGCTCGATCTCTCGACGCTTCTCTGGGCTCATCGCTGCCTCCCGTGCGAGCTCTACGACCACACGGGAGGGCACGCCGTATTCGGCGATGATCGCATTGACGACTTTTCGGGCTTGCGTCAGAGCACGCTTGACGTTCGGGTTCGTGATCGAGTTGAAGTCCTCGAGCGTATCCAGCGGAGGAATCCTGTCCTTCTTCTCACCGGCGATCCTGCGTGAGTGGTCGTAGCCGGCCATCGCGCACGCATCGCTGTAGACGTGGCCTTGCTCGAGGAACGGGATGAGGGCCCGCATCGCCTTCAGCGACAGGCGTGCGTGACCGTCGAACACGACGGTGTCTGCCAGACGTCGCGCTGCTGCGTCCTCGATACCGAGATCTACCAGGGCCTGGAATGCTGAATCAGGCCGCAGCCAGTACGTGAGGCGGCTTGCCACCTCATCCATCAGGCCGAGGTCGGATCGAAGCCGCCGCCACGTCTCCGGGAAGTCCTTCTCGAGGGCATCGCGGAGCTTGTGGTATGAGTCGAGCTTCAGCAAGGTCTCAGATTGAAGATCGGCCAGGTCCTTGCTCTTCTTCTTGCGGCCGCGCACCTCGAAGTACCATCCGTCTGCAATGCCGAGCGCTTTCAGTGCTCTCTTGTACTTGAGTTCCTTGACCTCGAGCGCCTCCTTGAAGAGCGTCTGGATCTCGTCGGGTGTGAGCCTGCGCCCCTCGGTGCTTGTGGCGGACGTGAGTCTCTGATTGACGAGGGTCTGCAGCGCCATGAACTTCTGAGCCGTGAACGTCGCCCTCGGCGCCCGCCGCTCTTGAGGCTCCAGGAAGCAGCGCCCGACCTTCTTCATCAGGTCGTCGCCTTCCGTCAGCTTCGGAGGTTCGTCGAGGATCTCGATGTAGCGTTCCTCCATCTCCGCCGTGGCGTGCGGGTTTCCGAAACTGCGTTGTGCAGCGAACAGGGCGCGCGCCTCGGCGATGAGATCGTCTCGTCCGATCGTGCAGATGTATTGTCCGCCCTTGTTGCGCTTCTGGTCGCCGAACGGCCAGTCTGCCGACGTCATGTACTCCGCGACGGTGCGGTAGCCGTGCCGCAGCATCCCGTCGTGGATGCTGCGGATGCCTTCGAGCATCGCACCCAGCTTCTTCTTCTCGTCCTCAGAGGCGACTTCCATTTCGCCGCGTCTTGTCGACCTGAAGCCCCGGTGCCGAACGATGTGGAATAGGACGCGCGTCCATTCCCGCGGATCAAGCTCTCGGTCGAGGCCTTCGACGCGGAGCTCCCAAGGGGACTTGTCTCCGGGAAGCGTGGCTAAAGCCGCTTCGAGCTCGCGCCGGTCGGCGATCATTCCGTGCCGCGCGAAGAGTTCAGCCGCACGGCGCAGGCGGCGCTTGCGGTTGCGCAGGCGTCGGCGTTGGCTGCGGGCAAGACGTCGTTCCTGCGCGGGTGTCGTAGCGTTCGCCGCCTCACCTCGTACCGCATCGAAGGCGCGAACACCGAGGCGGACAAGCCGAACAGGACTGTCGTCTTCATCGATCTCGACGACGCTCCAACCTACGCTCTCGCTGCCGATGTCGAGCCCAAGCGAGTATCGCACGCGGATCACCCCCAGACGTCGATGGCAGGCCAGATTGCAGAATAGCGGAATGGTCTGACAACATTCGACAGCCTTGGCGGCGTGATCTTCCCCAAACAAACGGATACCCCCGCAAGCCGAAGCTCCGGGGGACTACCGTGCGGCGCTGAAGGCGAAGCCAACAGCGTTATCATGGGAACCCTGCAATACCATGGCTACCATTCGAGCCCGACGTCTGTCAAGAAGGTCACTCCACACGGGCGATGCAGCCCGCCTCATGATGCTTGCGGTGATATACTTCTGCCGTCGACCGAGGGGAGGCGCGATGAGGCCGCGCCTGGTCATCACGATGGTAGTCGGGTTCGTCGCCCTGGCCGCGTGCTCGTACGCATGGGGTTGGGCAGAGGGCGATGTGACGTATCTGTCCGACGGCCGCGATCCGATGGACTGCCCGGCATGCCACGCCGAGGACTTTCCCGTCTTCACATCCCGCTCGGGGCCCCACGGTGGCTACACTGCCACCACGCAGAAGTGCGAGGTCTGCCACACGGTGCACGCTGCTCCTGCGGACAGCGTCCTGCTGCTTCCCAAGCCTACGGTGCTCGGCACGTGCCGCCACTGCCACGACGGCACGGGCGGCTACGGCGTGTACGGAGCCATCACGGCTCGCGGGCTTGCGGTGGGTGCGGATCATTCTATCGAGACGACCAACGTCGTGCCGGGCGGCGATTGGAGCACGGGCGGCTCTGCTGTCACGACCTTCACCGGCGCGAACGGCTTCCTGTCGTGCGACGACTGCCACTCTCCGCACGCGTCCAGCGTCGTCGCGACCTTCAGCGGCGAGCGCATCCGCTTCCATGCGAGCGATCTGACGTGGCTGCCGTACTGGAGCACCGACAAGCTCCTCAAGCAGCGGCCGACCGGGGCGACGACGCCGACGGCCGTGTACGGCTCCGACTGGTGTCTCGGCTGCCATAAAGGCCGCGCGAGCGGCGGGCCGGTGCACAATCATCCGGTCGACTCGACGATTTCGACGGCGAGTCCCTTCTACTACGACCGCGTGGCGATCGTCACCACGGACACCTCGCTCGAGACGACGTACGGCACCATGGGCCTGCTCGGCGCCGTGCCGGGATCGCTGCCGAGCGCGATCTGGCACAACCGGGGCTACGTGATGCCATGGCCCCGCACGCCTGAGCAGCAGGGCCATGCGCCCATCTGCCAGCAGTGCCACGAGGACAGCCGGATCGTGGGGGAGCCGGGGGCGGTCGTGCCGGCCCGCGTGTACCGCTACGGCGACGGGCAGACGAGCGGGGATGCGGGCACCGACAACCCGCTCTTCCAGTGCTTCCCGCACGAAACGCAGAACTACCGGATGCTCGTCGAGGCCACCGTCACGGCGTACAGCGACGACCTGTGCCTCAACTGCCATCCGCTGGCGCAGCTGCCGTAGGGCGTTCTGGCCGCTCTCTACCCAACACACGCCGCCGGGTGGTATCATCGTCGGGCTTGCGCGCGCGGGCGCCGCTCACGCACGCAGGCGAGAGTACTGTAGGCCCCCGAGATGCATGTACGGAAAGCAGTCGACCGAAGCGGAAGTACGTGAGGATCGGGGCCCCGACCGGAAGGGGCCACCAGCGTGGTAGAGAACGACAGCATCATCGAGCAGGAGCAGGACTACACCGACGAGGAGATGCACGCCCTCATCGACGGCACCATCACGGACTTCGATGATGGCGACCTCGTCACCGGGACGGTCGTGAAGGTGGAGCGGGACGAGGTCCTGCTCGACATCGGCTACAAGTCCGAAGGCGTCATCCCGGCACGCGAGCTGTCGATCCGCAAGGACGCCGATCCCAGCGACGTCGTGAAGGTCGGCGACACCATCGAGGCGCTCGTCCTGCAGAAGGAAGACAAGGACGGCCGGCTCATCCTCTCGCGCAAGCGCGCCGCGTACGAGCGCGCGTGGGTGCAGATCGAGGAGAAGTTCCAGAAGGGCGAGAACGTCGTCGGCGAGGTCATCGAGGTCGTCAAGGGCGGCTTGATCCTCGACATCGGGCTGCGCGGCTTCCTGCCGGCGTCGCTTGTCGACCTGCGCCGCGTCAAGGACCTCCACGCGTACCTCGGCGAGAAGCTCGAGTGCCGCATCATCGAGATGGACCGCAACCGCAACAACGTCGTCCTCTCGCGCCGCGTGGTGCTGGAGGAGGACCGCAAGCAGGAGCGCCAGGAGATCCTGAGCAAGCTCGTCAAGGGCATGATCCTGCCGGGCACCGTCTCGTCGATCGTGGACTTCGGCGCGTTCGTCGACCTTGGCGGCATCGACGGCCTCGTGCACATCTCGGAGCTGTCGTGGAGCCACGTCAACCACCCGTCCGAGGTCGTGTCGGTGGGCGACAAGGTCGAGGTGCAGGTGCTCGACGTCGACCTGGAGCGCGAGCGCATCTCGCTCGGCCTGAAGCAGACCCAGGAAGACCCGTGGAAGCAGCTGGTCCAGGGCTTCGAGGTCGGCCAGATCGTGACCGGCAAGGTCACGAAGCTGGTTCCGTTCGGCGCGTTCGTGGAGATCGGCGAGGGCGTCGAGGGCCTGGTGCACATCTCGGAGATGGCGCGCGGCCACGTCGAGAAGGCCGAGGACGTCGTGGCCGTCGGCCAGGAGGTCCAGGTCAAGGTCATGGAGATCGACACCGAGCGGCGTCGTATCTCGCTGTCGATCCGCGCGGCGAACGAGGAGCTCGGCATCGAGGACGCCATCCCGGCCGAGGAAGAGGCCGAGGAGAGCGCCGAAGCCGAGGGCATCGAGGCCGCTGCGGAGCCGGAGGCGGTCGAGGCCGAGGTGGAAGCGGCTGCCGAGGCTGGCGAGCCTGAGGCCGAGGCTGCCGCGTCTGCTGACGAGGAGCCCGCTGCGGACGAGCCCGAGGCCAGCGACGAGGAGCCGGCCGAGGAAGACCCGGCTGCCGAGTAGCAGCTGACTGAAACCCGCGAGGGCCGGCGTCCGCGAGGGCTGCCGGCCCTGCGTGTCTTGGAGGGACCATGTACGTGCTCGCGATAACCGGCGGCATCGGCGCCGGCAAGTCCACGGCGGCGCGCTTCTTCGCTGAGCGGGGCGCGGTCGTCATCGATGCTGACGATCTCGCGAAGGGCCTGCTCAGGCCCGGGTCGCCCCTCGTGGAGCCGCTCGTCGCCGCCTTCGGCGAGGGCGTGCGCGCAGCCGACGGCGGCATCGAGCCGGCTGCCCTCGCCGACGCGGCGTTCGCGAGCCCCGAGACGGCCGCGCGTCTGAACGCCATCGTCCACCCGGCCGTGTACACCGCGCTCGCGGGCGCCTTGGACGCGCTTGCGGTGCAGGCGAAGCCGCCGCGGCTGGTGGTGGTCGACGTGCCGCTGCTGTACGAGGCGCCGCGCTTCGTCGACCTGTTCGACGCCGTCCTCGCGATCTCGGCGTCCGAGGACGTCCGGCTGGAGCGCGTGGTCGCCCGTGGGATGTCCGCAGAGGACGCGGAGCGCCGCATGGCGTGCCAGGCGAGCGACGCTGAGCGGCGCTCAATCGCCGACTACGTCATCGAGAACGACGAGGACGAGGCGGCGTTCGAGCGCGCGCTGGAGGAGTTCTTCGAGCGTGAGATCGCGCCGCGCCTTGCGTGAACATCCGTTCGCACCGCACCGGCTGTGGCTCGTGGCGGTGGTCGCGCTGCTGGCGCTCGTCGCCGCGGCCGCGGTGCGCGGCCCGGCGTGGGTCCAGCGGCTGTATCACCCGCTGCGGTACGAAGCCGCAATCGCCGAGGCCGCGCGTGCGAACCGCGTCGACGCGTACCTCGTCGCGGCCGTCATCAACGCCGAGTCCGGGTTCGAGCCGCACCTCGTCTCGCAGGCCGGGGCGGTCGGGCTGATGCAGCTGCTGCCGTCCACGGCAGAGGAGGTCGCCCGACGCGCGGGACTCAACCCGCGCTCGCTCGACCTGGGCGACCCCAAGACCAACATCGCGCTCGGCACCCGTCACCTCGCCGACCTGCTCGCGCGCTACGACGACACCGCAACGGCGCTGGCGGCGTACAATGCGGGTGCCGGCGCCGTCGGGCGCTGGATGGCGGAGGAGGGGACCGAGACGCTCTCGAAGGCCCGGTATCCCGAGACGGCGGCGTACGTCGCGCGCGTGCTCGAAGAGCGCGAGGCGTACGCGCGGCTGTACCCGCGCGCGTTCGAGGACCGCTGATGCCCGAGCTCCAGGTGATCTCCGAGTACGAGCCGGCAGGCGACCAGCCGAAGGCGATCGCCCAGCTGGCCGACGGCGTGCGCGCCGGGATGCGCGACCAGACGCTCCTCGGGGTGACCGGCTCGGGCAAGACCTTCACGATGGCGAAGGTCATCGAGGCGGTGCAGAAGCCCACGCTCGTACTCGCGCCCAACAAGACGCTCGCGGCGCAGCTGGCCTCCGAGATCCGCGACCTGATGCCCCGAAACGCCGTCGTCTACTTCGTCTCGTACTACGACTACTACCAGCCGGAAGCGTACGTCCCCACCACCGACACCTACATCGAGAAGGACGCCTCGATCAACGAAGAGGTCGAGAAGTTGCGGCACGCCGCGACGGCCGCGCTGCTCTCGCGCCGCGACGTCGTGGTCGTGGCGAGCGTCTCGTGCATCTACGGCATCGGTTCGCCGGAGGACTACGCGGGCATGGCGGTGTTCCTCGAGCGCGGCGCCGCGTACGACCGCGACCAGCTCATCCGCGATCTCATCGGCATCCAGTACGACCGCAACGACTACGAGGCGGCGCGCGGCACCTTCCGCGTGCGCGGCGACGTCGTCGATGTCTTCCCGCCGTACGCGGAGCACCTCGTGCGCGTGGAGTTCTTCGGCGACGAGATCGAGTCGATCGCCGAGGTCGACCCGCTCACCGGCGAGGTCGTCGAGCAATTGGAGTCGCTGCCGGTGTGGCCGGCGACGCACTACGTCACGCGCCCCGAGAAGATCCACGAGGCGCTCGACTCCATCCGTGAGGAGCTGCGCGAGCGCCTGGCGGAACTCAAAGCGCAGGGCAAGCTGCTCGAGGCGCAGCGCCTGGAGATGCGGACCTCGTACGACCTCGAGATGCTCGAGACGATGGGCTTCTGCAGCGGCATCGAGAACTACTCGCGCCACCTCGACGGCCGCAAGCCGGGCGAGCCGCCGCACACGCTCATCGACTACTTCCCGAAGGACTTCTTGTGCATCATCGACGAGTCGCACGTCACGGTGCCGCAGCTGCGCGGCATGCACGAGGGCGACCGCTCGCGCAAAGTCACGCTCGTCGAGCACGGGTTCCGGCTTCCAAGCGCGCTCGACAACCGGCCGCTCACGTTCGACGAGTTCCGCGCGCGCGTGCCGCAGACCATCTTCGTGTCGGCGACCCCCGGCGACTACGAGCTTCATGTGAGCGCGCAGGTCGTTGAGCAGATCATCCGGCCCACGGGTCTCGTGGACCCCAAGGTCGTGGTGCGCCCGACCAAAGGGCAGATCGACGACTTGATGGAGGAGATCCGTGTCCGCGTCGAGCGCGACGAGCGCGTGCTCGTCACGACGCTCACGAAGAAGATGGCCGAGGACCTCACGGAGTACCTGGCCGAGCACGGCGTGAAGGTGCGTTACCTGCACTCGGACATCGGCACGCTCGAGCGCGTGGAGATCCTGCGGGACCTGCGCTCCGGCGTCATCGACGTCGTCGTCGGCATCAACCTGCTGCGCGAGGGTCTCGACCTGCCCGAGGTCTCGCTCGTGGCGATCCTGGACGCCGATAAGGAAGGCTTCTTGCGCAACCACCGCTCGCTCATCCAGACCATCGGCCGGGCGGCGCGCAACGTCTCCGGCGAGGTCATCCTGTACGCCGACACCGTGACCGACTCGATGCGCACCGCAATCGAGGAGACCGAGCGCAGGCGCGCACTGCAATTGGCGTACAACGCCGAGCACGGCATCGAGCCGAAGACCATCCGCAAGGCCATCCACGACATCGCGCAGTACGTGCGGGAGACCGAGGCGGGGCTGGAGCCGTCGGTGGAGGTCGCGCGCGACCTAGCGGCGCTGCCGCGCGACGAGCTCGCGCGCATCGTCGCGACGATGGAGGAGGAGATGCACGCGGCGGCCGAGGCGCTCGACTTCGAGACGGCCGCACGGCTGCGCGACCAGGTGGTGAAGCTGAAGGCCGAGATCGAGTCGACGAGCGCGGACGAGGTGCTCAAGCGCCTCAAGCAAGGCGCGCGGCGCGGCTCGGCGCACGGCGTGCGCAAGCGGCGGCGGTAGCGGGCGTGCGGCACGGCCTCACGGGAGCGCGAGAGCCGCGGCCTGCGCCGTGCGGTGGGCAGCGGACGCTCTACGGCGTGTACTGCTGCGCGACCTTGGTGATGACGCCGTTCTCGATCGTCACGAGGAAGTAGCTGCTCGAGTACTGGTCGGCGAGCGGCCCTTCCAGCCGCGAGTACCACTCGTCGAGCGTGAGGTCCCGCCCTTCGTAGCGCACCGTGCCGTCGTCGTTGTAGATGACGTGCACCATGATGCCGGGCCTGACTGGGAAGACGCGCAACCGCGGGTTGTCGTTCACGATGAGGTAGTCGTTCGGCACCGGCGACTCGAGCCCGCGCCGTGCGGCCTCGCGGTTCGCGTCCTCGCCCCACAGGACCTGCACGTAGTCGAGCGTGAGCCGGATCCGGTCGCCTGAGCGGCTCCAGTCGACGACGAGCGTCGGCTGGTCGACGACGTCCGACGGATTTCGCGCGCTCGACGACGTGCTCTCGCCGCTCGGAGCGGGCGTCGGCTCCTCGCTCGCGGTCGAGGTCGGCGGGCTCGACGGCGGCGCGGTGGGCTCGACGCTTTCGGTGGCGGGGGCGGACGCCGACGGCGGCGCGGGCTCAGGACCGGGTCTCGTGGCCAGCCAGACCCCCAGGCCGCCGAGCGCGGCGGCTGCGACGGCGACGCCGGCGATCACGGCGATCGCCTTGCCTCCCCGCAGATCCATCTGGATCACCCCCTACGACGTCCCTCGTACGGCATCATACCCTGCTTGCGCGGAGGGTACGAGACGCAGCGAGCGCGGCGGCTGCGAAAGCCATGAGCGCTGCCGACACCGCGAACGGGGCAGCAGGTCCGACGACGTCCCAGAGCACGCCGGCGAGGGTGCTGGAGAGCAGCGTCGCCAGGCCCAGGAGGAACGTGTACGCGCCGATGGCGGTCGCGCGGACGGGTTCGGGGACGAGGTCGACGACGAACGCGCGCGCCATGCCTTCCGTGAGCGCGTACGGGACGCCGTACGCGACGAAGAGCAGCCACGGGGCCCAGGCGTGTCGCGCGGCGGCGAAGCCCGCGTACACGAGCGCGTATCCTGCGAAGCCGGCGACGAGCACGCGGTGGCGGCCGACCCGGTCGGAGCGCTTCCCGAATATGCGCGCCAGCGAGGCCGCCACGACGTTGAAGGCGAAGTATATGAGCGGGACCATGGCGGCCGAGGCGCCGAGGTTCTGCGCGCGCAAGACGAGCATGGCGTCCGACGAGTTCCCGAGCGCGAAGACCGTGGAGATGGCGGCGAACAGCGCGAACGGCCGCCCGAGACCGCGGAAGGACACCGTGGGCTGCGCCGTGCCCGTGCCGGCCGGGCGGGAGCGCTCGTGCACTTTCGTGAGCGCGACGAGGATCGCGAGCACCCCCGGGATCGCCGAGATGAGGAACACCGTGCGGTAGCCGTTCGGGTCAAGCGATAGCACCGCCCATGCCACGAGCGGGCCGATGGCGGCGCCGACGGTGTCCATCGCACGGTGCAGCCCGAAGGCCTCACCGCGGCGCTCCGGAGGAGCGAAGTCGGCGATGAGCGCGTCGCGCGGGGCGGTCCGGATGCCCTTGCCGAGGCGGTCGGTCACCCGCAGCGCAAGCGCCCAGGGCCACGACGGGACGAGCGCGAGCGCCGGCTTGACGAGGTTCGACAGCGAGTAGCCGAGCAGCACGAGCGGCTTGCGTCGTCCGATGCGGTCCGACAGGCGCCCGGAGAAGATCTTCGCCAGCGCGGCGGTTCCTTCCGCGAGCGACTCGATCAGGCCTATGGCGGCCACCGGCGCTCCGATGACGTTCGTCAAGAACAGCGGCAGGACGGGGTAGACAGCCTCCGACGATGCGTCGGTGAGCAGGCTGACGATGCCGAGCGCGCGGACGCTCGCGAAAGACGAGCGTGCGTCGTGGGAGGTGTCGCCGCTCATGCGCGCGGGTGGTCCGGCGACACGTACCGCAGCACGTGCACGTCTTCGATGGTCACGAGGCCGCCGGAGACCATCTCGTCGAGCTTGGGAAGCAGGCGTTCGACGCGCTCCGGCTCGTCGACCCACTCGATGACGATCGGCAGGTCCTGTGAAAGGCGAAGGATGCTCGCGGTGTGGATGCGGCTGCCGCGGCCGAAACCGGCCACGGCCCGCGTCACCGTCGCGCCCGCGCAACCTTCGGAGCGCAACATCTCGAGGATGGCGTCGTGCAGCGGGCGGCCGTGCCATCGGTCGCTCTCGCCGATGTAGATGGTCACGCGCTTGGCATCGCCTTCGATGTGCATGGCTACCTCCGCTAGATGACGCGTCCGACCACGAGGCCGAGCCAGGCCGCGAGCAGCCCCGCTGCTCCGCTTCCGAACATGTTCGCGAGCGCGAGCGCGTGCGAGCCGCCGGCCGCTAGCGCGATGCTCTCGTACGACAGCGTCGAGAAGGTCGTGTAGCCGCCGAGCACGCCCGTGCCGAGCGCGATTCGCCAGGACTGCGGGACGATGCCCCGCTCGACCGAGAGCGCCATGAGGACGCCGAGCAAGAACGCGCCGCTCACGTTGATCACGAACGTGTGCCACGGGAAGGCCGGGCCGAACCGGTCGGCGAGCCAGCCGCCGAGGACATAGCGTGCGGTTGCGCCGAAGGCGCCTCCGGCTGCGACGAGGAGCACGTCGCTTGCGCGCATCTGACCTCCGCTCAAGAAGACGGTACTCGTGCAGTGTAGGACTCGTGCGGACGGCAGGGAAGCCATCGGCGGCGTAGAATGCCGTGGTGGACGGCGGCTGGCGACGCCTGAGAGGGGCGACGATGACTGACGACGTGATGCGGTTCTTCGCCGCATGGCTGCTCACCCACGAGACCGCGGACGAAGGCGTGAAGGCCGCCATCAGGCGCGGCCAGGAGGCCGGTCTCGAAGGGATGGGCGGCGGCCCGGACGCCTTCGTCGACGGGCTCGCGGCGATGATCGAGGAAGAGAAGGAGAAGCTCAAAGCGGAGCTCATCGCGCGCGCGAAGGGAGAGGCGCCGGCTTCCGAGGAGCGTCCCGACCCGGCGATCGAGGAGCTGCGCTTCGAAGTGTCGGCGCTGCGCGGACGCCTGGAGAGCATCGAGACGAAACTGGACGCGATCGTGCGGCGTCTCGGCGGCGAGTGAGGGCGATGGCGTCGCGGGGCACGCACATCGCGGGCGTCGTCGCGCGCCGTCTTGCAGCGGCGGCGCTGCGGAGCGCGTTCGGGCTGCGCGGGCGCGGTGTCTGGCGGCGGGAGTCCGCGACGGCGTGGCGTCTGGCCTTCGAAGAGCTCGGCCCGGCGTTCATCAAGCTCGGCCAGCTCATATCCGTGCGCCCGGACGAGTTCTCGGACGAGCTCGTGGCCGAGATGCAGTCGATGCAAGACGCGGTGCCGGCGCTGCCGGCGCCGGAGATCCGCGCGGTCATCCGGTCCGAGTTCGGCAGAGAGCCGGAGGATCTCTGGGACGGGTTCGAGGACGAGCCGATCGCCTCGGCGTCGATCGCGCAGGTACACCGTGCTCGCTTGAAGCGAGCCTACCGCCCGGTGTGGGGAGAGGAGCTGCCGGCAGGCGCTCGCGTCGCGGTGAAGGTCATCCGGCCCGGCGCGGCCGAGGCCATCCGGGCGGACGTGGCTGTTGCGCGCCGGCTTGCCGAGCGCGCCGTGCGTCTCGGGCTGGTGAAGCGCTTCGACCCCGTGGCGCTGCTCGACGAGTTCGCCGAGAGCGTGGAGCGCGAGCTGGACATGCGCGTGGAAGGCCGGTTCGCCGACCGTTTCGCGTTCGACTTCCGCGACGACCCCGTGGTGCAGGCGCCGCGCATCGTGTGGCCCCTCACCGGCAGGCGCGTGCTCACGATGGAGTTCATCGAAGGCTGGCGTCTGACCGAAGTCGACGCCGTGCTCGCCGAAGGCGTCGACTTCTACGGGCTCGCGGTGCACGGCGCCGAAGCGTTCATGCGGCAGGTGTTCGTCTACGGGCGCTATCACGCGGACCTGCATCCGGCGAACGTCTTCGTGACGCCCGAGAACCGCATCGCGTACCTTGACTTCGGCATCGTGGGGTACCTCACGCCCGAGGAGCGGTACAACATCACGCAGGTGATGGCTGCGCTGGTCTACCGCGATCCGGACCGGGCGCTCGCGTACTCCGAGAAGCTCGGCGTCCACGTGCCGCCTGAGAAGGTCCCAGCCGTCCGCGCGGAGCTCGGCAAGCTGCTCGACGCCCTCGCGCGGCCGGGCGAGGCGGCAGACGAGCAGAGCAGCTTCGCGCACTTCGGCTACGGCTTCTTGCGCCTGCTCGGCAGGCATGGCATCGAGATCCCGAGCGGCTACGGGATGCTCATCAAGTCGCTGGCGACGGTCGAGGGCTGTTCGCGGATGCTGTATCCGGACATCGACATCATCGGGACCACGCAGCCGTTCACGACGCGAGTGCTCGCTCGCGCACTGGCGGATCCGGCGGTGCTGCGGGAGCGGCTGCCTGAGGCGGTGCGGGCGGCCTTGCGCGTGCTCGTGGCCTAGGCGTCTGCCGTCGCTGCAACGGCCTGATCGGCCACCGGCGCGCCAAGCATCACATCCGTGACCGCGTCTCCACGGTCACAGCCTTCAGCGGGCGCAGCGCTGCCGGCCGGCCGGTACCCCTCGAGGTCTTGCGCCGCGAACGCGAAGCCGGCCTGCTTGACGGCGGCTGCGATCTCGTCTCGCAGCGCCCAGGCGTGCTCCATCTCGGGCGGGTCGACCTCGATGCGCGCCACGTCGCCGTGGAAGCGCACGCGGAACTGCTGCAGGCCGAGCGAGCGCAAGGCGGCCTCGGCCTGCATGACGCGCGCGAGTCCGTCCTCGCTGATCGGCGTGCCGTACGGGAACCGCGTCGCGAGGCACGCCATCGACGGCTTGTTCCAGGTCGGCAGGTCGAGCATGCGCGACAGCTCGCGCACCTCGTCCTTGTGGAGCCCCACCTCGAGCAGCGGGCTGATGACGCCGTGCTCGATGGCGGCGCGCCTGCCGGGCCTGTTGTCAGACACGTCGTCGGCGTTCGTCCCGTCGAGCACCCAGTCGATGCCGTGGGCCTCGGCGACGTGCTTGAGCAGCCCGAACATCTCGCACTTGCAGTAGTAGCAGCGGTCTGGCGTGTTCTCCGTGAAGCGCGGGTCAGACATCTCGTAGGTGTCGACCTCGAGCAGGCGGAATCCGAGCCGCTTGGCCGTGTCGCGCGCCGCGGCGATCTCCTCCGCGGTGTGCACGTCCGAGGTGGCGAGCACGGCCAGCGCTCGGTCGCCCAGGATCGCGTGCGCGACGAACGCGACGAGCGTCGAGTCGACGCCTCCCGAGTACGCGATGAGCGCGCTGCCGAGGTTGCGCAGCCGGTTGCAGAGGTTCTCGTGCTTGAGCGCCAGCACCGCCGTGTCGGTCCCCTTCGCCTCGCCTCGAAGCGCGAGCTGTCCTCTCATCGTGCCACGACTCGCGGCAGGAGTGTACCCCCGTTCGGGAAAACACTACGACAAACCGACGAACGGAGGCCCGTATGTCATCACCTGATCCGGATCGCACCATCGAGGCGCTGAGCGCCGCCGGCCGCGTCTTCGAGCCGCCGGCTGCGTTCGCTGAGCGGGCGCTCGTCGGCAGCCGCGAGCGGTACCGGGAGCTGTACCAGCGGTCCCTCGACGATCCGGCGGGCTTCTGGGGCGACGCCGCCCGGGAGCACCTGGATTGGATCGAGCCGTTCACGACGGTCTTGGAAGGCGGGTTCGAGAAGCTCGACTACCGTTGGTTCGCCGACGGAAAGCTCAACGTGAGCGCGAACTGCCTCGACCGGCACCTCTCGACGTGGCGGCGCAACAAGGCGGCGCTCATCTGGGAGGGCGACGACGGGTCGTCGCGCACGCTGACGTACCAGCAGCTCCTCTACGAGGTCTCGCGGTTCGCGAACGTGCTCAAGAAGAAGGGCATCGGCCGCGGCGACCGCGTCGCCATCTACCTGCCGATGGTGCCCGAGCTGCCGATCGCGATGCTCGCGTGCGCCCGCATCGGCGCGATCCACTCGGTGGTCTTCGGCGGCTTCTCGGCGAGCGCGCTTCGGGAGCGCATCCAGGACTGCTCCGCGAAGCTGCTCATCACGGCCGACGAAGGCGTGCGCGGCGGCCGAAAGATCGCGCTCAAAGCGGCTGCCGACGAAGCGCTCTTCGAGTGCCCGAGCGTGGAGGCGTGCATCGTCGTCAAGCGCGGCGCCGGCGACGTGGACATGGAGCCGGGGCGCGACACCTGGTGGCACCAGGAGATCAGCGCTCCCGAGGTGCGCAAGCCGTGCCCGGTCGAGCCGATGGGCGCGGAAGACCCGCTGTTCATCCTGTACACCTCGGGCTCGACCGGCAAGCCGAAGGGCGTGCTGCACACGACGGCCGGGTATCTGCTGTACGCGCTCATGACCTTCAAGACCGTGTTCGACTACCGCGACGAGGACGTCTACTGGTGCACCGCGGACATCGGCTGGGTCACCGGCCACTCGTACATCGTGTATGGGCCGCTCGCAGCGGGCGCCACGACTCTCATGTTCGAAGGCGTCCCGACGTATCCGGATCCCGGCAGGTTCTGGGCGGTGGTGGAGAAGTACCGGGTCAACATCTTCTACACCGCGCCGACCGCTATCCGCGCGCTCATGCGGCACGGGTCCGGGTGGCCGCAGCGGTACGACCTGTCGAGCCTGCGCCTGCTCGGCACCGTCGGCGAGCCGATCAACCCAGAGGTCTGGGAGTGGTACCACGACACCATCGGCCGTGGCGAGGTGCCGATCGTCGACACCTACTGGCAGACCGAGACGGGCGGCATCATCATCACCCCGCTGCCGGGCGCGACGCCGCTCAAGCCTGGTTCCGCCTCGTGGCCGTTCTTCGGCATCGACGCCGAGGTCGTGCGCGAGGACGGCAGCCGCGCCGAGCCGGGGGAAGGCGGCTACCTCGTCGTCAAGCGCCCGTGGCCCGGCGTCCTGCGGGGCACCTGGGGCGACGTCGAGAACAAGCGGCTGCGCGAGACGTACTTCGAGCGGTTCCCGGGCAGGTACTTCACCGGCGACGGGGCCCGCGTCGACGAAGACGGCGACTACTGGCTGCTCGGGCGCGTCGACGACGTGATCAACGTGAGCGGACACCGGCTCGGCACCGCAGAGATCGAGAGCGCGCTCGTGAGCCACGAGGCGGTGAGCGAGGCGGCGGTCGTGGGGTACCCGCATCCGGTGAAAGGCGAGGGCATCCACGCCTACGTCGTGCTGCGGGACGGACACGTTGCAACGGACGACCTCGCGACCATCCTCAAAGGCCACGTGCGGAAGGTGATCGGCCCGATCGCGCAGCCCGACCGGATCCAGTTCGCGAACGACCTGCCGAAGACGCGCAGCGGCAAGATCATGCGCCGGATCCTCCGCAAGATCGCGGCCGGCGAGACGGACCTCGAAGCGCTGGGCGACATCTCGACGCTGCAGGACCCGAAGGTCGTGAAGGACCTGATCGCGGGCGTGTGAACGCTCAGCAGGCCGTCACGCGCCCGACAGGTCCGCGCGGATCCGCATCGCGAGGTGTCCGAGCCGGCCGGGTGTCCTGATGGGCGCTCCGCTCGCGTCGACGACTCGAAGCGTGTCGAGCGCTCTGCCGTCGCGCACGATCGCGCGCGCCGACAGGATCGTGAGCCCCGCGTCGTGCGCGGCCTTGGCGAGCGCGTGCAGCAGTCCTGGGCGGTCGTCCGTCTCGACGTGCAGCACGTTCACTGCCGGGTCGTCGTCGTTCCACTCCACGCGCAGGAACCGAGGATGGCTGGGCGAGCGTCCTGCTGCGGCGAGCCGGGTCGCGAGGTCGAGCTCGTCCGCGAACGCCCTGCCGAGCAGCCGGTCGAGCCGGGTCCATGTATCGTGGGCTATCGGGACGCCGGCCGTGGAACGCACGACGAGAGCCGTCAATGCGTGGCCGCCTGCGTCGGCGAGGAGCTGGGCGTCGAGGATGTCGAGCCCGACGAGCGTGCAGCAGCCCGCCGCCTCCTCGAGCAGCCGCGGCCGCCAGTGCGAGGCGATGCGGAGCGCGACGGTTCCGGGCGCCGGACCGTCTGATATGGTGGCCTCAAAAACTTCTCCCGTGGTGGCAGATGCCAGCCGAGCGATGGCGCGAGCGTCCTCGGCGGCCTGTTCGGGAGTCCGGTCGACGAGCGCCCGGGTGGGGAATCGCGCCAGAGCGACGAGCGCGCCCGGTTCACGCGAGAGCAACGCGGCGGCTTCAGCCCTGACTCGCTCCGCTTCTCGGGCTTCGTGATGCAGCGCCGAGCCCTCTCGCAGCGCGGCATCGATGCGCCGCGTCAAGACCTGGACGAGGGAGGCGTGCCACGAGTCCCATGCGCTTGCTCCAACCGAGGCGTGGTCCGCGGCTGTGAGGACGTACAGAGGGCCGAGGAGCTCCGGTGAAGGCAACCGCGCAGCGCACGCCGCGACCACCTGCTCGTCGTCGATGTCTGCTCGCTCAGCGAACGTGGAGAGGAGCAGGTGCTCACGGGCGAGCCATGCGGCGTCAGCCGCTTCGGTCTCGGATCCGGTGATGGCGAGCGCTGCGTGCGCCGCTGGGCCTGCGCTGCGCTCCGCGTGGCCAGGCCCAAGGATCGCCTTGCCAGCGTCGTGAGCAAGCGCGGCAGCGATGACGGTAGGAAGCCGCTCTGTCGGGCACAGTGCGCGGGCCAAGGCGTCGCTGTCGTGGATCTCCCGGACGAGAAGCGCGGCTTTCAGGCAGTGCGCTCCGACGGTGAAGCGGTGGCCGAGCGCCGGACGGCGCGCCGTCATCAGGAACGACATGCCCGGGACGATGCCGTCGAGCGCTTCGTGGAGCGCGGCGCACGCGAGCGTGTCGAAGTCCTCATCTCCGGCGTCGCAGACCTCGAGCAGCCGTTCCGGCGTCCACGGATCGCCCGTCGCCGCGTCTGCCGGCATCTCCCCGCGAGCCATCGACAGCGCAGCCGCGATCCGACCCATCGAGCGGTGCAGGCGTGCGCTTGCGATCGAGGGGTGGTCAGGGGAGAGCGTCGAGGCGCTTCTGCCCGCGGCGACGTGCAAGGCCCACCGCGCGGCAAGGACCACGCTCTGCTCTTCCGAGAGGTCGGGAGCCTCGTATCCGAGGAAGACGCGCCGCCACTCGAGCTCGTCGAGGTCGCGCTGGCCGCCGGCTCCGTTCTTGAGGTCTGGCCACAGGTCGTACGGCGTGCCCGTGCGCACCCGGGACGCGAGCGCACGGGACACGGCGGAGCGGCGTGATCGCGCGTCGAGCACGCAGGCGTCGCGGACCTCTTGGCCGAGCAGCGCGTCTCCAGCGATCGGGCGGCCCGGGACGATAGCAGTGAGCGTCTCGAGATCCCGTCGGCACGCCGCGCGCTGCTCGCTGGGCGTGCGGATCGCGTACCCGACCTCGAAACCCGCGTCCCACAAGGGGTACAGCAGCTGGCGTGCAGCCGCGTCGGACTCGCGCGTGCGTCTGTGGACGACGACCAGCAGGTCGATGTCCGAGTACGGCAGGAGACGCCGCGCACCGTAGCTCCCGGTCGCCAGCACCGCCCAGCGGCCCCTGAGTCCGGCGAAGGCCGTCTCCGCGAGTGCGGAGACGGCCTCGTCGGTGATCTTCGTCAGCGCCTCGGCGGCGTCCGCCCCCGGCTGCGCCCCAGCGATCAGCTCGCTCCGGGCTTCGACAAGCCGCTGGACGGGCTGTGCGAGCGCGAGCGTCATAGCGCGTCCGGACCGCGCTCTCCGGTCCTGATGCGGACGGCGGAGACGCACTCGTACGTGAACACCTTGCCGTCGCCGATGCTGCCGCTGCGGGCCGCCTGGACGATCGCGTCTTCCGCCTTTTCGGCGAGGTCGTCGTCCACGACGACCTCGACCTTGATCTTCGGGACGAACTCGACGACGTACTCGGCTCCGCGGTAGATCTCGGTGTGGCCCTTCTGACGGCCGAAGCCCTTCACTTCGTAGACCGTCATGCCGGCGACTCCGACCTCGTGCAACGCCTCTTTGACCGCCTCGAGCTTGTGCGGCTTGATGATCGCCTCGATCTTCTTCATGGCTGCTCCTCTCACGTCGTCAGGCGGCTAGGCCACCGTCTCGGTCTGGACGAAGTCGGGGTACGCGCGGTTGCCGTGCTCGCCGACGTCGAGACCTTCGAGCTCCTCTTCCTCGGATACCCGGACGCCCAGGGCGGCCTTGATCAGGAGCCAGAGCACGAGCGAGACGGTGAACACCGTGGCGCCGACTGCGGCGACGCCGATCGCCTGCTTGGCGAGCAGCGAGAACCCGCCGCCGAAGAACAGGCCGTTGCCGGTGGTCCCTGGAGCGATCTTGTCCTGGGCGAACAGCCCGACTGCGAGCGTGCCGAAGATGCCGCCGATGCCGTGCACCGCAAGCGCGCCCACCGGGTCGTCGATCTTGAGCTTGTCGAAGAACTGAACGCCGAGCACGACGAGCCCGCCAGCGATGGCACCGATGACGAGCGAGCTGCCGGGGCTGACGAACGCGCACCCTGCCGTGATTCCGACCAGGCCTGCGAGCGCTCCGTTGATGGTCATGCCGATGTCCGGCTTGCCGAGCAGCGCCCACGCGACGGCCGTGGCTGCGAGCGCACCGGCAGCCGCGGCGAGGTTCGTCGTCACGACGATGTGCGAGATCGCGTTGGGGTCGGCGGCCATCGTCGACCCAGGGTTGAAACCGAACCAACCGAGCCAGAGAACCAAGGCGCCGGTCATCGCCGAGGTCATGTTGTGGCCGGGGATCGGTCGCACGCTGCCATCCTTCGCGTACTTGCCGATGCGCGGCCCGAGCACGAGCACGCCTGCGAGCGCGGCCCACGCGCCGACCGAGTGGACGGCCGTGGAGCCCGCGAAGTCCCAGAACCCGAGCTTCGACAGCCAGCCGCCGCCCCAGATCCAGTGGCCGGTGACGGGGTAGACGAACGCGACCAGCAGGAACGAGAAGACGATGAACGAGATGTACTTGATCCGCTCGGCCACTGCTCCGGACACGATCGTGGCAGCCGTTCCGGCGAACACGAGCTGGAAGAAGAACTTGGCGAGCAGCGGCACCCCGGTCCAGCTCATGGCGGAGTAGACGCCGGAGTACGCGTCACCGACGGCAGGGCTGTTGTCCGCGCCTCCAAGGAAGAACAGGCCTTTGAGGCCGAGGAAGCCGTTGCCGTCGCCGAACATCAGGCCCCACCCGATCGCGAAGAACGCGATGGTGGAGACGGCGAAGACGATGAAGTTCTTCGAGATGATGTTGACGGTGTTCTTCGCCCGGCAGAACCCGGATTCGACGAGTCCGAACCCGAGGTTCATGAAGAACACCAGCATTCCGGCTACGAGCACCCATAGGGTGTCGAGCGCGACTTTCATGTCCATGGCTCTCCCTTCTCCGACCGATGTCCTGAGCCAATGGTCGGGTCCGCGTGTTGCGAGCGCGTTTCGAGCGCGTGAAAGGTCGTTGATGCGGCGCGTCCGCCGGAGCGCGCTCTGCTCGCTTGCATTCGGTCGTACAATGGAAGTTCGGCTGCGATACGGAACGCGGAAGGACGTCTGCCGTGCCTCTCGACTGCATCTCGATACGCGGCGCCCGCGAGCACAACCTGAAGGGCTTCGACCTCGACATACCGCGCGACAAGCTGGTGGTGATCACCGGACTGTCCGGGTCGGGCAAGTCGTCGCTCGCGTTCGACACCATCTACGCAGAAGGCCAGCGGCGTTACGTCGAGTCGCTGTCGGCCTACGCCCGGCAGTTCCTGGGGCAGATGGACAAGCCCGACGTCGACCACATCGAGGGCCTGTCGCCGGCAGTGTCGATCGACCAGAAGACGACGAGCCGCAACCCGCGCTCGACGGTGGGCACCGTCACGGAGATCTACGACTACTTGCGGCTGCTGTTCGCGCGGATCGGCGTGCCGCACTGCCCGGTGTGCGGCAGGCGCATCGAGCGTCAGACGCCGGACGAGATCGTCGACGCGATCCTGAAGATGCCAGACGGCACGCGCCTGCAGGTGCTCGCTCCCGTGGTGAAGGGACGCAAAGGGGAGCACGCGCGCCTGCTCGCCGAGCTGAAGGCCGAAGGCTTCACGCGCGTGCGCGTTGACGGCGAGGTGCGGTCGCTCGACGAGGACATCGCGCTCGACAAGAACGTGAAGCACACCATCGAGGTCGTCGTCGACCGGATCGTCTTGAAGGAGGGCGTGCAGCAGCGGCTCGCCGAAAGCGTGGAGATGGCGCTCAAGCTCTCCGGCGGCACCGTGATCGCCGCGCCCCTCGAGGGCGATGAAGTCGCGTACTCGCAGGCGCTCGCGTGCCCCGAGCACGGCTTCTCGATGGACGAGCTTCAGCCGCGCGACTTCTCGTTCAACGCCCCGTACGGCGCCTGTCCGGTGTGCTCCGGGCTTGGCAGTCGCATGGAGCCGGACCCGGACCTCATCGTGCCGGATCCGACGCTCACGATCGCCGAAGGAGCCATCAAGCCGTTCTCGGGCAACCTCAACTACTACCCGCAGCTGCTCGAAGCGGTCGCGAGGCACCTCGGGGTCGACGTGGACACGCCGTGGAAGGACCTGCCAGAGCACATCCAGGAGAAGTTCCTGCATGGGCTCGGGGACGAACGGATCCGGCTCGACTACGTCACGCGCGACGGCCGGGAGACCTTCTGGTACACGCGCTACGAAGGCGCGCTCAACGCGGTCATGCGGCGCTACCAGGAATCCGAGTCCGAGCAGGTCAAGGAGAAGCTCGAGGAGTACATGGCGCTCATCCCGTGCGCCGCGTGCGGGGGAGCGCGCCTGAAGCCCGAGATCCTCGCAGTCACGGTCGGGGGTCTCAACATCCACCAGGTAACGCAGCTCTCTGCGAAGGCGTCGCTCGCGTTCTTCGAGGGGCTCGAGCTGACCGAGCGCGAGGCGCAGATCGCCGCGCGCGTGGTGAAGGAGATCGTCGAGCGGCTCCGCTTCCTGGTGGACGTCGGGCTCGACTACCTCACGCTGGACCGCGCCACGGCCACGCTCTCAGGCGGCGAAGCGCAGCGCATCCGGCTCGCGACGCAGATCGGCTCGGGGCTGATGGGCGTGCTGTACATCCTCGACGAGCCGTCGATCGGCCTGCACCAGCGCGACAACGCGCGGCTGATCGCCACGATGGAGCGGCTGCGCGACCTCGGCAACACGGTCATCGTCGTCGAGCACGACGAGGAGACGATCCGCGCAGCGGACCACGTCATCGACATGGGTCCCGGTGCCGGCGAGCACGGCGGCGAGATCGTGTGCCAGGGGACGCCCGAGGAGATCTTGGCGTGCCCGGACTCGCTCACCGGCGCATACCTGTCCGGCCGCGTCGCGATCCCTGTGCCGAAGCAGCGGCGAGCGGCCGAGCGCGGGCACCTGCGCATCGTCGGCGCTCGCGAGCACAATCTGCGCGGCATCGACGTCGATATCCCGCTCGGGAACCTCGTCGTGGTCACGGGCGTGAGCGGCTCGGGCAAGAGCTCGCTCGTGGCCGACACCCTCGCGCCGGCGCTCTCGAACGCGGTGCACCGAGCACGCAGGCGCGCAGGCAGGCACGACCGCATCGAGGGCGTTGAAGCCATCGACAAGGTCATCGTGATCGACCAGTCTCCGATCGGCCGCACACCGCGGTCGAACCCCGCAACCTACACCGGGTTGTGGGACGACGTGCGCGCGCTGCTCGCGTCGACGCCGGAAGCGCGAGCGCGCGGCTACGCTCCAGGCCGGTTCTCGTTCAACGTGCACGGCGGGCGGTGCGAGGCGTGCAAGGGCGACGGCCAGATCAAGATCGAGATGCACTTCCTGCCCGACGTGTACGTGCGGTGCGAGGTCTGCAAAGGCGCGCGCTACAACCGCGAGACTCTCCAGGTGACGTACCGCGGCAAGAACGTCTCGGACATCCTGGACATGTCCGTCGAGGAGGCGCTCGCCTTCTTCGAGAACATCCCGCCGCTTCGTCGCAAGCTGCAGACGCTGCACGACGTCGGGCTGGGGTACATCCGGCTCGGCCAGCCGGCGACGACGCTCTCGGGCGGCGAGGCGCAGCGCGTGAAGCTGGCGAGCGAGCTGCAGCGGCGCAGCACGGGCCGAACCTTCTACATCCTCGACGAGCCGACGACCGGCCTGCACTTCGACGACGTGCGGCAATTGCTGCAGGTGCTGCACCGGCTCGTGGACGCGGGCAACACGGTGCTCGTGATCGAACACAACCTCGACGTCATCAAGTCTGCCGACTGGATCATCGACCTGGGACCTGAAGGCGGCGACCGCGGCGGCGAGGTGGTGTGCGCAGGGACTCCCGAGGAGGTCGCCGCGCATCCGGGGTCGCACACGGGCCGCTTCCTGGCGCCGGTGCTCGCAGGGAAGGGCGCGACGGTCCGGCCGGAGGCGGTGTGACGTGGCGCTTCCGGAGGACAAGCGGCGGCTCGACGACGTTCCCGATGCTCCAGGCGTCTACCTCTGGAAGGCGGCGGACGGCACGGTGCTGTACGTCGGGAAGGCGAAGTCGCTCCGCAAGCGGATGCGGCAGTACGTGAGCGGCCACGACGAGCGCGAGCGCGTGCCGCTTCTGATGGAGCAGGCGGCCGACTACGCGTACGTGGTGACCAAGAACGAGGTCGAAGGGCTCATCCTCGAGAACTCGCTCATCAAGCAGTTCGACCCGCCGTTCAACGTCAGGTACCGGGACGACAAGTCGTTCCCGTTCATCGCGTTGACGATGAGCGACCCGTACCCGGCCATCAAGTACACGCGGGAGCGGCACCGCGAGGGCACGCGGTACTTCGGCCCGTACACGGACGCGAAGGCCGCGCGCGAGACGATCGAGGTCGTGCGCCGCATCTACCCGATCTGCCGGGCGACCTGCGTCCAGTGGAAGCGCGTGACGGCGCGCGGCGGCGAGCCTGTCGGCACGCCTTGCTTCGACTCGCACGTCGGGAAGGGGCCTGGCGTGTGCATCGGCGCCATCTCGCGCGAGGACTACGCGGAGCGGGTCAAGGCCGTCGCGGCGTTCCTGGAAGGCAAGCGGACCGAGGTGGTGCGCGAGCTCGAAGAGCAGATGCGGCAGGCGGCCGCCGACCTCGAGTACGAGCGCGCGGCGCGGCTGCGCAACTCGCTGGATGCCGTGCGCCGGGTGCTCGAACGGCAGAAGGTGGTCTCCGACCGGCCCTTGGACCTCGACGTCTTCGGCATCGAGCGCGCGGAGACCATCGCCGGCGTCCACGTGCTTCTGGTGCGCGAAGGCCGGGTGCTTGCAGGCAACGAGTTCGTCGTCGACAAAGGGCTCGACGTGCCGTTCGGCGAGCTCGTGGAGGGGGTCTTGGAGCGGTACTACGGAGAGGCGGCGCACGTGCCGCGGGAAGTGCTCGTGCCGGAGCCGCCGGCGGACGGCGAGACCGTGGCCGATTGGCTGACGGGCCTGCGCGGCTCCCGCGTGCGGGTGGCCGTCCCGCAGCGCGGCCTGAAGCGCGAGCTGCTCGGATTGGCCGCGGAGAACGCCCGCTTCGCGCTCGCGCGCTACAAGCACCGGACGCGCTACGACGAGGAGCGCATCAACCGTGCGCTGCTGGAGCTCGAAAGCGCGCTCGGGCTTCCCGCTCCGCCGTTGCGCATCGAGTGCTACGACGTCTCGACGCTGCACGGGAAGGACTCGGTGGGCTCGATGGTCGTGTTCGCGGGCGGGAAACCGGACAAGGACGGCTACCGCCGGTTCCGCATCCGGCAGGCCGCCGACGAGGCGAACGACGTCGCGATGATGCGAGAGGTGCTGCTGCGGCGTTTCGCGCGCGCGAGCAGCGGCGACGAGCGGTTCGCGACGTTGCCTGACCTCGTGATCGTCGACGGCGGCAAGCCGCAGCTTTCAGCAGCCCTGTCGGCGCTGCAGGAGACGGGCGCACGGGTGCCCGTCGTCGCGCTTGCGAAGCGTGAGGAAGAGGTCTATGTCCCTGGGTGGGACGAGCCGGCGCGGCTTCCTGACTTCTCGCCTGGGCTCATGCTGCTCAAGCTGATCCGGGACGAGGCGCACCGGTTCGCGATCGAGCACCACCGCTCGGTACGCGCCAAACGCTCTGCGGCGTCGGCGCTCGACGCGGTTCCCGGCGTCGGGCCGGCCCGGCGGAAGGCGCTGCTGAAACGCTTCGGCTCCGTCAAACGGATCCGAGAGGCCGGAGTCGATGAGATCGCCCAGGTCCCCGGCATCGGCCGTGCCACCGCACAACGTATCCTCGAAGCGTTGCACGCGCCGAGACGTGACGATTCCCAAGCGTCTGGGAATGGCGAGGCTGCTGGTATACTCGGGAAACGAAGGCCGGCGAGCGAGGGGAGCCCGCGATGAAGTTCGTGTTGCGCATGCTGGTCTCAGCGGCTGCCGTCTTCGGGGTCGCGTACGTGAGCGGCGGGGCGCTCCTGCGGGTCGACGCGTTCTGGCCTGCCGCCGTGTATGCGGCGATCGCGCTCGCCGTGGTGAATGCCGTGGTGAAACCCGTCGTGCAGGTTCTCGCGTTTCCGGTGACCGTCCTGACGCTCGGGCTGTTCGCGCTGGTCGTCAATGCGTTCATGCTCTACATCGTGGACTGGGTCGTACCGGGCGTGAGCACGACCGGCTTCTGGCAGACGGTCGTGGCGAGCGTGCTCATATCCATCGTCTCGTCATTAGCGGGCAAAGCCATCGAGGGCGGCGATGAGTGAGGGCCGCGCGAAAGGCGACGTCTCCGGCGGCGCGGAAGCCGGCGCGCGCGACCTCGTCATCATCACCGGCATGTCGGGCGCGGGCCGCTCTGAGGCCATGCACACCTTCGAGGACCTCGGCTACTTCTGCATCGACAACCTGCCGCCAGCGCTCATCGAGCAGCTCGTCGAGCTCACGGCGCTGCCCGGCAGCCGGATCGAGCGCGTCGCTGTGGTCTGCGACGCTCGCGGACGCGAGTTCTTCTCTGAGCTCGCCTCTGCCCTGGATCGGCTGGAGGCGTCGGGCCATCCCTTCCGCCTGGTGTACCTCACGGCGGACGACCGGACGCTGATCCGCCGCTTCAAGGAGACGCGCCGCAGGCATCCGCTCTCGGACGAGTGCTCGCTTGCGGCCGGCATCCGCGCCGAGCGGGAGCTCTTGCTGCCGTTCGCGGAGCGCGCCGACGTCACGATCGACACGAGCGACATGCGGCCCGCCGATCTCAGGGCGCTGATCCGCGAGCAGTTCTCGCGGGCGGGCCGCGAACGTGGGCTCACCGTCGCGGTCTCCTCCTTCGGGTTCAAGTACGGCGTGCCGCCCGACGCCGACATCGTCATGGACGTGCGGTTCCTGCCGAATCCGTACTACGTGCCGCGGCTCCGCTCGCGTTCCGGTCTTGAGCGTCCGGTGCGCGCGTACGTGCTCGAGCAGCCGGAGACGGAGGAGTTCTTACGCCGCTGGCTCTCCCTGCTGGACCACCTGCTGCCCGGGTACGTCCGCGAGGGCAAGACGCACCTGCACGTGGCCCTGGGATGCACTGGCGGGATGCATCGCAGCGTCGTGCTGGCAGAGCAGACGGCGGAGCACCTCAGGAGATCCGGCTTTCCGGTGAGCGTGTCGCATCGCGACATCGGCAAGGACAGGAGCCGCGAGTGAGCGGCAAGAAGGCGGTCGCCATCGGTGGCGGCACCGGCCTGCCACTCGTGCTGTCGTGCCTCGCCTCGGCGGGTTTCGAGACCACCGCGGTGGTCGCGATGGCCGACGACGGCGGCTCGTCGGGACGGCTGCGCCGCGATCTCGGCGTGCTGCCTCCTGGCGACGTGCGCAACTGCCTGGTGGCGCTCGCCGCGGCCGGGGAGCCGCTCGCAGAGCTGTTCCAGTACCGCTTCCCGCACGGAGAGGGGCTCGCGGGCCATGCGCTCGGCAATCTCGTGCTGGCCGCTCTGCAGGACATCACAGGGGATTTCGCGCGGGCTGTGCAGGTCGCGAGCGACCTGCTGCGGGTGCGTGGCCGCGTGCTGCCGAGCACGCTTGCCGAGGTCGTCTTGCACGGCGAGACGCTCTCGGGCGACGTCGTCGTGGGCCAGTGGGCGCTGGCGCACAGCCCCGAACGCGTCCGTCGCGTGTGGCTCGAGCCGGAGCGGCCGCCCGCATACGGTCCAGCGCTCGACGCGATACGCGAGGCGGACCTCGTGGTCGTGGGACCTGGAAGCCTGTTCACGAGCGTGATTCCGAACGTGCTGGTAGCCGGCGTGCCGGAAGCGTTGCGCGCATGTTCTGGACGCGTCGCGTACGTGTGCAACGTCGCGAACCAGCGTGGCGAGACTCTCGGCATGGACGCCGCCGACCACGTCCAGGCGCTGCGCGAGCACGGGCTCTCACGTCTCGACGTCGTGGTGGTGCACGATACGGAGGCGAGTGCTCCCGCGGCAGGCGTGGAGCCCGTCGACGCTGGGCCTGAGGTGCGTTCGCGGATCGCCGGGGCGGGCCTCGAGGTCATCGCCGCCGACGTCGTGGACGCCTCGAATCCCAGGCACCACGACCCTGCGTTGCTGTGCGCAGTTCTGAGGAGGCTCGGGTAGGTGTCGTTCACGGCCGAGGTCAAAGACGAGCTGTCCCGCGTGGAGGGCCGCAGGCCGTGCTGTGCGCGTGCCGAGCTGTCCGCGCTGGTGCGGGTCGAGGGGACGCTGCACCTGGGCGGCACCGGCCGGTTGCGCCTGGAAATCGCCACGGAAACCGCTCCCGTGGCCCGCAAGACCATCAAGCTGCTGCACTCGATCTACGGCCTGACCACCGAGCTCACGGTCAGGCGCTCGGTCCTGCACAAGTCGAACAACTACCTCATCACCGTCCCCGCGCAACCTCGGCTTGAGGAGGCGTTGCGGGACCTCGGGATCCTGGGGGAGGGCCGGACGCTCGAGCACGGCATCCCCGCTGCGCTCGTCAAGCGGGACTGCTGCGCCGTGGCCTACCTTCGCGGCGCGTTCCTCGGCGGCGGGTTCGTGGCTGATCCGCATGGTGACTTCCACTTCGAGCTCACGGCGGAATCAGAGCAGATAGCGGCCGATCTGGCGGCCCTCATGGCTCGGCTGGGCATGCAGGCGAAGGTGACGAAGCGACGCGGCTCCTACGCGGTCTACTTGAAGGGAGCCGAGCCGATCGTGGCGTTCCTCGCGCACGTCGGAGCGCACCGCGCCCTGCTCAGGACCGAGGACGTGCGGATCATGAAGGGCATCCGCAACGAGATCAACCGCCTCGTGAACGCTGAGACCGCCAACCTCGAGAAGAGCGCAGACGCCGCCATGGAGCAGATCAGGGCGATCAGGGCGATCGCCTCGTCCCGCGGGCTTTCGAGCCTGCCGCCGGCGTTGCAGGAGATGGCCGAGCTCCGGCTCGCCAACCCCGATGCGACGCTCAAGGAGCTCGGAGAGCTTGCCGACCCGCCGCTCACCAAGTCAGCGGTGTATCACCGCATCAGACGCTTGATGGAGATCGCGGCAGAGGTCGAGCCGCGCCGTCGAAAAGGACGGTAGACCTGCGCGCAGGGTGCGCGCTCGTGCGCCTTCGGGTACTATCCAACGGGGGCCGCTCCGGCCCGGCGACCACGTCCGAGCTCAGGTATCGAGGAGGGTGTCATCGTGACCATCAGAGTCGGCATCAATGGCTTCGGCAGGATCGGACGGCTCGTGTTCCGGGCCGCGCAGGACGACCCGTCCATCGAGATCGTGGCCGTCAACGACCTCACTGACGCCGCGACGCTCGCTCATCTGCTCAAGTATGACTCGGTGCACCGCGCGTTCCCGCACGAGGTCAAGGCGGCCGACGGCGCGTTCGTCGTCGATGGACGTGAGGTGAAGGTGCTGGCTGAGCGCGACCCGGCAGCGCTTCCGTGGCGGGCGCTCGGCGTGGACGTCGTGGTCGAGTCGACGGGGCGCTTCACCGACGCGACGAAGGCCGCTGCGCATCGCGAAGCGGGGGCCAAGAAGGTGATCATCTCCGCTCCCGCGAAGAACGAGGACATCACGGTAGTCATCGGCGTCAACGACGACCAGTACGATCCGGAGAGGCACCACATCATCTCGAATGCGTCGTGCACGACGAACTGCCTCGCCCCGTTCGCGAAGGTGCTTCACGACACGTTCGGCATCAAGCGCGGCTACATGAACACCATCCACGCGTACACCAACGACCAGAACATCCTCGACCTGCCGCACAAGGACCTGCGCCGTGCGCGCGCGGCGGCGATGTCGATCATCCCGACGTCCACCGGTGCTGCGAAGGCGATCGGTCTCGTCATGCCGGAGCTCAAAGGCAAGCTCGACGGCATCGCCATGCGCGTGCCGACGCCGGACGGGTCGGTCGTCGACCTCACGGCGGAGCTCGAGCGCCCCGCCACCGCGGAGGCGATCAACGCCGCGATGAAGGCGGCGGCCGAAGGACCCATGAAGGGCATCCTGCAGTACTGCGAGGACCCCATCGTGTCGAGCGACGTCATCGGCAACCCTGCGTCTTCGATCTTCGACTCGCTGCAGACGATGGTGCTGGGCGGCGAAGGCACCTTCGTGAAGTGCGTGTCCTGGTACGACAACGAGTGGGGCTACTCGAACCGGGTCGTCGACCTCATCAAGATGATCGGCTAGCCGTCCGGGCGGGCCGAGCGCCCGCCCGCACTGTGTCGGGACACGTACGCCGGGAGGACGGATGTTCACGAAGAAGACCGTGAAAGACGTCGACGTGCGGGGCAAGCGCTGCCTCGTGCGCGTCGACTTCAACGTGCCGCTTTCTGAGGGCTCTGTCACCGACGACACGCGCGTGCGCGCAGCGCTGCCGACGATCCGCTACCTCGTGGACCACGGGGCTCGCGTGATCCTCGTCAGCCACCTCGGACGTCCGAAGGGCGAGCCCGACCCGCAGTTCAGCCTCCGGCCGGTGCGGCGCGTGCTGCAGCGGCTGCTCGGGCGCAACGTGGTGTTCGTCGACGACATCGTCGGGCCGGACGCCCAGGAGGCGGTGGCTCGCATGGTCGACGGCGAGGTCTTGATGCTCGAGAACGTGCGGTTCCACCCTGGCGAGAAGGCCAACGACCCTGAGTTCGCCCATGCGCTCGCGTCGCTCGCGGACATCTTCGTCAACGACGCGTTCGGCGCGGCCCATCGCGCGCACGCCTCCACTGCAGGAGTCGCGCAGCACCTGCCGGCGGTCGCGGGCCTGCTTCTCGCACGCGAGGTCGACACGCTCACCTCGATGCTCGCGGAGCCCGAGCGGCCGTTCGTCGCCATCCTCGGCGGCTCGAAGGTCTCCGACAAGATCGGCGTCATCGACCGTCTGCTGGAGTGCGTCGACGCGCTGCTCGTGGGCGGCGGCATGTGCTTCACGTTCCTCGTCGCGAAGGGCGTCGACGTCGGTAACTCGATCGTCGAGGCGGACTGGGTGGAGCGCGCCGGGGCGATGCTCGCCAAGGCCTCGGAGCGCGGCGTGGAGCTGATGCTCCCGGTGGACTTCGTCGTCGCCGACCAGGTGGTCGAGGACGCGGACACGAAGATCGTCGGCCGCGAGGAGATCCCGGCAGGCATGATGGGCCTCGACATCGGGCCGACCACGGTCGAGCTCTACAAGGGCGCGATCGCCACCGCACGCACCATCTTCTGGAACGGTCCGATGGGCGTGTTCGAGCTCACGCCGTTCGAGACTGGGACGCGCGAGGTCGCCACGGCCGTCGTGCGCAACAACCGTGCGGCGTCGATCGTGGGCGGCGGCGACTCCGTCGCAGCGCTCAAGAAGTTCGACCTCGAAGAGCGCGTGACGTTCGTCTCCACCGGGGGCGGTGCGGCGATGAAGCTGCTGGAGGGCTCGACCCTGCCGGGCGTCGAGGCGCTGCTCGACAAAGACGCGTGAGGCCGAAAGGAGCCGTCTGATGGACCGCCGCATGATGGTGGCCGGCAACTGGAAGATGTACACGACCTCGGGCGAGGGCGCTGTGCTCGTGCAGGACGTCGCGCGGGAGCTGGAGGCGGTGCGCGGCGATGTCGAGGTCGTCGTCTGCCCGCCGTTCACGGGGCTCAAGGCCGTCTCGACGGTCATCGAGTACGACCGCGTGCCGATCGCGCTCGGCGCGCAGGACGTCTTCTGGGAGCTCGAAGGCGCGTTCACGGGCGAGGTTTCGCCGCGGATGCTCGCAGACCTCGGCTGCTCGTACGTGATCGTCGGGCATTCGGAGCGTCGCGAGCACTTCGCAGAGACCGACGAGACCGTGAACCGCAAGGTCAAGGCGGCGTTCGCTTCGGGCATCACGCCGATCGTGTGCGTCGGCGAGCCGCTTGCCGTCAGAGAGTCGGGCGAGACCGAGCGCTTCGTCCGCGACCAGGTGATGGCGGGCGTTGCGGGGCTTTCTGCCGAGGACGCGGCGCGGCTCGTGATCGCGTACGAGCCGATCTGGGCCATCGGCACCGGGCGTACGCCGACGCCTGAGTCCGCCAACGACGTCGCGCGCAGCATCCGGGCCACCATCGGCGCGATGTACGGCCCGCCGGCTGCGATGCAGATGCGGGTGCTGTACGGCGGCTCGGTCAAGCCCGAGAACGCGCGGCACTTCTTCGGAGAGCCCGACATCGACGGCGCGCTCGTCGGCGGAGCGTCTCTGGCTGCGGAGTCGTTCGTCGAGATCGTGAAAGCGGCTGCTCGATGACGCGACGGCCGGTCGCCCTCGTCATCATGGACGGGTTCGGGCTCGCTCCGCCGGGCCCGGGCAACGCGATACACCTCGCGCGCACGCCGAACCTCGACGCGCTCTTCGAACGGTGGCCTTCCACCTCGCTCGCGTGCTCCGGCCTTGCGGTCGGCCTGCCTGAGGGCCAGATGGGCAACTCCGAGGTCGGACACCTCAACATCGGCGCCGGACGCGTGGTGTACCAAGAGCTCACGCGCATCTTCAAAGCGATCGAGGACGGCTCGCTCGCGGAGAACGAGGTGTTGCGAGGCGCCATCGACGCTGCGGTCGCCGAAGGCCGAGCGGTCCACTTCATGGGGTTGCTGTCGGACGGCGGCGTGCACAGCCACCAGGAGCACCTCTACGCGCTATTGCGCATGGCCGCCAACCGCGGCGCTCGCCGCATCTTCGTGCACTGCTTCCTGGACGGACGCGACGTCCCGCCGACGAGCGGCCTCGGCTACGTGCGGGCGCTCGAGCGGGTTCTGGACGAGATCGGAGTCGGGGTGGTCGCCACCGTGATGGGCCGCTACTACGCGATGGACCGCGACCGGCGCTGGGAGCGCGTGGAGCGGGCGTGGCGGGCCATGGTGCTCGGAGAGGGCGCCCAGGCCGCGTCGGCTGAGCAGGCCGTGGAGGCATCGTACGCCGCTGGCGTCACGGACGAGTTCGTCGAGCCTGCCGTCGTCGTCCGCGACGGTCGCCCAGTGGCGACCGTCAGCGAGGGGGATGCCGTCGTCTTCTACAACTTCCGGCCTGACCGGGCGCGTGAGATCACGCGGGCGTTCGTCGACCCCGCGTTCGATGGGTTCGAGCGCCCGGTGCTTCCGCAGGTCAGGTTCGTGTGCTTGACGGAGTACGATCCCACGATCCCCGCTCCAGTGGCGTTCGAGAAGGACCTGCCGTGCTGCGTGCTGGCCGACGTCATCGCCGAGGCGGGCCTGCGGCAGCTCCACATCGCTGAGACCGAGAAGTACGCGCACGTCACCTTCTTCTTGAACGGCGGGAAGGAGCCGCCGAAGCCTGGCGAGCAGCGCATCCTGGTCCCGAGTCCGAAGGTGCCCACCTACGACCTGCAGCCCGAGATGAGCGCGCCGGAGGTGACGCGCCGGCTCGTCGAAGCGATACGGGCGGACGCGGCCGACTTCTACGTCGTCAACTACGCGAACTGCGACATGGTCGGGCACACGGGGGTTCTCGAGGCGGCGATCAAGGCGGTCGAGGCGGTGGACGACGGGGTGGGGCAGGTCGTCGAGGCGATCCGCTCGAAGGGCGGGTCGGTCGTCGTCACCGCCGATCACGGGAACGCCGAGCGCATGCTCGACGAAGGCGGCGGCCCGTTCACGGCCCACACGTCCAACCCGGTTCCGGCGGTGGTCGTGCACGACGAGGCAGGTCCGCTCCGCGCCGGCGGCATCCTCGCGGACGTGGCGCCGACCGTGGTCGACCTGCTTGACCTTGCGGCGCCGGACGAATGGACGGGCAGGTCGTTGCTCCGCGCATGAGACAGGGTGGCGTGTTGAGCGACGTGAGGCTCCTCGCTATACTCAGTCAGCGCTTCACGCCGACGGGCGTTTCGACACGAAGGAGCCGATAAGTGCAAGCCATCGCGTACATCGTCATCGCGCTGCACGTCATCAGCGCGATCGGCCTCGTCATCTTCGTCCTGCTGCACTCTGGCAAGGGCACGGGCCTGTCCACCATGCTGGGCGGCGCCATGCCGGCGACCTCGACCGGCACCGGCATCATCGAGAAGAACCTCGACCGCATCACGATCGCCTTCGGCGTGATGTACGCGCTGACCGCGATCGTGCTCATGCTCGTATACAGGCCGACGGCTTAGGCCGTCCTCGGCTCGACGGCCGGCGCAGCCGCGTTCGCGCGGCGTATCCGCTCCCTCTTGCCATTCTATGCAAAGAGGCAGACTATTAGTGTGTCATGGCCGGTCTCGGCAGGCTTGATGGCGTCACGCCGTAGACCCGCCGCAGGTCCGTGGAGGAATGGGTGTGTCGTTTCGAAGGGAGGCTGACGTTGTCTGAGCGATTCCGGAAGGTGCTTGCCGTGTCGCTCGCGGTCGTCCTCGCGCTCGGTGTCTCCGGGTTGGCCGGGTGCGCGAAGAAGACTGACGAGGGCACAGGCGGCGAGACGGGCGACAAGCCCGTGAAGGGCGGCACGTTGAGCTTCTACATCAACGAGCCGGCGTTCATCGATCCGTTCAACGCCCAGGAGAGCGAGGGCGTGCAGGTCGTGAGCGCAGTGTTCGACAGCCTGGTCGACTTCGACCCGCTGACCTCGGAGATCAAGCCGGCCGCTGCCGAGAGCTGGGAGTCCAACGAGGACGCGACCGTGTGGACGTTCCGCCTGCGCAAGGGCGCGAAGTTCCACAATGGCCGTGAGGTCAAGGCCGAGGACTTCAAGTACGCGTGGGAGCGCATCTGCAACCCGGAGAACAAGTCCGAGATCTCGTACCACCTGAGCGCGGTCAAGGGCTATGACGAGATGCAGGAGGGCAAGGCCAAGGAGCTCGAGGGCGTGAAGGTCCTCGACGACTACACGCTCGAGGTCACGCTCAAGGAGCCGTTCGGCGACTTCGAGTACGTGGTGGGCCATCCCGCGCTCGCGCCGGTGCCGAAGGAAGAGCTGGACACGCCTGAGAAGGCCAAGGCCTTCCTGGACAAGCCGATCGGCAACGGCCCGTTCATGATGGCCGAGCCGTGGGCGCACGACCAGGGCATCAAGCTGGTGCGGTTCGAGGACTACTACGGCGAGCCGGCGTACCTCGACGGCGTCGACTTCAAGATCTTCAAGGACGAGGAGACGGCGTTCCTCGAGTTCAAGGCGGGGAACCTTGACTTCACCTCGATCCCGAGCGGTCAGCTCAAGGCGACGATCGAGCAGTATGGCGAGAGCCCGGACGGCTACACGATCGAGCCGAAGAAGCAGGTCGTCACCGGCTCCGAGTTCGCCGTCTACTACGTCATCCTGAACAACAAGGACAAGCTCTTCACGAACAAGACGCTGCGCCAGGCGTTCTCGCTGGCCATCAACCGCCAGGCGATCGTCGACAGCGTCTTCGAGGGCACCCGCGACCCGGCCACGGGCATCGTCCCGAAGGGCATCGTCGGGTACCAGGACGGCGCGTGGCCGTACGCCAAGTACGACAAGGAGCAGGCCGCCAAGCTTCTCGCGGACGCTGGCTATCCTGAGGGCAAGGGTCTGCCGGAGATCACGCTGTCGTTCAACAGCGGCTCTGGCCATGAGCCCATCATGGAGCTCATCGCGTCCGACCTGAAGGCGCTGGGCGTCCAGGTCAAGCTCGACGGCCAGGAGTGGGCGCAGTACCTCGACAAGCTGGATGCTGGCGAGTTCCAGATGGGCCGGCTCGGCTGGATCGCCGACTACCCGATCATGGACAACTTCCTGTATCCGCTGTTCGACTCGAAGAGCGCCGACAACCACTCGTTCTACGCCAACCCGCAGGTCGATGCGCTGCTCGCTGAGGCTCGCAAGACGCCGGACGCAGACGCGCGCATCGAGAAGTACCGCGAGGCCGAGCGCCTGATCGGCGAAGACGCTCCTGTCATCCCGATCGTGTTCTACAAGCACGGCCGCGTCGGTTCCGACCGCATCCGCGACTTCGTGTACAGCCCGATGGGCATCGCGAACCTGGACAAGGTCTGGATCGCCCAGTAGCAAGAACGTACTTCGACGCACGAGCGGGAGGATGCCTCAGGCAGGCATCCTCCCGCCGGTTGCGGGGCGGGCGCCGCTGCGCCGCCCCACGGACTAGTAAGGCATCCTGATGCTCAAGTACATCGCAAGGCGCATCTTGCAGATGGTGCCCGTGTTCTTCGGGGTGACCATACTGCTGTTCATCCTGCGCGCGCCCGGCGTCCTACCGGGAGATCCGATACGGATGATCACGGGTGAGAAGGCCATCTCACCGGCGCTGTACAACCAGTTGGTCAAAGAGAACGGGCTGGACAAGCCGCTGCACATCCAGTACGTGACCTACCTTCGAAAGCTCTTCCAGGGCGACCTCGGGCGCTCGTACCAGAAGGACCGTCCTGTGGTTGAGATATTCGCTGGCAAGTATCCGAACACGGTGCGCCTCGCGCTTGCGGCCATCGTGATCGAGATCATCATCGGCATCGGGGCTGGGGTGATCTCTGCGGTCAAGCAGTACTCGTTCCTCGACGTTCTCGTGACGCTCTCGACCTCGGTGCTGGTGTCGGTGCCCGTGTTCTGGCTCGGCATGCTGTTCCAGGTCCTGTTCGGCATCAAGATGAAAGAGTGGACGGGCGGCGCGTTCTACCTGCCGATGTCCGGCATGGGATCTCCGCCAGACTTCGCACACCTCGTGCTGCCAGCGGTGACTCTTGCGTCGGTGTCGACGGCGTACGCCGCCCGCATCATGCGCAGCCAGCTGCTCGAGGTGATGGGGCAGGACTACATCCGGACAGCCGTGGCGAAAGGCCTGAGCGACCGCGCCGTCGTGTTCAAGCACGCGCTGAAGAACGCCTTGATCCCGGTGGTCACGTTCATCGGTCTCGACCTTGGCGCGATGATGAGCGGCGCGATCCTCACCGAGACGATCTTCAACTGGCCTGGCGTCGGTCTCGAGATCTACTACGCCATCCAGCAGCGCGACTGGCCGATCGTCATGGGCGGCGTGATCATCGTCGTGTTCGCCGTCATGCTGATCAACCTGATCGTCGACATCTCGTACGCCTTCCTGGATCCGCGGATCCGGTATGGCCAGCCGGCGAAGTGAGGGGGAGGAGATGTCTGACAAGCACATCCACGACCCCCTCGCCGAGGAGGGCCATCCGGTGAAGGATTTCCGGACGGGCGTTCCTGCCACGCCGCCGACGGAGGACATGCCGGCGAGCGCTCTCGCACAACGCAGCAGCCGCACGCTCTGGGGCGACGCGTGGCGTCGCCTGCGGCGGAACAAGCTCGCCATGGCAGGCTTGGTGTGGGTCCTCTTGATGATCGTCGTCGCGGTGTCGGCGGATTTGTGGGTGCCGCAGCGCTACGGTGATCCGGAGTACATCGACACGACCACGGTCAGCCAGCGCATGCTGCTCGCTCCAAGCTCGGCGCACCCGTTCGGGACGGACCGGCTCGGCAGAGACATCTTCGCGCGTGTCGTGTACGGGTCGCGCATCTCGCTGGCAGTCGGTGTCATCGCCGTGTCGATCGAGGTCGTGATCGGTCTCATCTTGGGTGCGTTGGCTGCGTACTACGGTAAGCTCTGGGACTCGATCATCATGCGGATCGCTGACGTCTTCCTAGCGTTCCCGTACATCCTGTTCGCCATCGCGCTCATCGCCGTGCTCGGGAAAGGCTTCATGAACGTCTTCATCGCGATCGGCATCTTGGGATGGCCGTCGATCGCTCGCGTGTTCCGCGGCTCTATCCTGTCGGTCAAGGAGAACGAGTACGTGGACGCGGCGCGGGCGCTCGGGGCGTCGGACCTGCGCATCATGGCGCGCCACATCATGCCGAACTCGATCGCGCCGATCATCGTGTACGGCACGATGAGCATCGGCGGAGCGATCCTGACAGAGGCCGCATTGTCGTTCCTTGGCATGGGCGTCCAGCCGCCGACGCCGTCGTGGGGCCTCATGCTCTCTGAAGCGCGCGCGTTCATGTTCACGGCGCCGTGGATCATGATCTATCCGGGCTTCGCCATCCTGACCACCGTGCTTGCGTTCGTGCTCCTCGGTGACGGCCTGCGCGACGCCCTCGACGTGAAGATGAAGGACTAGCCGATGGATACGCTGCTCGAAGTCGAGAACCTCAAGACGCACTTCTTCACGCGCGACGGCGTCGTGAAGGCGGTGGACGGCGTGAGCTTCACCCTCGAACGGGGACAGACCCTGGGGGTCGTGGGCGAGTCCGGCTCCGGCAAGTCGGTCACCGCGATGTCGATCATGCGGCTCATCAAAGGGCCTCAGGGGCGGGTCGTGGAAGGGTCCATCCGTTTCAAGGGCCAAGACGTGCTGGCCATGGACGACGAAGCGGTGCGCGACCTGCGCGGCAACCGCATCGCGATGATCTTCCAAGACCCGATGACGTCGCTCAACCCGGTGTTCCGCGTCGGCGACCAGATCGCCGAGTCCCTGCGCGTTCACAAGGGGATGGACAAGCGCGAGGCGTTCGAGCGGGCGGTCGAGCTGCTCAAGCTCGTCGGCATCCCGAAGGCCGAAGCGCGGGCGAAGGACTATCCCCACCAATTCTCGGGCGGCATGCGGCAGCGGGCGATGATCGCCATGGCGCTCGCGTGCGACCCGGACATCCTGATCGCCGACGAGCCCACGACGGCCCTCGACGTGACCATCCAGGCCCAGATCCTCGAGCTGATGATCGAGCTTCAGGAGCGCACCGGCACCGCGATCATCATGATCACGCACGACTTGGGCGTCGTCGCGGACATGGCCGACAAGGTCCTCGTGATGTACGCCGGAAAGCCGGTCGAGTTCGGCACCGCGGACGAAGTCTTCTACCAGCCGCTGCACCCGTATACCTGGGGGCTTCTGGACAGCCTCCCGCGTCACGACGTGTCGGAGAAGGGCGAGCTCGTCCCGATCGTCGGCCAGCCGCCGAGCCTCATCGACGTGCCGCCGGGGTGTGCGTTCCATCCCCGGTGCCCCTACGCGACCGAGAAGTGCCGGAGCGAGGTTCCGCAGTTTCGGGACATCGTCGGCTCCCACGGCTCCGCGTGCCACTTCTCCGAGGACCCGGAGTTCAGACGAGGCGTGGCCGTGCCGGCGGGGGTGGTCGCATGAGCACGATCCTGTCGGTCCGGAACCTCAAGAAGTACTTCCCGGTCGAGCAAGGCGTCTTGATGTCGCGGTTCGGCGGCCACGTGAGCGCTGTCGACGACGTGTCGTTCGACGTGGAGCAGGGCGAGACCCTGGGCCTGGTGGGCGAGTCGGGGTGCGGCAAGTCGACGACCGGCCGGTGCATCATCCGGCTGCTCGAGCCGACCGCCGGAGAAGTCGAATTCGAGGGCAGAGACGTGCTCGCGCTGCGAGGGAAGGACCTGAAGGCCTTCCGCCGCGACGTGCAGATCATCTTCCAGGACCCCTACGCGTCCCTGAACCCTCGCATGACGGTCGGCGAGATCGTCACCGAGCCGCTCGTCATCCACGGGATCGGGACCAAGCTCGAACGGCGCAAGCGCGCGCAGGAGCTGCTCGAGGTGGTCGGCCTCAACCCCGAGCACATCAACCGGTACCCGCACGAGTTCTCGGGCGGCCAGCGCCAGCGCATCGGCGTCGCGCGCGCTCTCGCGCTGAACCCGAAGCTGATCGTGTGCGACGAGCCGGTCTCGGCCCTCGACGTGTCCATCCAGGCGCAGATCATCAACCTGCTCGAGCGCCTTCAGGACGAGTTCGGCCTCACGTACCTGTTCATCGCCCACGACCTGTCC
>DYEA01000004.1 GCA_020725885.1 Slackia sp. | reverse complement strand
TGGATGGGTCTGCAGGGAACCCATGACCATAGCCAAAGCGGCCCGCGCGCGCCTCGAGATCTTAGCATGGATGGGTCTGCAGGGAACCCATAACGATAGTCGGAGGAGGTGTTGCGGGTGTGGGGATCTTAGCATGGATGGGTCTGCAGGGAACCCATGACGCGGATGCGCTGACCTCGTGGGCTCTGCGATACCTGTCACGCCCAGCGGGCACGCTCAGCATGAGCCTCAAACAACCACGGACTCCGGGGGTGCGAGATGGACGACGACTTGCCGCTCGTCGTGCTCGACTACGACGACGAGAGCGCCAACTGGATCAAGGCGCGTTGGGACGAGGGAACGGACATCGACGCGGTAGCGCGCGCACTGCTCATGGACGGCTTCACACCAGAGCGGCTCAACGAGCTGTTCGTCTTTCGCTGCAACGCCGACAAGGCGGAAGTCGTTGCCGAAGCGATGCGCCGGCTGGCTTCAGCGAAGCGGAACAGGCACGGCCAGGACGGGCATGGTGATGCCCGCGACGACGAGGCAGCCCACGCCTAGCGGCCCCTGCCCAAGCCCTACTTCGCGCTCGCCCAATCCGGACCCCAGGCGACGCTGACCTCGAGCGGCACCGCGAGCTCGACGACGCCCGTCATCGCCTCGCGCACCATCGCTGCGAGCCGCTCGACCTCGCCCTCCGGCGCCTCGAACACGAGCTCGTCGTGCACCTGGAGCACGAGCGTCGCTGCGAACCCTTCTTCGCGCAGCCGCCGGTCGACCTCGATCATCGCCAGCTTCATGATGTCGGCAGCCGTGCCCTGCATCGGATGGTTCATCGCCGTGCGCTCGCCGAACGACCGCAGGTTGAAGTTCGACGACTTGAGCTCGGGGATCGGGCGGCGGCGGCCGAACATGGTCACAGCGTAGCCCGTTGCGTGGGCGTCGGCCACCAGCCGGTCGAGGTACCCCCGCACGCCGGGATACGCCGCGAAGTAGCGGTCGATCATCTCCTGCGCCTCCGCGCGGGAGATGCCGAGCGACTCGGAAAGCCCGTGCGCGCTTTGCCCGTAGACGATGCCGAAGTTGACGGCCTTCGCGCGCCTGCGCATCTCGGGCGTCACGGCATCCGGGTCCACGCCGAAGACGCGCGAGGCGGTGGCGGCATGGAAGTCGCGCCCTGAGGTGAACGCCTCGATCAGCCCCTCATCGCCCGACAAGTGCGCGAGCACGCGAAGCTCGATCTGCGAGTAGTCGGCAGACACCATGAGGTCGCCCTGCCGCGCCGGCACGAACGCAGCGCGGATGCGCTGCCCGAGCTCGGAGCGCACCGGGATGTTCTGCAGGTTCGGATTGCTGCTCGACAGCCGGCCCGTGGCCGCCACCGTCTGATTGAAGGTCGTGTGGAGCCGCCCGTCCGCGCCCACGAGCCGCGGCAGCGCGTCGATGTAGGTGCTCTTGAGCTTCGTGACCTCGCGGTACTCGATGATCTTCGCGGCGATCGGGTACGACGGCGCGAGCGCCTGCAGCACGGATGCGTCCGTCGAGTACCCGGTCTTCGTGCGTTTGCCTGCCGGCAGCTGCAGCTTCTCGAACAGCGCCTCGGCGAGCTGCTTGGGCGAATCCGGGTTGAACTCGAAGCCCGCCAGCTCGCAGATCTCCCGGCGCAGCCGCTCGACGGTCTCGGCCGCTTCTGACGCGAGCCGGGAGAGCACCGCCGTGTCGACGCCGACGCCCGCCTCTTCCATCCGCACGAGCACCGGGATGAGCGGCATCTCGATGCGCCAGAAGACCTCCTGAGAGCCGGTCTCCTCCAGTGCGCGCTCGAGCACCGGCGCGAGCTCGGCGGCGGCCCGCGCGACCTCGGCTGCTGGGGCGTCATCGGGCAACGCCCGCCCGAGGTAAGCGGCTGCGAGCGAGCCGGCGTCGTACGACGAGCGGTTCGATTCGAGCACGTACGCCGCCACGCCGCAGTCGAAGCAGCGCGACGGGTCCACGCCGTCGGCTCCGCTGCCGTCACGGGCGGCGACGGTCCCGGGCGGGCAGTCGGCCTCCAGCAGCGCCTTGAGGTCGACGGCAGCAACACGTCCACGCGCGAGCAGCGCACGCCACGCGCTCGCCCGCTCCCCCGGCAGCACCGCCGCGACGTCGCCGGCTGCGACCGCGACCTCGCTGCCGTCGCAGAACAGCTGCCCGCTCGCGTCGCCGAGCGCGACACCCACCCAGCTCTCAGGCGGGTCGGCAGCGAGCTCCTCGACGGCCTTCACGGCGTCGCGACCTTCCAGCACGCGCACCGGCTGCGCCGCTTCAGCTGCGACCTCCGGCTCACCCTGGACGGAACGCTGCGCAATCGCGAGCACGCGGTCGACGAGCGAGGTGAACGCGAGCGCAGAGAGCGCCGCCACCGCCCGATCCGGATCGAAGTCGCCCCAATTCGCCGCAAGCGGCGCTGGGTCGAGCGGCACGTCCCGGCGGATCGTCGCCACCAGCTTGCTCGCTCGCGCTGCATCCGCATGGGCGCGCAGGTTCTCCCCAAGCTTGCCTGGGATCGACTCAGCGGCCGCCAGCACGGACTCGAGATCGCCGTGCTCCGCCAGCAGCTTCGCCGCCGTCTTCTCGCCGATGCCGGGCACGCCCGGGATGTTGTCGGAGGTGTCGCCCATCAGCCCGAGCATGTCGGGCACGCGCTTGGGCGGCACGCCGAACCGGGCGACGACCTCTTCCGGGCCATACACCTCGATGTCGGTGAGCCCTTTGCGCGTGCGCACTACTCGCACGCCCTCCCCGATGAGTTGCAGCGCGTCCTTGTCGCCCGTCACGAGCAGCGCTTCGTCGCCCCGCTCGACCGTCATGCGCGACAGGGTGCCGAGCACGTCGTCGCCTTCCCAGCCGTCGACCTCGACGACCGGCACGCCAAGCGCGCCGAGCAGCTCCTTCACGACCGGGAACTGCTCTTTGAGCTCCGGCGCGGTCGGCGGCCGCTGGACCTTGTACGCGGCCAGCGCCTCGGTCCGGAAGGCCGGCTTGCCCTTGTCGAACGCGACGACGACGGCGTCCGGCTTCAGGTCCGCCGCCATCTTCAGCAGCATCGTCACGAACCCGAACACCGCATTCGTCGGCCGGCCGTCAGGTGCCGTCATCGTGGGCGGCAACGCGTGGAACGCGCGGTGCAGCAGGCTGTTGCCGTCGACGATCGCGATCTTCCGGCCGGGCATGGTCTGGCGTCCCTCCAGCGGCTTCGGGCTGACTGCTCGATTCTACCCGAGCATGACGACGGCGTCGGCAGCCGACCGGCGTCGTCACCCGGCCCCACGCGGCGTGCCGGAGTCCTCTACATCCGCCAGAGGTAGCCGACGTTCCGCACGGTTTCGAGGCGTGCTGCGAGCTCCGGCCCGAGCTTCGCCCGGATGCGCCGCACGTGCACGTCGACCGTGCGCGCACCGCCGAAGTAGTCGTGACCCCACACGCGCCGGAGCAGCGCCTCGCGGCTGTACGCGCGGTTGGGATGCGTGACGAGGAACGCGAACAGCGCGTATTCCATGTACGCGAACTCGACCGGCACGCCGCCGACGTGCGCTTGGTAGGTGGCGAGGTTGAGCGTCAGATCGCCCACGCGCACGATCTCCGCACCTGAGGCCTCCTCGCCCGGCCACAGAAGAAGCCGCGCGCGGGCGGCGATCTCGCTCGGAGAGGAGTCCTTCATGACGAAGTCGCTCGGCACGCCTACGGGGAGCCGAAGCGCGGCGATCGCGTCCCGCTCGACCGCCAGAAGAAGCGGCTTGGGCTCGTCGTGCTGCGCGAGGGCCTCGAAGGCAGCCGTCACGTCGCGCGCATCGTGTCCGGCATCGCTCACGACCAGCGAATGCTCGCCGCCCAGCCGCTCAGGACGCAGCGCCGCCTCGCGCGGCAGCACCGCGATCACGACGTCGAGCCGCTCGAACGCCTCTCGAAGCCGCGCTGCGACGTGCGCGTCGTCCGTGCATATCGCGATCCCTTTCATGCTGGCCATCATACCCGCCGTGCGCCTCCTCCTGGATACGGCGAGCGCCGGACGGGAACCCCGCCCGGCGCCCTTGCCGCAGCCTCTCCGCGCCAGGCCCGGCATCACGCCTTGCGCGGCGTCGGCCGCACCTAGATCACCGACAGGTACCGGTCGAGCTCCCACTTCGAGACGTACTTGATGTACTCGGCCCACTCGGCCTTCTTGTTCTCCACGTAGAACTGGTGGATGTGCTCGCCGAGTATCTCTTTCATGAGCTCCGACTGCTCGAAGCGCTCGATCGCCTCGCCCAGGTTCTTCGGAAGCGTCCCGATGCCCGCTTCTGCCAGCTCCTCTTCGGTCATCTCGAAGATGTCGTTGGTGGCCTCGGGCATGAGCTCCAGCTCCTCCTCGATGCCCTTCAAGCCAGCGCCGAGCATCACCGCGAAGGCGAGGTACGGGTTGCACGACGGGTCCGGCGAGCGGAGCTCGATGCGGGTCGCGGCCTCCTTGCCCGGCTTGTACATCGGGACGCGCACCATCGCCGAGCGGTTGCGCTGCGCCCACGAGATGTACACCGGCGCCTCGTAGCCCGGCACGAGCCGCTTGTACGAGTTCACGAGCGGGTTGGTCACCGCGCAGAACTCGGGCGCGTACTTCAGCAGGCCGGCGATGTAGTGCCGCGCGATCTTCGAGAGGTGCTGCGGGTCGTTCGCGTCGTAGAACGCGTTGCCGTCCTTCGTGAACAGCGACTGGTGCGTGTGCATGCCCGAGCCGTTCTGGCCCTCGATCGGCTTCGGCATGAAGGTCGCGTACACGCCGTTCTGGTACGCGATCTCCTTGACGACGAGGCGGTAGGTCATCACGTTGTCCGCCATCGTGAGCGCATCCGCGTACCGCAGGTCGATCTCGTGCTGCGAGGGCGCGACCTCGTGGTGCGAGTACTCTACCGGGATGCCGAGCTTCTCCAGCGTGAGCACCGTCTCACGGCGCAGGTCGCTCGCCACATCCAGCGGCGTCAGGTCGAAGTAGCCGCCCTTGTCGAGCACCTCGGTGCCCTGGTCGTTCTTGAAGTAGAAGAACTCCAACTCGGGGCCGACGTACATCGTGTAGCCCATGCTCGCGGCCTTGTCGAGCATCCGCTTGAGCGCGTAGCGCGGATCGCCTTCGAACGGCGAGCCGTCGGGCTTGCGGACGTCGCAGAACATGCGCGCCACGCCGACCTCTCCCGAGCGCCACGGCAGCACCTGGAAGGTGCCCGGGTCCGGGAAGGCCACCATGTCCGACTCCTGGATGCGGGTGTAGCCGTCGATCGAGGAGCCGTCGAAGCCCATGCCTTCCTCGAACGCGCCTTCCAGCTCGCTGTCCGTGATCGCGAACGACTTGAGCACGCCGAGCACGTCGGTGAACCACAGCCGCACGAAGCGGATGCCGCGCTCCTCCACCGTCTTGAGGACGTAGTCCTTGTCGAACCTCGCCGTCACGTCTTCCTCCTTCGTCGCGCCGGCGTCTCCCGCCGGGCTCCTTCAGCCTCCGATGCGATTGTCACGCGCACGTGTTTCGAGCGTGTTTCGAGCAGAAGAACTCTGGCGTCACGCAGCGACAGTCCCGGGCGCGCCATCGCTCACAGGTACGCGTACAGCTTCCCGTAGGGACGGTGGCTCACTGGCACGATGCGTGTGAAGGGCTGGGCGAGCACCTCGTCGAGGTCCAGTCCGAGCGCGGCGCAGTAGTCCTCGAGTATGGGCCTGAGCTCCGCCATGTCCGCGTCGCTCGCCTCCGCGACGCCGACCTCCTTGCCGCACTGCCACGGCTCGACGTCGCCCCGTACGTAGATGACGCCGCCGTGCATGCCGGTGCCGAGGAACGACCCGGCGATCGGATCGCCGGGGAACTGCGTGTTCATCCCGAGCAGCACGAGCACACCGCCGGCCATGTACTCGCCGAAGAAGTCGCGCGCCTTGCCGCCGCACACGACCACCGGCACGAGGCTTTCGTAGGCCTTCATGTGGATCCCGACGCGGTAGCCGACGTCGCCGCGCACGTACACGCGCCCGCCGCGCATCCCGTAGCCGAGCACGTCGCCCGCGTCCCCGTGGACGACGACCTTCCCTGACGCCATCGTGTTGCCGACGCCGTCTTGCGCGTTTCCGAACACCTCGACCGTCGGCCCGTCCATGAACGACGCGAGGTCGTTGCCCGCCGTCCCGTGGACCTCGATCCGCAGGTCGCGCGCGCGGAGCCCTGCCCCGATGTAACGCTGGCCGTTCGCGTTCTCGATGCGGATGTTCCGAGCACCCGCCGACACGGCCGAACGGATCGCCTCGTTGAGCTGCTGGTAGTACACGCCGTTCGCGTCGAGCACGACCGTGTCGCCCTCTGCCCGCATGGCCGGCGCGACCTGCCGGTAGCCTTCGATGACCTGCTGCATGGCTCCCCTCCCTCACATGCCCGCCGGCTTGACGCCGAGGATGCGGTTCGTCTGCTCGTCGAGTCCGATCGACCGGAGCCGCTCGCGGCTGCCGCGCAGGCTCTCGATCGCGTTCACGCCGAGCGCGCCCAAGATCTCCTGGAGCTCGTGGCTCCACGCGTGGACGAGGTTGCTGACGCGCTCCGCCCCCCACTCGGGGTCGATGCGGCGCGTGAGCTCCGGCTTCTGCGTGGTGATGCCCCACGAGCAGCTGCCGGTATGGCAGCTCTGGCAGACGTGGCACCCAAGCGCGACGAGCGCCGCGGTGCCGATCGCCACCACGTCCGCACCGAGCGCGATGGCCTTCGCGACGTCGGCCGACGAGCGGATCGAGCCCGCTGCGACGATCGACGCCTGGTTGCGGATGCCTTCGTCGCGAAGGCGCTGGTCGACGACTGCGATCGCGATCTCGATCGGGATGCCGACGTGGTCGCGGATGACGGCGGGCGCGGCGCCGGTGCCTCCGCGGAACCCGTCGAGGTACACGTAGTCCGCGCCTGCGCGCACGATGCCGCTCGCGATCGCGCCGACGTTGTGGACGGCCGCGATCTTCACGCCGACCGGCTTGTAGCCGCTCGCCTCCTTGAGCGCGTAGATGAGCTGCCGCAGGTCCTCGATCGAGTAGATGTCGTGGTGGGGCGCCGGCGAGATCGCGTCGGTGCCCTGCGGGATCATGCGGGTCGAGGAGACCTCCTTGTTGATCTTCTCGCCCGGCAGGTGCCCGCCGATGCCCGGCTTCGCGCCTTGCCCGATCTTGATCTCGATGGCGGCGCCGCGCTGCAGGTACTCCGGCCCGACGCCGAAGCGGCCCGAGGCCACCTGCACGATGACGTGGTCCTGGTACGGGTACAGGTCCTCGTGCAGCCCGCCCTCGCCGGTGTTCATCAGGATCCCGCAGCGCTCGGCCGCCATGGCGAGCGACTTGTGCACGTTGAGCGAGACCGAGCCGTAGCTCATCGGCGAGAAGATGATCGGCGTGGCGAGCTCGATGTTGCGGCTCACGCCGCCGCCTTCGGCAAGGCGGAACCCGCCCTGCCCGTCCGGCTCCACCGTGACCGCGTCCGGCTTGCGGCCGAGGTAGGTGCGCAGCTCCATCGGCTCGCGCAGCGGGTCGATGGACGGGTTCGTGACCTGGCACGCGTCGAGCAGGAGGTGGTCGAAGATGCGCGGGTACGGCTGCGGGTTGCCCATCGAGGTCAGCAGCACGCCGCCCGTCTCTGCTTGCTTCCAGACGGCCTTGCGCAGGGGCGCCGACCAGTTCTCGTTGTCGCGGTACGCGAGCGGGTTGCGCTCGATGGTGATGCAACGCGCGGGGCAGAACGTCACGCAGCGGTGGCAGGCGCGGCACTTCTCGTCGTGCGGGATCGGGCGCTCGTTGAAGTCGTAGACGCCCCAGCCGCACTGCTGTACGCAGCGCCCGCACTTGTGGCACTTGTCGTAGTCGATCTTGACCCGGAACTCGGGCTGGATGAACGTCGCGGGCATCTTATGCGCTCACCTCCACGGCCTCGTCGCACACGTCCTCAGTCCCCAGCACCGCGCACGACACCTCGGCGGGAGACAGGTGCAGGTCGCCGTGGATCGGCCACGGCATGCCCGCGACGCGCGCCACGGTAGGCTCGCCCGCCTTCGGCATCCACACCGCGTCCGGCTCGGACGCCACCGCGCGGATCGCCGCCTCCTCGGACGCGACGATCACGACGCTGCCTGCGCGGGCCGCCACAAGCGGGCGCAGCTTGATGCGGTCGTTCAGCGCGACCATCCCGCCGTTGAAGCCCAGGATGATCGCGAACGGGCCGTTCAACATCGCAGGCCCGTACACGGCCCGAAGCGAGCGCATGAGCTCGCGCTCGCCCTCGGGCATGCGGTCGATCTCCGTCCACAGAGGCGCCGCGAGCGCCTTGCACGCCAGCTCGAGCGGCAGCCCGTGGCGCCGGAGCATCAGGTCGAACAGGTACGCCGCCACCTCCGTGTCGGTGCCGAGCGTGCACTTGTAGCCGAACTGCTCGAGGTAGCGCGAGTTGATCCCGTACGAGGAGATCTCGCCGTTGTGCACGATCGTCCAGTCGAGCAGCGCGAACGGGTGCGCACCGCCCCACCAGCCGGGCGTGTTGGTCGGGAAGCGGTTGTGGCCGGTCCAGGTGTGCCCCTCGTACTCCTCCAGGCGGTAGAAGTGCCCGATCTCCTCCGGGAACCCGACGCCTTTGAAGACGCCCATGTTCTTGCCCGACGACGCGACGAACGCGCCGTCGACCGTGGCGTTGATGGTCATCACGAGCCGCACCACGAGGTCCTCTTCGGACATCTCGAGCCGCTCCAGCTCGCCCGGCAGCGGCTTGAGGAAGTAGCGGTACAGCAGCGGCGCATCGGAGATCCCCTTCACCGGCCGCGTCGGCATCGGCTCGGCGAGGTCGACGATGCAGTGCTCGGCGAGCAGCGCCTCGGTCTCCTCGCGCGCCTGCTCGTCGTGGTACATCAGGTGGAACGCGAAGTGGTCGGGGAACTCGGGGTAGATGCCGTAGCCGGCGAACCCGCCGCCGAGCCCGTTGCCGCGGTCGCGCTGCACGGCCATCGCGAGGATGATCTGCTCCCCGCTCATGGGCTTGCCGCTCTCGTCGCAGATGCCGGCGAGCCCGCACCCGCCGTGGATCTTGAACGGCGCCTCTTCGGCGTACCGTGGCCTCGTCGCGCTCATCGTTGCTCCTCTCCCTCTTCGGCCTGAAGCAGACCCGACAGGTCGCCGCCGCGCTCCGGCAGCGGCTCGAGCCCGAGCTTCTTGCGCGCCGACTCGCGCGCAGAGCCGAGCAGGCCGGTCTTCACGAAGGTCTCGTAGGCGCTCACCACCTGCTCCGGGCCGAGCCCGGCGTCGATGGCGAGCTCTTTGAGGCGCCGGAACGTGTCCGCCATGCCGATGCGGCTCGGGCAGAGCTCCTGGCACGTGTAGCACTCGAGGCACTTCCAGAGCTGGCGCTCGGCGAGCACCTCGTCGATCTCGCCCGAAAGCAGCCGCTCCATGATCTCGGTGGGCTGGAAGGCCGGGTCGATCTTGCACACCGGACAGTCGTCCTTGCAGGCCTGGCAGTTCACGCACTTGGCGAGCAGCGACACGTCGAAGAGCGCCGCGAGCCTGGCCTTGTCCGCCTGCCGCGCCTCCCAGCGCTCCAGGAACGGCTGCACGCCCACGCGGTGCATGTCCAACCCGAGCTCCTCGGGCGAGTGCCCGTACGCCAGCGCCACGAGCTCGGAGAGGTACAGCACCGGCACGTGCACCTCTTCTTTCGCGCGCTGCAGCGCCGCTTGGTTCAAGTCGAACTGCTGGAAGCAGCTCGGGCACACCACCACGAGCGCGTCGACGCCGTGCGCCTGCAGGTCGAGCAGCTTGCGGCGCGCGAACGCGAGCGACGTGTCACGCTCGCCGACGCGGTCGAGGGCGCCGCCGCAGCACTGCATCTTGGTCGGGTAGTCGACCACGGTGGCCCCGAGCGCCGCCACGAGCGCCTCGACCTTCGACGGCGACATCGGGTCGTCCCAGCGTACCGCGGGACTCGGCCTGAGCAGGTGGCAGCCGTAGTGGACGGCGATCTTGAGCCCCCACAGGGGCTTGGTGGCCCGGGCGCCCACCGGGCCAGGCCCGAGCACGTCGGCCATCCACTCGGCCAGATGAACGACGCGGGCGTTGCCGTCGAAGCGCAGCCCCTCAGAGGCGAGGCGCTCGTTCACGCTCTCCCGCGCCCGCCAGTCCGCAGCAAGGTGGCTCTCTGCCTCTTTGAACGTCGAATAGCAGCCGTTGCACGGCGTCACGACGTCGAGCCCCGCGCGCTCGACGATCGCGAGGTTGCGCGCCGCGACGAGGTAGAACGCCTCCTCGTCGTTCGACTTGACGAGAACGCCCTCAGGACAGCACGTGTGCCCGGACAGCTCGTGCACCGTGGCGCCGAGGTCGTCGAACACGAGCCGCGTCGCCTTCTCGATGAACGGGAACCGCGCGGGGATCGTGCATCCCCAGAAGACTGCGAACTCCTTCACGCTGCCTCACCGGTCCTTCGTCGCGAAAAACAAAGCGCCCGCCGCCGGCATCAAGCCGGGGCGAGCGCCTTTGCTCGCACACCTCAGTTCAGCACGTCATCGTGCTGTGCGCGGATTGTAGCACGTCCGAAACCCGATGGAAAGCACGCGTCGCGCCCCGTCACCCCCGCGCTTCCTCGGCCAGCAGCACTGCCTGAGCCACCTCTTTCAGCGGCAGCCGCCGGTCCATCGCGAGCTTCTGCAGCCGCCGGAACGCCTCCGGTTCGCTGAGCCCCCGCGCCATGAGCACGCCCTTCGCGCGGTCGAGCAGCTTGCGGGTCTCGAGACGCTCTTCGAGGTCTGCCGCCTCCTCCTCGAGCGCACGGGCCTCCGCGAACCGCGCAACGGCGATCTGCATCGCGGGCAGCACGTCGTGCTTCGCGAACGGCTTGACGAGGTACCCCATCGCGCCTGCCGCGCACGCCTCCTCCACGTACGACGCTTGCGAGAACGCCGTCACCATCACGACGGGGGCGACCCGCTCGTCGCAGAGCGCGCGAGCGGCCTCGAGGCCGTCCGTGCCAGGCATCTTGATGTCCATGAACACCACGTCGGGCCGCAGCTCACGCGCGAGCCTGATGGCCTCGGCGCCGTCGCGCGCTTCCCCGACCACCTCGTGGCCCTCCTCTTCGAGCATCTCCCGCAGGTCCATGCGGATGATGGCCTCGTCTTCCGCGATGAGAACGCGCATCTCAGCCCTCCCCGTCGCGGGTCTCGAGCGGCACCCGCACCGTCACCGTCGTCCCGCGCCCTCCGGAGAACGCGAGCGTCCCCCGGAGGTCCTCCTCGACGACCGTCCGGACGATCGCCAGCCCGAGGTGGGCCGCCGTCCGTACGTCGAACCCGTCCGGCAGGCCGACGCCGGAGTCACGCACCGACATCACGAGCGCATCCTGGAGCCGCCTCAGCGCGACCTCCACCGTCCCCGCCCCAGCGCCGATGCCGTGCTCGACCGCGTTGTGCGCCAACTCAGCCAGGACAAGCGCGAGCGACGTTGCGGTAGCGGCCGGGACCAAGCCCGTCTCGCCTTCGACGCGGGCTTGCACCCGGCCGTCTGTCGCCATCCCCTTCAGCACCATGTCGACCACGGTGTGGGCCACAGCCGTGAAGTCGACGGCCTCCTCGGTGGCGGCAGCGAGCATCTCGTGCACGACCGCCATCGACGCGACGCGGTCGACGGCCTCCATGAGGGCCCGCTTCGCCTCGTCGCTCCGGGAACGACGCGCCTGGATGCGCAAGAGCGAGGCGATCGTCTGCAGGTTGTTCTTCACGCGGTGGTGGACCTCGCGGATGGTGGCTTCCTTGACGCGTATCTCCTGCTCCCGCCGCCTGACGTCGGTGATGTCCTCGACCAGCACCAGCGCCCCTGGGTCGAACCCGATGGCGCGGTACTTGAGCGTCCGCCCACCCACCTCAAGCGTCACGGCACGCGCGCCGCGTGCGTGGACGACGGGCGAGACCGCCGTCGCGCCGCCCGGCAGCTCGGTGGCTGGGCTTCCCACCAGCGCGCCCTCGAACCCGGCCAAGCGCATGATGTTGACCGCGTTCGGGCTCGCGTAGGCGACCGTCCCGTCCGCCGCGATCTCTATGACGCCGTCCCCCGCCCGGCGCACCGTGCTGAACGGCTTGCCCGAGTCGACGTCGAGCACCGCCCTTTCGCACAGCAGCCGGATGACGCGCTCCGCGAGCCCCATGAACGCGACTTCCATCGCGCCTGGGCTCTCAGTCACCTGCTGCGCGAGGTTGCGGACGATCACGCCCTGCACCGCACCGTCAGACAGCACCGGATACGCCGCAGTCGCGAACACGATCCCGCGCGCCGTCCTGCGGCGGGTGCCGCACGAGGGCGAACCGCCGCGGAGGGCCTCGTAGGCTTCCCGCTCGTCCGTCTCCGAAAGCGCCTTGCCGACCCTGCTGGCGCCGATGGCAGACACCGCGGTCGCCGGCCGCGCGTCGGCGACGACGCGCAGCACGCCCTCCGTCGGAACGGCAAGCGCGACGTCGCCATAGCCGAGGTCTGCGATGAGCTGCAGGTTGTCGGCGACGTTGCGCAGCCGCTCGTCGAGCGGGCCGTTCAGGGCGGCAGGATCGGCATCCCGAGGAACCATGCGACGAGTATAGCGGCCAGCCCGGGTTCGTGCGTTCCACGCGCGCCTGCGGTATCATCATTTCCGTTAAAGGACACGGTCCGGGAGGGAACCGATGGGCTCGACACCGGCAGCGACCTACATCTACGCGTACGTGGCGTTCGCAGCCGTCTACCTCGCCGCAGCCGCCGCGTGCGCGATCGCCGCGTTCCGGGCGAGCGCTCGCATCGCGAAGTGCTCCTCGCAGCCCTCAGGCGAGCCGGCCGAACAGGCGCCGGACCGCGTGGTCTCTCGGGCGTCGCGCCTGCTCGACTGGGTCCAGGGCGCAGCGCTGCTTCCCATCGCCTACGTCGTCGTCTCAGCCGGGCTTGGCTCGCTCATCCTCCGAGGCCAGCCCGCGTCGGTCATGAACCTCGCCTGGGTCTTGCTCACCGCCATCTCGGCCGGCGCAGCGGTGATGCTCGCGGTGCTCGGGACGCGTGAGCTCTTGGCGATCGGCGAGACGCGCGTCGCGTGCGAGCCTGGCACCACCGCCGCCCGCGACCTCCAGCGCATGAGCAACCGCCTGGGAGCGAGCGCCGTGATGCTCCTCCTGGTCGGCCTGTTCGTCGCGGTCAACCTCGTGTCAGTGCTCACCGACTTGGGCACGCTGCTGAAGGTCGACTTCTTGCTGTAGGTCCCCAGCGACCCCGTCTTCTTCCGACCCGACGGGCGCGGCGATTCCCGCATCACCTGCAGCGCCGTGCTGGTATAATCCATCGCCGTGCGAGCCGGCCGTGCCCGGGTGGCGGAACTGGCAGACGCGTCGGTCTCAAAAACCGATGGCCGAAAGGTCGTGCGGGTTCGATTCCCGCCCCGGGCACCACGACTCGCTCGAGCGTCGAGGTACGCACACGCGAGATCAGGGGGCGAGCGTGGACGACCGAGAGCGTCTGGCGGCATTCGTGCGGCGCCTGCCGAAGGCCGAGCTCCACCTGCACCTCGAAGGCACGCTCGAGCCCGAACTCGCGCTCGGCATCGCCCAACGCAACGGCCTCAGCCTGCCATTCCCCGACGTCGACACCGCTCGCGCAGCATACAGGTTCCGCGACCTCTCCTCGTTCCTCAACGTCTACTACGCGATGACCGGCGTGCTGCGGACCGAGCAGGACTTCTACGACCTCACGTGGTCGTACCTCACGCGCGCCGCCGAGGACAACGTCCGCCACGTCGAGCCGTTCTTCGACCCTCAGGCGCACCTCTCGCGCGGCATCCCGTTCGGCATCCTCGTCACGGGGATCCTCCTTGCGCTCGAAGACGCCGAAGAGCACCTCGGCATCACGTCGCGTTTGATCATGTGCTTCCTGCGCGACCAGCCCCCTGAAGAAGCGATGACAGTGCTGGAAACCGCTCACCGGTACCGGGACCGCATCGCGGGAGTCGGGCTCGACTCGGCGGAAGCGGGCTTCCCGCCGGAGCGCTTCAGCGACGTCTTCGCGCGGGCGGCTGCGTACGGGATGCGGCGGGTCGCGCACGCCGGCGAGGAAGGCCCGCCTGCGTACATCGCCGCCTCCCTCGACGTGCTCGGCGCGGAGCGCATCGACCACGGGGTCCGGTGCCTCGAAGACCCTGCTCTCACGGAACGCCTTGCTCTCGAGCGCGTCCCGCTCACGGTGTGCCCGCTGTCGAACGTGCGGCTCCACGTCGTCGAGACGATGGCGGAGCACCCGTTGAAGCGCATGCTTGAAGCGGGACTCCTCGTGACCGTCAACTCCGACGACCCCGCCTATTTCGGCGGATACCTCGTCGACAACTACGTCGAAGCGGCGCTCGCGCTTGGCTTGAGCGAGCACGACCTCGTGACTCTTGCGGAGAACTCGTTCCGTGCCTCGTTCTTGGACGAGGCAACGAAGGCGCGGCACGTCGAAGCCGTCCGGGCCGCAGCCGCTGGATAGCGAACACCCGTTCGACACCGGCCCTGCAGTCGTGTAGACTCCCAAGCGAACGCACGTTCGTTGGGAGGCGACGATGGGCGATCCCGCGCAGGACAGCGATCACGCCCTGGCTGCTTTGCTCGAAGGGCTGAACGCCGAGCAGCGGCAAGCCGTCGCGCACGGCGAGACGCCTCTCGCGGTGATCGCGGGCGCCGGGACCGGGAAGACCACCGTGCTCGCAGCCAGGGTCGCGGCTCTCGTCGCCCGCGGCGTGGCTCCCGAGCGCATCCTGCTGCTCACGTTCACGCGGCAGGCCGCGGGCGAGATGCTGCGCCGCGTCCAGACGCTGCTTGCGCGGAGCGGCATCGCGGCCGGAGACGTCCAGCGCGCGTGGGGCGGCACGTTCCACTCCGTCGCCGCCCAGATGCTCCGTCTGCACGGTTCCGCGATCGGGCTGCCACCTAGTTTCACCGTGCTGGACCGCACGGACGCGGAAGACCTTCTCGCGCTGGCAAGGAGCGATCTCGGCCTCGGGGCCGGCCGCCGGCGATTCCCTCAGGCCGGCACGTGCCTCGACATCTACTCGCGGTGCGTGAACGCGCGCGAGCCGCTGGAGCAGGCGTTGAACCGCTTTCCGTGGTGCAGGGACTCGGCGGAGGGACTGGCTCGGCTCTTCGCGGTATACACCGAGCACAAAGAACGCCACCGCGTGCTGGACTACGACGACCTCCTGTGGTTCTGGCACGCTCTGCTGCGCACGGAACCTGCCGGTGACGAGATCCGCGCGAGGTTCGACGCGGTGCTGGTCGACGAGTACCAAGACACGAACGCCTTGCAGGCCGAGATCGTCGCGCTCCTAAGGCCGAGCGGGCGCGGGGTGACCGTCGTCGGTGACGACGCGCAGGCCATCTATGGGTTCAGAGCAGCCACCGTCGAGAACATCTTGCGCTTCGCCGAGCGGTTCCCCGACGCGTGCACCGTCGCCCTCACGCGGAACTACCGCTCGACGCAGCCGGTGCTGGACGCTGCGAACGCGATCATCGCCGGCGCCCGGCATGGCTTCCGCAAGGACCTTGTCGCGCACCGGGGGCCTGGCGAGCGTCCTCGGCTCGTCTGCTGCGCAGACGAGCCCGAGCAATCGTGCTACGTGGCCGACCGCATCCTCGAACACCGGGAGTCTGGCGTTCCCCTCCGGCGCCAGGCGGTCCTGTTCCGTGCGGCGCACCACTCCGCAGATCTCGAGCTGGAGCTCAAGCGGCGCAACGTGCCGTTCGTGAAGTACGGCGGGCTGAAGTTCTTGGAGATGGCGCACGTGAAGGACCTCGTGGCGATGCTGCGCCTCGCAGAGAACCCTTTCGACGCCGCCGCGGCCATGCGGGTCCTGCGCCTCGTCCCGGGCGTCGGCCCAGCCACGTCCCGCCGGCTCATCGAGGCTCTGGCCTCGTCCGGCGGCGACTTCGACGCATGGAGCCAGGCGACCGTGCCCGGAGCGGGCGCAGCGGCCCTTCGCGCGCTCGCAGACGCCCTCAGCCGCATCGCTTCGGACGCCACGCTCGACGTGGGCGCTCAGGTCGGCGCTGCGCGCGCCGTGCTGCAGCCGCTCGTCGAGCGGGCGTACGACGACCCCGCGCCTCGGATCGCAGACCTCGAGCAGCTCGAAGCGTTGGCGGCGCGCTTCGACAGCCGCCAGCGGTTCGTCGCCGAGATGGCGCTCGACCCGCCACGATGGACGGAAGACCTCGCGGGACCGCCGCTGCTCGACGACGACTGGCTGGTGCTGTCGACGATGCACTCGGCCAAAGGTCTCGAGTTCGACGTCGTGTTCGTCATCCACGCTTCAGACGGCAACATCCCATCGGACATGGCGACGGGCTCTGCGGAGGAGATCGACGAGGAGCGGCGCCTGTTCTACGTCGCCTGCACCCGGGCGCGAGACCACCTGTACGTGTGCTGGCCGCTCAGGTACTACGTCCCTGGCCGTGCGTCAGACGCGCACGGCTACGCGCAGCGCACCCGGTTCGTGTCCGGAGACGCGCTCCGGTGCTTCGACTGCGGCTCGCCGGGGCTCCTCCCTGATGCCGGATCCGATGGGCCGTCTGCGAGCGATGCGGCGACCTCCACGGCGTGCGTGCGCGAGGAGATATCGCGGCTCTGGTCGTGAGCGTCGCGGACGGCGAGCAAGCCGACGGCGGCCCCGAGTCGCCGCTGGCACGCACGCCGCTTCAGCGGTCGAGCAAGTCCAGCACGCGGACGCTCGCTTCAAGCACGCTGACGTGGTAGAACGCCTCCTCCAGCGTCTGCCCCTTCGCGAACGCTCCGTGCGAGCGCAGCACCGCGACCGGGCGCTCCCGCAGGGCCTCGGCGATGAGCGCTGCCGCCTCGGAAGAGCCGATGGTCTCTTTAGCCTCCACCACCGGCACCTCGCCCAGGATGTACCGGCCTTCCGAGTCCGCCGGGACGATCGTATCCGTCGCGAACGAGCGCGCGATCGCGTGCACCGGGTGCGCGTGAGCCACCGCCAGCGCGTCGGTCCGCCGGTAGATCTCGCGGTGCACGACGAGCTCGCGGCTGCAACGCTCGTCGTCGGCGCACGGTTCCAGGCCTGTGACGACGAGGTCGTCTGACGTCAGCCTCCCGAGCATCGAACCCCGGCGCGTGATGACGATGAGCTCGCCTTGCCGCACCGACAGGTTGCCGCCGTGGCTTGAGATCAGCCCCGCGAGGAAGATGTCACGGCCGGTCGCCCGGAACGATTCGACCAGCGGCTCCAACGCTTCGTCGAGCATCGCTCAGTCCTGCCTTGCCAGGATGCCCTGGTACTCGAGCGCACGCGCGAGCCGGTAGAAGTCGCTCGACCGGTCGATGAAGCGCACGCGGGTCTTGAGCGTGGCCTCGTCGATGAGCTCGGCGAACGGGACGTACTTGAGCGAGAGCTGGTTCTCGACGCTCACCATCACGCCTGTGAGCCCTTCCTCGACGAGAGCGCGGAACGCTCCGACGCCGAGCTGCGTGCCGAGCAGCACGTCGAATGCGCTGGGCTCCGCGCATCGCGTCTCGTACCCGATCTGCTTCGAACGCACTTTCACCTTCACGCCGGTGCGCTCGCGGTACGCGCGCTCCATCGCGTCCGCCAGGATCCGCCCGACCTGCGCCTCCCCCAGCCGCACGTTGCCGTGCTCGTCGGTCGTCTTCGGCTTCTGGTCTTCAGGCAGCTTGTCCGCAAGCCCTTCGGCGATGCACACGATGCCGTACTTGCGGCCGTCTTCTTCACGTTTGAGCATGAGGTCGGCAAGCTCGCGGCCTACTGCCGCAGCGTCGAACTCGCCGTCGAAGTCCTCGACCGAGAGCATCCGCGTCGCTTCGCCAGCGATGCCTGCTGCGTACGTGAGCCAGCCGGCCTTCCTCCCCATGATCTCGAGCACGTACCAGGTCTGCGTGGACTTGGCGTCCGCGACGAGGTTCCGGATCTCGGCCGCCGCGAAGTGCGCCGCGGAGTAGAAGCCGAAGGTCCAGTCGATGCCGTAGTAGTCGTTGTCGATGGTCTTCGGCAGGTGCACGATCCGCAGCCGGCGCAGCTCCGGCATGAGCTCCTGCATCCGGTAGAGGTAGTTCGCGGTCTTGAGCGTGTCGTCTCCACCGATCGAGACGAGCGCATCGATGTCGAGCGAGTCGAGCGCGCCGTACACTGCGAGCAGCCGCCCGTTCTTCTCGGGATCTGCGAGGTCCTCGAGCGCTGTGATTGGCTTCCCAGGGTTCGCGCGCGAGGTGCGCAGGATGATGTCCTTGCGGTTGCGGATCCCAGAGACGTCGTCGCGCGTGAGCACGAGGTAGTCGACGCCGGCCTGCAGGGGTCTCTCAGGCGAGAAGTCCTCGAGGCGCTCGTAGCCGTCGAGGAAGCCGATGACCTCGGCGCCGTTGTTGATGAACGACAGCGCCGCCGCGCAGATCACAGCGTTCGCGGCCGGCGCAGGCCCCCCGCTGAACAGCATCCCGACGCGCTTGATGGCTGCACCCTGTGCCATGTCCGCCCCTCCTCGATCAACGGCGTGTCCGTGCGTTACCTATCATTCCCGGACGGAGTCCGCGCCGATCGACGCCAGACGCGCCTGCCTTCGGGCGACGAGCTCGTCCCGGGGCACAGACGCGAGCTCGCGAAGCGCACGTACGATCGCGTCCTCGACTCGCGCGAGCACGAGCGCCGGGTCGCGGTGCGCGCCGCCGAGCGGCTCCTCGATCACCTCGTCGGCGATGCCGAGCTCGACGAGGTCGACCGCTGTGAGCCTCAGCGCGGAGGCCGTCTCAGCAGCGTGCTGCGGGTCCTTGAACAGGATGAGCGAGCACATCTCGGGCGAGATGACCGAGTAGTACGCGTTCTCGAGCATGATGAGCCGGTCGCCGAAACCGATCGCGAGCGCACCGCCGCTGCCGCCCTCGCCGATGCCGACCACGACCACCGGCGTCCGCAGCCCAGCCAGCGTCTCCAGGCACTCGGCGATCGCCCAGGCCTGCCCACGTTCCTCCGCCTCGATGCCGGGGTACGCTCCGGCGGTGTCGAGGAAGCTCACCACCGGAAGCCCGAACTTCTCGGCAAGCAGCATCGCACGACGCGCTTTCCGGAATCCCTCCGGGTGCGGGCTGCCGAAGTTGCGCCGGATGTTCTCGGTGGTGTTCTTGCCCTTGCGGTGCCCCAGCACGACGCAGCGGACGCCGTCGATGGTCCCGAGCCCCGCGAACATCGCTTCGTCGTCGCCGTACGCGCGGTCGCCGCGCAGCTCGACGACCTCCGAGAACAGCGCGCCGACGTAGTCCTGGGTCTTGGGGCGCTCGGGGTGCCGCGCGACCTGCACGCGCTCCCACGGCGTGAGCGCCGAGTAGAGCGCGTCTTTGAGCATGGCGATCTCTGCCTCGAGCTGCGCGATCTCGCTCGCCAGCTCCGGCTGGGCGCTGACGTCCAAGCGCTTGAGGTCCTCGAGCTGCCGTTCGAGCTCGACGATGGGGCGCTCGAACTCCATCACGTGCCTGACCGCCGCCACGTCACGAACCCTCCTCGAACGCGACCGGGCACGCAGCGCCTTCGGCCGCAGGATGGACGTCTTGCGCGCACAGGTAGTCGAGCACGCGCGCCACCGTCGCCTTGAGCTCCGTGCGCGGGACCACCGCGTCCACGAAGCCGTGCTCCACGAGCGATTCGGCGGTCTGGAATCCCTTCGGCAGGCTCTGACGCGTCGTCTCCTGGACCAGTTTCGGCCCAGCGAACCCGACCATCGCGCCCGGCTCCGCGAAGATCACGTCCGCGAGGACCGGGAAGCTCGCCGTGACGCCTCCGTACGTGGGATCCGCGAGCACCGCGACGTACGGAAGCCCTGCGTCCGAGAACCGGCGGACCGCGGCTGCCGTCTTCGCCATCTGCATGAGCGAGAGCATGCCCTCCTGCATCCGGGCGCCCCCGGACGCAGTCACGAACACGACCGCCCGCTCTTCCTCGCGCGCCCGGTCGAATGCGCGCGCCACCTTCTCTCCGACCACGGTGCCCATCGATGCGCCGATGAAGCGGAAGTCCATCGCTCCGAGCACCGCCGGGTGGCCGCCTACGAGCGCCCGTCCCGTCACGACCGCCTCAGCGAGCCCGGTCTTCTCGCGGGCCGATGCCAACGTCTCCGCGTAAGGCTTCGCAGCGGTGAACCGGAGCGGGTCCGTCGAGGAGAGCGTCGCGTCCGTCTCCTCGAACGTCCCCTCGTCGGCCAGCGCGAGGAGGCGGTCCTTCGCCGGCATCTCGGCATGGTGCCCGCAGTGCGGGCACACGCTCAGGTTCGCCTCGAGATCGCCCCGGTAGACGGTGTGCTTGCAGCCGTCGCACTTCAGCCAGACGCCGTCAGGCAGATCCGCAGAAGGCGCGCCCGGTGAGACGACGGTGTACCGCCGCTGCTCGCGGGCCTTGAACCAGTCGGATACGGGCATGTGCGGTCCAGTCGATCGGTTGGACGTTGGTGCTTAAGGATAGCGCGGCGCCGCCACAGGTGCGACGCCGCGCCGAACCTTCGAAGGTGCTATCAGAGCGCGAAGTCCTTCTCGCCCTTGAAGACCGCGAGCGCGTCTTCGACGCTCCAGTCGCCGAGCGTGATCGCGCTGATCGCCTTCGTGAGGCGCACGGCCTCGTCGAGAGGACGCTGGTGGATGTTGCGGCCCGTGGCGTTGCCCCGAGCCCCGCCGACGTGGATCTGCTCCCACAACTGGCGCAAGAATACGTCGGCCGCGACCGTCGAGCCGCCCGCGCACACCAGGCCGGTGCGACCGGATGCGAGCGACGCTTCCTTGAGCAGCTCGGCCGACGACTTGTCCTCAGTCGCCTTCGGCGGGTTGACCTTCACGAAGTCCGCGCCGAGGCACACCGCGACGCCAGCCGCCCCCGCGATCAGGTGCGGGTCCTTCTCGTCCGGCACCGCGCGGCCGCGCGGGTAGATCCACAGCACCACGAGCAGCCCCACCGAGTGGGCGTCGGCGATGAGCTGGCCCGCCTCCTGCAGCATGTTCGACTCGTACTCGCTGCCGAGGTAGATCGTGTAGCCGATGCCCACGACGTTCACGCCGTTGTCGCGCAGGTCGAGCACCGTCTGCAGGTCGTACAACTGCGCCGAGTATGGGTCGTCCTGGTGCTTCGCGGGGTCCTTCGCCGACGACTTCACCAGGTGCGTCTTGGAGTTCATCTTGACGAGGTAGTTGATGTCCGGGTAGTCCGGCGCGTACTGGGCGATGAGCCCGCGCTGTCCGGCGAGAACGCCGACGACCCCCTGCGATCCGATGCGGAACAGGTGCTCGGGATCCGCGTCTTCAGGCGCGATGCCGTCGCCGTAGAAGTCGTCGTTGAGGTGCTCGACCTTCTGGTCGCACGCGAACAGCATCAGCCGCCCGGTGCCTCTCGTCGCTTTCAGGTAGTTGTCGATGTAGGTCTCGCGCGCCTCAGCGGGCACGTCCGCAGGCACGTGGACCTGGTCGCGCGTCAGTGTCGGCATGGTTCCCTCCTCATATGATGGACGGTTGATCGCCACCGCATAGGTTAGGCGAAGGCGTGCGGCGACGCCACACCTTATACCCAACGCGCAGGCGCGCGGAGCGCTTCTACGGATCGCCGCGCTCGAGCACCCGCTCCATCCGCACGTGGGGCTGGGCGGTACGACCGGATGGGAACGGCTCGTTGCTGATGACGACGAAGCCGAGGCGCTCGTAGAACGGGACGGCAGGCAGACGCGCGTTCAGGTGCGCGCGTGTGACGCCACGCACCACGGCCTCGCGGCACGCCTCTTCTATAAGCGCCCTGCCGATGCCCGTACGCTGCCTGTCGAACGCCACGGCCACGTGCCGGATCTGCGCCTCCTCGCCGTGCACGATCAAGCGCGTGTAGCCGACGACGCGCTCGCCCTCGACGGCGAGCAAGTGGTGCGACGCGGGGTCATCATCTCCCCACGCATCGTCTCGCGGCACGCCGAACGGCGCCATCAGCACCTCGTGCCGCAGGTCGCACACCGCGCGCATGCGGGCGTCGTCCGGCCCCACCCACTCGAGAAGCGCCACGCTACCCCCGGAACCGGTTCGTGATGGGCATGCGGCGGTCTTTGCCGAACGCCTTGGGCGTCACCTTGATGCCGACCGGACCCTGGCGCCGCTTGTACTCGGCGCCATCCACCATCGCCGCCACGCGCTCGACCACTGCGCGGTCGTAGCCCATAGCGACGATCTCGTCCACGGAGCGGTCGAGCTCCACGTACTCGACGAGGATCGGGTCGAGCAGGTCGTACGGCGGCAGCGAGTCCTGGTCCGTCTGGCCGGGCCGCAGCTCAGCGCTTGGAACCTTCGTGAGGATCGGCTCGGGTATCGCCTGCGACTGCGCGTTGCGCCACCGCGCAAGGTCGTACACGCGGGTCTTGAACACGTCCTTGATCGGAGCAAAGCCGCCCACCATGTCGCCGTACAGCGTGCTGTACCCCACGGAGAGCTCGCTCTTGTTGCCGGTGGCCAGCACGAGCCACCCGAACTTGTTCGACAGCGCCATGAGGAGCATACCCCGCACGCGCGCCTGCAGGTTCTCCTCGGTGACGTCCGGCTCCCTGCCTTCGAACACGGGCGCCAGCGTGTCGAGCGCCGCGCTGAAGGTCGGCTCGATGCTCAGCTCGATGGCGTCGATTCCCAGCGCCTGTGCGAGCGCGCGCGCGTCGGACAGGCTGCCCTCAGACGAGTAGCGTGACGGCATCATGACCCCGTGCACACGCTCGGGCCCGAGCGCGTCCGCGGCCAGCGTCGCCACGAAGGCGGAGTCGATGCCGCCCGACAGCCCGACCACGACGTCGGTGAAGCCGTTCTTGCGGATGTAGTCCCGCAGCCCGAGCACGAGGGCCGCGTACATCTCAGGCTCGTGCTCGATGCGCTGCTCGACGCGCTGCACCACCGGATCGCTTCCGACCTCCACGTCCACCACGAGCAGGTCCTCGTCGAACGCGCGAGCCCGGCCGACCACCGTGCCGTCAGGCGCGATCACCACGGAGCGCCCGTCGAACACCAGCTCGTCCTGGCCGCCGACGAGGTTGCAGTACACAACCCAGACGCCGAACTCGAGAGCGCGCCGCACGAGCATGCGCTCGCGCGCCACCCCTTTCCCTGCGAAGAACGGCGACGCTGACAGGTTCGTGACCACGCGCGCGCCGATGCTCGCGAGCCGCGCGATGGGCTCCGGCTGCCACGCGTCTTCGCAGATCGTCACGCCTACGCCGACGCCGCCGTAGTCGAGCAGCATGTTCGCGTTGCCCGGAGTGAAGTAGCGCTTCTCGTCGAAGACGCTGTAGTTCGGCAGCAGACGCTTGCGGTACACGCCCTCGATGGCGCCGGCCCTCGTGTGCACGGCGCAGTTGTACAGGTCGCTGTCGTCTCTCCATGGCGACCCGATGAGCGCCGGACACGCCGCCTCGGCAGCGAATGTCTCGACCGCCGCCATGGCGCGCTCCACGAAGTGCGGCTTGCCGAGGAGGTCTTCCGGCGGGTAGCCGGTGATGACCAGCTCGGGAAGGAGGACGAGGTCCGCGCCTGCTTCAGCAGCCTCACGGGCGGCCTCGAGCGCTAGAACGAGGTTGCCGTCGACGTCGCCGACCGTGGGATTGACTTGTGCAAGCGCGAACCGCATCGACGCCTCCCACGATGCGCCCACCGACACACGGAAGACCTGCAACCAGTCTAGCGCATGCGTGCGGCGCGCCGCACGGAAGCAAACCGCCTTCCGAGCGGCGCGCCCCAACCCGCGTCTTATGAGGTGGAGCTTCTTGCCGCGCTGCGGCGGTACCCCGCATATACTGCGATGCCAGCCACCGCGGCGACCGTGGCGACCGCAAGCCAACCTGCCGGCGGCAGATCACGGTCGGCCGCATCGGCATCAGGCGAACCGGCGTCGGCCGCGGCGGCCGGGTTCGCGGAGACGCCGGGGCCGGCAGCCGTCGGCGTGGACGGCTCGCTCGTCACGGTGTCGGAAACGGACGCGAGCAGCACGTCGAACTCCTCGAACGCGGGCGAGCGCAGACCCGCGTCGACGAGGGTCAGGTACGCGTCTTGCGCCTTGCCTCCCGGGTACACGTCCACGATCTCGACTTTGAGGCTGGCGCTCGTCTTCTTCGGCACCGCGAACCGCTGCAGCGCCGGCGTGTCCTTGAGCTGAAGCACCTGCGATGTGCCGTCAGAGAACGTGACCTTGAGCGTCTTCGGACGGGCGTTGGCCTCGAACAGGTCAGGCCTTTGGGCGCGCCCCGAGACGACCCGGATCTCCTCGATGGGCCGCGGCGCGCCGAACCGGACCTCCGCCGACTCGCCGTTGCCGGAGCCAGCAGCGGACTCGGCCCACGGATACCCGACGCTGCTGAACGCGCTCAATGCGGAGAACCGCCAGCCGTCCTGCACGAGCTCGCTCGACGCCTTCGCGTCGGCGATAAGCCAGCGGCGGAACTCCTCGGGCGCCTGCGCCGATCGAGCCATGTCGCGATACGCGGCTTCGTACACGGCGAATCGCACGTCGTACGGCGACCTTCCGGAGGCGTCGGCGACGGGCTCGTAGTCCGCGTAGGACCACTGGAGCGTCCTCGGGTCGAGCGCGACGCAACCGGGCGCTTCAGACGATTCCCGGCCCGTGTCGTTCGCCAGCGCGCGCGTCGCGTGCTCGGGGTCGAATCCTATGCAGTCGTCTGCCAGACGGAACCTGATGACCGTCTTGCCGATGGTGCCGGCCCACCCCGCGCCGGTGTGCACCCAGTAGGGGTACCAGCTCCGCGTCGTCCAACCGCCCGTGTGCCACGCCGGGCGCCGGATCTCCGCCTCCTCGACCGTTCCCGACCCCGCGCTGGCGTCCGTCAGGTACTCCACGCGCACCATGGTGACACCACGTTTGAACGTAACCTGGTGCGTGTAGTATCCGACCGTGTTGGCGCCGTCCCTCCCGGTCTCGTAACCCACGGGGATGCGGTGGCCGTCGACCCACGCCTGGAACCCGGCGATGCCGCTCGGCACGTTGCGCTCACCGCTGAGCGCGAACGGGAATCCGAGCGCAAGCGTCTTCGGCTGCCCGCGGTTCACGAACTTGAAGTCCACGCGCACGTGCGCGTAACCGTTGTAGACGACTGCTTGGACCGTCTCGGCCTCCATGCGGATGTCTGCTGAGGCCATCGGCGCGAGCGCTCCGCCGGTTCCCCCGACGATCGCGTCGTTTCCGAAGGCGATGCCGCTTCCGAGCAGGACTGCGACGAGAGCCAGTGCGATCACGCGAACTGCGGCTGGCATTCTGATCCCCCCTCTGGACCATAGCACTGTGCGACAAGACGCTTCCGCTGTACCCTCATAGCGTGTGCGCGCCAAGGTACGTCGCGCACTTGATGCCGAGCCGATACGAACCGGTGAACGGAGCGGCCATGGGAACGCCGGCGTCGAGACTCCGTGTGGCTGCGACTCTGGCGCTCGCCGCTGCGGCCGTGCTTTCTGCCGTCACGCCTGCGCACGCGAAGTCGTACTCCATGCCTGAGGTGCGCATCGAGGCCGAGGTCCTTCCGAACGGCGACCTGGTCGTGACCGAGCAGCGCACCTTCCACTTCTCCGGGTCGTTCTCGTACGTCTACTGGGAGCTCGACACCGTGCCCTCGGATCCCGCCTATCCGTTCGGGCCGATCGAGGTCCTCGGTGTCGCCGGTCCTGGGGGCGAGCTCGTGCGCCAGGAGTCCACGGACCGCATCCCGGGCCATTACGCCGTAGTCGACCAAGGCACGTCGCTTCGCGTCGAAGCGTACCACGACACGACCGACGCGCGGGCGACCTTCACGCTCCGCTACGTGGTGCACGACGCCGCGAAGCGCTGGGACGACACCGGCGAGCTCTACTGGAAGTTCATCGGCGATCAGTGGGACGTGGGGGTCGGATCGGCCGAGATCCAGGTGCGCTTCCCGTCCGGAGTCACCGAGGACACGCTCCGCGTCTGGGCGCACGGGCCGCTCACGGGCGTCGTGTCGAAGGCTAGCAACATGATGCTGCTCTCGGTGCGGGACCTGCCGCCCCGCACGTTCGTCGAAGCCAGGGCGCTGTTCCCCCGGGATGCGCTCACCGAAGCACGCGACACGCCCGGGGTGCGCGAACAGACCGTTCTGAAGCAAGAGGGCCGCTGGGCCGAGGAGGCCAACGCGGCCCGGAGGCGAGCGAGGACAGCAGTGGCTGCCGCCGTCCTGTTCGGCGCCGTCGTGCCGCTCCTGTCGCTCGTGGGGGCCCTGCTCCTGTGGCGGCGATACGGCAAGGAGCACCAGTCCTCGTTCGCTGGGCCGTACTTCCGTGACCTGCCGGCGGAGCTTCCCCCGGCAGTCGTCGGCGCGCTGATGCGCTGGGGCACCGTCGGCGAGAACGAGCTCACCGCGACGCTCATGGACCTGTCGAACCGCGGGATCGTGACCGTCGAGCCCGTGCAGACGACCTCGAAGGGGCTGTTCGGACCGAAGACGGAGACCGAGTGGCGTCTGAGCATCGCACCTTCAGCGTCGCTCGACTCGCTCAGCTCCGCCGAACGGCAGCTGCTCGACGCAGTGTTCGGCTCGGTCGAGGCCGGCCGCTCGACCACGATCGAAGAACTGAAGCGCGAGGCGAAGCAGCACCCGCAGCGCTACGCCGACGGCATCGACAGGTGGAAGAAGGCCGTGACTGCGGAAGCCGAGAAGCAGGGCTTCTTCGAGAAACGCGGGACGCTCCTGCTGGCCGGGTTCATCGCCTGGGGCATGGTGCTGTTCGTCATCGCGATCGTCTCCGCCGGAGCGTCCGGCTCGGGCTGGACGCTGCTCGTAGGGATTCCGTGCGCGGTCGGCGTCGGGGTGACCGGGCTGTTCATGCCGCGCCGCACGCCGCGTGCCAACGACCTGCACGCGAAGTACAGCGCGCTCAAGCGCTACCTGGAGGACTTCAGCCGGCTCGACGAGGCGCCTCCGACGCACGTCGTGCTCTGGGAGCACTTTTTGGTGCTCGCGGTCGTCTTCGGCGTCGCTGAGAAGGTCATCGAGGCGCTGCGGGTCAAAGCGCCGCAGGTGCTCGAGGATCCCGCCATCGCGCATGCCGCTTGGTGGGCGACGCCGCAGCCGGGGTTCGGCTCGCCGGCGGCGGTGGTCACGAGCGGGTTCGCCTCCGCATCGCAGATCGCCTCCAGCCAGATGTCGAGCGCAAGCGGCGGCGGAGGCGGCTTCTCAGGCGGTGGCGGAGGAGGCGGCGGTGGTGGCGGAGGCGGCGCCGGGTGACGAAGGCGCGGCGGCCGCGCTCCGGATGACGGCCGCCCATCGAAAGGGGGACCGATGAGCGAGATCCAGACTCCGAACGGCTATCAGTTCTCGATCGCGGCGAAGGTGTACTTGTGCTCCGACCTGCTCGTGCAACAGGCGGGGATGATGTTCGCCTACCCCTCGCCCGCCGGGAAGTCTGTCGATGTGCGAACGCTGGCGAAGGGCATCTTCGGGTGCACGCTGGACTGGCTCGAACGCAACGGCTACGTGCAGCTGTGGCAGGAGGAGAAGCGCGTCGGCATCGTGAAGGAGCAGCTCATCGGCGTGCGCGCGCTGTACTCCGGCGCGCCGGGCTTTGCCGGGAAGCTCCTGGAGGCCACCAAGTGGCAGGACAGCGACTTCATGACGATGTGCATGCGGATGCTGCCGCGAGCGCAGGCGCCGTTCATCGATTTCTGCGACCGGATCGGCTACGAGTTCGAGGAGGCCGGCATCCTCACGCGCGGCGGCTACGCGGCGCACGGCAACGTCTGGAACACCGAGTGGTTCCAGTACCTGCACGACGCGTTCTACCCCGAGGCGTACGAGTCCTGGATGGCGACGCACGCGCGGCCGGACTGGAAGCTCATCGAGCGCAACGTGATGCTCGCCGTCGCACAGAAGCAGCACACGCCGGACGATGACGACGATGCGTGGTTCACCTGGCACATCGGGGGCGGAGACGAGTGAGCGAGGCGCTGCGATACCTGCGCGAGATCCCCGAAGACGTGCGGCCTGCGACGGCTGCCGCTGTGCTTGAGCGCGGCCGGGTCGAGGACGAGGCCGTCATCGCGACGCTCGTGGACTGGGCCGCTCGCGGCATCGCGCCGGTGCGCGTCTCGGCACGCCGCATCACGACGATCGCCGGACCCATCGACGAGCAGACGCTCGAGTTCGTGCTCGACGTCGGACGCTGGGGCGAGCTCGACCGCGCTGAGCAGGTGCTCGGCAACCTCCTGTTCACGGAGATGGCGCACTCGGCGGCGCTCGGGCTGCTCGACTTGAAGACCGCCATGCGGCGTCACCCCGTGGACTATGCGCGCGGGATCGCAGTGTGGCGCGCGACCGTGGTCGACGACGCCGTCGCGCGCGGGCTGCTCGAGCCGGGCGGGAAGCGACGGACGCCTGCTGGCGAGGCGTTCACCGAGCAGATGCGGGCGCTGGAGCGCTACCTCGACGACTTCGGCGCCTTCGAGGACGACCCGGTCGCCGCGCACGTGCTGTGGGGCCGCTACCTGGCGTTCGCCGCGCTCTTCGGCAAGGCCGAGCGCGTCTTGGAGGAGCTCGGACTGGAGATCCCGGGCGACCTGCACGACACCGCGCTCGCGCTCAGGGCGCTGTCGGCGAGGTAAGCGGCGACGAGCCGGGCGCCCGGCGTGCTGGCCGGAGCGGCCGGCCTCAGCGCCGCGCGCCGTGCACGGCCTGGGCGAGCTCGGCGACGAAGGCGCGGACGGCGGCCGGATCGGCCTGGCGGCGTACGACCGCGCTTCCGACGATGACGCCGTCGGCGAAGGCGGCGGCCTCAGCCGCCTGCTCGGGCGTCGAGATGCCGAACCCTACTGCGACCGGAAGATCGGTGACGGAACGCACCCGTTCGACCAGGGCGCGCGCGCCTTCGGCCAGCCGCTCGCGCTCGCCCGTGACACCCAGCGTGCTCACGCAGTAGACGAAGCCGGACGACGCGGAGGCGATGGCAGCCAGGCGCTCCGGCGTCGAAGTCGGGGCAGCGAGGAAGATGGTGTCGAGCCCTGCGGCGGCCGCAAGCCAGGGGCGGGCGGCCTCCACCGGCATGTCGGGCACGATCACGCCCGCCACGCCCGCTGCGCGCATCTGCGCGGCCGCCTGCGCGAACCCCATGCGCATGAGCGCGTTCAGGTAGCACATGACGACGATGGGCGGCGCTGCGGCGCCGAGGGCCGCGCGCGCCTCAGCAGCAAGCTCCAGGGTCTGCGCGAGCCCGAACCCGCCGTCGGCCGAACGCGCCACGCGCGCGGCTTCGGCGATCACCGGCCCGTCCGCGACCGGGTCGCCGTACGGCACCCCGAGCTCGATGACGTCCGCCCCCGCCTCGGCTGCGGCCACCAGCGCGTCGAGCGACGTCGAGCGGTCGGGGTAGCCCGCCATCAGGTAGACGACGAGCGCGGGCCGCCCCTTGCGGAACGCCGCCTCGAGCGGCGAGCGCGCCGGCTGTGCGTCCGCTGCGCCCCGTGCGCCGTCCTGCTCAGCCGCCAAGCCCTGCCTCCCGGACGATGTCCATGTCCTTGTCGCCGCGCCCGCTCACGTTCACGAGCACGCTCGCGTCCGGCCCGAGCTCGGCCGCCAGCCGCGGCAGCATCGCGAGCGCGTGCGCGGACTCGATCGCCGGGATGATGCCTTCGGTGCGCGCGAGCAGCGCGAAGGCGTCGAGCGCTTCGCGGTCGGTGACCGCCTCGTAGCGCACGAGGCCCGCGTCCTTCAGGTAGCTGTGCTCGGGGCCGACGCCGGGATAGTCGAGCCCCGCCGAGATCGAGTACGCCTCCTTGGGGTTGCCCGCCTCGTCTTGCAGGAGGTAGCTGTAGAAGCCGTGGAGCACGCCTGGCGTGCCTTTGGTGAGCGCGGCGCCGTGCTTGTCGGTCTCCAGCCCGAGTCCTGCCGCTTCAGCGCCGATCAGCAGCGGACGCTCACCCGCGGGCACGTCGCGCAGGAACGGGTAGAAGATGCCGATCGCGTTCGAGCCGCCGCCCACGCACGCCACGACCGCGTCCGGCATCGGCGCGCCTTTCTCGCGCAGCTGCGCGAGCGCCTCTTCGCCGATGACCTTCTGGAAGTGCCGGACGATGAGCGGGTACGGGTGCGGCCCGACGGCCGACCCGAGCACGTAGAAGGTGTCCTCGACCCGCTCGACCCAGTGCCGGAGCGCCGCCGTCACCGCATCGGCCAGCGTGCCAGTGCCTTCCGCCACCGGCACCACCTCGGCGCCGAGCAGCCGCATCTTGTAGACGTTGAGCGCCTGGCGGCGGATGTCTTCCGTGCCCATGAAGATCGCGCACTCGAGCCCCATGAGCGCGGCCGTCGTCGCCGTCGCGACGCCGTGCTGCCCTGCCCCCGTCTCCGCGATCACGCGCCGCTTGCCCATGCGCTTGGCGAGCAGGCACTGGCCGAGCGTGTTGTTGATCTTGTGCGCGCCGGTGTGGTTGAGGTCCTCGCGTTTGAGCCACACCGTGCCGAGCCCGACCTCAGCGGCCAGCCGGTCTGCGCGGTAGAGCGGCGACGGCCGGCCGACGTAGTCGGCGAGCAGCGCGTCGAGCTCCGCCTGGAAGGCCGGGTCGGCCTGGGCGGCTTCGAACGCCCGCGCCAACTCCTCGAGCGCCGGCATGACGGTCTCGGGGACGAACGTCCCGCCATAGGGGCCGAAGAACCCCTGGGCATCCGGGCTTGAGTACGCCTCTTCGGCAGAGGGCAGCAGCGATCCGCTCATCGAGCACCTTTCTCCTCGTCGGCCGCGCGCACCGCGGCTATGAACTCCCTGACTGCGGCCGCGTCTTTGACGCCCGGCTCGAGCTCGACGCCGGACGACACGTCGACCGCGTACGGCGCGAGCACGCGTATCGCTTCGCCGACGCTGCCCGGCCGCAGCCCGCCCGCGACGACGACAGGCGCCCACGATGGTACCGCAGGCGCGACCGCATGCCAGTCGAACGCGACGCCGGTCCCGCCGTACGCCCCCTCGACCCGAGCGTCGAGCAGGAGCGCCGCGACGGCGCCGCGGTACGCCTCTGCGGCCTCCAGGTCGTCGGCCCGGCCCACGCGGAGCGCCTTGATGACCGGCGCGGGCGCCGACGCGCACGCCACGGGCGGCTCGTCGCCGTGGAACTGCACCGCGTGCAGCCCGAGCCGGCGGACTGCCTCGCCCACGAAGGCTTCGTCGGCGTCCACGAACACGCCGACACGCGCCACGAACGGCGGGGCTGCGGCGAGCGCCGCATCCGCCTGCTCGAGCGTGACGCGGCGCGGGCTTTCGGCGAGCACCACCCCGAGGGCGTCGGCGCCCGCCGCCACAGCGAGCGCCGCATCCTCGGCCCGGGCGATGCCGCAGACCTTCACCCGCGTCCGCGCCGGTATGGCGTCCTGCTCGAGCACGCTACTCCTCATGCAGCACGGTGCCGGCTGCGAAGTCGTAGTCCTGCAGCCGCCCTGCGAGGTACGCCTCGTACGCGCTCAGATCGAAGTGGCCGTGGCCGGACAGGTTGAAGAGGACGGTCTTGTCCTCGCCGGCCTCCTTCGCCGCCAGCGCCTCGTCGATCGCCACGCGGATGGCGTGGCTCGACTCGGGCGCCGGCAGGATGCCCTCCGCCCGCGCGAAGGTCACAGCCGCCTCGAAGCACGCGGTCTGGTGCACCGCCACTGCCTCGACGTCACCCGACTTCACGAGCGCAGACACGAGCGGCGAGTCGCCGTGGTAGCGCAAGCCGCCTGCGTGGATGCCGGCCGGCACGAAGTCGTGGCCAAGCGTGTACATCATGATCTGCGGCGTCATCTTCGCCTCGTCGCCGAAGTCGTACCGGTACTCGCCGGCGGTGAGCGTCGGGCACGCCTTCGGCTCGACCGCTACCAGCCGCGCGTTGGACTTCCCGTCCAGGCGCCGCTTGTAGTACGGGAACGCGATGCCGGCGAAGTTCGAGCCGCCGCCGACGCAGCCGATGACCACGTCCGGCTCCGCTTCGGCCATCTCCATCTGTTTGATGGCCTCGAGCCCGATCACCGTCTGGTGCAGGCAGACGTGGTTGAGCACGCTCCCGAGGGAGTAGTGCGTGTCCGGGTCCTTGATGGCGACCTCGACGGCTTCTGAGATCGCGATGCCGAGCGAGCCGGTGGAGTCCGGATCCATGGCGAGCACGTGCCGGCCCGCCTCGGTGAGGTTCGAGGGCGACGCGTGCACCGTCGCGCCGTAGGTCTCCATGAGGATGCGTCGGTACGGCTTCTGCTCGTAGGAGACCTTCACCATGAAGACCTCGACCTCGATGCCGAAAAGCGCCCCTGCGATCGAAAGCGCGCTTCCCCACTGCCCGGCGCCGGTTTCGGTGGAGATCTTCTTCACGCCTTCGAGCTTGTTGTAGTACGCCTGCGGGATCGCCGTGTTCGGCTTGTGCGAGCCGGCCGGAGAGACGCCCTCGTACTTGTAGAAGATCTTGACGCCCTCGGGCAGCCCGAGCACGCGCTCCAGCGCTTTGGCGCGGATCAGCGGCGACGGCCGGTAGGTCTTGTACACGTCGATGACGGCACCCGGGATGTCGATGTAGCGCTCCTGCGAGACCTCCTGCCTGATGCACTCCATCGGGAACAGCGCCGCCAGCTGCTCCGGACCCATCGGGTTGCCCTCCGCGTCGAGCGGCGGCGGCAACGGCTCTGCCAGGTCGGCCTGCACGTTGTACCAGGCCGTCGGCATATCCCGCTCGTCCAGCATGTACCTCGTCCTGTCAGGCATGGCCCTTCTCCTTTCTCACGCCTGCCAAGTCCCTTACTGCATTCTCAGGGGAAGACGCCCGCATGAGCGCCGTCCCCACCAGCACCGCATCCGCGCCCGCGGCGGCCGCGGCCTCGACGTCCGCGCGCGAGACGATGCCGCTTTCTGCGACGACGACTTCCGCCACGCCTTGTGCCTGGCGGACCAGACGGAGCGCGCCGGGCAGATCGATCTGAAGCGTCGCGAGGTCGCGCGCGTTCACGCCGACCACGCGAGCGCCGGAGCGCGCCGCGACCGCGAGCTCCGCTTCGTCGCGCACTTCGACGAGCGGCTCGAGCCCGACGCGAGACGCGGCCCCGACGAACGCCGCGAGGTCCTCGCCGAGCACGCTCGCCATCAGCAGCACAGCGTCGGCGCCTGCCGCCCGCGCTGCCAGAAGCTGCGCCTCGTCCACGACGAAGTCCTTCGCGAGAACCGGCACGCGCACTGCGCTCGCGACGACGGCCAGGTCCTCGAAGCTGCCGCCGAAGCGCTCCGGCTCCGTGAGCACGGAGATCGCGGCAGCGCCGCCGCGCTCGTACGCGAGCGCCTGCTCGCGCGGGTCGCACGCAGGAGCGAGCGCGCCTTCGCTCGGCGAGCGCCGTTTCACCTCTGCGATGACGGCCACCGTGGGCGACGCGGCCAGAGCCGCCGCGAACGGCCGCGGCTCGCGAGCCTGGGCAGCGCGGCGCTCGAGCTCTGCGCGCGAGGCGCTCCCGAAGTCGCGCGCCACCCGCACGCGCCGCGCCGCGACGATGTCAGCGAGCACGCTCACGCGATCGCCTCCGCTTTCAGCCGGTTGCTGACCGCGACGAGCCGCTCGAGCGCCTCTGCGGCCTTGCCCGAGTCGATCGATGCGCGGGCCTGCTCCACCCCGTCAACAAGGTCGCTCGCCACGCCGGCGGCCATGAGCGCCGCCGCAGCGTTCAGGAGCACCACGTCGCGTCGCGGGCCAGGCTCGCCCTCGAGCACGCGCCTCAAGATCGCAGCGTTTTCGGCCGCGTTGCCGCCGACGACATCCGCGAGCGTCGAGCGGGCGATGCCGGCCTGCTCCGGCTCGATCTCGTAGGTGCGCACCTCGCCCGCTTCGGCGTCGAACTCAGCCACCAGCGTCGGACCGCTCGCGGAGACCTCGTCCATGCCGGGGTGCCCGTGCACGACGAGCACCCGCTTGGCGCCGAGCCGCCCGGCCACCTCCGCGAGCACCGGCACGAGCCGCGGGTCGTACACGCCGAGCAGCTGGCGCTCCGCGCCGGCCGGGTTCGTGAGCGGGCCAAGGATGTTGAACACCGTGCGGATGCCGATCTCCCGGCGCGGACCCGCCGCGTGCCGCATGCTCGCGTGCAGCGTCGGTGCGAAGAGGAACCCGACGCCGCACTCCTCGATGCAGCGCGCCATCGCCCTCGAGTCGAGGTCGAGGTTCACGCCGAGCGCCTCGAGCACGTCCGCGCTGCCGGCCGACGACGACACCGCCCGGTTGCCGTGTTTGGCGACCGGCACGCCGGCGCCCGCCACCACGAACGCCGTGGCCGTCGAGATGTTGAAGGTATGCAGGCCGTCGCCGCCGGTGCCGCAGGTGTCGAGCACGCCGGGGATCGCAGGCCGCACAGGGGTCGCCCGCTCGCGCATCGCGCGCGCGAAGCCGACGATCTCGTCGACGGTCTCGCCCTTCATCCGCATGCCGACGACGAGCGCGGCGATCTGCGCAGGCGTCGCCTCGCCGTCCATGATGGCGCCCATGACCGCCCGGGCCTCGTCTTCGGACAGCGACCCGCCCGTGCTCACACGCCCGATGGCGGCCGGCACGCTCGTGACGGGCGCCGTCTGCTCGCTCGACCGCACCGCGCCGCCCGCGGCCGAGACCGCCTGCGGCACGGCAGAGCCCGGCGCTTCGCCGGGGATCTCGCCGCAGACGCGCAGGAAGTTAGCCACGATCGCAGCGCCGTCAGGCGTGAGCACGCTCTCGGGGTGGAACTGCACGCCGAAGACGGGCTTGCCGCGCACCGCGAGCCCCATCACGAGGCCGTCGGCGGTGCGTGCCGTGACCTCGAGCGTATCAGGCACGCTCGCCGCGTCCACGACGAGCGAGTGGTAGCGCGTCGCCGTCATCGGGTTCGGAACACCCGCGAACAGGCCGGTACCGCCGTGCGAGATCTCGTCCGTCTTGCCGTGCACGGGCTTCGGGGCGCGAACGACACGCGCGCCGTGGATCTCCGCGATGACCTGGTGCCCGAGGCACACGCCGAGCACCGGCACCCCAGCCGCCTCGGCCGCTCGCACGACCGCGCCAGACACGCCGGCGTCGGCCGGCGTTCCCGGCCCTGGCGAGACGACGATGCCGGCCGGCTCCATCGCGAGCGCTTCCTCGGCCGTCACTTCGTCGTTGCGCCTCACTTCGACCTCAGCACCGAGCGCCGCAAGCAGCTGCACGAGGTTGTAGGTGAACGAGTCGTAGTTGTCGATGACGAGGATCATCACGCCACCTCCACCTTCGCGTGCATGCCTGCGGCAAGCTCGAGCGCATAGTGGAGCGCCCGCGCCTTGTGCAGGCACTCCTCGTGCTCGCGCTCGGGGTCGCTGTCGGCCACGATGCCCGCGCCTGACTGGATGTACGCGCGGCCGCCGGCGATCACGAAGGTGCGGATCGCGATGCACATGTCCATCGCGCCGTCCACGCCGAGGTAGCCGACCACCCCGGCGTACGGGCCGCGCGCCGCCGGCTCCAGGTCGGCGATGATCTCCATCGCGCGCACTTTAGGAGCGCCGGACACGGTGCCGGCCGGGAAGGTCGCCTCGAGCGCGTCGATTGCGGTCTTGTCCGGCGCGAGGTCGCCCGCGACCGTGCTCACGATGTGCATGACGTGGCTGTAGCGCTCGACCTCCATCAGCTGCTCGACCCGCACACTTCCCGGCACGCACACGCGCCCGATGTCGTTGCGGCCCAGGTCCACGAGCATGACGTGCTCCGCGCGCTCCTTCTCGTCGGAGAGCAGCTCGGCGCGCAGCCGGCTGTCGGCCGCGGCGTCGACGCCGCGCGGGCGGGTGCCCGCGAGCGGCCGCGTCATCACGCGCCCGCCCTCCACGCGCACGAGCGGCTCAGGGCTCGACCCGACGAGCGTCGCCTCGCGCGTGCGGAGGTAGAACATGTACGGGCTCGGGTTGACGGCGCGAAGCACGCGGTAGAGGTCGAGGCCATCGCCCGCGTACGGCGCCGAGAACCGCTGCGAGAGCACGACCTGGAAGATGTCGCCCGCGGCGATGTGCTCCTTGGCCCGCGCGACTGCCGCGAGGAAGTCCTCGCGCGTGGTGTGCGCGTGGAGCGGCACGGGGACGCTCTCGCCCACCGAGCCGAGCTCCGCGCCCGCCGGTCCGCGGTCGAGACGAGCGAGCAGCGCGTCGATGCGCGCGACCGCGGCGTCGTACGCGCGCTCGGGCGCACCGCCCGGACGCACGGCCGCGATCGCCTGCATGACGCGGCGCGCGTGGTCGAACGCGATCACGATGTCGGCGTTCATGAACGCGAGGTCGGGCAGGCCGAGCTCGTCGACTGCGTGCCGCGGCACCTTCTCGAACTGCGTGGCGGCCTCGTATCCGACGAAGCCCACCGCGCCGCCCACGAACGGCGGGAGCCCCGCGACGCGAGCCACGCGGCCCGCGTTCACGCGCTGCTCGACGACGCGAAGCGGATCGGTCGCGCGCAGCCCCACGACGCCGCCGTCCTCGACGACGACCTCGTCGCCGCGCGCCGTCACGGTCTCGCGCTCGCCGACGCCGAGGAACGAGTAGCGGCCGAGCCGCTCGCCGCCCTCGACGCTCTCGAGTAGGAAGGCGTTCTCGGCTCCTGAAGCGAGCGCCATGAACGCCGAGATCGGCGTGGCGAGGTCTGCGTACACCTCGCGCGCGACCGGCACCACGTCGTGGTCGGCCGCCAGCCGCACGAACTCGTCTTTGCCCGGGATGATCACCCGTGCCACCTCCTTCGAGCACCGCAAAACAAAAAGCTCCCGTCCCGTAAGGGACGAGAGCTCGAACTCCCGCGGTGCCACCCTTGTTGCCGGCTTGCGCCGGCCCCTCGCCTGCAGTACTCCGGCCTTCCGGCCGTCCATACCCGGTCCCTTGTATCGGTGGGCGTCCGCCGAGACTAGTAGGCGCTGCCGCCGTTGCCTCGGAGCCTCAGGGGCCCATTCCCGCCGGTCGCTCAGGCCGGGTTTCCACCATCCCCGACTCTCTGTGCTTCGCTTCCGGGGTACTCTTCCCCGTCACAGGCGCGTATGCGATTGCGGTGAACTGTAGCAGGGTCCAGGCGACGGCGCAAGGGGCGGCGCGGGGGACGACGTCGAAATCGGGTGGTCCCGCCTTCGCTATACTGCGGTTTCATGCCAACACAGAACCTCGGTGACCCGGCGGCTACGCTGCCTGACGCCGAAAAGGAGGCTTGATGCCACCGCTCCCATCGCCTCCCGTGACGACTGCCGAGACCATGCGCTTGCCTGCGGTGGTGCCGGTCGGGCTCATCACCGCCTCGACCGTGCTCATGCTCATCGCCGTCGCACTGGTGCTCGGCATCCTGGGCGTACCGATCGAGCGCGGCTTGGGCCCATCGGACCGCGTACAGATCCACGGCACCGACCTCGTGGTAACGGTCCCCGAGGACTGGACCGGCACCGAGACGCGGTACTTGCCCGCACCCAGACGACCGGACGACCCGTCACGCGCGTTCAGTCAGGAAGTCTGGCTGGAGACCGGGTCCTGGACCGCCCAGGTCTACATTCACAAAGATCCGGCAACGCTTCGGGAGATCGAGTCTCGACTCGATTCCAACCAACGCATGTTCCAGCCGCTCTCGCTTGAGAGGACGTCCTTCGAGCCAGCTTCGTGGCGCGCGTGGTCAGCCGAGTCCACCATGGTCTGCTCGGTCATGCTCATCGGCCGACAGAAAGGCGCGTACTCGAGGGTGCAAGTGGTGGCGATCGCGCACCAAGAAGAATCGACGACGAAGCCGGGCGAGTTGCTCGATGCGCTTGAGAAGATGGTGTCACGCGATGAACGACAACAGTGAGGGCGAGGTGTCTCACCCGCTCGCCATAGAACCCGTCACCTCCGACAGCCGCGCGGCGTTCGTCGACTGGTGCCTCGCGCACGGCGTCGAGCACGACGACTCGTACACCCAGCCGCCTGACCTAGCGCTCTTCCCGACGCCGGGAGAAATCGTGGCGCTCGCGCTGCTCGACAGACAGGTCGTCGGGGCAGCCGCGCTGATGGTGGACGGCTTCGCCGACGCGGGGCTGGGACGCTTCCGCATCCTACACGCCACGCGCGCGGAGGCGTACGGGCCGCTCTTGGAGTGGACCTTGGCCCGAACGCCCGCCGCGGTCCGCCACGTCTACTGCTTCCTGCCGGAAGACGCGGCTGCCGCCCAGGCGCTAGCACCCCTCGGATTCTCGCCGACGCGATACGCCGTCGTGCTCGAACGCGCTGCCGGGCCGGTCGATGCGCCGAGCCCTCCGCCTGGCGTGGAGATCCGACCCGCCAGCGCCGACGACGCCCTCGCTTGGACGGCCGTCATCAACGAAGCCTTCGCCGACGCTCCAGGTCACTACCCGATGACCGAGCAGCGGGCACGCGAGCACCTCGCCGACGAGCGCGTCGTCGCGTCCTTCCTCGCCTGGCGCGGCGAGGAGCCCATCGGTGTCGTCGCGGTCTGGCGCGACGAGCAAGCCGGCGAGGATGCGGCCGAGATCGCGACGCTCGGCGTCGTGCCGCTCGATCAAGGCCGAGGCATCGGCCGGGCGCTGCTCCGGCAGGCGCTCGCGGCTGCGGAAGACGCAGGTCTGCCGCGCTGCAGCCTCTCCACGAGCACCGTCAACAGACCAGCGCTCGGGCTTTACACCTCAGAGGGATTCGCCGTGGTCGACACCCGGGTGTGCTGGGGCCGCGATGTGGACGGACGAGCCGCTCCGCAGCGCCCTCGCTGACTGACCGCGCCGCTGCACTCCTCCCCGCCCTCACGCCAGCTCGAAGTCCAGCCGCTTCTCGGCCACGCTGCCGTCGATCAGACGCACGCGCACGCGCTGGCCGAGCCGGTAGGTGGCGCCACGGCGCTCGCCGATGAGCATGAAGCGCTCGGCGTCGAGGTGGTAGTAGTCGTCGGCCATCGACTTGACGTGCACGAGCCCCTCGGCCGTGTTGTCCAGCTGCACGAACATCCCGAACGAAACCACCCCCGTGACGAGCGCGTCGAACACCTCGCCCACGTGGTCGAGCATCAACTCCACGAGCTTCACGCGCTGCGAGTCGTCCTCGGCGGATTCGGCCTCGCGCTCCATCACCGAGCAGTGCTCGGCGAGCCAATCCAGCTCCGGCGCGATGCTCGCCGCCGGCTCGCGGTCGAGCGCGCCGGCGAGCTGCGCTTTGAGCATGCGGTGCACGATGAGGTCAGGGTAGCGGCGGATCGGGCTCGTGAAGTGGCAGTACGCCTCGCTCGCCAGCCCGAAGTGCGACTCGAGCAGCGCCGAGTAGCGCGCGCGCTCAAGCGCCCGGATGAGCAGCGAGTTTATGAGCAGCTCCTCGGGCCGGCCGTGCGCGAACGCGACGATGCGCTGGAACGTCTGCGGGCTCGCGCCGTGCACGTCCTTGATCGGGTAGTCGAACTCCGCGAGCACCACCGCGAGCTCGTCGAGCGCCTCGGGATCGGGGTCTTCGTGGATGCGGTAGAGCGTCGGAGCGCCCGCGTCGCGCATGTGGCGCGCGACCACCTCGTTCGCGGCGATCATCGCCTCCTCGATCATGTTCGTCGCCACGGTGCGGCGGCGGATCTTCACACCTGTGGGGCGGCCCTCGTCGTCGAGCGTCACGCGCGCCTCGACCGTGTCGAAGTCGAGCCCGCCGCGCTCGATGCGCCGCGCGTGCAGCAACGCCGCGAGGTCGCGCAACGCGAGCAGCAGCCGCTCGGTCTCGGCGTCGGGGAACCCGCCGCGCTCGAGCCACGCGTCCACGCTGTCGTAGTCGAGCCGCCGGTCGCTCCGGATGACCGACGGGTAGAGCCGGTGCGTCCGCACCTCCCCACGCGCGTCGCACTCGAACTCCACGGTGAACGCAAGCCGGTCCTCTTCCGGCCGAAGCGAACACAGGTCGTTGGAGATGCGCTCCGGAAGCATCGGCAGCACACGATCGACGAGGTACACGGACGTCGCGCGGATGCGCGCCTCCTCGTCCACCGGGTCGTCCCACCGCACGTAGTGGCTCACGTCGGCGATGTGCACCCACAGCCGGAAGCCTCCGCCTTCGAGCCGCTCGATGGAGACGGCGTCGTCGAAGTCCTTCGCGTCCACGGGGTCGATGGTGACCGTCGGCAGATCGCGCAGGTCCGCCCGGCCGGCCGCAAGCTCGGCCTCGACGCCGAGCTTCAGCTGCTCAGCAGCAGCCAACGCCTCGACCGGGAACTCCGTCCGCAGCCCGTGCTCGCGGATGACGATCTCTATGTCGACGCCGGGAGCGTCCGCAGGGCCGAGCACTTCCTCAATCACGCCTTGCATCGCGTCGCGCCGCGTCGGGTAGCGCGTCACGCGCACCACCACGACATCGTTGTCGCGCGCGGCAAGCTCGCTTCGCGCCATGTCGACGAAGACCTCGTGGCGGATGCGCGGGTCGGTGGGCACGACGATGCCGAGCGCGCCGTGCCGCTCGAGCCGGCCGACGACGCGCGCAACCCCGCGCTCGAGCACCTGCACGACCTCGCCCGAGCGCCGCTCGCGCGCCCGCTGCGTGTGCAGCCGCACTGCGACGGTGTCGCCGTGGAGCGCCCCGCCGGTATCGCGCCTCCCGACGTACACCTCGCCGAGCGGCGTCGAGACGAACGCGAAGCCGCGACGGTGCATCGAGAGGCGCCCTACCAGGAGGTTCCGCTCCTTGAGCGCGAGGTACCGTCCGTCTGGCAGGACCACCGCTGCGCCCGACGACACGAGCGCACGAAGCACGCGCCGCACCTTGTCGGACTCCAGCCCGTGCCGCGCGACCGCGGCAAGCACGTCCTCTTCGGCAAGCGCCCCTTTCGCGTCCCTGAGCGCTTTCAGCACCGCCTTCTCGGGCCTCACACCGCTCCTTCCGCCTGTTCGATGTCACACCCCGCGTGATAGAATCGCACCGGTGCAACTCTACACCTGAACCTTGGAGAGCACATGCGACAGCAACGGGAGCTCGCTCCCTGCCTCATCGGCACCGGCACCGTCACCGAGCTCCGCGACATGGTCCGCGCCCTCGAAACCATCGAGACCTTCGAGTACGCGTACGTCGTCGACGGCCAGCCCATGAACACCGGGCGGGCCACCCTCGTGAAGATCATGGCGGATCCCGACTCGTCCACGATGCTCGTGAACGGGTGCCTGTTCTTGAACGTCGCCAGCTTCCGCTACCTCACCTTCGAGGAGCTGGGGCCGGACGAGACCGTCTTCACGCTCGTCGGCGACGGCGTCACGCTCGAGATGCGCGTCACCGAAGAGCCGCAGCAGCGCGAACAGCGCGCCGTCAGCCGTCTGATGGAGGAGTCGTTCGACATCGCGCTTCGGGCGCGCTTCGACGAAGACGAAGAAGACGATCCGTCGCTGTAGACCCTCGTGCTCGCCTCGCTCGCCACGACCACGACGTCCGCCATCACAGCCACGGCATCGGCTGTTGCCACGAGCGCGGCATCGACGGCCTCGGTGGAGCCCACGGACCTCGCAGCCATCATCACGACCGTCGTCCCGAGCATCGTAGCGAGCGCGCTTCCGTCCACCGTCACCACGACCGCCCCCGTGTCGGAGACCGTCGTGCGCGTCCCGTTCTTCTACGAGGTCACCGCGGCGTTCATCGGTGGGCTGTCCGGTGCGGTGCACGCGGACGAGCGGCGCATGGACATCTCGGGTATCGTCACCCTTGCCATCGTCAACGCGCTCGGCGGCGGCATCGTGCGCGACGTCTTGCTGCAGAAGCACGGCATCGCGGCATTCCAGCACTGGTGGCTGCTCGCGGCGGCGCTCCTGGCGGCGCTGTTCGGCTTCTTCTTCTCGCCGCTGTACCGGAAGCTCAAAGGGCCGTTCTTGTACCTCGACGCCTTGTCGCTCGGCCTGTTCGCGGTCGTCGGCGCGGACAAGGCGTTGAGCGCAGGGCTGAACGTGATCCCTGCAGTCCTGCTCGGCGTCATCACCAGCGTCGGAGGCGGCATGATCCGCGACGTGCTGTGCGGCGAGACGCCGCAAATCATGCGCCCGGGAACGCTTTCCGCGACTGCCGCGGTGCTCGGCTCGTCGCTCTACGTCTTCCTCGTGGCGTACCTGCACATCGTCAAACCGGTCGGGCTCGTCGTCGCGGCATCGACGACGCTCGTGATACGCGTGCTCGCCGTCAAGCGCGGCTGGACGACGCCCACGCCCGTCCACCTCACGACGGCGCCCGGCCGCCCGTGGCGGATCGTCCGCGTGGAACAGGTCTCTCCCGACGAGCGAGCAAAGGGGGATCCGGACCCTGCCGACGTGAAGCGCGACCGGCCGTGAGCCTAGCGTAGACCTGTCCGGCGCCAGCGTGCGCTACAGCCGCTTCTTGAGCTCCTCGACGGCCCGCTTGAGCTGGACGTCCTTGGCTTCGTCGGCTTGGTCTTGCGGGTCCATCTTGACGACGACGTCAGGCGTCACGCCGACCTTGTCGATCGAACGCCCTTTCGGCGTGAGGTAGTGCGCGATCGTGAGCTTGACGGCCCCACCGAAGCTCAGCGGCTCGATCTGCTGGACGCTGCCCTTGCCGAACGTCTTGACGCCGACGAGCACTGCGCGCTTGTAGTCCTGCAGCGCTCCGGCGACGATCTCGCTCGCGGAGGCCGAGTTCTCGTTGACAAGGACCACCAGCGGCGCGTCCGTCACGGTGTCGCCGCTCACCCGGAACACCTCGTCATCGCGCGGGTTGCGCGCGTCCACGGTCACCGCCACGCCGTCCTTCACGAAGAGCGACAGCACGTCCACCGACTCGGACAGCAGCCCGCCCGGATTGTCACGCAGATCGAGGACGAAGCCCTTCGCGCCCTGCTTCGAGAGCTCCTCGATCGCCGCGCGCAGGTCCTCCTCGGAGTGCTCGTTGAAGGAGTACAGGCGGATGTAGCCGACCACCCCGTCGATGCGCTTCTTCTCGATGTTCGGCACCTCGATGCGCGCACGCGTGATGGTGAACTTCAGGAGCTGCTTCGAGCCCTTCCTGCGGATCTCGAGCGTGACCTTCGTTCCTTCCTCACCGCGGATGCGCCGCACGACCTCGTCGAGGTCCCACTTCTCGCGCTTCAGCCCGTCGATCGAGACGATCTCGTCGTCGGGCTTGAGCCCGGCTCGCTCGGCGGGCGTGCCGGGAAGCACCGTGACCACGTACGGCTGCCCGTCGCGATCCGAGATCGTGATGCCGATGCCGTAGAACGCGCCGTCGGTCTGCTCCTGGAAGTACTTGTAGTGCTGCTTGTCGAAGTACATCGCATACGGGTCGTCGAGCGACTCGAGCATCCCTTTGGCGACCCCGGCCGCCATCGACTCATCGCTCGACGGCTTGAGCGCTTCGCGCATGATGATGTTTCGCACTTCGCGAGCGGCAGACACCGGCGTCGGCTGCGCCTCGCCCACGACGGGCACGTTCACCGCCGGTGCGCGCCGGCCGACGTACATGCCCCCAGCGAACGAGAGCAGAAGCCCAGAGACTGCGAGCGCGACGACCGTCGCGCGGCTGAGCACCTTGTTCATGGGACTACACCTTCAGATAGCGGCGGAGCGCAAACCCTGAACCGGCCAGCCCGATGACCGCTCCGCCGACGATCAGGATGAGGGCGATCTGGAACGCGGCACCTGGCGGCAGCGAGATCGGCAGGAATGGCACCGCCTCCTCGATCCGCGGCATCGCGAAGATCTGGAACGCCGCGAGCGACGCCAGCGCAAGCACCGCCCCGACGAGGCTCTGCAGGAGGCCTTCCAGCAGGAAGGGCATCCTGATGAACCAGTTCGACGCGCCCACGAGCCGCATGATGCCGATTTCCTTGCGTCGCGCGAAGATGGCGAGCCGAATCGTGTTGTTGATGAAAATCAGGCTGATGACGGCCAGCATCAGGATGAACAGCACGCCCACCAGGCGCAGGATCCGGGTGAACGAGAAAAGCCGTCCCACCCACTCCTTGCCGTACCGGATCGACCGCTCGGGATCATCCGGCCGGTCGCACACCTTCAAGAACGCCTGGTTGCCCTTGATGCTCTCGGCGACGGCGGGGACGTCTTGCGGCTTGTGCGTCTCGACGTCGAGCGACGCTGGGAAGGGATTGACGCTCAGCTGCTCGACCATCTCGGGGCTCGAGGCGTACGACTTCTTGAACTCTTCGAACGCCTCTTCTTTGCTCGTGTACTTCACGGTCTTCACTCGAGGATCCGCCTGAAGCGCCGCCTGCAAAGCGCTGACGTCCTCCGGCGCTGCGCCGTCTTTCAAGAAGATGCGGATCGAGACCTTCTGCTCGACGCTCTTGACGATCTGGTTCGCGATCATCGAGCTGCCGACCGACACGCCTACGAGCAGGAGCGACAGGTAGATCGTGATGACGGCGCCGAGGCTCATCACCCAGTTGCGCCGGAAGCTCGTGAGCGACTCTTTGACGAAGTAGCCGACGTTAATCGCCATCGCCGTACACCCCCCGGTCCTGGTCGCGGATGATGCGGCCGTTCTCGAGCGCGATGACGCGTCGCCTGAGCGAGTCGACCATCTCCCGGTCGTGCGTGGCCACCAACACGGTCGCGCCCGTCTTGTTGATGCGCGAGAGCAGGCTCATGATGCCGAGCGACGTGGCCGGATCGAGGTTGCCCGTCGGCTCGTCAGCGAGCAGCAACGGCGGCCGGTTGACGAACGCCCGCGCGATCGAGACGCGCTGCTGCTCGCCACCCGAGAGCTCGTCGGGATACGAGTGCATCTTGTCTTCGAGGCCGACGAGCCGCAGCACCTCCGGGACCTGCGTCCGGATGACGTGCTTGCTCCGCCCGATGACCTCGAGGGCGAACGCGACGTTCTCGTACGCCGTCTTGTTGGGCAGCAGCTTGAAGTCCTGGAAGACGCAGCCGATGTTGCGGCGCAGGTACGGCACTTTCCAGCTCTTCATCCGCACGAGGTCCTGGCCGGCGACGATGATCTGCCCCGTGGTAGGGAGGATCTCGCGGAGCAAAAGCTTGATGAAGGTGGACTTCCCGGATCCGGAGTGGCCGACCAGAAAGACGAACTCGCCTTGGCTGATCTCCACGTTTACGTCGGACAGCGCGGGCTTGTCAGCGACGTACGTCTTGCTGACGTTCCGCATCGATATCATGTGGGTGCTCCATCTTTCGGCAACGATTCCCGCGACATTCTAGCAGACGGCGTGCCGGGTCAGGCTCTCCGGAGCCCGCCGTCACCAGCTCGCTACGACTTCTTCACGCCTTGCCGACGAGCTCCCGCGCAGCGGCTGCGACGTCGGCCGCCGTCAGGCCATAGTGCGCCATGAGCTCGTCCGGCTCGCCCGACGTGCCGAACGAGTCCCGCACGCCGATCCGGCGCATCGGCACCGGGTGGTGCTCGGCGAGGAGCTCCGCGACCGCAGAGCCCAGGCCGCCGACGACTGAGTGCTCCTCGGCCGTGACGACGGCGCCGGTCTTGCCGGCCGACGCGAGCAGCGTTTCGGCGTCGAGCGGCTTGACCGAGAACACGTCGATGACTTCAGCGCGGATGCCGTCGGCCGCCAGCAGGTCGGCTGCGGCGAGCGCCTCGGCCACCATCACGCCGACTGCCGCGATCGTCACGTCGGAGCCTTCCTGGAGGACGGTCGCCCGCCCGACGCCGAGCTCGACGTCTGCCGGGTAGATGACCGGCACTGGCGCGCGGCCCAGCCGCACGTAGAACGGTCCCGGCGTCGTCGCCGCCAACCGGATCGCCGCCGCTGCGGCGTTCACGTCGGCAGGCACCAGCACGCGCATGCCCGGCAGCACGCGCATGAGCGCGAGGTCCTCGAGCATCTGGTGGCTGCCGCCGTCGGGACCCACGGTGACGCCAGCGTGCGTCGGCGCGAGCTTCACATCGAGGCGCGAGTAGCACACGGTGTTGCGGATCTGGTCGTACGCGCGGCCCGTGGCGAACACCGCGAACGAGCCCGTGAACGCCACCTTCCCGCCGACGGCCAGCCCCGCGGCAGTGCCGATCATGTTCTGCTCGGCCACGCCCGTGTTGAAGAACCGCTCCGGGTACGCGGCCGCGAACTTCGCGGTGGTGGTCGACTTCGACAGGTCGGCCTCGACGACCACCACGTCGACGCCTTCGCGCACGAGCTCGACGAGCGTCGGGCCGTACGCCTCGCGCGTGGCACGCTTCTCCGTCACCGGGCCACCTCCTCGCAGCCAAGCTCTGAAAGCGCAGCGGCCGCCTGCTCGCGGCTCGGCGCCTTGCCGTGCCAGTCCGCGTCGCCTTCCATGAACGAGACGCCCTTGCCCTTGACGGTGTGGCAGACGACGGCGACCGGACGCCCGACGGCCTCAGCGCGCTCGCGGGCTCCGCCGAGCACCTCAAGCAGCCGCGCTACGTCGTGCCCGTCGCACTCGACGGCATCCCAGCCGAACGCGGCGAACTTCGCAGCGACGTCGCCCAAGCACATCACGTCGCTGCACGCGCCGTCGATCTGCAAGCCGTTGTGGTCGACGATGGCCACGACGTTGGTGAGCCCGTGGTGCGGCGCGAACATCGCCGCTTCCCAGACCTCGCCTTCCTGCAGCTCGCCGTCACCGAGCAGGCAGAAGACGGTCGGCTCCGTGCGGCCGTCGAGCTTGAGCGCGAGCGCCATGCCGTTGGCGACCGCAAGACCCTGCCCGAGGGAGCCCGTCGAGATCTCCACCCCGGGCGTCTTGGTGCTGTCCGGGTGGCCTTGCAGTATCGAGCCCAGCTTGCGGAGCGTCTTGAGATGGTCGCGGCCGAAGTACCCGGTCTGTGCGAGCGCCGCGTACAAGACGGGCGCCGCGTGTCCCTTCGAGAGCACGAAGCGGTCCCGCTCAGGATCGTCCGGGCGCGTCGCGTCGTGCTGCATGACAGCGCCGTACAGCACCGCCACGATGTCGGCCGCTGACAGCGAGCCTCCCGGATGGCCCGAGCCAGCCTCGGCCAGCATCTCGATGATGTCGCACCGCATCCGGCGCGCGAGCTGCTCGATCTCCGCCGGACTGGCCGTCTGCCAGGGTCTCGTCACCTGCTCACGCTCCAATCTCCTTGAATCCTTCGCCGAGCGTCTCGTGCACGTCCGCGATCACGAGGAACGCGTCCGGATCGACCGCGTAGACTAACGCCTTGAGTGAGTCGAGTTCGCGCCGCGACACGACGGTCATCACGACTTCGCGCTCCGTGCCAGAGTACAGACCCCGACCCTTCAGCCCGGTGGCTCCCCTGCCGAGCTGGTTCAAGACCGCGTCTGCGACCTCATCCGACCTGTCGGAGATGATGAAGGCGGCCTTGTCCACCGAAAGGCCCTCTTGCACCAAGTCGATCACGCGGCCGCCGATGACGACCGCGACCGCGCCGTACAGCGCAAGATCTGGACCGAACTTCAACGCGGCGGCCAGAGTCACGACGGCGTCCGCTGCGAGCAGCATCTGCCCCACGCCGAAGTTCGTCCGGTCAGCGAGCAGCTGCGCGACGATGTCCGTCCCGCCGGTGTTGCCCCGCGCCTTGAACACCAGCCCCATCCCGACGCCCGTGATGGCTCCGCCATACAGGACTGCCAGCAGGCGGTCGTCGGCCGCAAGGTGCGGCGTGAACGGAGCGAGTGCGTCTACCGCCACCGACAGCGCCACCATGCCGTATATCGTCTTGGCTCCATACCGCCACCCGCGCGCGATCACTGCCACGACCAGCAGCACCGCGTTCATCGCAAGCATCTGCACGCCGACCGGTACGGTCAGGCCGTAGTCACGGAACGTGTAGTACAGCACAGTCGCGAGACCCGACACGCCACCTGCAGCGAGTCTGTTGGGAATCAAGAACGCGTCCAACCCCCACGCCGTGATGACGATACCGATCGTCATCAGCACGTAGTCGCGGACACGGCGGCTCCTCAGGACCTCGCTCGGCGCGACCTTCTTGAGCACCCGCCTCACCATCGCCGTCACCTCGCCTCCGGCGGCAGCGCCCGCTCGCGTCGCTCGCGCAGGAAGTCGAGCACCGTCGCAGCGTCTCGGTTCACGATCCGCTCCTCGGGAAAGCCGATCTCCTCCGCGACCGCAAGCGCAGCCGACACCTCACCGACCAGGGTGTGGATGTGCGCGTCCGAATCCACTGCGATGAACGCTCCGGCGTCTCGAGCGGCCTCCGCGAACTCTCGCTCGCGTGCGCAGGTCGCGTGCCGCCCGCTCCGCTCGTCGAACGAGAAGTTGTTCAGCTCGACGATGACGCCGTGCGCCACAGCCGCGCTCACCACGCGGTCGAGATCCACCGGAAAGTCCTCTTCGTTGCCTGGGTGCGTCACCATGTCCACGAGCGGGTTCTCGATCGCCCGCACGAGCGCCTCGGTGTTCCGGACGCGGTCGCGTGCGTCAAAGCCGCACCCCGGGTGCAACCCGACGGCGACGAAGTCGAGAGCCTGCAAGACCTCGTCGGGGATGTCCAAGCCGTTGTCGGTGTCCGGGACCGGATTCGCCTCGCACCCTCTGAGCACGCGCACGCCGTCGAGCACGGTCGGGATCGTGCGGCTGTTCCAGAAGTGCCACAGGTGCGCGCCGCCGGGAACAGCCGGACCGTGGTCGGTGATCGCGACGAGCTCAAGTCCTCGGGCCGCTGCTGCGCCAGCGATCTCCCCGACCGTCGAGAATGCGTGTCCGGACGCGACGGTGTGGGTGTGCAAGTCCGCGCGCAGCCTCACTCCTCGCCTCCTGCTACGACCGCCGGAGCCCCTTCCGCGACGCGCCAGCGGTGGTACCCGACCACGAACTCGTCGATCTCGCCGTCCAGCACCCGGTCGACCTGACTCGTCTCGATCCCCGTACGCAGGTCTTTCACCAGCTGGTATGGGTACAGCACGTAGCTGCGAATCTGGCTCCCGAACGAGATATCTTTCTTCTCGCCCTTGAGCGCCTCGATCTCCTGCCTGCGCTTCTCCTGCTCGAGCTCGTAGAGACGCGAGCGAAGGATCGTCATCGCCGTCTCCTTATTCTTGAGCTGGCTCTTCTCGTTCTGGCACGTCACGACGATGCCAGTCGGCAGGTGCGTGATGCGCACCGCAGAGTCCGTGGTGTTGACGGACTGCCCGCCAGGTCCGCTCGAACGGTACACGTCGATGCGCAGATCCTCGTCTCTGATCTCGACTTCGATGTCCTCTGGCAGCACAGGCAGCACCTCGACCTTGGCGAACGTCGTCTGCCGCCGCTTCTTCTCGTCCGTCGGCGAGATGCGCACGAGCCGGTGCACGCCGGCCTCCGACTGCAACATCCCATAGGCGTTCTTGCCGTGGACCGTGAACACCGCACGGTCGATGCCGATCTCGACTCCCTCGGGTGCCTCGTGCAGATCGACCTTCCACTTGCGCGACTGCGCGTACTTGGTGAGCATGCGCAAGAGCATCTCGGCCCAGTCTTGCGCCTCGAGCCCGCCAGCGCCAGGGATGATCGTGACGATGGCGTCGCCGTGGTCGAACTCGCCCGTGAACCACGACGACAACTCGAGGTCGTCGACGCGCTTCACGAGCTGCCGCAGTCGTTGGGAGGTCTCCGAGGCGAGTTCTTCGTCCTCCGCGCCGACGGCAAGCTCGTTCGCGACCTCGAGCTCCTCCACCTCGCGCATCAGCTCTGCGTGCTCCTCGACCTCGTCTCGCAGCGCGCCGAGCCGCGCCATGAGCGACTGCGCTGCCTTCGCGTCGTCCCAGAACCCGGGCGCGGCAGCCTGCTCCTCGAGCCGCGCGACTTCCTCACGCTTCGCGTCCAGGTGCAGGTACTCCGCGATGCGCTTAAGGCGCTCGCGCAACTCGGTGATCTCGGTTGAACGGTCTTCGATGATCATGGCTTCTTCAGGGTCTGGCGCCTCTCCAGGCGCGGAGCTGGCAGGACGGGCTGTGGCGCGGCGCTGGCGCTGGCGGCTCATGCGAGCCCTGACCACGCCCGCGCTGCGCGGCGGAGCGGCGTCAAGCGTTCGCGCCGTGGCAATGCTTGTACTTGCGCCCGCTTCCGCAGGGGCACGGGTCGTTGCGACCGACGTTGGCGAACGGGTCCGCCTTGTCCTTCACGACCGTGCGCGCGCCCGGCTCAGCCTTCCCTGCCGCAGCCGCAGCCCGCTGCATCGATTCTTGGGACACGCCGCCCACCGCAGCAGCCGCCTGCTTGAGAGCGCCCGAGAAGATGGTCGACTCGCTCGGGGCGGTGTACTCGACGGGACGCCCGACCATCTCCGCGGGCAGCGGCTCCCGCACCACCTGGATGTGCATTATGGTGCGCAGGAAGTCGCGGTTGATGTCCCGAACGAGCTGCGCGAACATCTCGTACGCCTCGGTCTTGTACTCGACGAGCGGATCGCGCTGGCCCATCGCGCGCAGCCCGATGCCTTCTCGCAGGTAGTCCATCTCGAGCAGGTGGTCGATCCAGCGGGTGTCGATGACCCGCAGCATGACCTGGCGCTCGAGGTCGCGGAGCACCTCGGCACCGAGCAGCTCCTCTTTCTGGTCGTACGCGGCCATCGTCGCGTCCGCGAGCACATCAGCGAGCTCGTACGGGTTCTCGAACCGCGCCCGCATCTCCGGAGTGACGAGGTCGAGGCCCGTCAGCTGCTTGACCTCCTCCCGGAGCCCGTCCCAGTCCCACTCCTCCGAGTACGACTTCTCCGGGCAGTGCTCGGCGACGAGCTCGGAGATCGCCTCGCGGATCATCTCGCTCACGCGGCCGTGGATGTCTTTGCCATCAAGGATGCGGTTGCGCTCGGCGTAGATCACCTGCCGCTGCTTGTTCATCACGTCGTCGTACTCGAGCACGTACTTGCGGGCTGCGAAGTTCTGCGCCTCGACTTGCCGCTGCGCGCTCTCGATGGCCTTGCTGACGAGGCCGGCCTGGATCGGCATGTCGTCTGGGATCTCGCTCCGCTCCATGAGCCTGCTGATGCGGTCCATGCGCGTGCCGCCGAACAGCCGCATGAGATCGTCTTCGAGCGACAGGTAGAACTGCGACACGCCTGGGTCGCCCTGGCGTCCGGAACGCCCACGGAGCTGGTTGTCGATACGCCGGGACTCGTGCCGCTCCGTGCCGAGCACCGCAAGACCGCCGAGCTCGACGACCTTCTTGTGCTCCTCGTCGCAGATGCGCTTGGCTTCGGCCAGAGCCTCGGCGCGCTGCTCGTCGGACGCCTCGGCCGGATCGATGCCGCGCTCTCTGAGCAGGTCCTCGGCGAGGAACTCCGGGTTGCCGCCGAGGATGATGTCGGTGCCGCGGCCAGCCATGTTCGTCGCGATGGTGATCGCCCCGACGCGGCCCGCCTGCGCGATGATGTGCGCCTCTTGCTCGTGGTACTTCGCGTTGAGGACCTTGTGCGGCAGCCCGCGTTTCGCGAGCATGCGGGAGAGCCGCTCCGAGTTCTCGATCGAGATGGTGCCGACGAGCACCGGCTGGCCTTTGGCGTGCCGCTCAGCGATGTCCTCGACGACCGCGCGGAACTTCGCCTCCATCGTCCGGTAGATGAGGTCGTTGCGGTCCTCGCGGATCATCGGCTTGTTCGGCGGGATGACCACCACCGGCAGCTTGTAGATCTCGCGGAACTCCTGGTCCTCGGTGACGGCCGTGCCCGTCATGCCCGCGAGCTTCTCGTACATGCGGAAGTAGTTCTGCAACGTGATCGTCGCGAGTGTCTGGTTCTCCTCGCGCACGTGCTGCTTCTCTTTGGCCTCGATCGCCTGGTGCAGCCCCTCGCTGTACCGCCGGCCATACATCAAACGGCCGGTGAACTCGTCGACGATGAGCACTTCGCCGTCTTTGACCACGTAGTCCACGTCGCGCTTGAAGAGGAACTGCGCCTTGAGGGCTTGCTGCAGGTGGTTCACCAATTGGCCGGACGGGTCGGCGTACAGGTCCTCGATGCCGAGCATCTGCTCGACCTTGCGGATGCCCTCTTCCGTCGGCGCCACGGTGCGCTTCGCTTCGTCCAGCTCGAAGTCGACGTCCGGCTTGAGCCGCGGCACGACCTTCGCGAACGCCTTATAGAGGTCTGCCGACTTGGTGCCCGGACCGGAGATGATGAGCGGCGTGCGCGCTTCGTCGATGAGGATCGAGTCGACCTCGTCGACGATCGCGTAGTGATGACCGCGCTGCACGCGGTCCTCGGCCCGCGTGACCATGTTGTCGCGCAGGTAGTCGAAGCCGAACTCGGCGTTGGTGCCGTACGTCACGTCCGCCTGGTATGCCGGCTTGCGCTGCGCGGGATCCATCTGCGCTTGGATGAGGCCGACTTCGAGCCCGAGGAAGCGGTAGACCTTCCCCATCCACTCGCTGTCGCGTTTGGCGAGGTAGTCGTTGACGGTCACGACGTGCACGCCCTTGCCGGCGAGCGCGTTGAGGTAGACGGGCAGCGTGGCGACGAGCGTCTTGCCCTCGCCCGTCTTCATCTCGGCGATCATCCCGCGGTGCAAGACGATGCCACCGATCAGCTGCACGTCGAAGTGGCGCATCCCGAGCGTGCGTTTGGCAGCCTCGCGAACGACCGCGAATGCCTCAGGCAGCAGGTCGTCCAGCGTCTCTCCCGATGCGTGCCGCGCACGGAACTCGTCCGTCTTCGCGCGCAGCTCGGCGTCCGAGAGAGCCGAGACCGCCGGCTCGAGCGCGTTGATGCGCTCCACGATCTGCTCGTACTCTCGAAGCTGCTTGCCCTCTCCGAGCGTGAGCAGCTTCGTCAGTATGTTCGGCATAGGATTTCGACCTCGCGAGATGATCCGGCAACGTCCGGAAACGGTCGAAATGGCCGCTCCGGCAGCAGCGCGATTCTAGCACACGGCGTGCCACCCAGCCGTTCGACGCCCCGGAGCCGCGGCTGCTCTTCACGAGCACAGCGCCCAGGACGAAGTCGCGGCGGCTCGCCCGGTGCTGCGCAGCGAGCCGCCGCCATCGTCCCAGCCCACCGGCCTGGCCTCCGTCCGCCGCTGTGGCGCCCCTCAGGAGTCTCCCGTCTCCTCACCTGCGCGACGCGGTGACCGCTCCGCCCGTCGATTCGGGGGCCGATCGACCGTGACCTCGTCCCGTTCGGGACACGTCGCACTGTAGTGCATCCGGCTAAACAGGAGCTTTCGGCAACCTGAACCGATCAGCTCGCGTCGTCGGCAGGAATCTCGCCGCGAACCGCTCGGAACAAGAACCACCCGACGCCGCTGACGAGCAGCAGGTCGCCGATGCTCACCACCGCTCGCAGACCCTTTGGGCCCGGGACCGGGATGACGTCTGTGAGCCATGGCAGCAGCGTTCCTTCATCCAACGCACGGTGCACCAGGTCGTACCCGGCAGTCATCTCCGAGCTCCCGGCAAGGAATCGCACCGCGCGCTCCGACACCGGCATGCCAAGGTTGAGGCCGATGACCATCAAGTTGAGCGCCACGCCGATGGCAGCCAGCACCATCCCGGGAGCTCGCGCGTTGCGAAGGGCGGCTAGCACCAGACCCGCCATGGCCAAGAGCCAGGTCCCGAGAGCGATGGGGGCCGGCCAGCCGAACGTCTCCGCCAGTCGCGGCAGGACCAGCTGCAGCACGAGAAGCGCGAACAGAGCCGCCTCCCAACGCAGCCGGACCGCCTGCAGGTTGCGCAGAGACCCTCCTGTCAGCAGACCAGCAGCGAGGCCCGCGAGCACCGCGGCAAGCAGCAGGATCACTCGGCTCCCTCGCCCTTCTGCTGCGCTCCTGACGTCATGCGGGCACCGCCTCGGCGCCTTCCTCCATGGCCAGCACCTGCTCGTACAGACGCTGCGTCTCGACGGACGGATCGAGCCCGAGGTCCTCCGCCAAGCGGTCCCGACAGGCCATGTAGGTCTCGATCGCGCCGCTTCGCTGCCCGGCCATGATCTGATAGCGCAGAGCGGCCTGATAGAGGTCCTCGCGCCACGGGTCGTGCGCGAGCGCCGCCCTGACCAACCGCACCGCCCTCGAAGGCTCTCCCCGGTCCGCAAGCGCCTCAGCCCCGGCCAGCATCGCATCGCTGAACTCGTGGCGCACCCTCTCACGAGTCTCTGAGCACCAGTCTTCGTACAAGTCGCCGGCAAGCAGCTCGCCAGCGTAGAGTCCGGCCATGCGCTCTGCCGCATCGATGACAGATTCCGACTCCCCGCCCGCCTTGGCCTTGCGAAGCGCCTCGGCGGCATGGAAGAACTCAGCAAGATCTGTGGTCACGAGCTCAGGCACGACCCGGCAGACGCCCCCGCGGTGTTCGAGATACGGCGTTGGGTCGCCCGCACATGCAGCGAGGGCCTTCTTCATGTAGCTCCACGTGACGTAGAAGTTGCTCTGGGCCCGATCCGCCGGCATGTCCGGCCACAAGCGGTCGAAGATGACGTCCCGGGGCACGTCCTGCCCAAGATTGATCGCGAGCATGGCGAACAGCAGACGAGCCTTGCGTTTGCCCCACGCCTTGTCAGGAACCGGGCCCTGGGGCCCCTCGACGCTCAGGCCGCCGAACAGCCGGACACGGAGCACGGGCGGCCCTTCGTGCGCAGCAAGGAACTCCGCGCCTTTCGCCTTGCCGAGCGTGCGGAGGACGAGCCGTCTGAACGCGTGCTCGTCAAGCGTTCCATGGGCCATCTCGAGAGCGCGGGACGCAGTCGGCTCGAGCAGCATGCGCAGCATGTGAATCGGGATGCCGTCCGGACCGAGCGCTCGCGCGAAGACGCTCAGCAGCCCCGGGAACGCGCGCGTGTACATGGCCATGTGCCAGTTGCTGCCCTCGCCGCGGATATGCTCTGCGTGCTCGGCGATGCGAGAAGCCGCCTTGTCGAGCTCGCCTCGCCGACGCTCGATCTCGGCGAGCACCATGTCGAGCCGCAGCAGGTAGAACGAGTAGCCCGTGCCCTCCAGGGTCTTGCGCAGCTCGAGCCCCTCTTCGTAAACGAGCTCTTCGTCACCGAGTGCGAGCCTAGATGCGAGACGCTCAGTTGCGGCCTGGAACTTGAACTGACGCCACCCGACAGACGCAAACAGCGTGCATGCCTCGTCCGCGCGCTCCAATGCTTCATCAAGCTTCCCGATGGCTCTGCACAGCATAGAGTCAATTGCCAGGCACTGGCCCAAATCGCTAGGAGTACCGGATTGTACTAGCCAATCCCTGCACTCTGAGAGCACGCGCTCGCAATCCGAACCGTCACCAGCCGTCAACTGAGCCAATGCAAGGTTGTGCTTCCATGACACCAGGTAATTCAAGGCCCCGGCCTTTCTGGACAGTGCGAGTGCTTCGTTCGCGGCCCACAATGCTGTAGGCAGCCTTCCTGTGTACAGCGAGACAATTGACAAGTTCCCGAGCCCTAGGCCCACGCCCTGTCCTGCTTGCCGATCAATCCTGGAGAGCTTCCGCAAGAGAATCGAAGCCGTGCGCGCATCCCCCAGAATCTCAGCATGGACGAACACGAGGATTGTGGTCAGGCGATAATGCAAGTCGTTTGTGCATGTAGACTCCTCGAGTGCCTGAAGGATTCTCGCGCTTTCCGCCCTCAACTCAAGTGCGTCCAAGTTGGATGCTCTACTAACGAGCCGCCATCCATTCACCAAGACAGAGGACCAGGGAGTCCCTTCGGGGCCCCTTCGCGGCCTGAACCGGTCCAACACAGTACCCGCCTCGGAAAGTAGACCCATCGAGACGAGGGTGCGTGCCTGTCTGATTATCGCCTCATCTCGAACTGAGTCTTGCCCAGAAGCTTCAGCGACTTTCTCCGCAAGCCTCATCGCTTCGAGAGCTTCATCGTAGCACCCCACCTGCTCGCCGACCTCACCTTGCAGCAACAGCAACTCTGCAGACCCAACGCGCAGACTCAGTGGCAACATGTGCAGGAAACGTCTTAGTTCGACAACCTCGCCAGAGCCCAAGTAGTCTTGACCCAGTAGTGAAAGGGTGTCTGCAAGTGCCTTCTCTCCTCGAATGAGGTACACCAATGAGAACAATCGGTGATAGCGCTTCTGAGCCCGGAGTCGACTGAAGACGTTCTCTACGAGATTCTCGGGAATCCAGCCAAACCCCTCGGGCCGCCCATTCACTAGAGCCTCTAGAACCAAGTCATGCACTGAAAAGCTGTGCGGCCAATCCGAAGACAGCCGAACGAGAGGGAATTTTTGGGCTAGAGTGACGAGCATCCTCCCTGTCTCGTTGTGGGTCAGACAGCAGCTCAAGTCGGACTGATCACCAGATCCAAGAAGCGCCGCGCAGACGAGGACCTCTCGCTCGCAGGATTCCAGCACCTTATCGACGTAGCTTCGGATGCAGTAGCGCAGAGCCGTGGTCTGCCTGGCGTCCGGAAATCCGAGTGCCGGTCCTGCAAACCACCCTGGGTGTCGAAGCAGAAGACGCAGTAAGGCTGGGTGCCCCCCAGATTGCGTGTACGCTTGCTCCACCAAACCGCCATCAGAGCCGCCGACACTCAGCAGCTCTGCAAGTCGGGAAGCCTCCGAGTGATTGAACACTAGCTGACCGTGATCGATCAGCAGCATCATTGCTACATCTCGTGAAGGCATCCACTGCTCAATATCCCTAGCAGTCACAACCAATAGGCTTGCTTGATGGAAGACGCGGCGCATACCGCCAACAAAGCGCAGTAGGAAGTCTGTGTCCGCGAACACACCTACATCATCGAATACAACGCATGTAGGCTCGCAACACTCTGTCTCAGTAGGTAGCGCACCTAGCGAAAGCGCATCTGGGAACACAATCGACTGGTGCATCACCTCGGACCAATCGAAATCGGGCTGCGCGTCTCGCATCAGCGCCTCGACAGTCCTGGCAGTGACATCTCTGCCAGAGAAATCGATCCAGAGCACCCTCTTGTAATCCCGAGCAATCTGATTGGCAGTCACCGTCTTGCCGTAACCGCTTGGCGCCGTCAACACAACCAAAGGTGATTGGGCTGTGCGAACAAGCTCAAGGATTTCAGAGCGCTCTACCTCGCCGCCAACGCAAGCAAGTGACACTCGAGAAACCGAAGACATCCCCTCCCCCGATCCGGAGACCCTGAGGTGTCTGAATGTGTAGCAGACGTCGAGCAGAAATGGAAGACGGTTATCTATCCGACAGCAACAGCCTCTGCTAGAGCCCGAAGAACACGCGCCGAACAACCCTCACACTCCTGACGTGTGAAATCGAGGGCTGCCTCTGGGCAATCTGTCATTTGTCTCGCGCATTCGTAAAGAACGCAGGCCCGCAGTATCTGGTTTGCAATCTTGAATTCTTCTGAATCACCGACTGCCAGCGAGGAATCTAGCACTCGCGCCGCGCCTGAGAGATACGGAATCTTCACCACTGCCCTAGCACTGTGCTCGAGAAACGAGAGGCCAGTCGGATGACAAGACTCGGCTCCTTCCCGCCTATCGGCACTGTAGGACAGCATACCAATGCGACTCATCAGTGCAGCTTCATTCAGATACTTCAGCACCTTTCCTCGACACCCAGCCTTCCTCGCAACACGCACACAGAGGTCAGCGAGAATTACGGGTTCCTCTTCGCGCTCGCCTAGCGCCATAGAAATGGCAGCAGATACCGCCCGAATTGTCTGTGCATAAGCCGCCTGCATCCTCATATATAGAACGAGACCGTAATGGAGAACTGCAGCCAGCAACATGCTAAACAGAGGCGAGAAGGCGCCGAGCGTCCCTAGAGCGCGTAGTGCAGCGGCTGCCAGACTGATATGTACAACTTGTGCCAGCACCACCGCTTCTGCAAGAGGCATACGCAGCCTGGCCTTGATCTGCTTCGCTTCACCGAAGCCGGCCACCACGCGGTATCCGAACTCCGTAACCGTCCAGTAGACAAGACCCACCGCGGTAGCTCTTGCCAAGACTAAGTCATCGCCTGCATTGCCCACCTCACGCAGAAGCGATCCACCTACACCGGCCAACTGAATAGCCACGACTTGCACGAGCGTCGCGGCAGCGTGCTCCGAGACCCACGTCTTCCTACCCGCTGGTCTCCTGCGTGAGTACACAAACAAGACAAGCACGCTACTGATTACGCTGCACAACAGCAGTAGCCCAGACCCGAACAGTAGCAAGCCGAAAACGACAACGCCGGTATCAATCCATCGGGACTCGCCCTGGCCTAGCCTCAACGGAAGAAGTCGAAAGAAAAGGAGCGCTGCCACCACGAGCGCAGCGACCGATATCTGCTGTGGATCGATCAGACCGCTTGCCACTGCTGCCTCAATGTTCCGGACTCTGATTAGGAAACGGAGTGCTCGAGGCACTCTTCATGACGTCCCCAACCAAACTTGTCTGATTCTGAAGTGCAGCTATCAATGATTGCACGACCGCTGCGTCGAACTGTGTACCAACGCCCCTCAACAACTCTTGCATTGCTTGCTCCTCAGATAGGCGTGGGCGATAAGGCCGATCGCTCGTCATCGCGTCGTAAGCGTCAGCCACTGCGAGAATGCGCACAGACAAAGGGATATCGGCATCTGTCAGACCGTCGGGGTACCCGGTGCCGTCAAGACGTTCATGATGTCGTCGAATCAGAGGAAGCAGGGGTTCGAGCAACTCTACGCCTCCCAAGATTTGCTCGCCAGTCTCAGGATGTCTGCGCACCGTTTCGAACTCGCCCCTGGAGAGATGTCTGACAGAACGAAGCACCTGCTCCGGTACGGCCATCTTTCCGATGTCATGCAGAAGCGCAGCTCTTTCCAACAACACCACGTCTCGAGAAGCCAGTCTCATCTCGGTGCCAATTAGTCTGCAGTAAGACGCAACGCGATCTGAGTGGCCGCGAGTGTACAAATCTTTCTCTTCGAGCGCGCCCATCAAGGCGCTAATCGTATCGGAATACGCTGCCGCAAGCTCTGAGTAGACGCGAAACACTCTTCTCACCGCAAGGATTGGCAAGAGCACCAACATCGCGCCAACCCACGAACCAGCGGCAATCAAGTTCGCAAGCACAACCCCAACGAGCGCGAGTAGGACATTGCCTGGGATGTCCGCTACTGGATCAATCCTGCGCACGGCCTCAAGAAGCGAAATGTTCTCTCTGTGCTTGAGATATGCGGAAACCAACGCCAAGTTCACTGCGTGCATTAGCAAGACGAAAGCAATCGCTTCCAGCACTGCCAGCAGCACAGTGCTAGGAGAGCCTAGCGCGCTACTGCCTGCCCCTAACACACTAGAGATGACGAGCCCGGCCAAGACTGCGGAAACGAAGTGCTGGGCCGCATTGAACACCATCGCGCTGAACGGCGTGCGTTCCCGTCGATACATTATTACGGGAATCGAGCAAGCCATACCAACGCCAGCTGCAACTGGTCCCTGCAGCAAGTAGGCCGCGACTACAAGACTCGTGTTCAGAAGAAAGAAGACCGCTGAACTGAGAGAAATAACGAGTTGACTCAGCACTAAGCAGAACGCCGCTAAGATAATCGTCGTCATCCAATCGGATGGAAAAGCCCATTGAGGAGAGCTGAGCGCGAGAGCGACAGCGCCTAGCCCGGTAACTGCAATAACCCAGTAATGTCGGTTCTCTCGCAATGGTTCCATCGCTTGACTTTCTAGGAGTCTGGGCCAACGTCGTGTGCGTAGAAACCTGCAATCTAGCGGCTGACGACGTAGCTAGCCCCGCCACCAAGGACGAGAGCGGCGAGAGACGCGAGAAGGAAAGCGATCCGCTTCATTTGAGAAGACCCCCTTTTCCAGTGGTGTCTTCTCCCATCCCGCTAGCAATGGAAGAACCCTGTCCGCTCCGCTCGGTCGAATGCTGACAGTGTTCATGCAACACGCCACGGCGTTGGCCCAAATTGGTCGTCTATGTCGTTGTCAAGAACCCGAGTCGACGGTTGATCGCATCCAGCGTCGCCTTGACGATGGAGTCTTTCTCGCTCTGCCGGACCAGCGCCGCGCCAGTCAGCGCCTGCTCTCCGAGCGAGGTCACGAGCACGATGCACGCCACGGCCACAGACTGTTGGCCGAGCCGCACGATCTGCACGTCCTCGAGCGCGAAGCTCATCGTCCCCTGAAGGTACTCCTCGACGGCGCTCAGCGTCGCCTGTGCGACCAGTCGCTGTCTGGTCGTCTGGCTCGCCGGGCCGAGCGCATTGCCGATGTACAGCTCGCCGCCGATCTCGAGCGCTACGGCCACCTTCACCTGCACACCGCTGGTCTCCGCGCTAACCGACCTGATCAGCGCACGCGGGTGCTCGTACGGAGACGCCTTCGGGACGGCGTCTTGGCCGAGCTGCGCGATCGAGATCTTCTTGTGGTCGATCGGGATGCCGAATGTGGCCATGATCGTGGATTCGATGTCGCGCACGAGCTGCTTCGGCGACTTGGTGGGAAGAGCGAGGACGTGGATCTCGTCGATCCGGCCTTCGGGGGAAGTCACGACGCGCGCAGCCTTGATCTCTGAGACCTGGGAGAGCGCCTCTTCGATCTCGGCGACAGTCGCTGCAGAAATCCCGCGCTCCACGCCGCACCTCCTACTGCGTATAAGCTGCAAACCTTCGGCTGCGTGCTTGCGTGTGCTAGGTGCGCTGCCGACTATGTAAGACCACCGCTGCGAGTGTGTCAACAATCACACCCGCAAAAGTAACTGACAGTAACAAAGAGCGGGCGGCACGACGGCCGCCCGCTCGTCGCGCTTGAGACACGCTCACCGCGGGACGATCAGCCCGTAGTCGCCATCGCTCCTGCGATAGAGCACGTTGATGCCTTCCGTCTCCGCAGAGGCGAACACGAAGAAGTCGTGGCCGAGAAGCTCCATCTGGAGGGCCGCCTCCTCCGGCGCCATCGGCTTGACCTCGATGACCTTACGCTTCACGATGCTGGGCTCACGCTCCTCGCCCGGCGCTTCAGCCACCGTCGCGACCTGCGGCGCCGCCTTGTGCCTGTCGAACATCTTCGTCCGGAGCTTCTGCACCTGCCGCTCGAGCTTCTCAGACACGAGGTCGATGGCCGCATACATGTCGATGGCCGCTTCCTTCGCCCGGATGACGTGGCCCTTCGTGAACATCGTGACCTCTACCACATGCCGCTTCTCGATCGCGGGGTTGCGCTCCGCGCTGAGCTCGATCTCCACGCTCATGACCATGTGGTCGTTCAGCAGCTTCGCGACCCGCCCGATCTTCTCCTCCGCGTACTCGCGCAGAGAAGGCGTGACCTCCATGTGGCGACCCTTCACGATCGTGTTCATCGCAGACCTCCTTACGTGGTCGGATACCTTGAAGATACCCAGCCGGGACGGCGGTGGTTCAGCGTGGGCTGGCGGACGACCCTCCCGTCGAGACGCGCTTCCGGCGCAGCCGCCGAGACCCGTGGCCCGAAAGCCTCCCGCCTACCGGATGTGCCCCAGGAAGTCTTTCGTCCGCTCGTGCTTGGGGTTGTCGAAGACCTCTTGCGGCAGGCCCTCCTCGACGATCACGCCGCCGTCCATGAACACGACGCGGTCGGCGACGTCGCGCGCGAAGCCCATCTCGTGGGTCACCACCAGCATCGTCATGCCGCCCAACGCAAGCTGCTTCATGACGTCGAGAACGCCTCGAACGAGCTCTGGGTCGAGGGCGGACGTCACCTCGTCGAACAGCATGACGTGCGGATCCATCGCGAGCGCCCGGGCGATCGCCACGCGCTGCTGCTGTCCGCCCGAGAGCTGCGCCGGATAGTAGTCGACTCGGTCGGCGAGCCCGACCCGCGTCAGCTGCTCGATGGCGATGCGCTCGGCCTCCTCCTTCGAGCGCTTCAGCACTTTGCGCTGCGCGAGCATCACGTTGCCCTTGGCCGTCAAGTGCGGGAACAGGTTGAAGCTCTGGAACACCATGCCGATCTTCTCGCGCACGGCGTTGATGTCGGTCTTCGGGCTGTTGACGAGCGTGTCTTCGAACCACACCTCGCCGCCGGTCGGCTCCTCGAGCCGGTTCACGCATCGAAGCAGCGTCGACTTCCCGGAGCCCGAAGGTCCGAGGATGACCACCACCTCGCCTTTGTGCACGTCCATGTCGACGCCGCGCAGCACCTCGACGTCGCCGAAGCGCTTGCGAAGCCCTCGGATGCGGACGACCGGTTCGCCGTTCTTCGTCACGCCCGAACCCCTCTCACACCGCGACCGCGTGCTCGGAGTCCACGGTCGGCCGCGCCTCTGACACCGAGATCGCGCCGCCTTCCGACTTCGCCAGCCGGTTCTCAAGCTGCTGCACAAGCCGGCCGAGCGGGATGGTGATCACCAGGTAGAACGCAGCAGCGAGCAGGTATGGCGACACGTTGTAGCTCGACGCCGCGACCTCCCTCGCTTTCATCACGATCTCGCCCATCCCGACAGCCGCGAAGAGCGAGGTGTCTTTGAACAGCAGGATGAACTCGGACATCATCGTCGGAAGGATGCGCCTGACGGTCTGTGGGATGATGACGAAGGTCATCGCCTGCGCCGTCGTCATGCCGAGCGACCGAGCCGCTTCCATCTGGCCCTTGTGGATGGACTGGATGCCCGCACGGAAGATCTCTGCCATGTAGGCTGCAGAGTTGAATGACAGCACGACGAACGCGCGCAGGTACAGCGAGTACGTCGGACCGAACGGGCCGGGGTTGTTCATGGCCGGGAACGCGTCGACCAACGCCTTCCAGGGCGGCAGCAACGGCAGCCCGAAGAACACGATGAGGATCTGCAAGAACAGCGGCGTGCCGCGGATGAAGTCGACGTAGGCGGTCGCCGGGAATCGGAACCATCGCGAGCGCGCCATCTTCATGAACGCGAGCGCGAGCCCGCCCGGGATTGCGAGCCCATAGGCGACAAGCACGCATAGAAGCGATACCGGGAATGCGGCCAAGACGATCGGGAACGCCTGCGAGATCACCTTCGGCGACGCGAACAGGTGCGAGACCTTGCCCGCCTCCCACCAGTCGAGCGCGCCGAGGATCCCGCGGCGGCCGCTCGTGAAGGTGACCTCTACTCCCCCGACGGTGAGCACGTCCCCGTCCGCGAGCGGCAGACCGCTCGACGCCCGTACGCCGTTGACGAGAAGCGGGCTCGGCGACGTCTCGGCTGACTGGACGACCCACGCGGACTTCCCGAGGCCGCCGCCCGGGGGCTCTCTGCGCAGGAGCACGGCGCTGCCGGGCGCGAGGACAGCGTGGGGCAGCACCACGTTCGCGTTCTGCTTGCCGATGCTGACTGTATCGAGCGTCGGAGGAACGACGTAGACGTCGCTCACCATGCCGCTCTTGCCGCGCTCCGCGGGGCGCTCGTAGAGCAACCGCTCCGGACCGGTCATGGTCAGCAACGCCACGGTGCCCGCGACCAGAAGCACCGCGTATGCGATCCTGATGATGGTGCCCAGCAGTTTGCGCCTCACGCGCTCCTCCTTGCGGTGCATGATACCGTAGGGCCGGCGAGCGCGCCCGCCGGCCCCGGTCTGTTCAGCAACGCGCGAACGCCGCTACTGCGCCTTGCGGACTGCAAGCGACTGGTTCGAGTTGATGTACGGGTCGGAGAAGTCTACCGACTGCTTGCGCACGTCCGTGATGGTCATCGCCGACGCGACCATGTCGAACTCGGTGCCTGCCTGCAGGCCCGTGATCAGCGCGTCGAACTTGTAGCTCTTGAACTCGACCTGCATGCCGAGCTTCTCGCCGATCGCCTTCATCAGGTCGACGTCGAAGCCGACGATCTCGCCGTCCTCGACGTTCTCGAACGGCGGGAACGCCGTGTCGGAGCCGACGATGATCTTGCCAGGCGTGAGGGTCTTGATCTCGCCTGCGGGCTTCTCGGTCACGCCGCTCGTGGCCTTAGGCATCGACATGGGCTCGGAGCCAAACCACTTCTTGTAGATCTCGTTGTAGGTGCCATCTTTGATGACCTCCGCAAGCGCCCAGTTCACGGCGTCGCGCAGCGTCGGGTTGTTCTTGTTGAACGCGAAGCCGTAGGTCTCGTCCGTCTTGATCTCCTGGACGATCTCCAGGCCCCGCGCCTCGTCCTTCACGACGTCCTGCGAGATCGGCAGGTCGTTGATGACGCCGATGACGTCGCCGGCCTGCAGCGCCTGGAACGCGAGCAGGATGTCGTCGTACGGGACGACCTTGATGCCCTTCGGCTCCAGGTTCGCCTTCGCCCACTCCTCACCGGTCGTGCCGGACTGCACGCCGACCTTGTCGCCTTCCTTCAGGTCGTCGACGCTCTTGATGACGCGGGCGCCGGTCTCGCCGCCCGTGCCGGTGTCCTCCTTCTTCGCGCAGCCCCCGAGAGCGAACGCGCCGAGCGCGAGCGCGCACACGACGAGCAGCACGAGCGTCTTGCGGAACGTGCTCATGGACTCTCCTCCTGTCATCTACCCCCGGGCGCCTGAGCTGCCCGACACGCATGGCTGCGGATAACTATAGCGCACAAGATGACAGTTCGTGAAAGCGTCGTCCCATGTATGCAATCTCGTGCGAAATACATGCGTCCCGCGATGCCCGATCAGGGCGTTCCAGTCTGCTCGGCGCTCGCGTCCGCCCGGATGTCAGGCAAGTCTCCGACCCACTTCGCACGGATCGCAGCAAGCGTCCCGTCGGCAGCCATCGCATCGAGGACTTCCCTGACGCTCGTCTCGAGCTCTGGGGAGTCTTTCGCGACGAGCGCGCCGAGCGGCGTGGGTTCTCCGAGCGACCCGATGAACGAGATCGACTCGTAGTCGCGCGCGAGATACGCGCCAACGAATGCGTCGCACGCGACGTAGTCGATCTCGCCCGCTTTCAGCGCGTCGAACGCCGCACGGAGCGTGTCATAGGTCTTCGCGTAGCCTTCCCAGAACTCGGATTCGAGGAACCACTGCGCCGCCGACTCCTTCTGGCACCCGACCTTCGCGTTCGCGACACGGGCTGCCGCTTCGCTCGGGCTGATCGGCGCGGTAGTCTCCGCTGTGTCCGTCGCCGTCACGGCGAACAGGCCGATGCCGTCGGTCGCGTACGACCCGGCAACGGACACGTCGGCCAAGACGGCCTCCGTGATCGGGATGGCTCCCAGGCCCAGGTCGACCGTGCGGTTCGCCACGGCCTTCGGAATCTCCTTCCACCCGAGCTCGACGAGCTCGAGCTTCAAGCCCAGCCGTTCTGCCACCGCTGCAGCGACGTCGACGTCCATCCCGACGGTCTGGCCGTCCACGGCGCCTGCGAACGGCGGCTGGGTCGGGTCGATCGCGACCCGCAGCACTCCGGCTTGCTTGATCGCAGGCGGAGCGATCTTAGGCGTGAGCGCTGGTTCGGCCGGCTTCTTCTGACAGCCCGTCACGAGCGCACCGAGCACGCCGAGCGTCGCGAGCGCAGCTGCCGTCCGGAGCAGGCGTCGGTTCATCCAAAGCACCTCCGCGTGTATGGTCGGACGCTTCCATCCGGCTGACCTGGTCTTTGGCCCCACACTCGCGCACTGGGGCTTTTGCTTGATGCTATCTCACTACCGGCCCTCTCGCCCGCCGAAGCGGACGGTGCGACTTACCCCTAAGGCGCGCCATGCTCACACGGAGGCATGGCCTCCGGCTTACGTGGGTCCTTTCGGCCGCGCCTACCCTGGACTAGGGCGCCGTAGCGCCCGCAACCACAGACCCGGATGGAAGCATCATGAAGTGTAGCAGGTGAACGCGGCACAGGCAGCATGCGTCGGTCAAGCCCGCGCTACCACTGCGGCGCGCACCTCGCGAGCGCCCGCATCGAGCAGCGCTGCGGCGGCCGCGTCGAGCGTGGCGCCGGTCGTCATCACGTCGTCGACGAGAAGGACCCTCGCAGGAACCCTCGCACCCGGCGCAACCGAGAACGCCCCCCGCGTGTTCATCTGCCGTTGCTGGCGCCCCAGCCCCCGCTGGTCGGAACGCTCGTGCGCCAGCAGCAGCGTCGCCTCTGGAGCTCCGAGCCGCGCCGCGACCACCCGGGCGAGCGGCCGCGTGTGGTCGTAGCCCCGCCGCAGCCGGGCGCTGCGCGTGGGCGGGACGGCGACGACCGCGTCCGGCCACCCCGCCCAGTCCGCGCACGCCGTCGCCACGAAGGCGCCAAGCACTGGACCGTACCGGCGCTCGCCCGGGTCTTTGTGGAGCGCCACGGCGGAGGACAGCGGCGGCTCGAGCCTGCCGAAGCATCGCACTGCAGTGAACGCGGCGTTCCGGCACGGGCACGCGTGTCGGCGGCCGGCGTTCAGCGGCTCGCCGCAGCGCGGGCACGCGGAGGCCGGGTCGGTGCGTTCGACGAGACCCCAGCACGCTTCGCACAGGACCGCACCAAGCGCGTCGCACCCTGCGCACCTCAACGGCGCGATGAGCTCGAAGACGAGGTCGAGCACGTGATACCCCCTCGCAGAACCTGCACGATCTCCCCCGAGCAACGGCCTGGCTCGAAAGCCGCGCCTCCGCCTGCACCGCCGGCTCGCTACACGAGCATCTGCCACAGCGGTATCGCGACGAGCGATGCGACCGTCGTGGCCAGCACCGCCGAGGCGATGAGCTCGGTGTCGAGGTCGAACCGGTGGCCGACGATGACCGCCATCATCATCGTCGGGACGCTCGCCTCGAGCACCACGACGCGCGCAGAGGCCTCGTCGTGGAGCACCAGCCGGGCAGCAAGCAACCCCACGAGCGGCAGCAGCACGAGCTTGATCGCGGCGACGGCGGCCACCACCCCCGCATGCTCCTTCAACCTCGCTGGCCTGAGCGACAGGCCGACCGAGATCATGATCAGCGGCACGACGAGCTTGCCAAGCGCGCCCAACCAATCCATGAACGGATCCGGAACCGCCACGCCGCGGCTCGCCAACGCGAGCGCAAGCGCGATGAACGGCGGGAATGTCGCGATCTCTTTGAGCGGGTGCACCTGGGCCTCGTGCCGCGACACGCGAGCCGCGACGAACGTCCCGACGGCGATGATCGCAAGCGTGTTGCCGAAGATGTCGGAGAAGATCGCGCGGACGAGCCCCGGCTCGCCGAGCAGCGCGTGCGCGACCGGGTACCCGATGTAGCCCGTGTTGCCGAACGCCGCCGCGAGCACGAAGGCCCCCGCCGCAGCCGGCGCGAGCCGCATCGCCCGGGCGCTTGCCAGAGCGGCCGCGATGCCCACGAGCGCCACCACCCACGCTAGCGCAGGCACGAGCGCGAGCGACCAGTCGATGTCCGCACGCTGGACCGAAGAGAACACGAGCGCAGGCAGGGCGACGTTGAGCAGCACGGCGTTCAGCGGCTTGGCGTCCTCCGGCTTGAGCACCCGCGCGACCCTGAGCGCCACGCCGATCGCGACGTAGCCAAGGATGCCCGCGATCACCCCGAGGAGGTCGCCGAGCGCCACCGCGTCCCCTTACAGCTCGTGGATCGCGCCGGAGCCGCAGCAGGTCTCCGCGAGCGACTCCTCGTACGGCGCACGCGCGATGCCGCGCTCGGTGATGATGGCGGTGACGTACGCGGCGGGCGTGACGTCGAACGCGGGGTTGTACACCTCGACGTTCGGCGGCGCCACGCGGAACCAGCCGTCGAACCGGTAGGCGGCGCCCTTGCGCTCGATCACCATCTGGTGGCCCTTCTGGATGGGCACGGCGTACGGACCGTTCTCCGTCAGCGTGTCGAAGGCCCGCTGCGCGGCCGGCGAGTCCGGCTCGATCACGCCTGACGCCGTGACGCCGAGCACCTCGCGCGGGTCTCGCTCCTCGATGACGATCTCGTCGCCCGTGGCGAGCGTGAGGTCCACGGTGGACGTCGGCGCGGCCACGTAGAACGGGATGCCGTGCTCTTTGGCGAGCACCGCGAGCCCGTACGTGCCGATCTTGTTGGCCACGTCGC
>DYEA01000003.1 GCA_020725885.1 Slackia sp. | reverse complement strand
CTTGGTGATCGCCGCGGTGAGCGTCGTCTTGCCGTGGTCGACGTGGCCGATGGTGCCGACGTTCATGTGCGGCTTGGTGCGCTCGAACTTCTTCTTCGCCATGAGTCTCCTCCTCTTAGGGCCTGACGGCCTGCCCCGCAGGGACGCCGCCTTGGTTCCGGAACGGAATGCGCGTACACACAACGACGCGGCTTTCGCCGCGTGGATCGCCTGGTAGCGGCGACTGGATTCGAACCAGTGACAACACGGGTATGAACCGTGCGCTCTGACCAACTGAGCTACGCCGCCACGATCCGGCCTGGTGGCCGGCACAAGTCGATGGAGCCCACAACCGGACTTGAACCGGTGACCTCTTCCTTACCAAGGAAGTGCTCTGCCGACTGAGCTATGTGGGCACCGAAGCAACCCGCCATGGCGGGGATCTCGCTGGTGGGGGCGCTAGGATTCGAACCTAGGTAGGCAGAGCCAACGGGTTTACAGCCCGTCCCCTTTAGCCACTCGGGCACACCCCCGACAAGAAAAAAGCCGTTCTCGCTCGCTTTTCAAGTTGCTCGTCTGCCAGAAAGGCAGGTGGAATACTACTGCAGGCTTCGAGGCGTGTCAACGACGACAACGGTGCCGGGAGTGTCTATGCCGTCCACACAGCCGGCGCACGCGACGCGGCCGATGCCTGCCCTTACGCGCGCACGTGCGCGAAGATGCTTCCTACCCGCTGCACGCCCGCGACACCGGCCTCCAGATCCGCTTCCGGCACGATCCGGTACCAGGCGGAGCGGCCCTCGGTCAGGACGGGCCGCGGGGAATAGCGCTCGCCGGTCGCAGCGAACCATTCCTGCAGCGGCCTCATCGGGATGATGCGCAGGTCGTCGCGCTCGACGGCGATCTCGCTGAAGAACACGTCGTCCGGTTCGTCCATGAGAGCCGCGACCTCGTCCTCGGTCTGTGCGATGGCCAGGCGGTAGTAGAAGAGCTCGTCCGCCTGCGACCTCTGCACCCAGCCTGGCTGCCGAGAGAAGGTGTCCGCCAGCGACTCGAGGCCGTACATCCCGGTCGAGGGACGGTAGAACGCCATCTCCCGCCGGGCGATCTTCTGCGGGTCCACGCCTGCGTACGAGTCCGCTTTGACGGTCACGCGCCTGCGTGCGCCGTCGCGCGAGTACGCAAGATCCACGCACTGGGCGCCGTTGATGGCGTCAGTGCTGGCCGCCGCATCCGGATACCCCGCAGATTGCAGGTAGCGCACGATGATCCGCACCGCGACCTCGTGCAGCAAACGGCTCCCCCGTGCAGACGTCATTGCCGGCCTCCCCCGATACCACCGTGGCTCGACCTATCGATCAGCTCGTCAGCCGCTCGTCCGCGACTCGCAACCTCCTGCTGAGGACCTCCAGGAGCTTGATCGCGATCGACGGGCTGCGTTCCACCAATGCCTTGAAGTCCCAGCTCGACAGCATCAAACAGCGCGTCTGCTCGATGGCGCGGATGGTCGCCGAGCGCGGCGCGTTGTCCAGAAGCGACATCTCGCCGAAGAAGTCGCCAGGACCGAACGCCCCGAGTGCTTTGCCGTCGCGTTCGATGACCACCTTGCCGGCAAGGATGAGGTAGAACGCCTGCCCTGGCGTGCCCTGGGTCACGATGATCTGCCCGGGTTCGTAGAAGTGCTCTTGCGCGACGCTCGCGATGCTCGCGATCTCCTCCGGAGTGCACTTCTCGAAGATCGGCACCCTTGCCAGGAACTCCTCGTGAGACATCGCCCCACCTCGCCTTCGTCGATCCTCGCTGTCAATCCTAGGGCATAGGACTGACAGAGGGAAGCAGGCGTGGCACGCCGCCGCCAGGATAGTGCACAATCAGAGCGTCACGCAGACCTCGGAGGAAGCGCATGGCCCTGTTCCTGCGTCTGCTGCTCGGCCACATCCTTGGCGACTTCGCGTTCCAGCCAGGCCGGCTCGTGCGCGCCAAGAGGACCGGATTCCAGGGCCAGGCGCTTCACGCGGCCATCGTCACCGCCTGCACCGCTGCGGCCCTCGTCGGCGATCTTGATGCCGCATGGCCTGCAGTCTTGGCCGCGGGTCTCGCGCACCTCGCGATCGAGCGCGTGTCCGTCCCGGCCCGCAACACGGCCGCGCACTCCGGATTGCTCGTGTTCTTCCTCGACCAGGGACTGCACGTGCTGTCGTTGGTGCTGATCGCCCTGATCCTGCCGGCTCCGGTGGAACCCGGCGTCCTAGGCGTGGAGATGTCCATCGCGCAGCTCGCGCTCCTCGACGCCGTCGTCACAGCCGCGCTCATGGGCAGCATCGTCGCGTTCGAGGCGCGGACCGCGACGCGCGCCGCGGGTGACGGCGCGATCCCCGTGCTCCGGTTCGACCTTGCTCGCGCGTACGGCATGGCCGAGCGGTCCGTTGCGCTGCTCGTCGGCGTGCTGTCCCCGTTCCCGGCCGCTGGGCTGGCCGTGTTCGTCCCGCGCGTGGTCTACGCGATCGCCGCACCCCCCGAACCCCGCTCCCGTCACCTGAGCGAGGCGGCGGCCGGAGCGGCGCTCTGCACGGTGCTGTGGTTCTTGGTCGTGGCGCTGAGCTGGCGCGCATGAAGGGAGCGACCGTGGCATCCCGTGTCACCCGCAAGAACGCCTCCGCACTCCGCTGGATCCGCGCCGGCTTCATCGCGGCGTGCTTTGCGGCGGGCCTGCCGGCATTCCGCTTCTATCCCGACTGGCTGACGGCCGCGATCGCGCTCGCGGCGTTCGCGCTGGCGATGTGGACGCCTGCCGTCGCGGTGCTGCTCGGCGTCGCCGCGTTCTCTGTGCCGGTAGCGGCGGCCGACTTCGTGGCGGGGACGGCCCTGTGCGTGGCCGGGTTCGCGCTCGCGCAAGCGCTGTCGTCCAGAGACGGCGCGGGAGCCGTGGCGGTGCTGCTCACCGTCGCGTGCCTGCCGCTCGGGGCCGGGTTCGCGGGGCCCGTGCTTGCTGGCTACCTCTTCGGGCTGCGCGACGGAGCCCCCGGTGCCGGGATCGGGGCCGCGGGCGCGATCGCGGCCGGAGCCGTCCTGGGAGCGCCCCGCGTCGGCGTCCTGCTCGCGGGGGCTCAGGCGTCGAATGCGCTCGTCGCGCTCGGAGCGGCGCCCGAGAACCCGCTGTCGTTCGCCTGGCTGTCGGAATCGGTGTCCCGGGCGGACCCGTCGCGGTTCCTGGACGCGCTCGCGGCAGCGAAGCCGACCTGGGCCTTGACGGCGCAGGTCGCGCTGTGGGTCGTCGTGGCAGCCGTCGCGGCGTGGCTCCGCGGCTCGGACAGGCCCTCGCGCGAACGGCTGCAGGCGGTCTTCGGGATCGCGCTGCTGACCGTTCTTGCTGCCGGCGGAAGCGCCGCGATCTGGCGCGTGAGCGGCCAGGTGATCCCGCTCTCGGATCTCGTGAGGCAGGCCGGAGCGTCTGTGCTGGCAGCGTCGGTCGTAGGGGCGATGTCCGAGTGGCTGTTCCCGCGCGTGGCCGTCGCGAGCCCGGCCCGCACAGCGGCCTCGACGTCGCTGCGAGCCGAGGAAGCCGACGTGGACGAGCTGCTGAGACTCATCGCCTCAGCCGAGGAGGAGCTCGCGAGCAGGCACACGAAGTCCGCGGTCGTCATGCTCACAGACCTCAAAGCCTTCTCCCAGATGACGGAGCGGCTCGGCAGCGTCGAGTGCGCGAAGGTGGTGCAGCGTCACCGGGACGTCCTCCTGCCCATCATCGAGCGCCACGGCGGGAAAGGGAAGCCGACCGGCGGCGACGGCCTGGTCGCGGCGTTCGACTCCGCCGATGAGGCCGTGGCGGCCGCGATCGAGATGCAGGAAGCGATCGAGCGGCTCGGCGGCGAGGCCGCCGTTCCCGAGGGACTGGCCGTGAGGATCGGCATCGCGTCAGGCGAGGTCGTCGTGGACGCGGGAGGCAGGCCGTTCCTCGGCGCCGCGCTCAACCTTGCGGCGCGGGTCATGGGTCTGGCCGACGGCGGCCGCGTCTTCGTCTCGGGCGACGTCGCGAGAGCCGCGCACAGCTTCCGGGAGCGGTTCCACAGCCACGGCGAGTTCGAGCTCAAGAACATCGCAAGGCCCGTCGAAGTCGTCGAGGTTCTCTGGAAGGACGGGCTCACCCCGCAGCCGATCGCGCTGGGCGGCGAGAACCAAGCGTCCGGACCGTCGAGCGGCCCGGACGCGTGATCGCTGGAGCCGGCGGAGGGAATCGAACCCACAACCTATCGCTTACAAGGCGATTGCTCTGCCATTGAGCCACGCCGGCGAGCGTCACGGATTGTACCCGGCTTCCCGCCCGCGTGCCAGCGCCCGGACGCGCGTCAGCACGCGCGGCAGCGCTGTACCTGCAGCTCCACCTTGCGCTTGATGCGCTGGATGGCGTTGTCCACGGCCTTCGTGTGCCGGCCCAGCGCTTCCGCGACTTCCTGGTACGACTTCCCGTTGACGTACAGACGCAGGACCTGCGACTCGAACGGGGACAGCGCGTTCAGGAACCCGTCCCGGATGTCCGCCGCCTCCCATGCGGAGATCACGATCTCGGCGGGGTCGCAGACCTCGCGGACCGCAAGGATGTCCGCGAGCACCCGGTCGCCTTCTTCCTCCGCCCCCGCAGTGCGCGAAAGCGAAACGTAGGTGTTCAGCGGAGAGTGCTTCTGGCGCGTGGCCGACTTGATGGCGGTGATGAGCTGGCGGGTGACGCACAGCTCGGCGAAGGAACGGAAGCTGGACTGCTTCGATGGGTCGAAGTCGCGGATCGCCTTGTACAGGCCGATCATGCCCTCTTGCAGGACGTCTTCCCGGTCGGCGCCCGCCAGGAAATACGAGCGGGCCTTGCACCGCACGAATCCCCGATACCGCCTGAGGATCTCAGCGCTTGCCAGATCGTCCCCCGATTGCGCAGCTAAGATGAGTTCGATCTCGTCGTCTGCCTGTCCGAGCCTTCTTCGCGAGTGCTTCTGCACGTTCTGCAAGGCGATGTCCCTCCCGTGACGATTCCCCCAGTTGGGCAGGGCCCACATCTGTGCGCTTGTGAAAAACACCACGAGACGCACCACCGAATCTAGCACGCAATCGGCGCGCGTCAACCGATTCCGGCAAACATGAACGAACATGACAGCACCGCGTGCGACCGTCCGAAACCACGCTGAGCCTGCATTAACGCGAATCAGCGTTCAAGCCCGATCCAGCGGTCGAGCGCGCGCCGCACGTCTTCGTCGATGCGGCGCTCGAGCGGCACGCTCGACGTCCCCGTCCGAGCGCTCGCGCGAGCATCGCGCTCGACGTCCTCGACCTCCCGCTCGAACTCTCGCGACGACATCCGCAGCGCGGCCCCTCCCATCACGGCGCGCTGGGTCTCGGCGTCCGACGTGACGACCACGGCGACGTCGCCTCGGTCTTTGGCGCGAGCGGCCAGCCGTTCGACGACGTCGTCAGCCGACACCCCGTGAGGCGAGAAGACCACGACCACTCCGGCGACGTGATGCGCCGCGCCGGTCGACCGTTCGTTCATGGCGGCGTCGAACACGACTGTGACGCGCGTGGCGCTGTCGGCGAGCGCCGCCGCGTCCGTGACGAGCCTCGTGCGGGCCGCCTCGAGGTCGTGCGCTGCGAGCGCCTTGTACCGCCGCGCAGTGCGGAGCACGTTGTACCCGTCGATGATCACGTGCCTCACGACGACCTCGAACGCCGGACTCGCTCGAACAAGAGCACGGTCGCCGCCTGCGCCACGTTCAGCGACTCCACGCGGCCGAGGAGCGGGATCGAGACGAGCACGTCGCACGACTGCTCGACGAGGCGCGACAGGCCGCGCCCTTCGGAACCGAGCACCAGCGCGACGCGTCCGTCGAGCGGAGCGCGCCACAGGTCCGTCTCGGCGTCGCCCGACGCTCCGATGACCCAGTAGCCGGCGGCCTTGATCTCCTCGATCGCCCGCACAAGGTTCGTCACGCGGACGATTGGAAGGTGCGCCAGAGCGCCCGCCGCGGCCTTGTGCACCACCGCCGTGACGGGCGCTGAGCGCCGCTCTGCGACGACGAGGGCATCCGCCCCCGCACATTCGGCCGAACGCGCCACCGCACCGAAGTTGCCCGGGTCGGTCACGTGGTCGAGCACCACGAGCGTGCCGTCCGGCTTCTCACGGCTCGCTTCCAGAACCTCTCCGAGGGTGGCGTACCGGAACGCCTTCAGCACCGCGGCGACGCCTTGATGCCGGCCGCGCTCGCTCGAGGCATCGAGCGCGCGTCTCTCGACTTCGTGCACGGGCACGCCGCGCCGCGCCGCCGCGTCCAGTATCTCGCTCAGGGCTGGCTCGTGGGTAAGCCCCTGCGCGACCTCGACACGCTCGACCTCCAGACCGCCACGCAGCGCCTCGAGGACCGCTCGCCGGCCTTCGATCCGTTCGGCCATGGCTCAGCCCCGGCTGCGACGCACCAGGCGCGGCCCGCTCGGGGTGTCCTCGACCGAGTAGCCCAGCATTCCGAGAGCCTCCCGGACGGTGTCCGCGGCCTCCCAATTGCGCTCCGCCCTGGCCGCCTCGCGCGCTGCCAGCAGAGCGCGAAGCGCCTCGTCCGCGTCCGTCCCGTCGTATCCGGCGAGGTCGCGGGCGAGAACCAGCACGTCGGCCGTCGGCTCGACCGAGTCTTCGGCCGCAGGAAGCTCGATGCCCAGCACCGAGAGCAGCTCCCGGATCGTGGCGGCGGCCTCGGCCAGGACGCCGCGGTCCGGCTGCCCGAGATCCGACTGGTGCTCCGCGAGGAACGCGTTGCACGCACGCCCGAGCTCGAACAACGCCGCCAGGGCCCCCGCGGTGTTGAAGTCGTCGTCCATCGACTCGACGAAGCGCTCCCGCGCCTCTCGCACGGCGGCTTGCAGCGCCTCCCGGTCCTCGGCGGACGCGCCAGCGCCACCCCCAGCAGAGCGAGCCGCCCACTCCAGGTTGCGGACCGCGTTGGCGATGCGCTCGAGCGCAGCCGAAGCCTCCTCGAGCCGGGAGTCCGAGAAGTCGAGCGGGCTGCGGTAGTGCGTCTGCAGCATGAGCATCCGCAGCACAGACGCCGGGTGCTGCGCGAGGACGTCTTTGAGCAGCAGGAAGTTCCCGAGCGACTTGCTCATCTTCTCCGAGTCGACCTGGAGCATCCCGCCGTGCATCCAGTACCGGACGAACTGCGTGCCGGTGGCGGCCTCCGACTGTGCCCGCTCGTTCTCGTGGTGCGGGAACACCAGGTCAGCCCCGCCGCCGTGGATGTCGAACGGGACGCCGAGCTCGCGCTCGGACATCACGGAGCATTCGAGGTGCCACCCGGGACGGCCCTCGCCCCACGGGCTCGGCCAGTGCGGCTCGCCTGGTTTCGCGGCCTTCCACAGCGCGAAGTCGAGCGGGTCGCGCTTCCGCTCGTCCACCTCGACTCTCGCTCCGGCCTCCAGCTCGTCGATGTCGCGGCCCGAGAGCTCGCCGTAACCCGGATACGACCGGACGGAGAAGTACACGTCCCCGTCCACCACGTATGCGTGGCCACGCTCGACCAGCCGCTCGACCATCGCGACCATCTCGGGGATGGTCTGCGTCGCCATCGGCTGGCTCGTCGGGGGCAGCACGCCCAGCGCGTCCATGGCGGAACGGAACGCGAGCGTGTACGTCTCCGCGACCTCCGCGGGCGACCTGCCCTCCTCTTGGGCCCGCTTGATGATCTTGTCGTCGACGTCGGTGATGTTCTGCACGAAGGTGACCTCGTAGCCACGCCACATCAGGTACCGCCGGATGACGTCGAACGACAGGAACGTGCGCGCGTTGCCCAGGTGGATGTGGTTGTAGACCGTGGGGCCGCACACGTACATCGCGACCTTTCCCGGCTCGCGCGGGACGAACTCCTCCTTGGTGCGGCTCATCGTGTTGTAGACGCGGATCGCCATCAGCGTGGCCCTCTCACTCGGCGCGGTCTTCGAACGGCGCTTGCCCTGCTTCTGACGCTCGCGCTTCGTCGCGCTCGAGGCGCGCCTCCAGCCGCTCGATACGCCGCTGCAGGGTCCTGAACATCTCGACGACCGGGTCGGGCAGGTCTTCGTGGTGGAGGTCGATGGCGTCGACGCGCTCTCCCTCGCGCACCACGACGCGGCCCGGCACGCCCACGACGGTGCAGTTGGGCGGCACGTCTTGGATGACGACCGCTCCCGCGCCGATCTTCGAGTGGTCCCCGACGGTGATGTTGCCCAAGACGGTGGCGCCGACGCCGATGACGACGTTGTCGCCGATGGTCGGGTGGCGCTTCCCGTGCTCCTTGCCGGTCCCGCCGAGGGTCACGCCTTGGTACATGGTCACGTCGTTGCCGATGATCGTCGTCTCGCCGATGACCACGCCCATCCCGTGGTCGATGAAGAAGCCCTCGCCGATCGTCGCGCCTGGATGGATCTCGATCCCCGTGTAGTGCCGTACTACCTGGCTGATGCGCCGAGCGAGCCAGACGAGGCCGGCCTTGTGGAGGCGGTGCGTGAGCCGGTGCCACCAGATCGCCCAGAGCCCCGGGTAATTGGTGAGAGCGGACAGCGTCGACGTGCAGGCGGGGTCCCGCTGCTTGACCGCTTCGATGTCTCGCCGCATCCGTTCGAACATCGCTCTACGTCCCTGCCGTCTGGCTCTCGCCTGTCTCGGAGACATCACTATCGCCGCTCGCGCTCGGCTCCGTCAACGACGCGGCGCTGATGCGGGCGGCCGTCTCCCGCGGTCCGAGGACTGCGAGCAGCGCCGAGATCGGCGGGCCGTCGGGAGCGCCCATGAGCGCGGCGCGCACCGCGTGCATGCCGTCCTTGACCGGCACGCCGCGTGCCGCAAGCTCGTCTTTCAGGCGAGCCGCGATCGTCTCTGGCTGCCAGCGAGCGCACTGCTCAGGTAGCGAGGCGCGCACCGCCTCCAGCACAGGGCCAGCCAGAGCCGTCGAAGGCCCCGGCCGCTGCGCGATCCGCTGCGCGAGGCGCGCCAGGTCCGCGCCCGTCTGGGCCTCGTCGCGCACCGCTTCGAGAACCGCTCCCCGGTCGATGCCCGCCGGCATCGGCGGCACGAAGCGGTCCGCGAAGGCGGCGAACTCGTCCGCCGGGAGACGCCGCAAGTGGCGCGCGTTGATCGCGCGAAGACGCGAGACGTCGTGCGTCGCTGGAGACGGCGAGACCCGCTCGATGGCGAAGATCGGGACGAGGTCCGCGGGCGAGCGGACGTCCAGCCCCTGCGGGACGCCCCACCCGAGCGAGGCAAGATACTCGACCACGGCCGAGGGCAGGAAACCGTCTGAGCGAAGCTCGCGGATAGCGGCGCCGCCCGCAGATTTCGACAGCGGCTCTCCCCCCGGTCCCGTCACGAGCGGAAGGTGGGCGTACCGCGGCCGCGACACGCCGAGCGCCTCGGCCAGCAGCACCTGCCGTGCGGTGTTCGCGAGGTGGTCGTCGCCGCGCACCGCCACGCTGATCTCCATCTGAGCGTCATCGACCACGCACGCCAGGTCGTAGGTCGCCCGGCCGTCCGCGCGAACCACCACGAAGTCGCCGATGTCGTCAGTCGAGAAGCGCATCGCGCCGTGCACGGCGTCGTCGAACACGACGGAGCGCCCTGGCTCGACGGCGAACCGCCAGGCCGGACGCGCCCCTGCCCGCTCGAGCTCGGCGCGCTCAACAGCCGAGCGCCCGCGGCAGGTCCCGCGGTAGCGCGGCGGGCGGCCGGCGGCTTCATCCTGCACCCGAGCGGCAGCGAGCTCCTCTGGAGTGCAGTAGCACGGGTAGACTGCGCCGGCGTCTTTGAGCCGGCTGATGGCTGCGTCGTACAGGCCTGTCCGCTCGGACTGGCGATAGGGCGCGTAGGGACCGCCGACGTCCGGGCCTTCGTCCCACTCGAGTCCGAGCCATCGCAGATCCTCGACGATCGCGTCCTCGGCGCCGGCGCGGACGCGCTCGACGTCGGTGTCCTCGATGCGCAGGAGGAACGCCCCGCCCGACTGACGGGCGACGAGCCAGCTGAACAGGGCGGTCCGGGCCCCGCCGACGTGCAGCAGCCCCGTCGGAGCGGGCGCGAATCGCGTGCGCTCGCTCATGCTCCGACACGCTCCAGAAGCGCCACCGCGTACGCGGCCGCGCCTTCGCGACGGCCGGTGAAGCCCAGGCCCTCGGTCGTCGTGGCCTTCACGCCGACCCGGTCGACCTCGACCCCGAGGGCGGCCGCGAGGCGAGCGCGCATCTCCTCCCGGTATGGGGCGACCTTCGGCGCCTCCATCACCAGGACGCAGTCGGCGTCGACGAGCTCGAATCCCTTCGAGCGCATCAGATCCGCGACGCGTGCGAGCAGGCCGACGCTGGACGCGCCCGCGTACGCAGGGTCGTCGTCCGGGAACAGGCGCCCGATGTCGCCCTCGCGCAGAGCCCCCACGATCGCGTCCATCAGGGCGTGCGCGAGGACATCGGCGTCGGAGTGGCCCGCGAGCCCCGGCCAGCCGGGGATCGTGACGCCGCCGAGCACCAGCGGCCTGCCCTCCTCGAAGGCGTGCGCGTCGAACCCGACGCCGACGCGATACGAAGCCGCGGTCACGACGACCTCCTCTGCTCATCGGCTTCGGCGCGGCGCATCAGGAGCGCCTCGGCCACCGCCAAGTCCTCGGGCACCGTCACCTTGATGTTGTCGCGGGAACCAGCGACGACGCGCACCCTGCCGCCTGCGGACTCGATGAGCGCGGCCTCGTCCGTTGCGACCGTGCCCGCCTCCGCGGCGCGCTCGAGCGCTGCCGACAAAGCGTCGACGCGGAATGCCTGCGGGGTCTGCACCAGCCAGAGCCGCTGCCGGTCTTCGGTCTTGACCACGAAGCCGTCGTGGTCGACGGACTTCACGGTGTCGACGCTCGGATGCCCGACGACGGCCGCGTCCACGCCTGGCCCAAGGGCCTCGAGCACGGCCTCGACAGCCTCTGCAGTGACGAGGGGGCGGGCCCCGTCGTGCACGACCACCACTTCCGCGCTGGGCGGCACCGCGGCCAACCCTGCGCGCACCGAATCCTGGCGCGTCTCGCCGCCCGCCACGACCCCGATGACCTTCGGCGCGTCGGCGAACAGCTGCAGGAAAGCCGGCACGTCCTCCTCGCGCGTCACGACGACGACGCCGTCGACGCGCCCGCATGCCAGTATCGGGCGCGCGGCATGCTCGACGACGGTCGCACCGGCGAGCGTTGCGAGCTGCTTGCCCCCGGGACGGCCGAACCGCTCGCCGCTGCCGGCGGCGGCGATGATCGCCACCACGCGCACGCTCACACCGCCTTCGCGAAGATCATCCGGCCTGCAGAGGTCTGCAGGACCGACGTGACCTCGACCTCTATCTCGGCGCCGATGGCCTCACGGCCCTCGGCCACCACGACCATGGTGCCGTCCTCGAGGTACCCGACTCCTTGGTCCGGCTCTTTGCCCGGCTTGGCCACCCGCAGCACGAACCGGTCGCCTGGCAGGTACACCGGACGCAGCGCCTGCGCGAGCTCGTTGAGGTTCAGCACCTCGACTCCGTCAACTCGCGCCACCTGCGTCAGGTTGTGGTCCGCTGTGACGATCGCGCCGTCCGAGTCTTTCGCTAGTCGCACGATCTTCGCGTCGACGGTGGGGACCTCCGGGAAGTCCACCTCGGCCACCGTCACGACGTCGCCTCTGGCCGAAAGAGCGGTCAGCGCGTCCAAGCCGCGGCGTCCTCGAGCGCGCTTCAGGTCATCGGCCGAGTCCGCGAGCGTCTGGAGCTCCGCGAGCACGAACCGCGGAACCCGGAGAGGGCCCTCGAGGAACCCCGATGCGACGACGGCCTCGAAGCGTCCGTCGATGACTGCGCTCGTGTCGAGGTACTTCGGACGCTGCTGGGGAGCTGCCGCCGCCTGCTCTGCGAACTGGCGGGCGACCTCGTGGCGTCTGAGCAGGAACAAGCGCGTGGCTCCCCACGCGAAGAGGACGTACACGCCCCCGATCGCGACGAACGCGAGCCACGCTGGCCGGAGCAGGCGCAGCGGATCCGAGACGAAGTACGCGATGACGAGCCCGATGACCAGCCCCAGAGCGCCGAACAGGAGCTCCGCCGGCTGGAACTCGGCTATCTGCTGCTCGATGCGACGGAACTGCACCGTGATCTCTCGGCCGATGATGCCGCCGAGCAGGTATCCCATCGCGCTTCCCAGGATGATGAACAGGATGATGACGGATTCCTCTGAGAAGCCCGTCTGGGATGGCCAGTCAGCAAGCCGTGCGACCGAATAGCCACCGAACGCGCCCGCCGTCAGCAGCACGAACCGCATCAACTGCACGATCATGCCTGCGACGACCGGAGACGGCCCATCTGCCGGTTCGCCCTCACCTCCCGCCGATGCCGCCAACGGACTGCGAGCCTGAGTCTATCACAGCACGGCGCGCCGGAGGGTTCGAGACGCGATGCGCACGGATCGAGGCCGGACGACGGCGACGGGCGCTACGGACCCGGGTGCTCCCGCATGCGGCGCAATCCGTCGATGATGGCCGCAGCGCGCCTGGCGCCGACGCCCTCGACGTCGTCCAGCTGCTGCTCTGATGCGCCGAGCAGCGCCGAGAGGGTCTGGAACCGGTCGACCACGCGGTTCGCCACGGCTCCCGGCAGCGCAGGGATGTGGCGCAGCACGCGATACCCGCGCGGACGCACGCGCTGCTCCACGAGGTCCGGGCCGCCCGCATGCCCCAGCGCGTGGATGACCGCCAGCGGGTCGAGCAGCTGATCCGGCTTCATGGATGCGATCCTCTGCCGCACGCGGGCTGCCGCACGCGAGCTCGGATCCACGGCGTAGTCCCGCACGAGCATCGTGTAGTCTTCGTCCACGCCGGCGGTGAGCTCCTCGGACTGCATGCGCACGAGCCGGCCGTCCTCGCCGAGCTCGATCACGTACCGCATCACCTCGCGGGCCACGCGGAGCACCATCTCGGAGCGCTGGACGACGACCGCAACGTCCCGCAACGTGGCGACGTTCTCGAACTCGAGCACCGTCAGGTGGCTTGCGACTTCGTCGAACCGCGCACGGTACCGCTCGAGGGTCTGCAGCGCCTGGTTCGCCTTGGCGAGCACGACCTCGACGTCTTCGAGGACGATCTTCTGGCCGCGCCGGTATAGGCTGACGACGTCTCGTCGCTGCGAGATGGAGATGACGAGGGCGTCCGTCTGCAGGCTCACGCGCTCCGCGGTGCGATGCCGCATCCCGGTCTCGGACGTCGGGATCGAGGGATCCGGGACCAGGTGCACGTTCGCCTTCAAGATGTGGCGCATGCCCTCGTCCAGCGTGATCGCGCCGTCCATCTTCGCGAGCTCGAACAGGCGTTGCGGCGTGTATGGGACGCCGACCACGAATCCTCCGTTGCTGATGCTCTCGACCCCGCGCTCGTCTCCGATGACGATCAGCGCTCCGGTGCGCGCAGAGATGACGTGGTCGAGCCCCTCGCGCAGCGGCGTCCCTGGCGCCACCGCCGCGAGCGCCTGCAGCATGACGTCGTCGTGCGGAACCTCCACATGACCCTCCGACCTCGGCTGCACCGATTGTGCCACGAGCGGGCGTCTGGCACCAAGGGCAGGTCAGTCGGCGGTCGGCAGCCCTGCCGCGCGCAGGGCGGCCGCGACCGAAGCGGCCCTTCGGAGCGAGACGCCGTCAGGAGCCGGCGTCGAGCGGCCGTCCGGCACAACGAGCGTCGTGATGCCGACGCGAGCGCACTCGCCCGACCGCACGGCGGCGTGAGGAACGCTCCTGACCTCGCCTGTGAGACCCACCTCGCCGAACGCCGCGAGCGACCCCGCGACCGGCGCGCCCTCCCGGGCCGAGACGAGCGCGAGCGCGAGCGGGACGTCGATGCCCGGGTCTGAGACGCGGACGCCGCCGACGACGGACACGTACACGTCGTGCTCTCCGAACCGCACGCCAGCACGGCCCTCGAGCACCGCGAGCACCTGGTGCACCCGGCCGATGTCGACGCCGACCGCGTGCCGGCGGGGCGCGGGAAGCCAGCTCCGCGTCACGAGCGCCTGGACCTCCACGAGCAGGGGGCGAGTGCCCTCGACCGTCGGGAAGATGCACGAGCCCGGGGCCTCCTGGAGACGCTGCGACAGCATGAGGCCGGACGGGTCAGGGACCCCTTCGAGACCGGATGCCGTCATCTCGAACACGCCGACCTCGCTCACGGAACCGAAGCGGTTCTTCGAGGCCCGCACGACGCGGAACGCGTGGTCCCGGTCGCCCTCGAAGGACAGGACCGCGTCGACCACGTGCTCGAGGACGCGAGGTCCCGCTACAGCTCCCTCTTTGGTGACGTGCCCGACGATCACCACCGCGATCCCGCTGCTCTTTGCGAGCGACACGAGCGTTTGGGCGCACGCCCTGACCTGCCCGACGCTGCCGGGCATGCCGGGCGATCCGTCAGCGGAAAGGGTCTGGATCGAATCGACGACGAGAACGTCGATCCGTTCGGCTGCGGCGGTCGCAGAGACGGCTTCTACGTCGCAGTCAGGAAGCAGCAGCACGCCGCCGTCAGCGCCCAGCCGGTCGGCACGCAGGCGCACCTGCTCGGCGGATTCCTCGCCGCAGACGTACAGCACCCGCCGGCCTGCTTCGGACATGCGGCTGGCGGCCTGCAGCAGCAGCGTGGACTTGCCGATGCCGGGCTCCCCGGCGAGCAGCACGACCGAGCCGCGTACGATGCCGCCGCCGAGCACGCGGTCCAGCTCGCCGATGCCGGTCTTGATCCTGGTCGCCGCATCGACCCGGACGTCCTCCAGCCGGACGGGCGTCCGCGGAGCAGCGGGCTGCCGTAGGCCGTCGTCTACGCGCGACTCAGCGAATGTTCCGTACTCCCCGCACGCAGGACACCGGCCGAGCCATTTCGGCGCGGCGTGGCCGCACTGGCCGCAGCGCCACTCGGAGCGGACGCGCGCCGTCCTCGACGCGCAGCTCCACGACGTCGCCCGGGTGCCACTCGCCCGCCAGGATGCGCTCCGACAGCGGGTCCTCCACGAGACGCTGGATCGCACGCCGGAGCGGCCGGGCGCCGAGCGCCGGATCGTAGCCTTCCTTGGCGAGCAGCGCGCGCGCCTCAGGCGTGAGCACGAGCCCGATGCCCTGCTCGGCGAGGCGCTCGCGGAGCCGAGCCACCATCAGATCGACGATCACCTCGATCTCCTCCGGCGTCAGGTCGTGGAACACGATGACCTCGTCGACGCGGTTCAAGAACTCGGGCCGGAAGATCTTCTTCAGCTCGCCGGTGACGCGCTCCTTGAGCGTCTCGTACGGCATCGCGTCGGAGGACTGCATCGTGAAGCCGATGGTCTTGCCCTTGGCGATGTCCCGCGCGCCGACGTTGCTCGTCATGATGATGATGGTGTTCTTGAAGTCGACGCGGCGGCCCTGGGCGTCCGTCAGGCGCCCCTCCTCGAGGATCTGCAGCAGCACGTTGAAGACGTCGGGGTGCGCCTTCTCGATCTCGTCGAAGAGCACCACCGAGTACGGCTTGCGCCGGACCGCCTCCGTGAGCTGCCCGCCTTCGTCGAAGCCGACGTAGCCCGGCGGCGAGCCGATCAGCCGCGAGACCGTGTGCTTCTCCATGTACTCGGACATGTCGATCTGAATGAGCGCCGACTCGTCTCCGAAGAGGAACTCCGCCAGGGTGCGCGCCAGCTCCGTCTTGCCCACTCCCGAGGGGCCGAGGAAGATGAAGG